>NZ_CAWVHE010000012.1:0-197103 GCF_963929015.1 uncultured Merdimonas sp.
ACACTAGAATCGCGTGTTGCCGGCATCACCGCCGTGATCCAGAGCTCTTCTGCCACCACAGTTATGGTGGTTGGTTTTGTCAATGCAAGTATCATGAATCTGACCCAGGCTATGGGCGTGATCATGGGAGCCAATATCGGTACCACTGTCACCGGCTGGCTGGTGTCTTCTGTGGAGTGGGCCGAATTTTTAAGTCCGGGCCAGACTTGCGCCCATCGCGGTGATGGCCGGTGTGATCCTGATGGCTGGTTGGAAAGCGCCGCTCTTCCAGGGAAATTGCCAGTATCATCGTAGGCTTTGGTCTTCTGTTTATCGGGATTACCACCATGTCCTCAGCTGTAGAGCCTTTGCAGGATTCCGAAAGCTTTACCAGCCTGTTTGTAACCCTTGGGAACAACCCGCTGCTTGGTATTCTTGCCGGCACGCTGGTTACCGCCATTATTCAGAGTTCCTCTGCATCCGTGGGGATCCTGCAGAGTCTGGCGGCGGCAGGTCTGGTGCCCTTCAGCGCGGCGATCTACATTATCATGGGACAGAACATCGGTACCTGTGTTACCGCGATCCTGTCAAGCCTTGGAGCAAAGCGGACGGCAAAGACCGCGGCTCTGATGCACCTGCTGTTCAACATCATAGGAACCATTATTTTTCAGCACCCTTGCCATCCTTTATTTCCAGATCTTCCAGCCGGTATGGGCGGACGGCCTGATCAATCAGACCCAGATCAGTGTGGTTCACACAGCATTTAACATCTGTACCACGGTCCCTCCTCTTCCCGGTATCTGACTGGATCATCAAGCTGGCCAAAAAAATCGGCCGCGTGGAAGAGAGCGAGAAGGACGAAAGCCAGGTACAGCTGGACGAGCGTGTACTGCAGACTCCCGGCCTTGCGCTTCAGTCTACGGTCAATGAAGTGGCCCGTATGGGTAAGATCGTGGAAGATTCCCTGGTTGGGCAAAAGATGTGCTGTTTACCTTAAAAGAAAGCGATATCCAGTTCCTGAAGGAAGAAGAAGCCACGGTAGACCGGCTGAGCGCCGGCATCACCAACTATGCCATTAAACTGGGCGCTTTGCAGATCAGCGAAAAAGAGCATCAGGACATCGCGCATCTGCTTCAGATCATTTCCGATATGGAGAGGATCAGCGACTACTGCGAAAATATATCTGAATTTGCAGAGACCCTTCACGAGAAAAAGGCCTCATTTTCAGAGATCGGCACAGAACAGATCAAAGAAATGCTGGAGGTCTGCACAGACAGCTAATCGGTATGCGCTTAAGGCATTTGTGGACAAAGATCATGCCATGGCGCTCAAAGTCATTGAAAAAGAGACCCAGGCAGACAACCTGGAGATCAGCCTGCGGAATAAGCACATCAAACGGCTGGCCAGCAATCAGTGTCAGGCAGAAGCCGGCGTGGTATATCTGGATACTCTGGTCTGCCTGGAGAGAATCTCAGACCATGCCCGCAACATTGCGGAGGAAGTGCTGGAAAAGAACGCTTAAAGGATCAGATGCATCCGGTCCTCCCGGCGCCGGTTCCAGAAGGCCTGTTGTTCGGTATAGGACTGTTCGATCCAGGCGAGGGCTTCTGCAAGCCCGTCCTGTGTAAAAGGAAATTCTTTCTGGATCTTATCCTCATCCGGAGTCCGTTCAAAAGACCAGGGCTCCGGATAGAGGAATACAGTAAGGACGTCGTCCTTTGCGCGCAGATAATAGCGCATACCCTGATGAGAACCGGAGAACGGTTCTTTTTTTAATGCGTTTACATTTAAGCCGATGGCAGAAATCATAGGAATACCTCCTTTTTGTTTCCGGATAAAAAACCTGTCATTGTAACTAAATGTACCACGAAATGCGGGGGATTGCAAAGACTGCAAAAATATTTGCGGAAGTTCCAGGCTTATTTGCTGGAAATACCGGATACAGTTATGCTATGCTAAATAAAAGAAAACACGGCGCAGAAGGGAAGCAGAGCATGGATAAACATATGTTGGGAGAGCGGCTGATCCGACTCCGCAAGAAAAATGGATACAGTCAGCAGGAAGTGGCTGAAAAAATAAACGTCACCAGGCAGACCATTTCCAACTGGGAAACAGGTCAGGGCGCGCCTCCTCTTGACAAGGCGGCAGAGCTGGCGTGGCTTTACGGGATCAGTCTTGACGAGCTTGCAGGGCTTGCAGGGCTGCAAAAGGATCTTTTCCTGGAACAGCCGGAAAAAGATCTGCACGTTCTGCGAAAATTAGAAGGCAGATCCTGCCGCCTGGAATTTGCCGACGAGGAATCTGCTGTGATGGATGCAGTGATAGACGGACTGATCGGAAATGGGGACGTGCAGTTTTTGGAAGCCGGAAATGTGTGGAGCAAAATCTCCTATGAAAGAAACAAAGATGGGAAATTATTTCAGAAGGAAACCGTAACAAGGCAGATCGAGACCCGGCTGCTGACCGGAGCGGCCATGGAGGTAGAGGGAGAATGAACAACATGACAGTTTTTTTGTTTCTTGCAATCATATGCCTGGGATTTGCCGTCTACGGGCTGGTCACTTATCTGGAAAAACGGGAAGAAAAAAAGAAAAATCCGGCAGAAGATCCGGGGGAGAGCTGGGGAGCGGTCCTGCCGGAATACCTGGGAAGGACGATAGAGATCACTGTAAAAACCCCCATGTTTTCTATTGATATCATCCACAGCCAGAAAGGAATCTTAACGGATCTGGATGAGGAATGGATGGAACTGGAATGTATGGAAAAAAAGAAGAAGGTGCAAAAGATCCTGCGGATAGATCAGATCAGCGCAGTAAAAGAAATCCGCTGAGAAGTTCCGGGAGAACTTCGATGAGAAATTGATGAGAAATCGATGAGAAATCTGCTGATTGTATTTGCTTTTTTGGGGCAAATGTATTATAATATTTTTCATGCAGATGTAGTTCATCGGTAGAACACCAGCTTCCCAAGCTGGGGAGGCGGGTTCGACTCCCGTCATCTGCTCTTAAAAAGTCCCGTATTTACGGGACTTTTTCATATCCGGTCATCCAAAGGCCGTCAAAGAAGTTATCAAAGAAGGCGTCAATAAAAAATGGCGCGCCCATGTTATTCTTCAATGACCTGGATCTCCAGGTAATCAAAATCAATGGAATCTACAAAATGGTCCTGGGTGAAACGGGCTTTGGAATGTCTCTGAAATTCTTCGATCGTGGAATCCAGCCAGATCGGCTTGCTCAAGTCAAATTCATAGCAGATCTCATCCAGAGCGCGAAAGACCTTATGGGTCCGGGTGTCGTCGGAATCATCACAGACGACCGTATCCCGAAGCAGCCGGTTTTCTTTAAATTCTTTTCCCCATAAACGAAACATACACATCCTCCTTCTGTGAAGCTATCCGGATAATCACAGTATAGGAAGTTTGGGAGAGCATGTAAAGCCCAATTTTTGACAGATTAAAACTTTACTATATAATTTCTTCTTATTATAATAGATTCTGGGAAGAAAGAAAAAGAAACGCAAAGACATTTTTGCAATGGGAAAGAGCAGGAGGAAGAGATATGCTGGGAACCGGGAGGATCCATCTATATTACGGAGACGGAAAAGGAAAGACAACGGCGGCAGTGGGACAGGTGATCCGCGCGGCAGGCGCGGGCCTTCAGGTGCTGGTGTTTCAGTTCTTAAAAGATAATACTTCCAGCGAGCGTAAAGTTCTGGAGCAGATGAATACGGTGACCTGTCTGCCGGGAAGGGAGCAGATCAAGTTCGTCAGCCATATGAACAGCCGGGAAAAGACGGAGCTTCGGCATTATAACAACAAAGCGCTGGACGAGATCGTCAAATTCTGTTCGCCTTTTGACCTCCTTTTCCTGGATGAAGCGCTCTGCGCCGTGCAGCTTGGGGTCTTAAGCGAAGAAAAGCTGGTAAGCTTCCTGGAGCACAAGCCAAGAGGGCTGGAGGTCATCCTGACCGGACATACGGTATCGGACCGGATCCTGAAAACAGCGGACTACGCCACCCTCATGACCAAGATCAGACATCCCTACGACAAAGGAATATCCGCCCGGGAGGGAATTGAATATTAGTGCAACAAAGGACGGATATATTTATAAAATAAGTATGAAAACCATGACACATATATGCGCGTGTGGTATACTAATCGCATGTGATGCGATTAGCTCCTGCTTGGCGGGGAAGTGAAAGGAATCGCATGTGATGTATGGTAGAGGAGAGATGATCAGTGAGCCTGGAAAATGCGATCAAGAACTATGAAGATGTGGATAGCTGGAAGACCATAATGTTTCTGTATACTTCGGCGTTAAAGGAGATCGGAACCAAGCTGGAGATCTTAAACGACGAATTTCAGCATGTCCATCAGTACAATCCTATAGAGCATATCAAGACGCGGATCAAGACTCCGGAGAGTATTGTAAAGAAGCTGCGGAAGAACGGATATGAGATTTCCATTGAAAATATGGTGAAATATGTCAATGATATCGCCGGGGTACGGCTGATCTGTTCTTTTACGTCAGACATTTACCAGCTGGCCGAGATGATCGGAAATCAGAGCGATCTGAAGGTGCTTTCGATCAAAGATTACATAAAAAACCCAAAAGAGAGCGGTTATAAGAGCTACCATATGCTGGTGTCTGTGCCGATTTTTCTGTCAGACAGCGTGGTGGACACCAAAGTAGAGATCCAGATCCGGACCATTGCCATGGATTTTTGGGCAAGTCTGGAACATAAGATTTACTACAAATTTGAGGGCAACGCTCCAGAGTATATCAGCCGGGATCTGCGGGAATGTGCGGAGATGGTATCGTCTCTGGACGAAAAGATGCTGTCCCTGAACGAGGCGATCCAGAAATGTCTGGAGGAGCAGGAGTCGGAAAAGAAAAAGCTAAGAAGACGGCATGTCAGTCAGTAGAGACCTGGCGCAGCGAACAGTCAGAACAAGGAATCAGGAAGAAAAACCCGGGGAGGAATCCGGGAAAGGAATCCGGGAAAGAATGAGGAATCGGGAAGAGAAAGGGAAGAGACATGTGGAAAAATTTAGATGCTAAGAGAAAAACCGGGCTGATCCAGGCATTATATTCCCTGGTGGGAAGCCTGCTGTTTGCATTGGGAGTCAATCTGATCATTGTACCCTTAAGCCTCTACAACGGAGGCTTTATGGGTATCGCGCAGCTGATCCGGACGTTCATCGTTGATTTCCTGCATGTACCTGTGCCGGCAGGCACCGATCTTGCCGGTACCATTTACTTCATTATGAATATTCCGCTGTTTTACCTGGGATATCGGGTCATGGGGCGTCCTTTTGCCGTAAAAACCCTGATAACCGTAGCCATCCAGAGTATTTTTATGATGCTGGTGCCGATCCCTTCCGAGCCCATCATCAGCGATTATCTGACCGCCTGTATCACCGGCGGCATCGTAGCGGGAACCGGAACCGGCCTGATCCTAAGAGGCAGAAGCTCCGGCGGCGGCCAGGACATCATCGGCGTATGCTGCTCCAAAAAATGGCCCAATTTCAGCGTGGGCAAGATCAACATTCTGATGAATTTTATGGTATACGGCATCTGTCTCTTCCTATTTAATATAGAGATCGTGGTATACTCCCTGATCTACGCGACAGTACTCTCCATCGCCATCGACAGGGTACATATCCAGAACATCAACACCAGCGTTATGATCTTCACCAAAAAAACCGGCATCTCCAAAGCCATCATGGAACAGACCGGCCGGGGCGTCACCAATTGGGACGGAGAAGGCGCATACACCAATAAGACATCTTATATCCTCTTCGTCATGATCTCCAAGTACGAAGTCAACCAGATCAAACAGATCGTACACAGCATCGATCCACACGCATTCATGATCTTTACCGAAGGATGCTCGGTAGACGGCAACTTTGAAAAGCGGCTGTGATCCATTCGGGTACAGGGTAAAATTCAAAAAGGTACAGGGCAAAACGCAATTTGGGACGTAGACCTTTGCAAAAGGTCTACGTCCCATTTTACATAAATTTAACATTCAGCCCGTTTCAGATTTTACATTCCTTTCGTATGATGTGTCTTGTGAAGAAGCTAAACAAATTCTAAAACGACAAAGGAGATTAGGATTATGAAATTGAAAAAGTTTATTGCAGTTATGGCAGCACTTGGTATGGTTGCAAGCATGGCAGTCGGATGCGGTGGTTCTTCTGAGGAAGATACTTCTGCGGAAGGCACAGATGCAGCGGCTGAAGGAGAAGCAAGCGGAGACTGGGATTCCAGCATGGACATTACCATCGTTTCCCGTGAGGACGGATCCGGTACCAGAGGCGCGTTCATCGAGCTGTTCGGCATTGAAGAGGAAGTGAACGGCGAGAAGGTGGACATGACCACAGAGGGCGCGCAGATCACCAACAGTACTTCTGTTATGATGACGACTGTGGCCGGCGATGAATATGCCATCGGCTATGTTTCTCTTGGAACTCTGGACGACAGCGTAAAGGCTCTGAAGATCGACGGCGCAGAGGCAACTGCGGACAACATCAAGAGCGGTGACTACAAAGTATCCCGTCCGTTCAACATTGCCACAAAGTCCGACCTCAACAATCCGGTGGCAGATGACTTTATCACATTTATCATGAGCCAGGAAGGACAGGAAGTGGTAACTGCAGAAGGCTATATCCCGCTTGACGGAGCAGAAGCATACGCAGGCGAGGCTCCGGAAGGAAAAGCAGTGGTAGGCGGATCTTCTTCTGTATCTCCTCTGATGGAGAAACTGATCGAAGCTTACGCAGAGGTAAATCCGAACGCAGAGATCGAGCTTCAGACCACAGATTCGACCACAGGTATGGAGTCTGCCATCAGCGGAGCTTATGATATCGGCATGGCTTCCAGAGAAGTCAAGGATGAAGAGATCGCAGGCGGCCTGGAGGCACAGGTGATCGCAACCGACGGTATCGCAGTTGTTGTCAACAACAATAACCCGACAGACGAACTTAGCAGCGACCAGGTAAAATCCATCTACACTGGCGAAGCACTTACATGGGATGAGGTAGTAGAGTAATATGAAATCAAATGCATGGACTGAAAAATTCATGCGGGGAGTGTTCTTCATTGCCGCCTGCGCTTCGGTGCTGGCGGTAGCTCTCATTTGCTTCTTCTTATTTGCAAATGGTCTCCCTGCCATGTCAGAGATCGGATTCGTGGAATTCCTGACCGGCACCATGTGGAAGCCGAACAATGACATTTACGGGATCCTCCCGATGATCGTAGGCAGCCTGTACGTAACAGCGGGCGCCATCGTCATCGGCGTCCCGATCGGCATCCTGACCGCCGTATTCATGGCGTTCTACTGTCCGAAACAGATATACAAACCACTGAAAACCGCCACTGAACTTCTGGCCGGCATTCCTTCCGTTGTGTATGGTTTCTTCGGCCTGGTGGTGCTGGTGCCGCTAGTGCGCCAGCTGGGCAGAGATCTGGGATTCGGAGGAAATGGAAGCAGCATGCTGACCGCTTCATTAATCCTGGGAATGATGATCCTGCCTACCATTATCGGGCTGACCGAATCCGCCCTGCGGGCCGTGCCGGGCCAGTATTATGAAGGCGCGGTAGCCCTGGGCGCCACCCACGAACGGGCCATCTTCCGGGTCGTTCTCCCGGCGGCCAAATCCGGTACCGTAGCAGCCATCGTTCTTGGCGTAGGCCGCGCCATCGGCGAGACCATGGCCGTCATCATGGTGGCCGGCAACCAGACCTGGATGCCCCAGGGACTTTTCAAAGGCGTCCGGACACTGACCGCAAACATCGTGATTGAGATGGGATATGCCACAGATCTCCACAGAGAGGCGCTGATCGCCACAGGCGTGGTGCTGTTCGTATTCATCCTGATCATCAATTTCTGCGTAGCACTACTGAACAGGGGGGACAAGAGCCGTGAGTAATACAACCAAAGACAGCCGCCGCCCGGCCAGCAACGAAGTTACGCTGGGACAGAAGCTGAAAAGTTATACCAGAACTCCGGGATCATTGATCGTCATGCTCCTGGTCATGTTAGCAGCGATCATCACATTTGCAGTGTTGATCTTCCTGATCGCCTACATCCTGATCCACGGCGTGCCGTATATTCAGCCGTCACTCTTTTCCCTGGAGTACTCCTCGGAAAATGCATCGCTGATGCCGGCGCTTGCCAATACCGTGATCATGACCGCATTGTCACTGGTGATCGCCGTTCCATTCGGAATCTTTTCTGCCATCTTCCTGGTAGAATATGCAAAACGTGGAAATAAGTTCGTAGAAGTGATCCGTCTGACCACGGAGACGCTGCAGGGAATCCCGTCCATCGTATACGGACTGTTCGGAATGTTGTTCTTTGTAACGACCTGTGGATGGGGCTTCTCCATCCTGGCCGGCGCCTTTACCCTGTCCATCATGGTGCTCCCGCTGATCATGCGAAGCACTGAGGAGGCCTTAAAGGCTGTGCCGGATTCTTACCGGGAAGGAAGTTTCGGACTGGGTGCAGGAAAACTGCGTACCGTATTCCGCATCGTACTGCCGTCTGCAGTGCCTGGTATCCTGGCCGGCGTCATCCTGGCCATCGGCCGTATCGTAGGAGAGACAGCGGCGCTGATCTATACGGCGGGAACCGTAGCTGACTTCCCAAGCAGCGTATTAAGCTCCGGACGTACCCTGGCGGTCCACATGTACAACCTGGCAAGTGAAGGTCTGTACATGGATCAGGCCTATGCAACCGCAGTCATCCTGCTGGTGCTGGTGGTAGGGATCAATACCCTGTCCGGCGTTGTGGCAAAGAGATTAACGAAAGCGTAGAGAGGAAGAACCATGTCAAAAATAAGCATTAAGAATCTGGATTTGTATTACAGCGACTTCAAGGCGCTCAAAGACGTAAATCTGGAGATCGAAGAGCATAAGATCACAGCATTTATCGGGCCTTCCGGATGCGGAAAGTCCACACTGTTAAAATCCATCAACCGGATGAACGATCTGGTGGAAGGCTGCCGCATTGAAGGCGATATCCTTCTGGACGGAAAAGATATTTTCAAAGAAATTGACGTCAACCTGTTAAGAAAACGGGTGGGAATGGTATTCCAGAAACCCAATCCGTTTCCCATGAGCATTTACGATAACATCGCCTACGGTCCCAGGACCCACGGCATCCACTCCAAGGCAAAGCTGGACGAGATCGTGGAGAAGTCTTTACGCGACGCGGCCATCTGGGACGAGTGCAAGGACCGGCTGAAAAAAAGCGCCCTTGGCATGTCCGGCGGGCAGCAGCAGAGACTCTGCATTGCCAGAGCCCTGGCCGTACAGCCGGAAGTCCTTCTGATGGACGAACCTACCTCGGCCCTTGACCCCATCTCCACATCCAAGATCGAAGACCTTGCGATGGAGCTGAAAAAAGATTATACTATTGTCATGGTAACGCACAACATGCAGCAGGCAGTCCGTGTGTCCGACAATACCGCCTTCTTCCTTCTGGGCGAAGTGGTAGAGTATAATGACACAGAAAAATTATTCTCCATACCGTCAGATAAGAGAACAGAAGATTATATCACAGGGAGGTTCGGTTAAATTATGCGTAATAAATTTGATATGCAGCTGGGCTTGTTAAATGAACAGCTGATCCACATGGGAGAATTGTGCGAGCTGGCCATCAACCGAGCCACCAAGGCTCTGCAGAAAGGCAGCATCGAAGAGGCAAAGCATGTGATCGACGCCGATCAGGAGATCGATCAGATGGAAAAGGACATCGAGAGACTGTGCTTAAAGCTTCTCCTGCAGCAGCAGCCGGTGGCAAGAGATCTTCGCCAGATCTCCGCGGCTCTTAAGATGATCACGGATATGGAGCGGATCGGCGATCAGGCAAGCGACATCGCCGAGATCATTATTTCCGAGAAAAAATCCGAAGTACCGGATCTGAAGAAGATCGGAGCCATGTCGGAAGCTGTGGCAAAGATGGTAAGAGACAGCGTAACTTCTTATGTAGAAAAAGATCTGGAGCTTTGCCGTAAGGTGATGGGAGCAGACGATGATGTGGATCTGATGTTTGAGGATACCAAGAGAGAACTGATCGAGTCTATCGCAGAAAATAAAGGCGACCAGGGAAAAGAAGCCATCGACCTTATCATGGCTGCCAAATACCTGGAGCGTATCGGAGACCACGCCACCAATATCGCGGAGTGGGTGGAATTCTCCATCACAGGCATCCACAAGGACAGCCAGGTATAGAGTAGAACAAGGAGAAACCAAATGATATTTTGTGTAGAAGATGACAGCAACATCCGGGAACTTGTCGTATACACACTGGAAACCACGGGCTTTAAGGCGCGTGGTTTTGAGGATGGAAAAGAATTTTTAGAAGCCCTGGCTCTGGAGACCCCGGAGCTGGTGCTGATGGATATCATGCTCCCCGGCGAGGACGGACTGGAGCTTCTTGGGCGGTTAAAATCTTCCCCCAAGACCCGGGAGATCCCGGTGATCATGGTGACCGCAAAAGGCGCGGAATACGATAAGGTCAAAGGCCTGGACTTAGGAGCCGACGACTACGTGACCAAACCCTTTGGCATGATGGAACTGGTCTCCAGGATCAAGGCGGTCTTAAGGCGCACCAAAAAAGAGTCCCAGGATCCCCAGGATGTGATCCGCGCAGGCGGCATCGAGATCAACACCAGAAAACACGAGGTCACAGCCGATGGAGAAGTGGTAAACCTGACCCTCAAAGAATACGAGCTGCTAAAGCGGCTGATGAAGAACCGGGGCATTGTCATGACCAGAGACTGCCTTCTGGAAGACATCTGGGGCTATGACTTTGACGGCGAGACCCGCACCGTAGACGTCCACGTGCGGACCCTGCGCCAGAAGCTTGGAAGCTGCGGGGAAATGATCGAGACCGTCCGGGGCGTGGGCTACCGGATGAGCGAATAAAAGAGACGAACAGGAGAACAGCGGATGAGGCTGCAGACAAAAATCCAGAAAAATATGATACTGATCATCCTGGTCACCCTGGCCATCGCCTACGCCGTGACCACACTGCTGGTCTACCGCCAGACGGTAGACGTGATGGAAAAGGAAGTGCGTCAGGAAGCCGGTTACATCCGGGCTGCCATCGAGATCAGCGGGCAGGGCTATCTGACAGAGCTGGACGCCGCAGATAAAGACACCCGGATCACCTTGATCACAGAGCAGGGAGAGGTCCTTTATGATTCCGACCAGGCCTATGAGGCGGATCTGGAAAATCACGCCGGCAGGCCGGAGGTCAGGGAAGCCATCCGGGACGGTACGGGCAGCAACGTGCGCCGCTCCGACACCCTGAATGAAGAAATGTACTACTACGCCGTGCAGCTTTCTGACGGCAGCATCCTGCGGGTCTCCAAGACCATGGACACGGCCTTCCGGACCGCTGTGGAGGTCCTGCCCGGCATGGGCGTGATCGGCGTCTGTATGCTGGTTCTTGCCGCCCTTCTTTCCAGGTGGCAGGTCAGAAGACTGATCCGGCCCATCAATGAACTGGACTTAAATATTCCTTTGGAGAATGAGATGTATGAGGAATTAACGCCATTGCTGAAAAGAATCGATGAACAGAACAAACAAAAAGACGCCATTGCGGATATGCGAAAAGAGTTTTCCGCCAATGTATCCCATGAGCTGAAGACTCCCCTGACTTCCATTTCCGGCTATGCGGAGATCATGAAGAACGGACTGGTAAAACCGGAGGATATGAAAGGCTTTGCGGAACGCATTTACAACGAGGCCAGTCGTCTGATCACTCTGGTGGAGGACATCATCAAACTGTCCAAGCTGGACGAAGGAGAGATCGAGATAGAAAAAGAAGATGTGGATCTCTATGATCTGACCCGGAAGATCGTCAGCCGCCTGTCTCCACAGGCAGAGAGACGGGCCGTACATGTGGAAGTTACCGGAGAAAATGTGATCTATCACGGCGTGCGCCAGATCCTGGACGAGATGGTATACAATATCTGTGAAAACGCTATCAAATACAACCGCCGGGGCGGATCGGTCAGCGTCTGGGTGGGGGATACCCTCCAGGGAAAGAAGATCATCGTCACAGACACCGGTATCGGCATCCCGGAAGATCAGCAGGATCGGATCTTTGAGCGGTTCTACCGGGTAGACAAAAGCCATTCCAAAGAAACCGGAGGCACCGGCCTGGGCTTGTCTATCGTCAAACACGGCGCCATCATGCACGGCGCCCGCATCCAGGTAGAGAGCAAGGTGGGGAAAGGCACCCGCATGGAGCTGATCTTCTAAGATCCTATATCTTAAAAACTTAACAGATTAATGACCAGAGCGGAAGTATTGAACCAGTTCAAAGACCAGCTGATACTCCCGCTCTGTGATTCCGGAGGTGTCAATGGTGCTGCCGGATTCTACTCCGAGCAGATAATCTGTGGAGACATGAAACAGACGGGAAAGTTCTACCAGATAAAGGGTAGAAGGGCAGGAAAATCCCATTTCCCAGGCATTGACACTGCTGCGCGAAATATTCAGTTTTTTAGCCAGGTCCGCCTGCGTCATCTGGCAGGCGTTTCGTAAATGTTTGATTCGATCGCCGATCATGCAAACTCTCCTCTTATTTATTCCCTTGTATCGTAAAATAATTATCGTGACATTGCATTATCAAAAAGATGGTTTAAATTGACAACAGTACCAATAAATGATAAAATCAGTTTGCATTTATGGAATTGACTTTCTGGTATGCGAGTGGTAATATGAGTTAAGTGTAAAGAACAGCCGCCCGGAGAAGCCGGGTAAAAAAGGCAGGAGAAGAACCAGTATGGACTGTATAGATATGCATTGCCACATATTGCCGGGAGTCGACGACGGTGCAAAAGATGTGGACGAAATGAAAGAAATGCTGAAAATTGCATACAGTGAGGGAATCCGCTGCATCATAGCCACTCCACATCATCACCCCAGACGCGGAAAAGAACCACCGGAAGTGTTGCGGAGACAGGCTGCCATATTGCGGGACGCCGCTCACGAAATCGACGAACATTTCCGTATATATCTTGGGACGGAAATTTTTTTTGGTCAGGACATTCCGGACAAGCTGAAGGAAGGACGGGTTCTGACAATGAACCGGCGCAACTATGTGCTGGTGGAGTTTTCACCCTCGGAACCATTTGCTTATATCAAGCAGAGCCTGCAACAGCTGCAGATGGAAGGATACGAAGTGATCCTGGCTCACGCAGAGCGCTACAGCTGCCTGACTGACTCGCCGGAGCTGGCCGAGCAGATCGGAGATATGGGGATACTGATCCAGGTCAATGCAGGAAGTATCACCGGAGACAGCGGACGCAAGGTCAAAAAATTTGTCAAATATCTGATGGATGAAGACCTTGTTTTTTGTGTGGGTACAGACGCCCACAGCTGCAGGACGCGGGCGCCCCGTATGCGGAAGGCTTCCGAACATGTCAGAAAAAAATACGGCGACGAATACGCCAGAAAAATATTTTACGATAACGCAAAGAAGATGCTGAGGAAGGAAATAGAGTAAGATGAATCAAGAAAGATTAATGACTCAGGAAATGGACAATGACGAAATCACCATAGATCTGACAGAGCTGTTTATCGCTCTGTGGTCAAAGCTGCACATCATACTGATGGCAGGTGTGCTGGGGGCGCTGATCGCCTTTGTGGGGACCAATCTTCTGATCACCCCCATGTATACATCAGAAACCAAGGTGTATGTGTTAAGCCGCTCTGACAGCAATGCGGGCGTTACATATAACGACTTGCAGACCGGTACACAGCTGACCCAGGACTACATGGAACTGGTGACCAGCCGGCCGGTCCTGGAGCAGGTGATCGCAGTGCTGAACCTGGATATGGAGCCGGAAGATCTTCAGGATATGATCTCTGTAGAGACGCCGGAGGGTACCCGTATCCTGAATATCAGCGTAGAGAGTGAAGATCCCAAAGAAGCCAAGGAGATCGCGGACGCAGTCCGGGATTCCGTCAGCATCCAGATCACGGAGATTATGGACGCAGACGCCGTAAATACGGTGGAGGAAGGAAACCTTCCTTCCACTCCCTCTTCTCCGAGCCTGCCCAGAAACATTGCCATCGGCGCGCTGCTGGGACTGGTGCTTGCCATGGGCGTGATCGTGCTGATCTTTGTGCTGGACGACACCATCAAGACGCCGGACGACGTTGAACATTATCTGGGATTAAATACCCTGACCTCCATACCTCTTAGCGAGGGCGTGAAGAAGGGCAAGAAAGTCAAAAGGATCCCGGAAAAACAGATGATGAGAAATCTGAAGAGATAGACCAGAGGAATGTTGGATAAAGGAGATACTATAGATGCAGGAAATTGAATTAAACAACCTGACCAAAGACTATCGGAGCAATGAGGCCTATAAGACCCTCCGGACCAATATCGAGTTTTCCGGATCAGACAAGCAGGTGATCGTATTCACCAGCTGTACGCCGGACGAAGGAAAGAGTACGGTGTCCCTGTCGCTTGCGGCGTCGCTGGCAGAGGGAGAGAAAAAGGTGCTCTTCATAGACGCGGATCTTCGGAAGTCCGTGATCATCGGACGCCACAAGATCACGGGAAAGCTGAATGGCTTAAGCCATTTCCTTTCCGGGCAGGCAGAGTTAAAGGATGTGGTCTGCAAGACCCAGACACCGGGACTGTCCGTGATCCTGGCAGGCGTGGTGCCGCCCAACCCGGCGGAACTTCTTGGCAATCACCGGTTTGAGGCGATGCTGGACGGGGCCAGACAGGCCTATGATTATGTGATCATTGACGCGCCTCCGCTTGGAAGCGTCATCGACGCGGCGATCATCGCCAAGCACTGCGACGCGTCCGTGCTGGTCATCGCGGCGTCCACCATCAGCTATAAATTCGCCCGCACAGTGAAGGATCAGCTGGAAAAAGCCGGATGCCCGATCCTGGGAGTGGTGCTGAACAAAGTTAATATGAAACAGAACAAGTATTACGGAAAATATTATGGAAAATACTATGGGTCCTACGGGGAAGAATAGGAGAGGACAGTAAGGATGAAACAGCGGTTAGTAATCCTGGCTCTGGCGGCAGGCTGCCTGATCTTTGCAGTGGCCGGAGCGCTGGTGTATATGGGGCGCGACAGACAGGCGCCGGAGATAACAGTAAAAAAAGCAGATATCAGCTATACCGAGGGAGAAGACTACTCGGTACTGATGGAAGGCGTAACAGCTGAGGATAACAAAGACGGAGATCTGACGGATCAGGTATTTGTCGACCGGATCCAGCAGACCGGGGAGAACAGTGCCATCGTCTATTATGGCGTAATGGACAAAAGCAACAACGTAGGTACAGGAAAGCGTACCATCGAGTATTATCCGGCCAGCGGCACAGATCAGACTCAGACAGATGGTCAGACGGAGCAGGACGCACAGGCAGAGCAGGAAGCTCTTGCCCAGCAGCAACAGCAGGAAGCCCTTGCCCAGCAGCAACAGCAGCAACAGCAGGAGCAGCCGCTGCAGCCGAACGGACAGCGTCCGGCGCTGGCTCTTACCGCGACAGAGACGACCATTCCGGTGGGGACTTCTTTTGATCCCATGAGCGTGGTCAAAGACGCTGTGGACGATGTGGACAGCCGGGATACCCTGTATCAGCGCATCAGCGCCAACGGCATCTACGACACCAATGTGCCGGGAACTTATGTGATCCAGTACTTTGTGACCGATACCTCCGGAAACACCTCCGATCCGCTGAACTTTACGCTGATCGTACAATAGAAAAGGAAGAGTGAAGATGGAACATCAGCATTCACATGCGTCAAAGAACCAGTCGAAAAAAAGTAAGAATAACAATATGCCGGGTAAGCTGATCACCATGATCCAGCTGATCCTGTCCGCCGCATTCCTGATCATTCTCTGGAACAGCGGCATGCTGCCGGGGCTCTACCTGGCGCTGCTTGGCGGAGGTCTGTTTCTGCTTTTCGCCGTCACCTTCTGCCTGCAGTATGTAAAGAATAAATCCAAATATCTGGGCATGGTGATCAGTATCCTGGTCAGTATCGTACTGGCAATAGGAATCGTTTATTTCCTAAGGGTGCAAAAAACCATGGAAGAAGTGGGAGGCGCCACTTATAAGACCGATAATATGATCGTTGTCGTAAAGGCCAGCGATCCTGCGGAAAGCATTCTGGATGCAGGCAACTACCGCTTCGGCTACCAGACCGCTACAGATCAGAAAAATAATCAGATGATGATGGACGATGTGGAAAAGGTGGTCGGAAGAGAACTGAATCTGACCGAGTATGGAACCGTGACCGACCTGGCAAACGCACTGTTGTCCGGTCAGGTGGAGGCTGCCATCTATAACGAGGCATTCAACGGCATCATCGAGGAAAGCATTGAAGGCTATACCGATCAGATCAAGATTCTGTACCAGTACGGGATCGAGACGCCGATCGAACAGGAAGAAACCAATGTAGAAGAACCGTTTAATGTATACATCAGCGGAATAGACGTGTCCGGACCGATTACCACCAACAGCCGCAGCGACGTCAATATCATTATGACGGTGAATCCGAACACCAAGAAGATCCTGCTCACCACAACGCCCAGAGATTATTATGTGACCATCCCGGGCATCTCCGGTGAACAGCGGGACAAGCTGACCCATGCCGGTATCTACGGAGTAGACGCATCCATGGCTACCCTGGAGAACCTGTACGGCATTGACATCAGCTACTATGCAAGAGTCAACTTTACATCCCTTATTACCATTGTGGACGCCCTGGGCGGCGTGGATGTAAATTCCGAATACGCGTTCAGCGCGGGCGGTTATGATTTCAAGCAGGGAATCAACAGCCTGGACGGGAAGGCTGCGCTGGCCTTCTCCAGAGAACGCTACAGCTTCCAGAGCGGAGACAATCAGAGAGGAAAGAACCAGGAAGCGGTCCTGACCGCCATCCTGCAAAAGGCCATGTCTCCGGCCATCCTGACCAGCGCGAATCAGGTCCTGGCAGAGGTTAGCAGTTGTGTGCAGACCAACATGACGCAGGACGAAATGGCCAAATTCATCAACATGCAGCTGTCTGACGGCGCGTCTTGGACCATCGAGTCCGCGGCAGTGTCAGGCACAGGAGACAGCCAGGCCTGCTATTCTTCCGGAGCACAGCTTCTCTATGTGATGTGGCCGGACGAGGCCATCGTCGGAGATCTCTCCAGACGAATGAACCAGGTACTGGAAGGAAACTAAGGTTTCTCTGTAAGTTATAGTAAGGATAAATTGCGCGAAGAAGAAAAGAGGAAACACTATGGAACACATTGGACTTGCACTGGCATCGGTCGCTATGATCGATCCCGGAAGGGCGTTGGCAGCAGCGGCAGGAGCATTGATCGTTGGGGGGATCATCTTCCTGAAAAGAAACAGCCGGAACATCCAGGAAAGGCTTAGGAAGAATCATGGCTAAGCAGATAGGGAGACCAGAATTTACCTGGGTACACAAGGCATTCCTGATCGCATTTCTGGACTGCCTGATCATCCTGGTATCCTATATGATGGCCTTGATTCTAAGGTTTGACTTCCTGTATTCCCTTATCCCCAGAGAGTACCTGGAAGGGTATATGTGGTCCATGCCTTACTGGATCGCCTCGACGATCGTGGTATTCTACGGCTGCAAGCTGTATCACAGCGTCTGGCGTCTGGCCAGCATCTCGGAGCTACAGATGTGCATCGTCGCATATATCATCCTGATCCCGGTCTACGGGATCGGCATGTTCTTTATGAAGCTGCATATGCCAAGATCCTACTTTTTCATAGGATATCTGCTGTCCTTTATGCTGACTACAGGCATGCGGTTTTCCTTCCGTTTCTTAAGGTTCTACCTGGGCAAACGGGAAGGAGCGGAAAAAGATCAGGACCGTATCATGATCATCGGAGCCGGCACAGCCGGACAGGCGGTGATCAAGGAGCTGATCAATAACCAGGCATTCCATACCAGGATCTGCTGCGCCATTGACGACAATCCCAACAAATGGGGGCGTGTGCTGGAAGGCGTGCCGATCGTGGGAGACCGGAACGATATCCTGGAAGCCGCAAAGAAATACAATATCAACCGGATCATCTATGCGATCCCGGCCACGACCGGGAAGAACCGCAAGGATATCCTGAATATCTGTAAAGAGACGAACTGCAGGCTGCAGACCGTGCCAAGCGTGGCGCAGCTGGTCAATGAAGAGGTCAGCGTCACCAGACTTCGGGACGTAGAGATCACCGACCTTCTGGGAAGAGCCCAGGTTAAGGTCAACAACAGCGAGATCTTCAAGGCGCTGCACGACAAGGTGATCATGGTCACCGGAGGAGGCGGGTCCATCGGCAGCGAGCTGTGCAGACAGATCGCAAAGGCCGGACCAAAGCAGCTGATCATCTTTGATATCTATGAAAATAATGCTTATGCCATCCAGCAGGAGCTGAAGCGGAAATATCCGGATCTCCGGCTGGAGACGCTGATCGGCTCGGTGCGGAACACCAACCGGATCAACAGCGTGATCGAAAAGTACAGGCCCGAGGTGCTGTATCATGCGGCTGCCCACAAGCATGTGCCGCTGATGGAGGACAGCCCCAATGAGGCCATCAAAAATAATGTGGAGGGCACTTATAAGGTAGCCCAGGCCGCGGCAAAATATGGAGTGAAGAAGTTTGTGCTGATCTCCACTGACAAAGCCGTCAACCCTACCAACATCATGGGAGCTTCCAAGCGTCTCTGTGAGATGGTGGTGCAGATGATGAACCGGCAGTCACCGGGCACAGACTTTGTGGCAGTGCGGTTCGGCAACGTACTGGGAAGCAATGGCAGCGTGATCCCGCTGTTTAAAAAACAGATTGCGGAAGGCGGGCCGGTGACAGTGACGGATAAGAATATCATCCGCTACTTTATGACTATTCCGGAGGCCGTGTCTCTGGTACTCCAGGCGTCCTACTATGCCAAAGGCGGAGAGATCTTTGTCCTGGATATGGGAGAACCTGTCAAGATCGACGACATGGCAAGAAATCTGATCCGCCTGTCCGGCTATACGCCGGATGTGGACATCCCCATCGTCTATACCGGGCTGCGTCCGGGAGAAAAGCTCTATGAAGAGCTGTTGATGGACGAAGAGGGAATGAAAGAGACGGAAAACGAGCTGATCTTCATCGGACAGCCCATCAAGATGGATGATGAAGACTTTAAGAAAAAACTGGAACTGTTAGACCAGGAGAGCAGAAAAGAATCCGGAAGGATCAAGGAGATCGTGGCTGAAATCGTGCCCACCTACCATCCGGATCTGGGGCGCTAAAGAAGACAGGAGCTTCAGAAGAAAAGAACTTTCCAGGTTTCCAATCGTCGCTTTGCCGCGTTGGAAACCAGTAAGGGTTATAAGGGTATGCATCGCAGTTTGAGCCTGCTGTATCCGAAAAGCCGTCAAAAGGCAGAGGATACAACAGGGTCAAAATGGCGAAGCATACCCTTTTCTCATTTTAGAAGGCAAAGCAGAAAGGACTGCTTATGTGGTATGTGATCCAGGTGAGATCAGGTACAGAAGAGGAGATCCAGAGACAATGCGAAACTGTCATTGATAAAGAGATACTGGAACGAGCCTTCGTTCCCTACAGTGAACAGGAACGAAAGTACCAGGGAGAATGGCACCGGGAATACAAAGTGCTTTTTCCTGGCTATGTATTTCTGGTCAGCAAAGATAAGGCGGAACTTTTCTATCAGTTAAAGCGGGTGATCGGTCTGACAAAACTCCTGGGTACAGGAGATGAGATCGTACCCCTAAGCGAAGACGAGATCCGGTTCCTGACTGCTTTTGGCCGGGAAGACCAGGTGGTGGAGATGTCGGAAGGCTTCATAGAAAACGACCGGGTAGTGATCACCAGCGGCCCCTTGCAGGGGAATGAAGGGCTGATCCGGAAAATAGACCGGCACAAACGCAAGGCTTATCTGGAGATCGACATGTTCGGCCGGAAGCTAAAGACGCAGGTGGGGCTGGAGATCGTAAGGAAACAATAAATCAAGTATCAAAGACAATAAGAAAAATAAGAGCCTGAATCCAGGCTCTTATTTTTGTGGAAATCAGTCGAAATAGAGAGGTGTCTGAACGTGGAATACAACAAAGAAGCTTTTGCAAATAAAGTATGGCTTGCCAGTCCGACCATGCACGGGCCGGAGCTGGAATATGTGAAGAAAGCCTACGAGACTAACTGGATGTCTACGGTAGGAGAAAATATCAACGAGACTGAGCGCATGATCTGCGAGAAGGTGGGATGCGGATACGCGGTGGCTCTGTCTGCCGGTACAGCCGCCCTCCATATGGCGGTGAAACTGGCAGGCGTGCAGCCGGGCGAAAGAGTATTCTGTTCAGATATGACCTTTGATGCCACGGTCAATCCGGTGGTTTACGAAGGAGGAGTGCCGGTATTCATCGACACCGAGTATGATACCTGGAATATGGATCCGGTGGCCCTGGAGAAAGCATTTGAGCTTTACCCGGACGTTAAAGTGGTGGTAGTGGCCCATCTCTACGGTACACCGGGCAAAGTAGACGAAATAAAGGAAATCTGCGACCGGCACGGCGCGGTCATCATTGAGGATGCGGCTGAATCGCTGGGGGCTTCCTACAAAAGCGTGCAGACAGGCACCTTTGGAACTTATAACTGCATCTCCTTTAACGGCAATAAGATCATCACCGGTTCTGCCGGCGGTATGCTGCTGACGGATGATGAGGAAGCCGCCAATAAGGTGCGGAAATGGTCCACACAGTCCAGGGAAAACGCGCCCTGGTACCAGCATGAGGAACTGGGCTACAACTATCGGATGAGCAATGTGATTGCTGGTGTGGTGCGGGGACAGATTCCTTATCTGGAAGAGCACATCGCTCAGAAAAAAGCCATTTATGAAAGATACAAAGAAGGATTCAAAGATCTGCCGGTGCAGATGAATCCCTATGACGCGAAAAACAGCGAGCCCAACTTCTGGCTGTCCTGCCTGCTCATTGAGCCGGAAGGCATGTGCCGTCAGGAGCGGGGAGAGCAGGAGGCTCTGTATATCAGCGAGCCGGGGAAATCCTGCCCCACAGAGATCCTGGAGACACTGGCGTCTTATAACGCAGAGGGAAGACCGATCTGGAAGCCCATGCACATGCAGCCGATCTACCGGATGAACGGGTTTGTGACCAGGGAAGGAAACGGAAGGGCAAAGACCAACGCTTATATCAGAGGCGGGGCTGTGGGCAAAGACGGAAAACCGCTGGATGTGGGAATGGATATCTTCCAGAGAGGACTGTGCCTCCCCAGTGACAACAAGATGACGGCGGAAGAGCAGGAGAAGATTATAGAGATTATCAGAAGGTGTTTTAAATAAATTTGAATATTAGAGGAGTAAAAATGATGAACATACAAACGGTTACTGTTATCGGTGCAACTGGTACGATGGGCGCAAACATTGCGGGGATTTTTGCGTCCTTTGGAAATGCAAAGGTATACTGTATTGGTCGTGATATAGAAAAAGTAAAAAGGACTATCCCCAGGATTGTAAAGTCCGTAAGGGCTGATGCAATCGCGAAAAATTTGATTCCTGCTGATTTTTCCATGCTTGAAAAAAGTGTTGCTGACAGTGATCTGATTTTTGAAAGCTGTGCAGAAGATATGCGGGTCAAAACAGAGATTGCGACCAGGGTTGGAAAAGTTATGAAACCTTATGCCATTTCTGGAACCGGATCTTCCGGTTTATCCATAAACACTATTGCAGAGTGCTATCCGGAAGAATTGCGAGGCAGGTTTTTCGGGATACACATGTTTAATCCGCCTTACACTCTCCAACTTTGCGAGCTGACGCCTACGCAATATGGAGACAGGCAACTGACAGCAGAACTTACGGAATATTTGAATAGCAAGCTGCACAGAACAGTTGTTGAGGTGAAAGACTCTCCGGCGTTTCTTGGGAACCGTATAGGTTTCCAGTTTATCAACGAAGCGCTTCTGTATGCGGAGAAGTATAAGGATAATGGCGGAATTGATTACATTGATGCAATTCTCGGTTCATTCACAGGGCGCACAATGGCCCCTCTTATTACGTCGGATTTTGTAGGACTTGATGTTCACAAGGCAATAGTGGATAACATCTATAAAAACACAGATGATTACGCACATAACACTTTTGTGTTGCCAATGTTTGTAGACAAGTTGGTAGAAGAAGGAAAAATGGGACGCAAGAGTGGCGGCGGCTTATATCAGCTGGTACGTTATGATAATGGATTTAAGCGTCAGACAGTATTGGATATCAACACAGGCATGTACCGCGATGTGATCCCGTATGTGTTCCCATTTGCTGACAAGATGAAGAAATACTTCGCAGAGGGCGATTATCAGAAAGCCTTTGGACAGTTGGTGAATAACCATAGTCAGGAGGCAGATATCTGCCGTCATTTCCTGCTGAACTATATTTTGTACTCACTATATGCGGCAAAAGAGGTTGGCTATACGATTGAGGCGGCAGACGATGTGATGGCTACCGGATTTAACTGGTGTCCGCCATTGGCAATGTATCAGGCGTTGTCCAAAGTCGCAGATGTGCCAGCATTGATTCGTGAAAATCTGGCTGATGTTTGTAAGCAGATAAATACTGATGAGCTTCTTGAAGAGGTGAAACCATCGAAATATGACTACAGGCTGTATTTTAAATCTGGGAGGTAAGCATGAATAAAGTATATATTTTGGGCGGAGCACAGACGGATTTCGAGCGTAATTGGACAAAAGAAGGAAAAGGCATGGTGGCGCTTCTTAAAGAGATTATGGCTGATGGACTCAGGGAATCCGGACTGTCCTTTGATGATATAGAAGAGCTAAACAAGGACAACCGTGTCTCTTGCTTTGTTGGTAACTTTATAGCAGAGAAATACACAGAACAGGGTCATTTGGGAGCATTTCTAACCGAGGTTAATGAGTCTTTTTATGGTGTTCCATCGGCAAGGTACGAGGCTGCTTGCGCTAGTTCTTCAGTAGCAATAGATGCGGCTGCTACAAAGATAAGAGCCGGCGAATATGACGTTGCTGTTGTAGTTGGATGGGAGCTTATGAAAACAGTTGATTCTGCAGTTGGCGGAGATTTTCTCGGAAGGGCGGCTTATTACGAAAAAGAAGGGAAAGGTGTCAGTCTGCCATTTCCGAAGCTGTTCGGAAAACTTGCGGACGAGACGTTGAAGAAGTATCCAGAACTGGATGAAAAGAGGTATCTGGATGCACTGGCAAAGATCAGCGTGATCAACTACAGCAACGCAAAAAGGAATCCTTTGGCTCAAACCAGAAAATGGTTCATGAGTTACGAACAGGCAAGTACGAGAGGTACAGATACAAACCCTATTGTGGGTGGAAAACTTGCCGTATCTGATTGTTCACAGGTTACTGACGGTGCGGCAGTTGTTGTACTGTGCAGTGAGAAATTTATAAATGAACGTGGAATTGAGAGTAAACCGATCCTCAAAGGTTATGGTCACAGAGTTGCGCCGCTGTTGTTTGAAAAGAAGATGGCTGATAACCGGGACTCTGAATACCTTCTTCCTTGGACGAGGCAGGCTGTGTTGGATGCTTACAGAAGATCGGGACTGAGAGTTGATGATATTGATGTGTTTGAAACGCATGATTGCTTCACAAGTTCTGAATATGCTGCGATAAGTGCATTCGGTATTACAGAGCCGGGGAGAGAATACGAAGCTGTAGAAAGCGGAATGATTGCCTTTGGCGGGGAAAAACCGATTAATCCCAGCGGCGGTCTTATTGGATGTGGACATCCGGTTGGGGCATCTGGTGCAAGAATGCTGTTGGATCTGTACAAGCAGGTAACAGGAACTGCAGGCGCATATCAGGTACAGGGCGCAAAGAATGCCATGATGCTGAACATCGGCGGAAGTGCTACAACAAATTATGTATTCGTGATTGGGGCGGAGTAAAAAATGAAAGAGTATTTTAAAGTATGTGTGAGTAAATATGTCAGTGAAAAGGATTTTGAGGTTGTTAGACCGGCATCACTTAATAATCCTAAGGATAATGCTGTGATGTTTATTATTACAAACCGTATGGATGAAGTCTCTGCCTTTAATAAATGTCGTAATTGTCTTATTTTTTGGCCGAAAGATGTCCAAATTTTGGATGAATGTAAGATAAGGCATGCGGTTTATGTTTGTGAAGATCCACATAAGGAATATTGCAGATTCTTCTTTGATAATAAAATTACATACCCTCCTGCAGTCGAAATGTTTGAGATGGTAAATGGCGCTTATATTTGTAAAAACGCTAAGATAGGAGAGAATTGTCACATTTTTCCTGGAGCATATATTGGTGGAGACGTAGAAATAGGAGATAATTGCTATATTGGATCAGGAGTTCGTCTTATGGGAGAAATCCATATCGGAAATAATGTTGAAATTCGAGAAAATTCTGTTATTGGCGCAGATGGATTATCTACTGACCGTGATGAAGAGGGTAGAGCTCTTACTATGCCGCAGTTTGGAGGCGTTATAATTGAAGATGATGTAAAGATTGGTGCATTAACAGTAATTGCTAGAGGCGCCATAGATTATACAATTCTAAAGCGCGGTACAAAAATAGATAATAGTACATTTATTTCGCATAATGTTGTTGTAGGAGAGGATACTTTTATAGTTGGAGAATCCATTATGTTTGGTAGCTCATCTACAGGGAAACAAGTGTTTATTTCTGGAAACAGTACGGTTCGGGATGGAAGGCATATCGGAGACAAAGCGACAGTTGGTATGGGTGCTGTGGTAGTAAAAAATGTTGGACATGGAGCGATAGTGAAGGGGAATCCGGCCAAATAGTTATTTTGAGGAGCAGGTAAAAACATATGGAAGCAATACCAAATGTCAGACATACGGTTTATACAAAATATATAAAAAGAATGCTTGATATTGTACTTAGCGGGGTAGCAATTCTTATACTTAGTCCATTATTCTTGGTCATTTCTGTTTTGGAGTTGCTTATACATGGTCGACCTATAATGTATATTCAAGAGAGACCGGGGCTTCACGGTAAAATTTTTAGAGTTTATAAATTCCGCTCCATGACGAACGAAAAAGATGAGGATGGAGTTTTATTACCTGAAGATGAACGGGTAACAAAATTTGGAAAATTAATCCGAAGATTATCGCTTGACGAGTTGCCGGAATTGTTTTGCATTTTTACAGGCAAGATGAGTATTATTGGGCCAAGACCACTCTTGGTTAAATATTTGCCATTTTATACGAAGCGTCATATGATGCGACATGAGGTAAGACCAGGCTTTGCATGTGTTCCCCTAAAGCCGGTGAAAACGTGGTCATGGAATGATCAGTTTGAAAATGATATTTGGTATATCGAAAATTGTAGCTTTTGGGTTGATGTAAAAGAGATATTTGCTGTTTTGCATGAAGCTGTTGAAGGAGCAGAATATAGGGTGAGCGGTAATAGAGCTGAATTCAACGGGGAAAATCTATATACAGATGTAAAGGAGAAAGCATGAATATTTTAATTATAGCTCCGCATCCGGATGATGAGGTTTTAGGATGTGGAGGCACGATAGCTAAGCATGTGCAAGAAGGCGATGACGTATATGTTGCTATAGTGACAAAAGGGCGTGCGCCCTTGTTTTCTGATGAATCAGTGGAGCAGGTGAGAAATGAATGTAGAAAAGCAGATGAATATTTAGGAGTAAAAAAGACAATCTTCATGGATTTTCCGGCTTCAATGCTAGAGGAAGTACCAAGATATGAATTGAATGAAGCATTTATAAATCTTGTACAGGAAATTAGACCGGATATTTTATATCTTCCACACAGGGGTGACATGCAATTAGATCATAAAATAACGGTTGATGCCACAATGGTCGCATTACGGCCTAAATATAATCATGTGGTAAAAAGGGTATATGCGTATGAGACTTTATCGGAAACAGGGTGGGATATTCCCAATGTTGAAAACGAGTTTATACCCACGAGTTATAACGAAATAGAAGATTTCATTGGTAAGAAGATTGAAGCAATGCAAATGTTTAAATCGCAGATTGCAGAATATCCAAATCCAAGATCCATAGAAAGCATACAGGCATTAGCAGTATACCGCGGAACTATGGTAGGTGTCAGAATGGCAGAGGCGTTTATTGTTATCAGAGAAATCAGAAATTAGATTTAGGTAAGGAAAATTCAAATGAAAATACTATTTACAAGCATTGGTCGTCGAGTGGAATTGATCCAGAGCTTTAGAAATGCAGCAGAACAATTAAACACGGAGTTGACAATTGTTGGAGCAGATATTGTAGACTCAGCCCCGGCATTATATTTTTGTGATGAAATAAAAATTGTACCAAAGATTGAAAACAAGCAATACATACCTGTGCTTCTTGATATCTGTGAACATGAAAAAGTAGATTGTTTGATCCCTACTATAGATACTGACTTGCTTTTGCTTAGTGAGAATAAAGAGAAGTTTGAGACTGTTGGGACAAAAGTGCTCATTTCAGCAATTGAAAAAGTAAAGTTGTGCAGAGATAAAAATTACACTGCAGATTATTTTCGCTCGCTTGGACTGCAATCCCCACAGCCAGTAAACACAGTTGAAAAATACGAAGAGGAAATAAAGGAGGGGAAAGTAGGATTTCCTGCCTTTATCAAGCCGAAAGATGGCAGTTCAAGCATTAATGCTTATAGGGTTGAGGATATGGAAGACTTAAAAGTATATGCAGAAAAGATAGGTGAGTATATTATTCAGCCGTATATTTCGGGTAAAGAATATACCATAGATATTTTTTGCGATTATGAAGGGAATCCGATTTATATTACGCCAAGGGAAAGATTAGCTGTCAGAGCAGGGGAAGTCTTAAAAACAAAAATCACGCAGGATGATATTATGATAGCTGAGATGCAAGTTCTAATTAAGGATTTTAAACCTTGTGGACAAATTACGGTTCAGCTTATCCGTGATGAAGTAAGTGGTGTAGATTACTATATTGAGATCAACCCGCGTTTTGGAGGTGGCGCGCCGTTAAGTATTAAGGCGGGAGCGGATAGCGCCAAAGCAGTAATTCAGATGCTAAACGGAGAAAAATTAAACTATGTGGAAAAGGCGGCGAAAGATGGTGCTGTTTATAGCCGATTCGATCAAAGCATTTGTGTGAGTCAGTAATTATTAAAACTGGTTTTATGAGAAAGAGAACATGATTGAAATAACAGAAATTACAGAAACAATAAAATATGTAGACGGATTGTCTGTAGTTGTTTTTGATTTGGATGATACTCTTTATAGTGAGAAACAGTATGTTCGTAGTGGATATTGTGCAGTTGCAAAAGTGATCCCACAGATAAACGATATGGAAAAAAAATTGTGGGAAGCCTTTACAGCTGGTAATCCTGCGATAGATACAGTATTAAAAAAAGCAGGTGTTTACACAGAAGAATTAAAGAATTATTGCCTTACTATATACCGGACGCACAAACCAGATATTTCTCTTTACGATGGCGTGATTGATATGTTGAAAGAGTTGCATGAAAGAGGAGTAAATATAGGTATTATTACAGATGGCCGGCCGGAAGGACAGAAAGCAAAGATAGAGGCCCTTGGATTAGAAACGATGGTTGATGAAATTATCATTACAGATGAGCTGGGTGGAGGTGAATATCGAAAACCTTGCGATAAAGCGTTTCGGCTTATGGGAGAGAGAATCGGAAAAGGGCGATATTCAACCATGTGTTATGTTGGAGATAATATTAAAAAGGATTTTATAGCACCAGAAAAACTTGGAATGAAAGTTATCTGGTTTAAAAACAAAGATGGGTTGTATGTTACAGAGAAAAACTAGAATAGAAAGGTATACGGATATAAATGAGTAATGTTAAAATGGCATATTTACTAACATGCCATAAGAATCCTGAACAAATAAATATGTTTATTAAGCAATTGCTTTCTTATGGCGATTGCGATGTGTATATTCATGTCGATAGTAAAAATAAAGAAATAGTAAAAAAAATTTATAGTAATGAAAGAGTTCATTGTTATAGCAAATATGATGTCAGATGGGGAAGCGTTGAAATTGTTCTGGCGGGATTGTATTTAATGAAAAAGGCTCTTGAATCGGGAATTGACTATACTCATATGTATTTTGGATCCGGACAAGATTTTTTGGTAAAGAAAGGCTTATATGAGCATTTAGAAAAGACAAATAAGAGTGTTTATATTCATATAAATGGAAAAGTAAAAACAAGAGACAGAGCCGCAGCAAGGTATAAAATTGAGTGGCCAAGAAAGCTGATGATCCGAAATGATTTTCATATTTACCGTTTTGTAAGAATTGCATTTCAAATGCTTCATCGTATTGGTATAGATATATATCCAAATAAAAAAATATTAAAAAATAAAGTAGATTTCTATGATGGCCATACATGGTTTATAGCGAAAACAGAAGTCATAAGATATATTCTGGATTATGTACAGAAGAATCCGGATTATATCAAGTACTGGGCAAAAAGTTTAGCAGCTGATCTGATGTTTTTTCATACAATTATTATGAATTCGCCGTATAAAAATGATACTGCAGAAGAACTTATGTATGTGAATTTTGGAAAGACTTTCGGAACAATGAACCATCCAAGTACAGTTAAGGTTAACGACTTAAAGAAAATAGAAACCGGGAACTGGTATTGCGCCAGGAAATTTGAATTATATGAAAGCGAAGCATCAAGAGAGGCAATAATAAGATGCCTGGAACACACCATGGAATAATTAAAGATCGAAGAGGATTATAAGATGGACGATTTGGTAAGTATTGTGATACCTGTATATAATGCGGAACAATATATAGAAAGATGCGTTCAAGAATTGATACAACAAACACATAAAAATATAGAAATTATTTTAGTCAATGATGGTTCAACAGACAGTACCGGTTTTTTGTGTGATTTGCTTGCCTCCCGGTTAAATAATGTAAAATGTTTACATCAGGAAAATATGGGGGTAAGCAGCGCGAGAAATCGCGGCACACAGATAGCGACCGGAAATTACATCATGTATATGGATGCGGATGATTATCTTGTTAGTACAGCTATTAGTGAGGGACTTAAGTACATTCATAAATTTTGTGTGGATATGGTGATTGCACGCGAAATAGAGATAAATCAAAATCAGAGGATGGATATAACACCTTTATCAAGCAGCAAATATACAATCTTAAACAGTGAGGAATTTGACGAATTAAGAAGAAAATATCTGGGCTTTTCTTCTTTAAAATTAGACAGTCTTGCAGAGAAAGGAACGATATCTGGGGGGCCATGCGAACGGCTTATCCGGGCAGAAATAGCAAAGGATACAGAATTTCCTTTGGACGTCCCGTTGGGCGAAGATAAATTATGGAATCTTCGGTTATTAAATAAATGTAATACAGTGTGTGTGCTTGGAGCTTGTTGGTATAAGTATATTATTTATAATGATTCGGCTGTAAGGAAGTATCATGGCAATCGACGGGAAAAAGGGGAACTATTTATCCGAACTCTTTATTTGGAAAATAAGGGGTTTTGCGATACTAATAAGAATATTTTCCTTGAGAATATAGCAATTATGTTATATTGTGTTGCTTTTTACGATTTGATATCGGAAGAGTGCCCCATGTCTAATAAAGAAAAAAAAGTATATATAGCTGAAATGATAGGGAAAAGTCCATGGAAAATTCTTTGGAAGAAGCCAAATAATAAATATTTGTCAGTTGCACATAGGCTTATGCTTCCACTATATACAACCGGTCAATGGATTTATCCGCTCACCATCTATAAAAAGATAAAGACAGTTTTAAAAAATCAAAGAAGTAAGAAAAAAATGTAGTTCAGGTGAAAATGATGAATATTTTGTATATAACTTCCAGAGCAATAGAAATTAATGCTTCGTCTTCTATTAGAAATATAGCAACAATTAAAGGGTTGGTAGAGAATGGGCATAATGTAACATTATGTTCTATGAGACCAGATAATAATGGGAAATATTATGATAATAAAATAGCAGACGTAAATATAAAAAGAATATATTTTGAGTCTGCAATGAAGACTGCAATTAAAACTGCAAATAGATTTAATATCTTTCACACAAAATTGTATAGAATGATTCGTGGTAAAAGAATTTATGATAGCAGTAAGCAGATTATTAATCATGTAGACGAAGTGGACATATCAGAATATGATTTAGTAATATCTTCATCGGATCCGAAAACATCTCACTTGTTTGCGGAAAAATTATTTGAAAAAAACGGAAAGAGAACAGCGTGGATACAGATATGGGGCGATCCATTTGCTTCTGATATGACAATAAGCGGAAGTAAAAACTATATGAAGAAAATTGAAAAAGAAGAGCACCGTTTATTATCTAAATGCGATAGCGTTATATATGTGTCCTCAGCCACTTTGGATGCACAAAAGAACAAATATCCAGATGCCTCAAAAAAAATGCACTATTTGCCGATTCCTTATCTGAAAAAAGTAATATCTGTGCAGAGAGAAAATGAAAGCACAAACGTGGTGAAACTCGCATATTGTGGTGACTATCTAAGCCATATCAGAAATATTGTTCCGCTCTATGATGCTGTAAGTAATTTGCAAGGCTATTCTATGCGTATCTGTGGAGATTCTGATATAACACTGAACCCAGTTGAAAATATTCAAGTGAGTGGGAGAGTTCCTTATCAAGAAGTATCTAGAATAGAAGATAGTGCTGATATACTGGTGTTGATTTGTAATCTTTTTGGAACGCAGATCCCTGGTAAAATATATCAGTATTCAGGGACCGATAAACCTATTCTATTTATTCTTGACGGGAATCAAAAGGTTATAATGCAACAATTTGAAAAATACGGAAGATTTGACTTTTGCAGCAATGATTCAAATGAAATACGCAAAAAGTTAGTTGAAATTACAAAAAGCAAAAAAAAGCATACACCAGTAGAAGAATTTTCGCCCAAAATAGTTGCTTCTGGAATTTTAAAAACGATTTAAAAAACAGACAACAGAACATATATTGTCATTTGTAAATTAAAGATATGTGGAAGAAAGGTTTCAATTGTGACTGCTGATAGATTAAATTTTACTAAAATTAGGATTAATACGGAATCCCGGATTCAAATGTTAATTATATACTTTTGGATTTATTCATCATTTATTAGTTATGGGATTGTTTTTGGCTGTAGAATTCTTGGGATTGGAGAACAAATAGCACATATTCTAATCAGATGCTTTACAGTGCTAATAGTGCTTTTAGCCCTTCAGTCCTGTTTTGTATATATTAAATTGCGGCATTTGTTGTTTTACATTGTAATATTTGGTTTATATATGATTTCTTATCGGGTGTATCCATTGAATGCAGGGGCTATGGATAATAATTTTTCACTTTTCTTTTTATCTGTTTTGCCGCTTTTCTTTTTGGGTGCAATGCTTGGTAAAGTGCGAATCCCATATGAGACGTTGTTGATGTTTTCTCGTTGTATCATTGTTTTTTTCCTGCTTCTAACGCTTCTTTTTTCTGATTCGGGTACTGGTGATTACGAAATGGGGAAGGCATATAATTGCCTACCTTCTATTATGTTGGTTTCATATAGCTTCCTGAAAGAAGAAAAATTGCAAGACATTTTTTTTGTGATTTTAGGCATTGCATTTTTACTTATTTGTGCTACCAGAGGCCCCATATTATTATATGCGATTTTTATGCTACTACAATTATTTTTCCTTAAGAGGCAATACCGATATGTATATGGCGGGGCATTGATATTGTTATTAGTACTATTCTTTTCGCCTATAGGAAGGTTGGTGATGGAAGGAATTCTATCATTAATGGATAAAATGGGATTTAATACCCGAATCTTTGATATGTTTTTAAGCAGGAATTTAACAGATGATAATGGAAGGAATTGGCTGACAGATGCAGTATTTGCAATGATTAGTAGACAGCCCTGGCGTGGGAACGGGATTTTTTCAGATCGTCGTGCTACAGCTGCTATCGGAATAGGTGGAACAGAAGGAAGTTATGTACACAATCTTATTTATGAGTTTTGGTGTGATTTTGGATATGCTTTAGGAACTATACTGCTTTTACTTCTTGTTTTCGCAATAATTAAAATATTAAAAGGTACCGCAAAAGATGCTAATTTTAAGATTATTTTTTCTATATTAGCGTTGTGCTATATAGGTAAGTTATTTATGAGTAGTTCATTTCTGATTGAGCCAGGATTTTGGCTGTGTATTGGAGTTTGTTATGAGGGTATGTTTAGTAATAGAAAACGGAAAAGAATAAGAATATGTGTATAAAAATAAGCAAAAGAGAGGGATATTTTTTAATAATTAACGAACAAAATAGAAGGAAACAAATCAGATAAAAGATAAAGGAGAAGATCAAAATGGTGAATGTAATAGGATTAGGATACATAGGTTTACCCACTGCGTTAATGTTAGCTTCTCATGGAGTGAAAGTTGTTGGAACAGACTACAATAAAGAGCTTGTGTCTACGTTAAACGCAGGGCACACGACATTTAAAGAGGACGGACTAGATGACCTTTTTGCGGAAGCTGTAAAAGCAGGTATCAAGTTCACTACAGAATATCAGGTGACAGATACTTATATTGTATCTGTGCCAACTCCATACGACAAGTTTTCTAAGAAGGTGGACGCTTGCTATGTGGTAGCGGCTGTTAAGGATGTCATGAAAGTTTGCCCGAAAGGCGCAACGGTGGTAATTGAGTCTACGGTATCACCTGGAACAATTGACAAGTATATACGTCCCGTGATCGAAGAGAATGGTTTTGTTATAGGTGAGGATATTAATCTGGTTCACGCCCCGGAACGTATCATTCCGGGCAATATGGTTTATGAGTTACTTCACAACAACCGTACAATTGGAGCAGACGACAAAGCTATAGGTGAGAAAGTTAAAGCGCTTTATGCGTCTTTCTGCCAGGGAGAAATTGTTGTGACTGATATCCGTACGGCAGAGATGACAAAGGTAGTGGAAAATACATTTCGTGCTGTGAATATTGCATTTGCTAATGAGTTGGCAAAGATATGTCGTCATGACAATATGGATGTGTATGAGATCATTCGGATCTGTAATATGCATCCGCGAGTAAATATCCTGCAGCCGGGACCGGGAGTTGGAGGTCATTGTATCTCTGTAGATCCTTGGTTTTTAGTAGGAGATTATCCAAGCCTTGCAAAAGTAATTGATGAGTCTATGAAGACCAATGATGGCATGCCTGATTTTGTGCTCAATCGTATATACGAAATAATGAAAGAAAATGACATGACCGATATTAGTAGAGTTGGGCTTTATGGATTGACATACAAAGAAAATGTAGATGATATGCGGGAGAGTCCCACACTACAGTTACTGGAGAGTCAGGAGAGACATCTTGCAAATGGTTTGAAAGTTTATGATCCTTTTATAAAAAATAACGTAGTGGAAAACCAATATCATAATCTTGATACTTTTCTTAATGATATTGATATAATTGTCATCATGGTTAAGCATGATGAGATAAAAAATAGTATTGATAAGTTAAAATCCAAGGTGGTTCTTGATTGCCACAATATTATTAGTCTACCAGGCGTATACCATATTTAGATATAAGGAGAGACAATAGATGAATAATATTATGGTTACAGTTTATTGTACGACGTATAATCATGAAAAATATATCAGGGATGCGTTGGATGGCTTTGTTATGCAAGAAACAAATTTCCAATTTGAAGTGCTGGTACATGATGATGCATCGACGGATGGAACTGCAAAAATAATAAAAGAATATGAAGAAAAGTATCCTTCGATTATTAGAGGAATTTATCAAAAAGAGAATTTATTTTCAAAAAAAGTAGATAGAACCTATAAATTTATGCTACCTGCTACAAATGGGAAATATATTGCTCTATGTGAAGGGGATGATTATTGGACTGATAAAAAAAAGCTACAAGCACAAGTGGATTATATGGAGTCGCATCCAGAATGCTCATTGGTTGCTCATGAAGCGATTATTAGTATAGAGTCAACAGGAGAAGAAAAGAGATATACAAATTATGATTTTCATAAAAATGGAGAGATAAGTGTTGATCAAATAATAAATGATCAATGGTTTTTCCCAACAGCATCTATGATGTTTGCGACAGACTTTTTTTATAGAAATAAAGAATTTTTGACAACACATCCATATTATGATTATTTGTTGAAAATTATGCTTGCAATAGAAGGGAAAATATATGTAATACCCCGTGTTATGTCTGTGTATCGCATGGGAACCAGTGGATCATGGACTAACCGTGTCGCAAACAATAATGAAAAATATATAAAGCATGAAGAAGTGGCAGTTAGAAATCTTCTGGCATTAGATGAATATTCAGATTATAAATACCATAAACAATTGTATCATGCAGTTTTGAAACGTAAATTTCACATCGAGCAATTGAAGGGTAATTATTCAAAGCTTAGGAAACCTCCCTATAGAGACATCTATAGAGATCTGAAACTGAAAAGACGAGTTGCAATACGGATCAAAGAGTTTTCTCCTAATTTGTTTGCTTGGATCAGAAAGCATATTGTGAGACAGTAAAGAGTAAAATATTTTGCATTGCAACGCCTGAAAAGGAGAAATTTATTTTTTAAAATGTCGATAGATAATAGGAATAATAGAATAAACAAGGAAGATGTTGCGTCAAACTTCCTTTGGAGATTTATGGAACGCTGTGGAGCGCAAGGGGTTTCATTTATTGTTTCGCTGGTTTTAGCGCGGTTAATTGCGCCCGAAGCTTATGGTACAATAGCGCTCGTAACGGTATTTACAAGAATTTTAGAAGTTTTTGTAGATAGTGGTATGGCAAATGCACTGATACAAAAAAAGGAAGCTGATGAGTTGGATTTCTCAACAGTTTTTTTCTTTAATACATTCATATGTGTGTTCATATATGTATGTTTGTTTGCTCTTGCACCATGGATTGCCCTGTTCTATGAGCGGCCTGATTTGACGAAAATTATTCGTGTCTTATCACTTACACTGGTCATTTCTGGTGTACGAAATGTTCAGCAGGCATATGTTTCAAAGACCATGCAATTTAAGAGATTCTTTTTCGCTACAATTGGCGGAACTGTTGCATCTGCTGTAATAGGTATTGTAATGGCATACTTTGATTTTGGAGTATGGGCTTTGGTTGCACAACAATTAGTCAATACTGGTATTGGCACTTTGATTCTGTGGTTCGCAGTAAAGTGGCGTCCTAAAAGAATTTTCTCAATTGAACGTTTAAAAAGTCTCTTTTCCTACGGCTGGAAATTATTAATATCTGCTTTACTTGAAAGAGGATACAACGAACTTAGATCTTTAATTATCGGAAAAATGTATTCTCCGATAGATTTGGCATATTATAATCGTGGAAATCAATTTCCCAATGTCATAGTAACTAATATCAATACTTCTATTGACAGTGTACTATTTCCCACAATGTCAGCAGAACAATACCATAAAGACCGGGTATGTGCAATGACTCGCCGTGCGATTAAAACAAGTAGCTACATTATGATGCCGATTATGGTGGGACTTGCTGTGTGTGCAGAACCAATAGTTAGTTTGATTCTGACAGATAATTGGCTTCCTTGCGTACCTTATTTAAGAATTTTCTGTTTTACATATGCTTTTTATCCTATTCATACCGCAAATCTGAATGCGATAAAGGCAATGGGACGCAGTGATATTTTTTTAAGGTTGGAAGTTATCAAGAAGATTATTGGTCTGATTGTTCTTAGTATATCTATGTGGTTTGGGGTGCTTTGGATGGCGTATAGCTTATTGTTGACTACATTACTTAGTAGTATCATTAATGCCTTCCCAAATCGTCATTTATTAGGCTATAGCTACATCACGCAGATAAAAGATATGTTGCCTCAGATTGTTTTGTCGTGTGTGATGGGAGGGATTGTGTATTGTATTCAGTTCCTTGGCTTTGAGAGGAGCATTACATTGTTTGTTCAGATTTTGAGTGGTGCTTTCATATACATAATCGGTTCATGGATATTTAAATTGGAAAGTTTTAGCTATATTTATAATATGATAAGAGAGTATTTTGAAAAAAAGAAAACCAAGGAGGAAAATCTTTATGGAAATCGAAATAACAGATAAAGTTGAACGAATGGAGTTTGTAGGGGAACAACTTATGAATTGTCATCCCGAAATTTATACAGCAAAAATGATATCAACTTTGAAAGCGACGATCTATAAATATTTAGGGAGAATTTCACCAGAGCAAGAAATGAAATTGCTTTATAGATCCATTTATGATTATTGGGTATATGGAAACAGTTGTGATGAAGAATTTTATTATAGATTTTCAGAAAAAACGCATGAAGAAAAGAGTCAATATATGACCTTTCGCTTAAGAGAAAAATATTGCAAACGTTTGAATCCCGGTGATGCCAGTGTGTTTGTTGATAAATATAAAACTTATCTTAAATTTAAAGATTATTATTTGAGAGATGTTATTGAGATAACAGGCGAAGAAGATTACGGAGAATTTCTTGAATTTGTACAAGAACATAAATCTTTTGTTGTAAAGCCGAAAGATCTGGCCTTTGGCCTTGGGATATATGTAGTAAGAGAAAATGATTATACGGACTACAAAGAACTGTTTAAAAGTATTTTAGAGTCCGGAAAGAGAAATAAAAGAGATGTGATCTGGGCAAAAACAGATAGCATTGTTTTGGAGGAAATAATTGAGCAGGATGAAAGGATGGCAATGATACATCCTGATTCTGTAAATGGTGTGAGAATAACTACTGTAAAAGATAATAACAAGATAACTATATTGAATCCATGGCTTAAGATTGGTGCAAATCATCAGTTTGTAACAAGCGCAGTTTGCGGGACAATGGATGCTGGTATCAATGAGCATACCGGAATTGTTGAAACTAATGGATATAAAGAAAATGGTGAAAACTACGAATTTCATCCAGATACACACATACGAATACCAGGATTTAAAATACCCAGATGGAACGAACTGGTTTCGACAGCAAAAGAAATTGCTAAGGTGTTGCCAGATATTAATTATGTAGGATGGGATTTTGCACTTACCCCTAAAGGGTGGAGTATCATAGAAGCTAATTATGATGGCGATTTTATGTGGCAGCTATATTACGAAAAAGGAATGAAAAGAGAGTTTGAGGAATTAATCCATTTCAAATTAGATGGATTTTGGTGGCAATAGGTCCAATTATAGTAGCTGGAGAAATGACAGATAGAAGGCGGTATCCTGATCATAAACAGGAAGAAAGGAAAGAATGATGACTTTACGAGGGAAAAAATTGCTGCTTCTTGCTGGAGCAGGAGTACATACTAAAGTTGTTAAGGCAGCAAAAGAAATGGGAATCTATACTATAGTTACTGATTATTTAGAAGATTCTCCGGCAAAAAAAATTGCTGATGAGGCATGGATGATAAATATCACCGATGTCGATGCAATAGTCAAGAAATGTAAAGAAGAGAAAATTGACGGTGTAATGAATTTCTGCATTGATCCGGCGCAGAAGCCATATCAGGAGATATGTGAAAGATTAAATCTTCCTTGTATAGGCACAAAAGAATCTTTTGAAATATTAACTGATAAGAGAAAATTTAAAGATTATTGTTTAAAACATGACGTAGATGTGGTTCCAGAGTATTCTGCAGAAGATATAGAGTCAGGGAAAGTAGAATATCCTATTTTTATTAAACCAACAAATAGCAGAGGATCAAGGGGACAAACAATTTGTTATACAAAAAAGGAAGCGATAGAAGGAATTGAGGTTGCAAAACAAGAATCCGCAGATGGGAAATTTGTTTGTGAAAAATATATGGGAGAGTGTCAGGATATAGGTTCGGCGTTTTATGTAGTAAACGGCGAACCTTATTTAGTTAAATTTGGTGACAGACATTTGGGGAAAAAGGAAGATAATCTTGAAAAGCAGGTTATTTGTACGCAATTACCGTCTGACAGTTCAGACATGTTTGAAAAGTATGTGTTGAATCGCGTTAAAGGAATGATTAAATCTTTAGGAATAAAATTTGGGCCTGTTTTTTTACAGGGATTCGTGGATGGAAATACAATCAGATATTATGATCCGGCTCAGAGAATGCCCGGAGGGGATTACGATATAATTCTTGAAAAAGTAACCGGGTTCAGCACCGTAAAATCCTGGATTAGATTTGCACTTACGGGGGATTTTTCTAAAAGTGTAGGAAATCCGGAAAACGCCTTTCGTTTAAATGGCGGAAAGGCGCTGTTGTTCACACTTTCTGCCAGACCGGGAATCGTAGGAGAAATTATTGGGATGGACGAGATAAGAAAATTACCATATGTCGTATATGCAAGACAGATTATAGAAAAAGGTGGAGTTATTCCAAATACGGGAGATATTGCACAGAGAGTTGCAGCGATCGGCGTTTATATTGAAAATCAGAATTTAATCAAAAAATGTGTTGATACAATTTATGAGACTTATAAGGTTTTAGATATACATGGGGAATCTATGATTATTTCTAAATATGAATTATAAGGAAGTGAGAAAAATGAACAATAGAAAATCTTGTGAAAAATTGTTAAATTTTATTAATTCGGATTTTAATATGTTCTCGTTAGAATGTCAAAAACAATCTCAAAAAATGTTTCTAGATTTGGTTGGTGCAATATGTGCAGGTGCTAAAAATAATTCAGCACAAACAATGGCAGATTATGTACAAAGAAATTATCCGAAGGGTTCATATACAATACTTGGGACGGGGGAAAAAACTAATCTGGTAGGGGGAGCATTGGCAAATGGAATGGCATCAAATGCGTTGGATTTAGATGATGGCTATTCACTTTTAAGGGGACACCCAGGAGCCGGTTTTTTTGGAGCATTGCTAACGGCTGCTGAAAATACAGAATGTACATATGCAGATTTTTTATCTGCAATTATTGTTGGATATGAAGTGTCAATACGTCAGGGGTATATAATTCGCGACTACTATGGATGGGATCACAGTTCGGGAAGTTATGGTACTTTTGCAACAGCAGCCGTTGTTGGGAAAATGTTAAAGTTAGACCGGGAAACTATGGAAATGGCGTTGGGGATTGCCGATTTTATTATGCCTGTTACTCCTGCTAAAAGATCCTGCTATATTCCATCCATGAATAAGGATGGAATATATTGGGGGCAGCATGCCGGTGCAGAGGCAGTAATGATGGCAAAAAGTGGAATTACCGGAAGAAATCCGGTTATATTAGATGATAAATATAAAGGATATATTGATAGCTTAGGCAGCAAATTTTATTTTTATGATTTATATATAAAGTTTTACTCCTGCTGCAGATGGGCACATAGCCCGATTAAAGCTGTCAAAGAGTTAATGTCACAATATAACATTGACGCAGCCGACATTATTAAAGTTGATATTTATTCTTTTGGGAACGCAGGAACTTTGTATAAAGAGGCTCCACAAAATGAAGATGAGGCACAGTACAATATTATTTATCCTATTATTGCTCAAATATTGTTTGGAAATTGCGGCCCGTTAGAAAGCAGCACAGAAAAAATGTTTGACCCAAGGGTTGAAAAATATATTGATTTAATTGAATTTCATCATGAACCAGAATACGATAAAGTTTTTCCGGCTCAAAGACTAAGCAGAGCAGAGATTACGGTTAAATCCGGAAGGATATATAAATCAAATGCCTATGAACCAGACGGTGATCATAACAAAGATGTAAGTGTGAATCAGATTATTGATAAAATTTACAAAATGAATGCAGAGTATACGTCAGAAAAGAATATCGAAGAGATGATTTCAAAAATTATGTATACAGATTATGAGGCGCCGTTTAGAGAAATTTTGCAGTCTATACAAAGGTGTGCGGCAGAAAATCGTATTCCAAAGGTAAAACATGTATAAGGAGAAAATTTATGAATAACGGGATTAGCTTTTTATATTTAGATGAAAATGCAATGATTAAAGCTGGTGTAAAAGATATGCACAAATGTATTCAGACTATGGAAGATATGTTTCTGCTTTTGCAAGAGGGAGATTATAGAATGGGAGGCGAAAAAGGAAACGAACACGGTATTCGCGTGTCTTTTCCCAAAGAATCAAACATAGTAGGAATGCCGCTTCATAAACCAGATTATAGATTTATGGCAATGCCAGCTTATTTAGGTGGCCGTTTTAAAGCATTTGGTATTAAAAGTTATGGATCAAACCCGGCTAATGTTCAATTGGGGCTACCACGATCTGTTTTGATGATGACATTAATGGATGTTTGTACTGGTGTTCCATTGGCGTATATGTCGGCAAATATATTGAGTGCGATGAGAACAGGGGCAACATCTGGAGTTGGAGCTAAATACTTATCGGTAAAAAATCCGAAAACAGTAACGATTATTGGTCCGGGAACAGTAAGCAGATATTCCTTATATTCTTTTATTACTTTATATCCTTCCATAGAAAAAATTAAAATCAAGGGCAGGAGCAAACAAGGAATCGACGATTTTATTTCTTATTGTAAAGAAAATTTTAAAATCATTAAAAGCTATGAAATATGCGATAAGATAGAAGATGCCTGTGGGGATTCAGATATTGTTTTTTTTGGAACTACTAACGCAGCAAACTATGAGGATAATCCAACTGTTCAGAAAGAATGGCTAAAGGCTGGTTCCTTGGTAATTGGAGCATCTGCCTTATTAGTAAATACAGATTTCCTGTCCAATGAAGATGTCAAAGTTATTTCTGATAACTATAAAATGTATGAGGAATGGGGAGAGGGGCAACCCTTACCTACGCAGAAAAATGTATCCACGCTTCTGGGAATGGGATTTTATGATGCGGTTGTCCAGGGAAAAATTAGAAGAGATTCCATTACGGAAATTGGAGAAGTACTTAAGGGAGAAAAAAGCGGAAGAGATAACGATCAGCAAATCATTCTTTATGCAGTGGGCGGAATGCCAATTGAAGACGTCGCATGGGGCTATGACTGTTATATGAATGCCGTAAAGAATAATATAGGTACTTCTTTAAAGTTGTGGGATAAACCTATGTTGTAAATACTGGAAGGAGGTAAATAGTAATGGATAATCCGATTTTGGTAACGCGTTCTTCTATGCCAGAATTAGACGAATATATGAATGAAATCGCAGATTTGTGGGAAAGTCATTGGCTAACAAATATGGGACCGAAGCATAAACTTCTTCAGGATGAACTAAAGAAGTTTATGGAGGTAGAAAATATAGATTTGCTAACGAACGGACATATGGCGTTGGAATTAACTCTTCAGGCATTAAATTTGCAAGGAGAAGTAATTACAACGCCGTTTACTTTTGCATCTACAACCCATGCAATTGTGCGGAACGGCCTGCAACCCGTTTTCTGTGACATTGATCCAGTTACATTTACAATGGATACGGAACGGCTGGAACAATTAATTACGGATCGGACTTGTGCGATTTTGCCAGTACATGTTTACGGAAATGTTTGCAATATAGAGGAAATAGAACGTATAGCGCATAAATATGAATTGAAGGTTGTATATGATGCGGCTCACACCTTTGGAGAGACTTATAAGGGAAAAGGAATCGGTTCCTTTGGGGACGCTTCTTGTTTTAGTTTTCATGCCACAAAAGTTTTTAATAGTATTGAGGGAGGAGCTGTTTGCTTTAAGGATAAACGTCTTGGAGAAACTCTTTATGAATTAAAGAATTTCGGTATTCATGGCCCGGAAGAGGTAAGTGCAGTTGGGGCAAATGCCAAGATGAATGAATTTTGTGCTTCTATGGGGCTGTGTAATTTACGTCATGTAGAAGAGGAAATTGAAAAAAGGAAGAAAATTGTAGAACGATATAGAGATTGGTTAGAAGGTGTAGAAGGTCTCCAATTAAATGTAGTACAAAAAGATGTGAAATCGAATTATTCATATTTCCCAATTATTATTGAAGAAAAGCAATTTGGCTCCAGTAGAGCAGAGGTGTTTGATAAGCTGGCAGAGCATGGTATAGGAGCCAGGAAGTATTTCTATCCGCTAACGAGTACATTTTCAGCTTTTCACGGACAGTTTAATGTATTGGAGACTCCAGTAGCTTTACATATTAGTAAGAGAGTATTGACGTTGCCTTTGTATGCAGATCTTAGTATGAAAGATGTAGATAGAATTTGCGAGATTATCATGGCGTGCAAGGGTTGATAATGTTGGCATGAAAGAAAATATATATTTTTTAATTGATTTCTGTGGAAAATTAATGGAATCAATTTTTTTGTCTAGAAGGAGAATGTCTATTTTATGAAAAAAATAATGTTGGTCTTCGGTACACGACCGGAGGCAATCAAAATGTGTCCGTTGGTAAATGAATTAAAAAAGCGTTCAGGCATCCAGACAATTGTCTGTGTTACGGCGCAGCATCGCCAGATGTTAGATCAGGTACTGGAAACATTTGGTGTAGTGCCGGATTATGACCTTGATATCATGAAGAACCGACAGACGTTATTTGATATTACGACTAATATTTTGGATAAGATCAAAGAGGTTCTGGAGGAAGTGAAACCGGATGTTGTTCTCGTTCACGGAGATACATCTACCACTTTTGTGACAGCGCTTGCATGTTTTTATCTTCAGATTCCGGTAGGACATGTGGAGGCAGGTTTGCGTACCTATAATATTTACTCGCCATATCCGGAAGAATTTAATCGTCAGGCGGTTGGTATTATTTCTCAATATAATTTTGCACCAACGCAGCTTGCAGCAGAGCATCTTACCCGGGAAGGTAAAAACCCAGAGACCATATATATTACTGGAAATACAGTAATCGATGCGATGCAGCATACAGTAAAGAAGGATTATACGCATCCGGAACTTGAATGGGTAGGGGACAGTAAACTTATTTTTATCACGGCACATCGCAGGGAGAATCTGGGAGAGCCGATGCACCATATGTTTCGGGCGATACGACGCGTGCTGGATGAGCATCAAGAATGCAAAGCTGTCTATCCGATCCATATGAATCCGGTGGTGCGTCAGGCGGCCGATGAGGAGCTGGGTGATTGTGACAGAATTCATATCATTGAACCGATAGAAGTTTTTGACTGTCATAATTTTGAGGCGCGCAGTTATCTTTGTCTGACTGATTCCGGTGGGATCCAGGAGGAATGTCCAAGCTATGGCGTCCCGGTACTTGTGATGAGAGATACAACAGAGCGTCCGGAAGGTGTAGAGGCGGGAACGCTGAAACTTGTTGGTACAGATGAAGAGGAGATTTACCGTACATTTAAGCTGCTCCTTGAAAACAGGGAAGAGTACGAAAAGATGTCTCATGCATGCAATCCCTATGGAGACGGACATGCCTGTGAGAGAATTGCAGATATACTGGGAAATGGCGTGTATACACCGTGGGAAGCGAAAAAATAGCTCTTTTACATATAGCTGACTGAAAATATGATCGTCACTTCAAATGAAGTGACGATTTTTTATAAACACACCTTTACTTTTTCGCTGTTATATGACATAATACCAGTAAGATCATTTGCCGGCAATGATAGGAATCAAAGAGCAACCGTTTACAACTTACCGATAAAAGAGAGGGATCAGATCATTAACAGAAGCAGCAGAATACCACGACAGCTTACGAAAGAGGAACGGATACGGGAGAATCTGCAGTTTACGCTGTTGAGCGATGCTTTTTTATCCGTAGCGCTGGAGGATCGGAAGGCGGCCCAGCATGTGCTGCGGATCTTAAGCGGAGACAAAGACCTTGTTTTGAAGCAGATAAAGACCCAATATACGATAGAAAAAGGCGCGGGAAGAGGCGCAAGACTGGATGTATTTGCAGAGGACCTAGAGGGGAAGTTTTATGTGGTGGAGATCCAACGCAGAAAAGAGAAGGACCCGCCCCGCCGGACCCGGTTTTACGGGGCTATGGCGGACAGTCAGTTCCTGGATAAGGGACGGACATTCCAGGAACTGCCCGGCCTGCAGATCTATTACGTCAGTGAGAAAGACATCTGGAAAGCATTTCAGACAGTTTATCCGGTACGGAAGTACCTGGGAGATGAGGGACTGGCATATGACGACGGCAGCAGTGTCACCTATGTGAATACCGAGGTGGACGACGGGTCGGAGATCGCGGCGTTGATGAAGTATTTTAAAACGGCAGATCCGGAGGATGACAGCCAGGGGGATCTGTCCAGGAGAGTCCATTACCTGAAGTGCGAGGAAGGGGGCATAGAATATATGTGTGAATTAACAGAAGCAATTGAGAGAAGAGGAGAGGCCAGAGGAGAAGCCAGGGGAGAAGCTCGTGGAGAAGCCAGAGGAGAAGTTCGTGGCAGGCAGAGAGTTGCTTTCAATCTTGCCAGTATGGGGATGACAGTAGATAAGATTGCCCAGGCGGTGGGAGAGACTGCTGCGGTGGTGCAGCAGTGGCTGGCCGGCGAGACGGAGAATGGCTAGAGTTTAAAGCTTGCTAAGTGTTTTGGAGAAAATATGCAGCAATTATACATGGAAACAGTAATGGGTGAAAAATAAGAGTTCAAAATTAAATCGGGGAGGAAATGTATGTCAGAAAACCAAAACACAGAATGGAAAGAATCCTGGCGAGATGAGTATCTGAAATGGATCTGTGGTTTTGCAAATGCTCAAGGCGGCAAGATATATATTGGAACCGATGACAATGGAAATGTCATTGGTGTGAAGGATAGTAAAAAGCTGTTGGAAGATATCCCTAATAAAGTGCGGGATATTCTTGGTATTATCGCAGCGGCAGTACAAAGCAACTTCTCAGAGGAGCTGCTTTGACAGAGTTTTTATTGTCTAAAACAGGATATAGCTGGGATGCAGTTCCGGTGGATGGCGTTACAGTTGACGATCTGGACAAAGAGAGTTTTGACATTTTCCGGCGAGAAGCTCTGCGAAGTGGTCGTATGACAGAAAAAGATCTGAATATGAGTAACGAGCAGCTTTTGGATAACCTCGGCCTTCTTGAACATGGCAAGCTGAAACGAGCAGCAATTCTCTTGTTTCATCGAAATCCGGAAAAGTGGGTTACGGGGGCATATATCAAAATCGGATATTTTGGCGAGGGCTCTGATCTGCGTTATCAGGATGAGATTCATGGTTCTCTGTTTATCCAGGCAGATAGAGTTATAGAACTGATATATCTAAGATATATGAAAGCAATGATATCTTACGATAACGTTACCAGAATTGAGACTTATCCGCGCTGGTTCCGATACAGATCCGGATACATGAGGACGCGGTATATATCAGTAATGACTGCGTTTTTCCGGTCGGATGGACTGTGGAAACATTGATGGAGCGTCATAGGTCGCAGCCCTATAATCCCAATATTGCTAATGGATTTTTCTGGGCAGGATACGTGGAAACGTGGGGGCGCGGGATAGAAAAAATATGTGAAGCCTGTAAAAAGCATGGTGTTCCAATGCCGGAATATACGCTTCATTTAGAAGATATTATGATGAAATTTACACCTTTAGGACAGCAGAACATTTTAAAAGATCAAAATGTCCTAATAAAAGACCCATTAAATGTCCTATTAGATAATTCTTTAGAGAAAATAGTATTATCAGCAATAAAAGAAAATTCTCATATAACGCAGGCGCAGCTTGCCACAAAATTAAATCGTTCTGACAGGCAAATAAGAAGAGTTATAAAAGAACTGAGAGAAAAAGGGATAATAGAGCGTATTGGTAGCCGCAAATCAGGACAATGGATTGTAAAACTGCCGGGTACAGGATGGGAAAAGATACCCGATCCTGCGCCCGACAGTTTTAAGCTATTCGATTAACGGATATCTTCCTGGCGGTCCAGGTTGATGACTTTCTCAAACAGATCCTGGATTTCCTCCCGGTCACGGGTCTGCCCCAGCACCCACATGATCTTGGCCACAATGGCTTCTGTGGTCATGTCTCCGGCCTGAAGGATGCCCGGATAGTCGCTGTATTTTTTGCCCACCTGGTAGACCTGAAGGTCGCAGCCTTCTTCCGGCACCTGCGTGGTAACAGCCAGAGTCTTTCCAGAATCCACCCAGTCAAAGATGGCTTTCTGGAAGGAGTCGTCATATTCCGGGATGCCGCCGATGCCAAAGGTCTCCAGGATGATGGCGTCATAATCTTCTTTTAGCAGATAGAAAATATTTGCTTTGACCTCCGGGGTCAGCTTCAGCACGAATACCCGGTCGTCCAGGTGGTGGTATGCTTTCAGATCGGAAGGTTCGGGGATCAGGCCGGTGTAGTGGCGGATGATCCGGTCGTCGTGGATGATGGCAAGGGGCGGGAAGTTCATGCTTTCAAAGGCGTCGAAGCTGCGGGTGCGCTGTTTCCTTGCCCGGGTGCCGATCACGGCCTTGCCGTTAAATACAATAGAGACCCTGCAGGAGTTGTCGTCCAGGGCATAGAGGATGCTCTGGTAAATATTTAGTTTTGCGTCAGTATAGGGGTCGCCCATGGGTTTCTGGGAACCGGTCAGTACGATGGGTTTCCTGGAGTCCTGGATCAGATAGGACAGGGCGGCCGCAGTGTAGGCCATGGTATCTGTCCCATGAAGAACCACAAAGCCGTCAAAGCTGTCGTAATGGGACAGGATTGTATCACTGATCATGATCCACTGCCTGGGACGCATATTGGTACTGTCAATGTTCATTAACTGAAGGACAGTCAGGTCGCATTTCTCTTCAATGCCGGGCACATTCGCCGCCAGTTCTTCCCCTGTCATGGCGGGAGTCAGCCCGTCTCCTCCTTCCTTGGAGGCAATGGTGCCTCCGGTTGCGATCATTAGTATTTTCTTCATTGTTCATTCAACCTCTCGTAAAATTGTTCGTAAAAATCCCGGTCTGCCCGGAAGGGGCGTACATAAAATGCAGTCAGTACGGACATGCTTAGTTGTTTGATGGTTTCTGGTCCTTCGGAAGCTGCCGCCTGTTCCTGCAGGCCTTTCAGATAATAATGCCAGTCGGAAATGTAGGCGTCGTAGCGTTTGACGTCCGGAGTGTCGATCCATTTGCGGACCTTAACTTTCGTCTTGTTTGGCTTAGGACATTCGTGAACCTGCAGAAAATATTGGAATCCTTTTCCGTCATAGTAGCGGCCCAGAGGAAAGATCCTGCAGATGCCGGGGCGGAAGGGATGGATGGAACAGCGTCCGCTGCTGTTCAGAAAAGTACAGGCTTCGTCTGGCCCTGCCATACGAAGATTGGGAAGGATGATCCCGTCTACGACCTGCAGTTCCAGGTGGGGGCCCAGAAGTTCTTCAAAAGATTTCCCCAGGCCAGTGGAGATCCGGTGGACATCCAGAGGATCCAGGACAATGGAAGTCCCCATGCCGCGGCAGCAGTCGCAGCAGCCTTCACATCCCTGGCAGTCCGCCTTCACCATGTCGCCAGGCTGATAAAATTTTCCGTCTGAAACTTCTGCAAAATCTATCTCACGAAGCATAATGATAAAATCCTTTCCGGTACAGAGATTTCCTGCGAATATCTCTTGATAGCTAAGAAGATTATAGTGTAAGATAGATTCAAATGTAAAGCAAAAAGTTATATTTTGGATCCTGAAAACGCGCCTGAAACATTTTGGAATGGAGGGATGGTTATGAAAAAGAAAATGTGGGCGGTATTTCTGGCAGGCGTGCTCTTGGTTCAGACCTTTGGGGCAGAAGTTGTGATGGCCGCGGAGCCGGAAGAGACAGAGGGCGATGTGGTCCGCAGTCTTGACGAGGTGCCGGATATCTCGGATGAGACGCCGGTTGAAGATCAGATTGTTATCTTGTATGAGGAACCGGAGGAAAATAATGTAAAAGCGCTTGGTCTGGATGAGGAAGAGATTGCCGAAGGCGAGTCTGTCAGCGATAGTGTAGATGTGATCACGCCGGAGGAGGGAGTGGATACAGACGCGCTGATTCAGGAGCTGGAAGAGACACCGGGAGTAGCCGCGGCGTCTAGAAACAAGATCATGGAAGTGGACGCGCTGCCAAATGATCCAGGGGTAAGCAAAGCCTGGCAGTTCCAGAAGATCGGCGCGGATAAAGTGTGGAATCAGCTGGGGGCGCATAAGACAGTGAAGGTAGCCGTGATCGATACGGGCGTAAATATGAATCATGAGGATCTGCGCGGACGATGTGAGATTGGTTATGATTATGTGGCGGATACCGGGGCGTCTATGCGTGACGTGGCAGGTCACGGAACCCTGGTGGCCGGAACGATCGCCGCCACAGCAAATAACGGGATTGGATTTCCCGGCGTGGTTGGAGCTGCAGATATTAAGGTGGTTGCCTATCGTACCGGCGGCATAACTTCTACGGACAGAGGGATCCGTCTGGATTATGCCATGTCTGCTCTTATGGACGTGGTTCAAAGAGGTGATATCCAGGTGGTAAATATGAGTTATGGATCCAGTTCAGGCAGCACGGTAGAACAGGCCGCGATTCAGAAAGCCAGGGACGCAGGCGTGGTGCTGGTGGCCTCTGCAGGAAATGATGGAGATACCAGCTATAATTATCCGGCGTCTTTTGAAGGGGTGCTATCTGTCGGGGCAACTACAGAAAACGATATTGCCGCCAATTTTTCTAACCGCAACTCCATGGTGGACTTGTGTGCGCCTGGACAGGAGGTCTATACCACAAATAATCAGGGTGGATACAGCTGGGCAAACGGCACTTCTTTCTCATCGCCTATCACAGCCGGAGCGGCGGCCGTGATCCGGTATGTGAACCAGGATCTGTCCGTGGAGCAGGTGGAAAAGATCCTGATGGATACGACGCGGGATCTGGGGGCGTCCGGAAGAGATCATACATACGGATATGGCCTGATCCAGCTGGATAAGGCGGTGGCACAGGCGCAGGGTACTCCGGGGGCGGAACCTCTGGAACTGCTTTCTTTTACTACAGATAAAGCGTCTCCACAGCCCAACGGCTCAACGATCAGTCTGACGGCGCAGACGGCAGGCGGCGTTGGAACGGTCAGCTATAAATTTACGGCTACAAAGGGCAGCACAGAAGTGATCCAGGACTATGGGGACAATGTAGCGCTCTGGCTGCCAGAGAGCGGCGGCGCCTATACGCTCTGTGTGTATGCAAAAGATGAGGTCGGAAGTGAGGTTTCCCGGGAGATCAGTTATGTGATCCAGGACGAACCGCTGGAGGTGAAACTGTTTACCAGTCTTTCCGCGCCGCAGGACAATTCTACCTGGATCACGCTCTATGCAGAGACGATCGGCGGAAGCGGAAATATGAGCTATAAATTTGCTTATATTTTTGACGGCAGAGAGACAATAATCCGGGATTATGATGAGAAGGCGGACACAACATGGGTCGGCACAAAAGCAGGGATCTATACCCTACGTGTCTATGCAAAGGATGAAGGCGGGCAGGAGACATACTGTGACCTGGAATACGAAATTACAAAGTGTCAGTATATGATTACCAGCTTTACAGCGGATCTTGAGGCTCCGCAGAGCAAGGGAGAAGTGATTACTTTATATGCAGAGTCTAATTTTCTTGCGCCGGATTATAAATTCACTCAGAGCTATGAAGGCGGGGAAGAGCAGATCATATCGGATTTTGCGCTGTATGAAAATGAAGTAGAGTGGATTCCGGATAAGGTGGGAACCTATACGCTGCGAGTATATGCAGAAGGCCGGGACAGAGACGAGGGAAATTATCTCATCGTGTCCGATGAGATGGAGTATGAAGTAGTAGAACGACCGCCTCTGAAAGTGAAGCTGAACTTCCTGGATGAAGGGGAAGAGGTTGTTTCCGGAAAAAGTTATTATATGGAGGCGGAAGCCAGCGGCGGAACAGAAGATGACTATAGCTACAGATTCACTTATACTTATAACGGGGTAGAGACCGAGATTGTTGAGAATGAGTTAGGACGTACCTACGAATGGCTGGATGCTCCCGGCGCTTATGTTTTCACAGTCTATCTTACCGATTCCAGTGGAGAAACGGTTTCTGACAGTGTTTATATCAATGTCGGGCCCGGAGCAATCAGACTGTATCTGACCTGTCCGGACAGGGTTGATCTTGGCGAAGCCTGCCCGGTAGAGTTTGCGGCGGAAGGTGGACTTGGAACTTATCAGTATAAATTTACGGTGATGCCATTTGGGGGCGAAGTCGTAACTCTGCAGGAATACAGCATCAATAATAAACTGGAGTGGCGCCCGATGTACATCAACGGATATACCATGACGCTCTGGGTAAAGGATGAACTTGGGACAGAGGCGAGCAAAGAATTTTATATATCAGTGGATCGTCCGTATGGGGACGTGGCAACGCCTGACTGGTACTGGGATGCGGTAGAGTACGTCTATGCAAGGGGGATTATGACCGGACTGAACTCGAATGTGTTTGGACCGCTGGAAACACTGCCCCGCGCGCAGTTTGCCGTGATCCTCCATCGGCTGAATGATGCTCCGGCAGTAAACTATACTGCGAAATTTAAAGATGTGGGAGCCGGCATCTGGTATACAGACGCGATTCTCTGGGCAGCGCAGACCGGAGTGGTAACCGGATATTCCAATGGCAATTTCGGCCCCGGAGATCCGATCAACCGGGAACAGATGGCGGTGATGATGTATCGCTATGCAGGATATAAAGGATATGATATCTCTGCAAGAGCAGATTTCAGCGGGTATAAGGATGCTTCCAGAGTCAGCCGGTTTGCCAGAGAGGCCATGCAGTGGGCAGTGGGCACCGGCATCATCAGCGGGAAATATGACCAGACCATGCTGGATCCGGGGGGCCATGCCAGCCGTGCGGAATGTGCTACCATTATGATGCGGTTTATGGAGTTATACGAATCGTAAAAAAGTAGAAAGGGTTGTTTTCATGAAATTTTTCCACTTGTCAGACTTGCATATCGGGAAGCAGCTTCATCATTATAATCTGCGGGAGGATCAGATCCACATCCTGGGACAGGTGATCCGCTATGCAGAGGAAATCCATCCGGACGCCGTGGTGATCGCAGGAGACGTGTACGATAAAACGGTGCCCTCTGCAGAGGCGGTAACGCTGTGGGATGAGTTCCTTACCGGTCTTTCCGAGATCCGTCCCAGGATCCCGGTCCTGATCATCAGTGGAAACCACGATTCTGCAGAACGTCTGCAGTATGCCGCGGCGCTTCTGAAGAACCAGCAGATCTATCTTGCCGGGGACGTGGGAGACGAGCATTTACAGAAGGTGACTTTGGAGGATGAATATGGGGAAGTGGTTTTTTATCTGCTTCCCTTTGTGAAGCCGTCCCATGTCCGGCATCTCTTTTCGGAAGATCCGCCGGAAACCTACACGGATGCGTTGAAGAAGCTGATCGACCGGGAAGAGATTGATTTTATAAATAAAAGAAATGTACTGGTTTCCCATCAGTTTTACCGGGGAAGCGGCGAACCCCTTACCTGTGATTCGGAAGTGTTTTCTGTGGGCGGGCTGGATCAGGCGGACGTCTCGGTGGTCCGTGGCTTTGACTACGGCGCTTTCGGACATCTGCACAGCGCCCAGGCGGTGGGAGACGAGGCGTATCGGTACTGCGGGACGCTGTTAAAATATTCGGTCAGTGAGGCGGGCCAGAAGAAAGCCCTCCACCTGGTAACCCTGGGAGAAAAAGGGACGCCGCCGCAGATCGACCTTCTGGAGCTTACGCCCCTAAGGGATGTCTGTAAGAAAGAAGGTTCTCTGTCCGGGCTACTGGAACATGCCACGGAAAAAGAGCGGGAGTCCTATATCAGCCTGACGCTGACAGACGAAGAAGAGCTCTATAAGCCAAAGGAGCAGCTGCAGCAGGTATACCACCGCATTTTGGAGGTGCGGGTGGAGAACAGCCGTACCAGAAGAGCCCTGGAAGGGATGGGGGAAGAGCTGACGGTCAAGAGCCCGCCGGAGGTGTTCGGGGATTTCTACAGGGAGATGCAGGGAAGAGAACTGACAGAAGAGGAGCAGTTGATCATGAAGGAAGTATTTGAACAGGCAAGGGAGGAAGAACTATGAGGCCGGTCAGGCTGGAAATGTCGGCGTTTGGATCTTATGCCGGGAAGACGACGATTGATTTTTCGGATCTGTCAGGCGGGCTTTTTTTGGTCACCGGAGACACCGGATCGGGAAAGACGACGATTTTTGATGCCATTACTTACGCTCTTTACGACCGTACCAGCGGGGGCCGAAGAGACGGTCAGATGATGCGGAGCCAGTATGCAAAAGAGGACGCGGACACCTATGTAGACTACACCTTTTCTTACAGGGGAGAGATTTACCAGGTCCGGAGAAATCCGGAGTACCTGCGGGCGTCCAGGCGGCGCTCAAAGGACGGGGAGATCCGCATGGTAAAGGAGACTGCCGGCGTGGAGCTGACGCTCCCGGACGGACAGGTGTTCCGGGGGAAAAAACGGGAAACAGACCAGAAGATTACCGATATCCTGGGGCTTACGGCGGAGCAGTTCACGCAGACGGCCATGATCGCGCAGGGAGATTTCCTCAAATTGCTGCTGGCAGAATCCAAAGACCGAAAAAAAATCTTTTCCAGAATCTTTCAGACCGGCGTCTGCGCCAGGGCGCAGGAAACGTTAAAAAGGCGGGTGACCGGGCTTTACGATGGTCTGGAGGAGAATCAGAAAAGGCTGAAAAGCGAGATGGAACGGGTGGAAAATACATTCCATGCTATGGAAAGATGGGAAGAGCTTAAGAGGATGGAACTTCCACCCTGGCAGGATGTGACAGAGGAGCTGGAAGAGATACTGGGAGAAGGACGCAGAAAGGAACAGGAGCTTCTAAGCTGTCTGGGGTCCCAGGAGGAGAAGATCCGGGAACTGGAAGCAGTCCGGCAAAGTGCCGAGACGTATGAGATCCTTTCCCGGGCGCTGGAAAAGGAGCTGGAAAAGAAGCGGGTGTACGAAGGGCAGGCGGAAGTTTACCGGGAACTGGAGGAGAAAATTGCTCTTGCCGGGAAGGCAGAAAAAGTTGTTGTGGAAGAAGAAAAGTTCCGGCAGGCGGCCGGACGGCTGAGGGAGAGCGATAGGGAGCTTACAGAGGTGAGGGAAAGCGCTGCGACGGCGGAGCGGGAAACAAAGGAGTCGCTGGAAGCCCTCCGGGAAGCCAGGGAGAAAAGGCAGCGTACCGAAGAGGCCTGTGCAGAAGAAGTGATCCGGTACCGGAATGCCCTGCCGCTTTATCGGGAAGTGGAAGCTCTTCTCCGGGAGAGAAAGGAAAAAGAAAGCGAGCTGGAAGAGCGGCAGAACCATCTGGATCAGGTCTTGAAGAGCAAAGAAGCGCTGGAAAAACAGCTGGAGGAGGCAGGAAAGATCCGGGAAGCTTATGGCAACCGGGAAGCTGTCCTGGAGATGCTGGACGCCCGGAGGAAAAGACTGGAGGAACGAAGGTCCGGGATCCGGGATCTGAAGGCGCGGCGTGAGGAAATCTGCCTGCGGGAAAGGGACTGTCTGGAAAAACACCGGAAGCTGGAGGATAAAACCAGAAGCTACCGGAGCCTGCACGATGCTTATGAGGACCTTTACCGGGCGTTTTTTAACGGACAGGCAGGCATCCTGGCAGAAGGGTTGAAGGAAGGCGTTCCCTGTCCGGTATGCGGTTCGGTCCATCATCCGTCGCCCTGCCTGCGAGAGGAGAAGGCGCCGGCCCAGCAGGAGGTGGAGGAAGCAAAAATAAGCCGGGATGAGGCGGAAGAAGTCCGAAACCGGGCGGCAGAGGATTACCAGCAGGCGCTGTCCGGCCTTCGCACCCTGGAGGAGGTTTTCCAGAGTGATTGGGAAAGGTTTTTTCCCGGAATGGAAGTTAATAAGGAGGAGGCCGAAGAAGCGCTGCTTAAAGAAGAAGCAAAAGGCAGACAGGAAGCGGCCCGGCTAACAGAGGAAGAAGATCAGGCCAGGAACGAGCTGGAGCAGTACCGGAAGGCCTGCAGGGAAGAAAAAGAGGCAGAGGAGAGAGGGAAACTGCTTCAAAAAGAGGAAGAAGAACTTCGCGGCGAGACGGAGACGCTGCGGCTGAAGATCCGGGAGCTGGCCGCAGCCTGCAAGGCCAGATCACAGGGACTTCCGGTTCCCGAAGAATCTGTGGCCAGGGAGACCCTGACCCGCATGGAACACGCCATCAAAGAGGCCGCAGACGCCGCTGCAGAGGCAGAAAGAGTCTGGCAGAAAGCAGAAGGGCGAAAGAGCAATCTGAAAGGGCAGATCCACAGGCTGGAGGAAATGGTCCTGCGGCAGCAGGAGGAAGAGAACCGGCAGGAGGAAGCTTATCAGAGAACTCTCCGGTCTCTGGGATTTGCGGATGAAGCGGCATATCAGGACGCGCGATGTACCGGAACAGAGAAGGAAGCGTGGGAGAGGCGCCTTGCGGATTACAGGCAAAACTGCAGGGAAGCCGAAGGCAGGATCCAAAGTCTTCGGGAACAGCTGGAAGGAAGGAAACCGGCAGATCTGGAGAGCATAAAGTCAGAGATCCTGGCTGCAAAGGAACTTTCACAGAAGGTGCAGAGGGAGCATCTGAAACTGTACGGGGACAATCAGAAAAACCAGGAAGCTCTGGAAGCGATCCGCCGCTGCGAGAGCACAGGGGAGAGTCTCCGGAAGGAATATGAAACCATGAGCCGCTTAAGCAAAACTGCCAACGGCACGCTAAGCGGGACGGCAAAGCTGGATTTTGAAACCTATGTCCAGCGCCAGTATTTTAAAAAGATCATCCGGGCGGCCAATCAGAGACTGATCCGGATGACCGGAGGGGAATTTCTTCTGCAGTGCAGGGAGATCGGCGATCTGGGCAGTCAGGGGCAGGCCGGGCTGGATCTGGACGTATACCACCTGGCAGGCGAGGCAGTCCGGGATGTGCGGACCCTTTCCGGAGGCGAGGCGTTTATGGCGTCCCTGTCTATGGCACTGGGGCTTTCGGATGTTGTGCAGCGCACAGCCGGAGCGGTCTCTATAGACACCATGTTTGTGGACGAGGGATTCGGCGCTCTGGATGATGAGGCCAGAGGACAGGCCATCCGGGTGCTGACAGACCTGGCAGGAGAAGAGCGCCTGGTAGGGGTCATTTCCCATGTCAATGAACTGAAAGAACAGATCGACCGGAAGCTGGTCATTACAAAGACGGAGCAGGGAAGTACGGTCCGTTGGGAAAAATGAGAGGAGAGCCATCATGAAAACATATGATTATCTGATCGTGGGAGCCGGCCTGTTTGGAGCGGTGTTTGCCCATGAAGCAAAAAAGGCCGGAAAGAAGGTTCTGGTGATTGATAAGAGAGACCATATCGGTGGAAATATTTATACCAGAGAGGTCGAAGGGATCCAGGTCCACCAGTATGGCGCGCATATTTTCCACACTTCGGACCGGGAGGTCTGGGACTATATGCAGCAGTTTGCAGAGTTTAACCGTTACACCAACAGTCCGGTGGCCCGTTACCAGGATGAGGTCTACAACCTGCCCTTTAATATGAATACTTTCAGCCGGATGTGGGGGATCCACACGCCTGCCCAGGCAAAGGAAATCATAGAAAATCAGATCGCAGAAGCCGGCATCCGGGAACCGCAGAATCTGGAAGAACAGGCCATTTCTCTGGTTGGAAAAGATATTTATGAAAAGCTGGTAAAAGGGTATACGGAAAAGCAGTGGGGCCGCAGGGCTACAGAGCTTCCCAGCTTCATCATCAAACGGCTTCCTGTGCGGTTTGTCTACGATAATAATTATTTTAACGACAAATATCAGGGAATCCCTGTGGGCGGCTATACCCGGATCATTGAAAAAATGCTGGATGGCGTGCAGGTCCGGCTGAACACGGACTTTTTCACCCAGAGAGAGGAATTGATGAAAGAGGCTGAAAATCTGCTGTTTACCGGTATGATCGACGCATACTATGATTATTGTTACGGGGAACTGGAGTACCGGAGCCTGCGGTTTGAGACAGAGGTGCTGGACATGGAGAATTACCAGGGGAATGCGGTGGTGAATTACACAGAGTATGAGATCCCGTATACCCGCATCATCGAACATAAGCATTTTGAGTACGGCTGCCAGGGCGGTTATGGCGGCAGCGGATCCGGTGTGTCTGAGAAAACGGTGATCACAAGGGAATATCCGGCTTCCTGGAGCAGGGGAAAAGAACCTTATTATCCCATGAATGATGAGAAAAATAATGCCTTGTATGAAAAATACAGGACGCTGGCAAAGAAAGAAGAGCATGTGATCTTTGGCGGCCGTCTGGGAATGTATCAATATTTTGACATGCACCAGGTGGTGAGAGCGGCTCTGAAAGCGGCACAAGAAAACCTGACGAATGTTGGGGTACAATAGATAGGTAACAAAATAAAAACAAGGACCCACCTTGATGTGATATATTGGAATTGTCGAGAAACCAATAGTCCGATCAAAAGGAGAATCCTTGTATGTCGAGTTTATCACACCCCAAATATCAGCGTCAACGTATTGTTAAATATGCTCAGAATCATTCTGTAACAGAAACGGCGATCCGTTATAAAGTAAGCCGAAAAACGGTCTACAAATGGCTTTCTCGATACGATGGGACAACAGCCAGTCTGGAAGATCGCAGCCACAGGCCTAAAACATCGCCAAAAAGTCATACAGAGCTGGAACTACGGCAAATCCGGCGCCGCCTAAAAAAATATAAATGGACAGACCTGATCCTGGCATATCAGGAACTGGTAGAAAAAGATGGGTATAGGCGCAGCTACGGGGGATTTAAACGAGTCGCTGCCCGGCTGAAAGCCTTGAAACCAGTGAAAAAGAAGAAAAAGAAACGAAAGATCAAGCCTTATCAGCGTGCAGATTACCCAGGGCAGAAAATACAGATAGATGTGAAGTATGTTCCTTCCTATTGCGTGACAGATGGCAGGAAATACTATCAATATACAGCGGTAGACGAATGTAGCAGATGGACTTATCGGGAAATGTATGATGAACACAGTACCTATAGTTCCAGAGATTTCCTGGTGAAGCTAATCAAACATGCCCCTTTTCCAATCCGGGAAGTGCAGACGGATAACGGATCGGAGTTCACCAATCGGCTGTTGGTAATTAAAAGTACGCATTTAACAATGTTTGAAGAGGCACTTAAGGAGTTGGAAATCCTGTATCACCGGATTCAGATCGCAACGCCGCGACACAACGGGAAAGTGGAACGGCAGCATCGAACAGATGAAGCAAGGTTCTATAAAAAAATGCGTATGTATAATCTGGAAGATGGGAGAAAACAGCTAGCCGTATATCAGAAGAAATCAAACACTTATATCAAAACCTGTTTAGGAATGAGAAGTCCGAATACGATAGTAAGAATGTATCAGGGAGTTATGTTTTAAAGCAGACAAGGGCGACAGCAAAGGATGCTGCCGCCGCACACCATTATATCACAAAGGAATGTCAAGGTCAGGTAGTATTCCCTGCGGGAATCTCCACCTTACCCTTGACATTCCTTTCGGGGTGAAGTGTTACCAATCATTGACACCTATACAAAGCGGCACAAGAAAACCTGACGAAATGATTGTAAAATCCACTGGTCTTGTAGTATACTTGGTATATTGGTGATAAAAAATAAGCAGAGGAATGAGGTATTTATGAAAACAGGATTTGATAATGACAAATACTTACAAATGCAGTCTTCTCATATCCGGGAACGGATCGGTCACTTTGACAACAAACTGTATCTGGAATTTGGAGGAAAGCTGTTTGACGACTACCATGCTTCCCGGGTGCTTCCGGGCTTTCAGCCGGACAGTAAGCTTCGCATGTTAAAGCAGCTTGCCGATCAGGCGGAGATTGTTATCGTGATCAGCGCCGAAGATATTGAGAAGAATAAGGTCCGCGGGGATCTGGGCATCACTTATGATAAGGACGTGATGCGTCTGATCAGCGTCTACCGGCAGAATGGTCTTTATGTAGGCAGTGTTGTCATTACAAAATATGGCGGACAGGAAAGCGCCCATTTATTCCGGAACCGTTTGAAGAAAATGGGCATCAAGGTCTACCGGCACTATGTGATCCCCGGATATCCGGCCAATGTGCCGCTGATCGTCAGCGATGACGGATACGGGAAAAATGAATATATCAAAACCTCCAGACCTCTGGTCGTGGTTACCGCCCCGGGACCGGGAAGCGGCAAGATGGCCGTCTGCCTTTCACAGCTCTACCAGGAGCATAAAAGAGGCGTCCGGGCCGGCTATGCCAAGTTTGAGACCTTCCCCATCTGGAACCTTCCGCTGAAGCATCCGGTCAACCTGGCTTATGAGGCGGCTACCGCGGACCTGAATGATATCAATATGATCGACCCCTTCCATCTGGAAGCTTATGGGGAATCTACTGTAAATTACAACCGGGATGTGGAGATTTTCCCGGTGTTAAATGCGATGTTCCAGCAGATTTACGGGGAAAGCCCCTATAAATCCCCGACGGATATGGGAGTGAACATGGCCGGCAACTGTATCTGCGATGACGAGGCCTGCCGCGAGGCTTCCAGGCAGGAGATCATCCGGCGCTACTATGACTCGCTGGGGCGTTTCCTGGCCGGTTCCTGTGCGGAAGATGAGGTCTACAAGATTGAGATGCTGATGAACCAGGCCGGCATCACGGTCCATGACCGTCCGGTGGTGGATGTGGCGTTAAAACGCGCCGAAGAGACCGGAGGCCCGGCTGCCGCCCTTCAGCTTGCGGATGGGCGGATGATCACCGGCAAGACGTCCAATCTTCTGGGCGCCTGTGCGGCTCTTCTTCTCAATGCGCTGAAGGAACTGGCGGGAATTGACCATGAATGTCATGTGATCTCTCCTGCAGCCATCGAACCGATCCAGATCCTGAAGACCAAATATCTGGGAAGCCGCAACCCCAGACTCCATACGGATGAGGTGCTGATCGCCCTTTCGGTCAGCGCGGCCACCGACAGGAACGCGCAGCTTGCCCTGGATCAGCTGCCTAAGCTGGCAGGGTGCCAGGCACATACCTCGGTTATGGTCGGCTCGGTAGATAAGAAGCAGTTTAAGAAGCTGTCCATCCAGGCGACTTTTGAAGCAAAATATGAAAACAGCCCTGTGTTTTTCAAAGAATCCGGTGTATAGTCGAAAAGGATTATTTACCCGGAATGTGATCAGATGGCAACGCTCACAGCGCCGAATGAAAGTTGGTCATCACTCATCCGGAGCTGAAGTACGTTGAAAGGCAGATAATACGCACCTTCTTTATCGGGAAATCCGGTAAAGGGGGTGTTTTTTTGTCCGGAGAAGAATTGCGGGATCCTTTTAGCAGACAAAATATAAAAAAACAAAGAAAAAAGTATCCAAACCATGAAAAAACGGTGAAGAAAGCATGTTTTTATTGATTTCAGAAAGGGCTGTCCGTATAATGGAAGAGTAACATTAGGAGGAACAAACGTGGATAATCAGAATAATAATCAAAATAACAGAAATAACAGACAAGGCCTGTCTTTTGTCCTGATCGTGACTCTGATCACCACCCTGCTTGTGATGGCCCTTTATCAGTTTCAGGGCGGCGGCGCAGAACAGGAGATCAGTTATAATGAATTTCTGAAAATGGTAGATGAGGGCAAGGTAGACAAGGTAGAGATCCAGAGCAGCCAGATCGTGATTACTGCGAAGAAGGAAGCCGGAGAGCCGATAGCCAGGGAATATTACACCGGGCGGGTAGAGGACGATGGTCTTTCTGACCGGCTCTACAAAGCCGGCGTTGAGTATGAGCAGGAGATTCCGGATACCACATCAGCCATGATCTTTCAGCTGATCGCCACCTTCCTGCCGATCGCGCTTTTGGTAGGAATGATCGTCTGGATGACGAGAAAGATGAGCAAAGGCGGCGGTGTGATGGGCATTGGCAAGAGCAATGCCAAGATGTATGTGGAAAAGCAGACCGGCGTTACCTTCCGGGATGTGGCCGGACAGGATGAGGCTAAGGAATCGCTCCAGGAGGTGGTGGATTTCCTCCACAATCCGGGGAAATATACCAGCGTGGGGGCTAAGCTTCCCAAGGGCGCGCTTCTGGTAGGACCTCCGGGAACCGGTAAGACCCTTCTGGCAAAGGCGGTGGCAGGAGAGGCAAATGTGCCATTTTTCTCCCTGAGTGGTTCTGCCTTTGTGGAAATGTATGTAGGCGTGGGCGCTTCCCGTGTGCGGGATCTCTTCAAGCAGGCGCAGCAGATGGCGCCCTGTATCATTTTTATTGATGAGATCGACGCCATCGGAAAGAGCCGTGACAACCAGCTGGGAAGCAACGACGAAAGAGAGCAGACCCTGAACCAGCTGCTGGCTGAGATGGACGGGTTTGAAAGCAATAAAGGACTGGTTCTTCTGGCGGCCACCAACCGTCCGGAGATCCTGGATCCGGCGCTTCTTCGTCCCGGACGGTTTGACCGCCGGATCATTGTGGAGAAACCGGATCTGAAAGGCCGGATCGACGTTTTGAAGGTTCATTCCAAGGATGTGCGGATGGATGAGACGGTGGACTTGGAGGCCATTGCCCTTGCCACTTCCGGCGCTGTGGGATCGGATCTTGCCAATATGATCAACGAGGCGGCCATCAATGCCGTGAAGCACGGCAGGAATGCCGTGTGCCAGCAGGATCTTTTTGAGGCTGTGGAAGTGGTGCTGGTAGGAAAAGAAAAGAAGGACCGCATCATGAGCCAGGAAGAACGCCGGATTGTGTCCTATCACGAAGTGGGCCACGCGCTGATCAGCGCCCTGCAGAAAGATTCCGAGCCGGTGCAGAAGATCACCATCGTTCCCAGGACCATGGGAGCTCTGGGCTATGTCATGCAGACGCCGGAGGAAGAGAAGTTCCTGAATACCAAAAAAGAACTGGAGGCTATGCTGGTAGGCATGCTGGGAGGCCGGGCGGCAGAAGAGATCGTCTTTGATACTGTGACCACCGGCGCGTCCAATGATATTGAGAAGGCCACCAGTATCGCGAGAGCCATGATCACCCAGTACGGTATGAGTGAAAAATTCGGCCTGATCGGTCTGGAATCCATCCAGCACCGCTATCTGGACGGGCGTCCGGTCGCCAACTGTGGCGAAGAGACAGCTTCCGAGATCGACCACGAAGTGATGAAGATGCTGAAAAACGCATATGAGGAAGCAAAACGTCTGCTGGCAGAACACAGAAGTTCTCTGGATAAGATCGCGGACTTCCTGATCGAAAAAGAAACCATCACCGGAAAAGAATTTATGGATATCTTCTATGAAGTAGAAGGTATTGATCCGGAAACAAAAGAGAAAAAGAAAGAAGAACGGATCACGATGAATCCAGTGGAAGAAATATAAATGTTTCTGGGGACGGGGGATTTCTGGAAATCCCCCGTCCCCATTTATATGTAAGGAGCGTTTGCTATGTTTGATATTCAGGAGGAGTTGAAAAAGCTGCCGGGAAAGCCAGGTGTCTATCTGATGCACGATGAGAAGGATGAGATCATCTATGTGGGAAAGGCCATCAGCCTGAAGAACCGCGTGCGGCAGTATTTTCAGAGCAGCCGCAACAAAGGGGTTAAGATTGAGCAGATGGTGACCCACATCAGCCGGTTTGAATATATTGTGACGGATTCGGAGCTGGAGGCGCTGGTGCTGGAGTGCAACCTGATCAAGGAGCACAGGCCGAAATATAATACCATGCTGATGGATGATAAGACCTATCCTTTTATCAAGGTGACGGTAGAGGAGCCCTATCCAAGGATCATGATGACGAGACGGATGGTGAAGGATAAGGCGAAGTATTTTGGCCCTTATACCAGTGCGGGCGCTGTAAAAGACACGATTGAGTTGATCCGGAAACTTTATTATATCCGCAGCTGTAACCGGAAGCTTCCGAGAGATGTGGGAAAGGAGCGTCCATGTCTGAATTATCATATCCATCAGTGTAATGCGCCCTGCCAGGGATATGTGTCGGAAGAAGAATACCAGAAGTCTGTGCAGGAGGTTCTGAAATTCCTGAACGGCAATTATGAAGGGATCACGGAACAGCTAAAGGAAAAAATGGAGGCTGCTTCGGAAGCTCTGGAATTTGAAAAGGCCATCGAATACCGGGAGCTGATCTCCAGCGTGCAGAAGATCGCCCAGAAGCAGAAGATCACAGATGCCGCCGGCGCCGGAGACGACCGGGATATTCTGGCCATGGCAGTGGAAGGGGAAGACGCAGTAGTTCAGGTCTTCTTTATCCGCGGCGGCAGGCTGATCGGAAGAGATCATTTTTATCTGAAGATTGCAAAAGAAGAGTCGGCAAAGGAGACTCTCTCCAGTTTTATCAAACAGTTTTATGCGGGAACGCCTTATATTCCTGCAGAGCTGATGCTGCCGGAAGAGATTGACGATCAGGAGCTGATCGCAGAATGGCTGACCAAAAAGCGGGGCCATAAAGTACAGATCAAAGTGCCGAGGAAAGGAACGAAAGAAAAGCTGGTGGAGCTGGCTGCCAGGAACGCAAGACTGGTGCTAAGTACCGACAGGGAACGGCTGAAGCGGGAGGAAGGACGTACCATCGGGGCGGTCAGGGAGCTGGAAAAGCTGCTTGGCCTCACAGGCATTGTCCGGATGGAGGCCTATGATATCTCCAATATCAGCGGCTTTGCCACAGTAGGTTCCATGGTGGTTTATGAAAAAGGGAAGCCCAAGAGGAACGATTACCGCAAGTTCAGGATCAAGGGCGTCCAGGGGGCGGACGATTATGCCAGCATGGAAGAGGTATTGACCAGACGGTTTACCCACGGACTTCGGGAGCAGGAGGAAGGAAAAGAACTGGGAGGATTTACCGCATTTCCGGATCTTTTGTTGATGGACGGCGGCAAAGGGCAGGTAAATATCGCGCTTAAGGTGCTGGACAATCTGGGACTGTCGATCCCGGTCTGCGGTATGGTCAAGGATGACAATCACCGGACCCGGGGACTGTATTATCAAAACCAGGAGCTGCCCATTGACCGGGATTCAGAATGCTTTAAACTGATCACACGGATCCAGGACGAGGCGCACCGCTTTGCCATCACCTTTCATCGCAAGCTTAGAAGCCAGAATCAGGTCCACTCGATCCTGGACGATATTCCGGGCGTAGGGCCTGCAAGAAGAAAGGATCTGATGCGGCATTTTGAAAATATCGACGCGATCCGGAACGCGTCGATCGAAGAGTTAAAGGAACTGCCGTCCATGAATGAAAAAGCGGCGGCGGATGTATATAAATTTTTTCACTGATGTGGTACAATAGTTCTATTAGAACGGAAGAAGGAGAAAGCTATGGCTAAGACAGTGGAATTAAAGAAAATAGTGGAAAAAATGAATCTGAAAAACCTGACGCCGGATGTGGAACTCAACGACAAGAAGGTAGAAGTGCCGGACATTAACCGGCCGGCGCTGCAGCTGACCGGGTTTTTTGAACATTTTGATTCGGAGCGCGTACAGATCATCGGTTATGTGGAGTATACGTTCCTGGAGAAGATGGACGAGGAAAAGAAAAGAGAGGTCTACCGTACCCTTCTGTCTTATAAGATCCCCTGCATCATTTTCTGCCGGAACCTCCCTCCGGAACAGATGCTTCTTGATATGGCGGTAGAAGCGGATGTGCCAATCTTTATTACGGAGAAAAAGACGTCCGCCTTTACGGCAGAGATCATCCGCTGGCTGAATGTGCAGCTTGCTCCCTGTATCTCCATCCACGGCGTCCTTGTGGATGTCTACGGTGTGGGCGTGCTGATCATGGGCGAGAGCGGCATCGGAAAGAGCGAGGCCGCGCTGGAGCTGGTAAAACGTGGACACCGTCTGGTCAGCGATGACGTGGTGGAGATCCGCAAGGTCAGTGATGAGACGCTGGTGGGCTCGGCGCCGGATATCACCAGGCATTTTATTGAACTTCGGGGTATCGGCATCGTGGATGTGAAGACGCTGTTTGGTGTGTTAAGTGTCCGGGAGACCCAGAACATTGATCTGGTCATCACTCTGGAAGAGTGGGATAAGGAAAAGGAATACGACCGCCTGGGACTGGAAGAGCAGTACACAGAGTTCCTGGGAAATAAAGTGGTCTGCCATCAGCTTCCCATCCGTCCGGGCAGAAATCTGGCCGTGATCGTGGAGACGGCGTCCATCAATTACAGACAGAAAAAGATGGGGTATAATGCCGCCCAGGAGCTGTATAAGAGAGTGCAGCAGAATCTGGCAAGAAAATAAGAAAAGAATGTTGCAAAAGAGAGGAAGAGAAGATGAAGTATTGTTTTGGTGTGGATATTGGAGGAACGACGGTTAAGATCGGACTTTTTACAACCAAAGGAGATCTGCTGGAGAAATGGGAGATCAAGACCCGCACGGAAAATCATGGTGAAGCCATCCTGCCGGATGTGGCAGAGTCTCTGGAGAAAAAGATGCAGGAAAGAGGCATCGCAAAGGACGAAGTGGAAGGGATCGGGATCGGCATCCCGGCGCCTGTCATGGACGACGGCGTGGTACAGAAGACGGCAAATCTTGGCTGGGGCTATAAAGAAGTCACCCGGGAAATGAAAGAATTGACCGGACTTCCCGTGGCAGCCGGCAATGACGCCAACATGGCTGCGCTTGGGGAAATGTGGCTGGGCGCCGGAAAAGGCCGGAAAAACATGCTCATGGTCACCCTGGGAACCGGTGTCGGCGGCGGCATCATCGTAAACGGGAAACCGCTGGTGGGAGCCCACGGCGCAGGTGGAGAGATCGGACATATCTGTGTGAATGAAGCGGAAACAGAAGCGTGCGGCTGCGGCAGAGCCGGGTGCCTGGAGCAGTATGCATCCGCCACCGGTATCAGCCGACTGGCCAGAAGACGGCTGGAGAAAGATGACAGTCCTTCTTCCTTAAGAGGAGCCGCGATAAGTGCGAAAGCGGTTTTTGATGCTTTAAAGGAGGGCGATACAGTTGCCGGAGAGATCGTCGAAGAATTTGGCCGATATCTTGGTTACGCACTTACATCCATTGCAGTGATCACGGACCCTGCAGTGATCGTGATCGGCGGAGGTGTTTCCAGAGCAGGGGAGATCCTGCTGGAATATGTGGAAAAGTATTTCCATGAAAAAGCTTTTTTCGCAAACCAGGATACCCGGTTTGTACTGGCACAGCTTGGAAATGACGCCGGCATCTGCGGCGCGGCTAAGCTGATCCTGTAACAGGGAAGCGGACTGGATCCTAAAGCGAGGTTTAGAAAAAGCAGATACAGGTAAAAGCATAAAAGAGATGAGAAAAGAGGAATCCTGCATAAGGATTCCTCTTTTTGGATTGTGCGCCTGGCGGCGCACGTTTCTTATCTAAAACTCATGACAGGCTCTGTTTTATTGAGCAGGAGGTGTAGTGCCGCCGCCGGCATCACCGCCACCGGTCTGTCCACCGCCGCCGGCATCACCGCCGCCGGTCTGTCCATCGCCGCCGGCATCACCGCCACCGGTCTGTCCACCACCGCCGGCATCGCCGCCGCCGGTCTGTCCACCGCCGCCGGCATCACCGCCGCCGGTCTGTCCACCGCCGCCGGCATCACCGCCACCGGTTTGTCCACCGCCGCCGGTCTGTCCGCCGCCAGTGGTATTGTCGCCGCCACCGGTGGTATTGCCGCCGCCAGTATCGGTATCCGGTGTGGTGGAGGTACTGCCTCCGCCGCCAGATCCGGATCCCCGGGTGCCGCTGCCGCCTGAGCCCTTGCCTGAGCTTAAACCGCCGTGGTTTCCGTCACACTGCGTGGTGGTTACGTCCACGCCGATCAGCTCGGTAGTCCGCGGACATCTGGATCCCGGGAGCAGGCCGGTAACACTGCACACGGATTGTTCCTGAGCAGTGGAAGGCATTGTAAATTCCTTTGGCTGCAGGTTGCTGTGGATCCGGCTCATAATTCCTTTCCAGAGACGGAAACGGAAGTTGGTGTCATAGCCGCATTCTTTATTTTCATCATATCCGCCCCAGACCGCGCAGGTATAGTAAGGCGTATAGCCGCAGAACCACAGGTCGATGTTATCTGTCGTTGTACCGGTCTTTCCGGCAACCGGCATATTGTCCAGCCGGCACGCGGTACCGGTACCGCTGTTCACAACGTCCTGCATGGCGCTGGTGAGGCAGGCTGCCGTACTGGCTTTTATAGCCTCGTGGGTTTCTCCGGTGCCGTCCAGGAGCACATTGCCGTCGTGATCCAGCACCTTGCTGTAGAGCATGGGCTCGTTGTAGACGCCGCCGTTGGCGATCGCCGCGAAGGCAGAACACAGTTCATAATTATACACGCCCTCTGTCAGACCGCCAAGAGCAAGAGTCTGTGTCAGGTCGGTAAAGGTGCCGCCGTTGATCTCTTTGCTCTCAACCAGAGTGCTGATGCCCAGTTTCTCGGCATAATCAAATCCCACCTGCTGGGTGATCTGATCGCTCATCTTTACCGCGCATACGTTGATGGACCATTCGATGGCCTCCCGCATGGTCCGGTTGCCGGTATAGCGTCCGTTGGCATTGCGGAGAACCTGCCCGCCGTTTAAGGTGTAGGGCTCGTCCTTGATCAGGGTGGCCAGGGAGGCTGCTCCGGTGTCAATGGCCGGCGCGTAGGCGGTCAGGATCTTAAAGGTAGAACCAGGCTGACGCTTGGAACCGGTATAAGCCCGGTTCAGGCTAAGACTGGTATTTTTGGCTCCGCGCCCGCCGACCATGGCCTTAATCTGGCCGGTAGCCTGGTCAATGATGGTAACAGATGCCTGGGGCTGTGGAGTGATGTTGATCACTTCGTCGTAGGTATCGCCTTCCCGGGCGATGGTGGTCTTCCATTCTTCCACCATGGCTCTGGCAGCATCTTCACTGGAGTATACAAGACCCTGGCTGTTGCCGTAAGCATTTTGTACATACTGTTTGATGTGGCCGGAGGAATAGTTTTCCACGGTGCCGTCCGCCCTGGTAACAGTCAGTGCATAGTCCAGTCCGTATTCCTTAAGCCCCGGATAGTTGGCGTCGTTGTTCATCTCCTCGTCGCAGATCTGCTGCATGGCAAGATTCTGCGTGGAGTAGATACTAAGGCCTCCGCTGTAAACAGCGTTGTATGCCTGGGATTCGGTATAGCCAAGCTGCGTGGTCAGGTTGTCCATGATCTGCTCGATCAGGGCGTCCACAAAATAGCTGTAGGACGTGTCCGCAGCCTGGGTGGTGTTGACGCTCTGGATCCGGGAATACACATCGTCAGCCATGGCCTCATCATAGGCGGCCTGGTCGATGTATCCCTGATCCAGCATATTTCCAAGCACTTTTTCCCGGCGTTTGGCATTTTCCTCCGGGTTTGTCACAGGATCGTACCGGGTGGGATTCTGCGTGATGCCGGCGATCACCGCACATTCGGAAAGAGTCAGCTCAGAACAGTCTTTCCCGAAGTAGCGCTCGGAAGCCGCCTGCACGCCCAGCGTGCTCTGGCCCAGGTTGATGGTGTTCAGATAGGCTTCCAGGATCTCATTTTTATTCATCTGCTTTTCAATCTGGAGAGCCAGGAACTGTTCCTGAAGCTTTCGTTCCAGACGGTCGTAAAAGGTTTCTTCGTGGACAAATTCCGGGAACACGTTATTTTTGATCAGCTGCTGGGTCAGTGTGCTGGCGCCCTCCGAAAAACCTCCGGAAGTGATGCCCACCACAGCAGCCCGGGCGATTCCCTGAAGATCGATGCCGTTATGGTCGTAAAAACGCTCGTCCTCTATGGCCACAAAGGCGTGCTGAAGATCTTTGGGGATCTGATCTATGGTTACATAAACACGGTTTGATCCGGAAGTCACCAGCTCTTCGATCTGTGTGGCGCCGTCATCCGCGTAGATGGTAGTGGCGTATCCCTTGGGACGGACGTCGTCCGGGGTTACATCCGGCGCATTGCTGATGATACGCATGGCAAAAACGCCGACGCCTGCAGCGCCTGCCACGGCGATCACGATCAGACAGAGAAGAAAAGCCTTAAACAGGCGGACGCCTACGCGCTTTCCCTGCATTGTGGACTTGGATGTGATCTTCTTCTGCTTTTGAGAAGCTTTTTTCCTGCCATAATTCATGAATTTTGACCTCCTTCATTCCAAGTCATTATATCAGAGATATGGGGCTTTATAAAGAAAAAAATAAAAAGTTCATATTTCAGTAGGAAAAACTTAAGAAATTCGTTATATTTATTAGTGAAGAAAAAAACAGGGGAGGAACAGCATGGACAGTAAAAATCGTACCGTCTATGAAGGCGGACAGGCGGAGATTACAGAGAAAAGATCCCGGTTTATCGCGACTGTAAAACCGGTGAAAACAGAAGAAGAGGCGCTGGAATTTATCGAGTCTCTGAAAAAACAATACTGGGACGCTGCCCACAATTGTTTTGCATATATTATAGGAAATGGAAGCAAAATGCCTCTGAAGCGGTGCAGCGACGACGGAGAGCCCCAGGGAACGGCGGGGCGTCCCATGCTGGCTGTGCTGGAAGGAGAATCATTAAGCGATGTATGCGTGGTGGTTACCCGGTATTTTGGAGGCGTTCTCCTTGGCACAGGAGGGCTTGTGCGGGCCTATTCGGAGGCAGTCCGCGCAGGGCTTGACGCCTCGGTGATGATCACCAGGAGGCGGGGGGTAAAACTTCGGATCAAGGTGGATTACACAGGTCTTGGTAAGATCCAGTACCTGTTGGCAAAGCGGGAGATCAAGACGCTGGAGTCCCGTTATACAGAGGCAGTGGAACTGACCGTGCTTGTGCCGGAGAAAGAACTGGCTGCTGCGGAGCAGGAGATTACGGAAGCGACCAGCGCAGCGGCGCAGCTGACCGAGGAAGCAACCTGTGTGTTTGCGCTGGTCGACCAGGAGCCGGTGATCCTGGGACCTGCATAAAAAAGAAGAAAGAGGCAGAAAAAAAGAGAGGGGCGTTCCCCTCTCTTTTATGTACCCTGTGTGCAGAAGCTTAGCATTCCGGCTCGATCAGACCGAAGGTTCCGTTCTTTCTGCGGTAGACCACATTGACTTCATCGGTCTCCGCGTTGCGGAATACGAAGAAATCATGTCCCAGAAGATCCATCTGTACGCAGGCGTCCTCCGGATACATCGGCTTAAATCCGAATCTTTTCGTGCGGACGATCCGGATCTCGCCGTCGTTTTCGGCGGAGTCTTCCTTTTCAAAGAATTCCTGCTTGAAATTTCCGCCCTCCTGATGTTTTGCGATCAGTTTGTTTTTATACTTCCGAAGCTGACGCTCGATAATCTCTTCCACCAGATCGATGGATACATACATATCGTTACATTCTTCCTCGGAGCGGATGATCCCGCCCTTGACCGGAATGGTAACTTCAATTTTCTGGCGTTCTTTCTGAACGCTTAAGGTAACGTGGATTTCCGTATCAGGAGTAAAATACCTTTCCAGCTTGCCCAGCTTGCTTTCTACGGCTTCTTTGAGCCCCTGTGTGACGTCGATGTTTTTTCCGATAATGATAAACTTCATGCTGTCCACTCCTTTGCGACATGATTTCAGATAAAATGTCTGATAACTGATGTTATAAGAATGAATCTATCTGATATATGTAGTATAGCATGTTTAATGGACAATGTATAGCATGTATTGTTGTTAATTGGAAGAATTGTCGTCGTCCGCCTCTGATTCCGGGGTCTGGAATCTGCAGAACAGATATTTTCTGGTGGCGTAGAGGACTGCGATGGAGCAGACGCCCACAAAGGTGATCCAGATGGAAGAGTGGTCGATGATGATCTGCCTTGCAATGGCAAAAAGCAGCACTTCAAACACGGAATCCGCCGTGTGATGGTACATCATGCGGATCAGCTCTACGCCGATGATCAGGTTAAAGCAGGTTTCCAGGAGATCATCGTAATTGGGCCATACGTCCAGGTTCGGGATGTTCCCCAGGGAGGAAGCCATCCGGAGGCACAGAAGGATGATGCCGGTGGCCAGCATAAACGCGATAAAATACTCCAGAAAAGAAGTCAGGTATTTAAAGATCAGGGTAATATATTTTCTCATGAACGATTCCCTCGTTTTCGCATCTTGGGATCCAGGATTTTCTTGCGGATCCGCAGGTTTTTGGGTGTCACTTCCAGAAGTTCATCGGTGTCGATGAAGTCCAGAGCCTGTTCCAGGCTTAAGATCCTGGGCGGTGTGAGCCTTAAGGCCTCGTCCGAGCCTGAGGAACGGGTATTGGTCAGGTGCTTGGTCTTGCAGATGTTCACTTCGATGTCGTCGGTTTTGGCATTTTCGCCCACCACCATACCGGAGTAGACTTTTTCTCCGGGACCGATAAATAAGGTGCCGCGTTCCTGGGCGCTGTAAAGGCCGTAAGTAACAGACTCTCCGGTCTCAAAGGCGATGAGGGATCCCTGCTTGCGGTACTGGATGTCTCCTTTGTAGGGAGCATAGCCGTCAAAGGCTGTATTCATGATCCCGTTTCCTTTGGTGTCAGTCAGGAATTCTCCCCGGTAACCGATCAGGCCTCTGGACGGGATCCGGAATTCCAGACGGGTATAGCCGCCGCTGGCAGCCCCCATGTTCTGCAGTTCTCCTTTGCGCTGGCTTAGTTTTTCGATCACGGTTCCGGTAAATTCCTCCGGGACATCGATGTAAGCCAGTTCTACCGGCTCCAGAAGCTTGCCGTTTTCGTCTTTTTTGTAGAGCACCTCTGCTTTGCTGACCGCGAATTCGTAGCCTTCTCTTCGCATATTTTCAATCAGTACGGACAGATGAAGCTCTCCTCTGCCGGATACTTTGAAGCTGTCGGTGCTCTCGGATTCCTCGACCCGGAGGCTGACGTCTGTGTTCAGCTCCCGGAACAGCCGGTCTCTTAGATGACGGGAGGTGACATATTTCCCTTCCTGGCCGGCAAAGGGGCTGTCGTTGACGATGAACTGCATGGCGATGGTGGGCTCGGAGATCTTCTGGAACGGAATGGCCTTTGGATCTTCCGGAGAACAGATGGTATCGCCGATGGACAGATCTGCGATGCCGGAGATGGCAACGATGGATCCGATGGTGGCTTCTTTTACGTCAACTTTATTGAGCCCGTCAAATTCATAGAGCTTGCTGATGCGGACCTTTTCCATGCGGTCCGGGTCGTGTTTGTTTACGACTGCCGCGTCCATGCCTACGCGGATGGTTCCGTTGTCCACTTTGCCGATCCCGATGCGCCCCACATATTCGTTGTAATCAATGGTGCTGATCAGCACCTGGGTGCTGGCGTCCGGATCTCCTTCGGGAGCCGGGATATAGTTAAGGATCGTTTCAAACAAAGGCTTCATGTCTGTGCCTTCCTCCTCCGGATCAAGAGAGGCTACGCCGGTCTTGGCGGAGGCGTAGACGAAGGGGCAGTCCAGCTGTTCGTCCGAGGCGTTTAAGTCCATGAACAGCTCCAGCACTTCGTCGATGACTTCATCCGGTCTGGCTTCCGGGCGGTCGATCTTGTTGATGCAGACGATGACCGGAAGATTCAGTTCCAGGGCTTTGCGAAGAACGAACTTGGTCTGGGGCATGGCTCCTTCAAATGCGTCCACTACCAGGATGACGCCGTTGACCATCTTAAGGACACGTTCCACTTCTCCGCCGAAATCAGCGTGGCCGGGAGTGTCGATGATGTTGATCTTGGTTCCTTTATAATAGACGGCTGTATTTTTGGAAAGGATGGTGATGCCCCGTTCTCTTTCGATGTCGTTGGAGTCCATGACGCGCTCGGCGACCTCCTGATTTTCCCGGAATACCCCGCTTTGTTTGAGCAGTTCATCCACCAGGGTGGTCTTGCCGTGGTCTACATGGGCGATGATGGCAATGTTGCGGATATCTTCACGTCTGGTTTTCATAATTAACGCTTCCTTTTCTTATTTTAATGTGCACGTTTCTGCAGCGTTACTAGTGTACCATATTTTCCAAAATATTTACAAGTATTAGTTCTAAATCGAAAAAAGCGTTCATACACTATGTAATATACGATTCAGAAGAAAGGAAGATTGTTAGACCATGTCAGATAAGATGATTGAAAACAACCAGGTAACAGTAATGGGAAGAGTGGCGACGCCTTTTACCTTCAGCCACGAGGTGTTTGGGGAAGGATTTTATATGGTGAGTGTGGACGTCCGCCGCTTAAGTAACTCTATGGACCGGATCCCCCTGATGATCTCGGAGCGTCTGATCGATGTGTCCAGGGATTACACCGGAGAATTTCTGATGGCCAGCGGCCAGTTCCGGTCTTACAACCGGCATGAAGAGCAGAAAAACCGGCTGGTCCTGTCATTGTTTGTGCGGGAGGCGGCGTTTGTCGAAGAAGAGCTGGACGGGGCAAAGACCAACCAGATCTTTCTGGACGGGTATATCTGCAAGCTGCCGGTGTACAGAAAGACGCCTCTTGGCAGGGAGATCGCGGATCTTCTTCTGGCGGTCAACCGGCCGTATGGCAAATCGGATTATATCCCCTGTATCTGCTGGGGAAGGAATGCCAGGTTTGCCGCTTCCTTTGAGGTGGGGGAGCATGTGCAGGTGACCGGCCGGATCCAGAGCCGGGAGTACATAAAAAGACTTTCAGAGACAGAGACACAGAAGAGGACGGCTTACGAGGTGTCTGTAAGCAAGCTGGAATGTATGGATGCAAAGTAGCCCTGCCCCGGCCCGGGGCGCAGGTACAGGCTGTCGTTGACATCCCCCTGGTTTGATGGTAATATTTTTATAGGTTTAAGCTGGCAGGACTGCGAACGTGCGCGGATCAGCCAGGCAACATGGTCCCGGGGCTTTTGCTTCGGGATGAGAGATTCATAAAAAGAAAGAAAAGTCAGGAGGATGGGTATGTCTATATTTACAGGCGCAGGAGTGGCCATCGTCACTCCGTTTCATGAGGATGAAAGCATTCATTACGATAGACTGGACGAACTCATTGATTTCCATTGTAACAATGGTACCGACAGTATTATTATCTGCGGAACCACAGGGGAGTCGGCAACGATGACAGAGGAGGAGCATCTGGAGTGCGTGAAGTTCGCCATTGACCGTGCAAAGGGAAGGATCCCGGTGATCGCCGGGACAGGATCCAACTGTACCAGAACCGCGGTGGAGCTGTCGAAAGAGGCGGCGGACTACGGCGCGGACGGACTTCTGGTGGTAACGCCTTATTATAACAAGGCGACCCAGGCGGGGCTGATCGCTCACTACAGCGCGGTGGCAAAGGAAGCAAAAGCGCCGATCATTATGTACAGCGTGGCCAGCCGCACCGGGTGCAACATTGAACCGGCTACCGTAGCATATCTGGTAAAACACGTGGAAAATATCGTGGGCGTAAAAGAGGCCTCCGGAAATATCTCCCAGGTGGCAAAGATCATGGCGCTTACCGATGGGAATATTGATCTTTATTCCGGAAATGACGATCAGATCGTACCGCTTCTGTCTCTTGGGGCAAAAGGTGTGATTTCCGTGCTTTCCAATGTGGCGCCAAAGGAGACCCATGAGATCTGTGAGAAGTTCTTTGCAGGCGACGTGGAAGGAAGCTGCAGGCTTCAGCTCAAGGCGATCCCGCTGATCGATCAGCTGTTCTGCGAAGTGAATCCGATTCCGGTGAAGAAGGCGATGCAGCTGATGGGCAGGGACTGCGGACCGCTTCGGATGCCCATGACCGAGCTTACGCCGGAGCATGAGAAGACACTGGCGCAGGCAATGAAAGATTTTGGCATTACACTGGCATAAGAGGAAGGACAGGTGGAACATATGGTACGGGCGATCATGCATGGATGTAATGGAAAGATGGGCCGGGTGATCACCGGTCTGATCGGTGAGGACGGGGGCATTGAGATCGTGGCCGGCGTGGATACTTATACCGCCGTGCCAAACGACTACCCGGTGTTTGAAAGTATGGAGAAATGTGACGTGGAGGCAGATGTTGTCATTGATTTTTCCAATGCCTCCGCAGTGGACGCTCTGCTTGACGTCTGCTGTGCAAGAAAGCTTCCGGTTGTGCTGTGTACGACCGGGCTGTCGGAGGCGCAGCTTCAGAAGGTGGAAGAGGCGGCAAAGGAGACGGCGGTACTTCGATCCGCCAATATGTCTCTGGGGATCAATCTGCTCTTAAAGCTTCTGAAAGACGCGGCCAGGGTGCTTGGTCCTGCAGGATATGACATCGAACTGGTGGAACGCCATCACAATCAGAAGGTGGACGCTCCCAGCGGTACGGCGATCGCACTGGCTGATTCCGTAAATGAGGCGCTGGACCGCCAGTATACTTATGTATACGACCGGTCAAAGGTAAGACAGAAACGAGAGAAAAAAGAGATCGGCATCTCTGCCGTGCGGGGAGGGACCATTGTGGGGGATCACGAAGTGATCTTTGCCGGCACAGACGAGGTAATCGAGTTTAAGCACACGGCATATTCCAAGACGGTCTTTGGAAAGGGCGCGGTAGAAGCTGCCAAGTTTCTTGCCGGGAAACCGGCGGGAAAATACGACATGTCGGATGTGATCCGGCTGTAAGGGACCGACGGAAGGTGACCACGGGGAGGAAGGCCATGAAAGAATTAGAATCCAGATATTTAGAGAGACTTTCACAGCTGTATCCGACCATCGCAAAAGCATCCACGGAAATCATCAATCTGCAGGCGATCCTGAACCTGCCAAAGGGGACGGAACATTTCCTGACAGATATCCACGGCGAGCATGAGGCGTTTTCCCATGTTCTGAAAAACGGCTCTGGTTCTGTGCGCCGCAAGATCGATGATGTTTTCGGGAATACTATGAGTAGCAGGGACAAACAGTCCCTGGCTACTCTTATTTATTATCCGAAGGAAAAGATGGAACGGATCAAAAAAGAAGAAGAGAATATGGAGGACTGGTATAAAATTACGCTATACCGTCTGATCGAGGTGTGTAAGCGCGCTGCCAGCAAATATACCAGATCCAAGGTGCGAAAAGCGCTGCCGCCGGATTTTGCCTATGTGATCGAGGAACTGATCACGGAGAAGGCTGAGATCACAGACAAAGAGTCCTATTACAATTCTATCGTGAACACGATCATCCGCATCGGCAGGGCGGAACCGCTGATCGTCGCCCTAAGTGAACTGATCCAGCGGCTGACCGTGGATCATCTGCATATTGTGGGGGATATTTATGACAGGGGGCCTGGCCCTCATATCATTATGGAGAAACTGATCCGGTATCACTCTGTGGATATCCAGTGGGGCAATCACGACGTGCTCTGGATGGGCGCTGCCGCCGGGCAGAGAGGGTGCATTGCCAATGTGATCCGGATCTGTGCCAGATACGGCAACCTGGATATTCTGGAGGACGGATATGGCATCAACCTGCTGCCCCTGGCCAACTTTGCCATGAATACCTACCGGGACGATCCCTGTACCTGTTTTAAGCTGCGGGGAGAGCAGCAGTGCAGCCCGGATGAGACGAATCTGAACATCAAGATGCACAAGGCCATTTCTGTGATCCAGTTTAAAGTAGAAGGGCAGATCATCCGGAACAATCCGGAATTTCAGATGGAGAGCAGAAATCTGCTCCATAAGATTCAGTTTGAGACAGGTACGGTGGAGGTGGAAGGAAAAGAGTATCCGATGCTGGATACCCATTTTCCGACTGTGGATCCGGGAGATCCTTATGCCCTGTCTCCAGAGGAAGAAGAGATCATGGACCGGCTGGAGAAGGCCTTCCTCCACTGTGAGAAGCTGCAGCGCCACATGCGGTTCCTGTTGAACAAAGGCGGGCTATACAAGGTGTATAATAACAACCTGCTGTATCACGGATGCGTTCCTCTGACCGCAGACGGAGAGCTGATGTCGGTGCGGATCTACGGCCGCTTTTATAAAGGCCGGGGTCTTTACGAAGAGCTGGAAAGTTATGTGCGGAAAGGATTTTACGCGCTGGATGAAAAGGAGAAGGAGCGGGGCCGGGATATGATGTGGTATATCTGGCTGGGAGAAGGTTCGCCTCTGTTTGGCAAAGACAAGATGGCCACCTTTGAGCGGTATTTCCTGGAAGATAAGGAAACCCACAAAGAAAAGAAGAATCCTTATTATTCGATGCTGGAAAACGAGACCGTGGTAAACCGGATCCTGGCGGAATTTGGGCTGCCGCCGGAAGGGACGCACATCATCAACGGCCATGTGCCGGTCAAGTCAAAAAATGGAGAAAATCCTGTTAAATGCGGCGGGAAAGTTATGGTGATTGACGGCGGGTTTTCCAAGGCCTACCAGAAAGAGACCGGGATTGCAGGCTATACGCTGATCTATAATTCCTACGGCCTGATCCTGGCGGCCCATGAACCTTTTGAATCCACAGAGGCTGCCATTGAAAAAGAAAGCGATATTCATTCCGACAGCATTGTGGTGAAGCGGGTCCTGGAAAGGAAGCTGGTGGGAGATACCGACGTGGGCCGGGAGCTCAAGGAGCAGATCCGGGATCTGGAAGTCCTTCTTGCGGCTTACCGGAGCGGGCGCATTGCCGAGCGGCTGTAGGGACGGCAGATCCGGGAGGAGAAAAATACCGGAAGGAGACGACAGAACATGAGATTCAGACCATGTATTGATATACATAACGGAAAGGTGAAGCAGATCGTAGGCGGCAGTCTTCTGGACGCCGGCGACCGGGCGCGGGAAAATTATGTATCTGAAAAGGGCGCTGCCGAATATGCCAGTCTGTACCGGAAGGACGGGCTCCCGGGCGGCCATGTGATCTTGCTCAACCCTCCTGCTTCAGAGTACTACGAAGCCACAAAACAGCAGGCGCTGGCAGCCCTTCGCGCCTATCCGGGAGGACTTCAGGCAGGGGGCGGGATCACGGACGTCAATGCCGGGGAGTACCTGGAGGCTGGGGCCAGTCATGTGATCGTGACTTCTTATGTGTTCCGGGATGGCCAGATCCGCTGGGACGCCATGGAACGTCTGGCAAAAGCCGTGGGAAGGGAACATGTGGTGATCGACCTAAGCTGCCGGAAAAAAGAGGACGGTTATTATATCGTGACCAACCGCTGGCAGACCTTTACCAATGTGCAGCTGACCGGCGGACTGATGGATCGGATCGCGGATTACTGTGATGAGTTTCTGGTGCACGGGGTGGATGTGGAAGGAAAAGCTTCCGGTGTGGATGAAGAGCTGGCGGCTCTTCTTGCGGCGCACACAAAGCGGCCGGTCACATATGCCGGGGGCATTGGGAGTATGGAAGATCTGGCCAGGTTTGCACAGCTGACCGGGGGCCGGGTGGACTTTACCATCGGAAGCGCCCTGGATCTCTTTGGAGGGCCGATCCCTTACCTGCAGTTGAAAATGTTTTGTGACCAGTTTATGAACGATTTATAAATTGGTTGAATTGAATTTTAGATAGTGCTAGAATGGGAGGATAGAGTGGTCATTTTATGGCAAATTCATGACAAGGAGCATTTTTGACATATGGGTTTGATACAGAAAATATTTGGAACACACAGTGAAAATGAATTAAAAAGAATCTATCCGATCGTAGACGCGATCGAGGCTCTGGAGCCGGAGATGCAGAAGCTCTCGGACAGTGAGTTAAAGGATAAGACCAGAGAATTTAAAAAGCGCCTGGAGGAAGGGGAGACTCTGGATGATCTTCTGCCAGAGGCGTTTGCTGTTGTGAGAGAAGCGGCAGTCCGTACTCTGGGCATGCGTCATTTCCGGGTACAGCTCATCGGCGGCATTATCCTGCATCAGGGGCGGATCGCGGAGATGAAGACCGGAGAAGGAAAAACCCTGGTATCCACGCTGCCGGCTTACTTAAATGCGCTGACCGGAGAGGGAGTGCAGATCGTTACGGTCAACGATTATCTGGCAAAGCGTGACGCGGAGTGGATGGGACAGATCCATGAATTCCTGGGACTGACGGTTGGCGTGGTCTTAAACAGCATGAACAGCGATGAGAGGCGGGAGGCCTACAACTGCGATATTACTTATGTCACCAATAACGAGCTGGGCTTTGATTACCTGCGGGATAATATGGTGATCTACAAGGAGCAGCTGGTACAAAGAGGCATGAAGTACTGTATCATCGACGAGGTGGACTCTGTCCTGATCGATGAGGCCAGAACTCCTCTTATCATTTCGGGCCAGAGCGGGAAGTCCACCCGGCTTTATGAGGCCTGCGACATCCTGGCACAGCAGCTGCAAAGGGGCGAGGCAAGCGGAGAGTTTTCCAAGATGAACGCCATCATGGGCGAGGAGATCGAGGAGACCGGAGACTTTATCGTCAATGAGAAGGAAAAGAGCATCAACCTGACAGAAGACGGGGTAAAGAAGGTGGAGAAGTTCTTCCACATTGAGAACCTGGCAGATCCGGAGAATCTGGAGATCCAGCACAACATTATCCTGGCTCTGCGGGCCCACAATCTGATGTTCCGTGATCAGGACTATGTGGTAAAAGACGACGAGGTTCTGATCGTAGATGAATTTACCGGGCGTATCATGCCGGGACGGAGATACTCAGACGGACTGCATCAGGCCATTGAGGCAAAGGAGCATGTGAAGGTAAAAAGAGAGAGCAAGACGCTTGCTACGATTACCTTCCAGAATCTGTTTAATAAATATAAGAAAAAAGCGGGCATGACCGGTACCGCCCTTACGGAAGAAAAAGAGTTCCGTGAGATCTACGGGATGGACGTCATCGAGATCCCTACCAACAAGCCGGTACAGCGTGTGGATCTGGAGGACGCGGTATATAAGACACAGAAAGAGAAGTTCCGTGCGGTCTGCGACGCCATCGAGGAGGCTCACGCAAAGCATCAGCCGGTGCTGGTAGGTACGATCACGATTGAAAATTCCGAGCTGTTAAGCGGCATGCTGAAGCGCAGGGGGATTCAGCACAATGTGCTGAATGCCAAGTACCATGAGCTGGAGGCGGAGATCGTAGCGCAGGCCGGCGTGCATGACGCAGTGACCATTGCCACCAACATGGCCGGACGTGGTACGGATATCAAGCTGGACGATGAGGCCAGAGCCGCCGGAGGATTAAAGATCATCGGAACAGAGCGCCATGAGTCCAGACGAATTGACAACCAGCTGCGGGGACGTTCCGGACGTCAGGGAGATCCGGGTGAGTCCAGATTTTATATTTCCCTGGAAGATGATCTGATGCGTCTCTTCGGGTCCGAGCGTCTGATGAATATCTTCAATGCGCTTGGCGTGGAGGAAGGCGAGCAGATTGAGCACAAGATGCTCACAAGCGCCATTGAGAAGGCACAGCAGAAGATCGAGAGCAATAACTTCGGCATCCGTAAAAATCTGCTGGAATATGACCAGGTAATGAACGAACAGAGGGAGATCATCTACGAAGAACGTCGCAAGGTACTGGACGGCGAAAACATGAGAGACGCTATCTTCCATATGATGAACGATTATGTGGAAAACGTAGTGGATAAAGTGATCGGGGCAGACCAGGATTATGAGGAATGGGATCTGACCGAGCTGAATGTTTCGATCCAGGGTACGATCCCGATGGCTGCGGTTACAGAAGAAGACGTAAAGGATATGAGCCCCAAACAGCTGAAGCATCTGTTAAAAGAGCGGGCTGCCAAGGCATATGAAGCAAAAGAGACGGAGTTTCCGGAGCCGGAGCACATTCGTGAGATCGAGCGGGTGGTGCTTCTCAAAGTGATCGACGCCAAGTGGATGGATCATATCGACGATATGGATCAGCTCCGTCAGGGAATCGGCATCCAGGCTTACGGGCAGAGAGATCCCAAGGTAGAGTACAAGATGCTGGGATACGACATGTTCGATGCCATGACAAAGAGTATTTCAGAGGATACGGTCCGCACGCTCTTCCGGGTAAGACTGGAGCAGAAGGTGGAGAGAGAGCAGGTGGCCAAGGTGACGGGCACCAACAAGGACGATTCTGCGGTGCGGGCTCCGAAGAAACGGGCAGAGAAGAAGGTATACCCCAATGATCCCTGCCCCTGCGGAAGCGGCAAAAAGTATAAGCAGTGCTGCGGCAGAAAAGCGTAGTACCGCTTAGAGAATAAAGAAAACAATAGAATCGAGGTGGGAAAGTGGTTGAATTAGATCAGCTGAAAAGCAGTCTGAACGCATACGAAGAACCTCTTGCCGAAATGAGGGATTCACTTTGACCTGGCCGGCAAAGAGCGCAGAGTAGAAGAACTGGAGCGCAAAGTAGAAGAGCCGGGATTCTGGGAGAATCCGGAGGAATCCCAGAAGCTGATGAAAGAGTTAAAATACCTGCAGGAACTGGTAAAAAAGATCCACGGTCTTTACCGTTCTTTTGAAGATATCCAGACGCTGATCGAGATGGGATATGAAGAAAATGATCCGCAGATCGCGGAGGAGGCAGGAAAAGATATGGATCAGTTTTCCGCGGCATTTGAGGAGCTGAGGATCCAGACGCTTTTATCTGGAGAGTATGACGCCTGCAACGCCATTGTGACCATCCATGCCGGAGCAGGCGGGACAGAGTCCTGCGACTGGGCGGAGATGCTGTACCGGATGTATACCAGATGGGCGGAGCGCAAAGGATTTCAGATCCAGGTGCTGGATTTTCTGGATGGAGATATTGCCGGGATCAAGGCTATTACTTTTGAAGTTGCAGGGGAAAATGCCTATGGGTATCTGAAGTCCGAAAAAGGCGTCCACCGGCTGGTGCGGATCTCTCCGTTTAATTCCGCCGGGAAGCGGCAGACGTCGTTTGCATCCTGTGACGTGGTGCCGGACATTGAAGATGAGATCGATATTGAAATCGCGGAAGACGATCTGAAGATCGATACTTACCGGGCCAGCGGCGCCGGAGGCCAGCATGTCAACAAGACCTCATCGGCCATCCGCATCACCCATCTGCCGACGGGGATCGTGGTGCAGTGTCAGAATGAAAGGTCTCAGCATCACAACAAGGAAAAGGCCATGCAGATGCTGAAGGTGAAACTGAAGATGCTCAAAGAGCAGGAACAGGCGGAAAAAGTATCGGACATCCGGGGAGAGATCAAGGAGATCGGTTTTGGCAACCAGATCCGTTCCTATGTGATGCAGCCCTATACACTGGTCAAGGATCACCGGACCGGTATGGAGACCGGCAATGTGACCAGCGTGCTGGACGGGGGGCTTGATCCGTTTATCAACGCATATCTGAAGGAAACAGCGAACAAGTAGGAGTTACCGGAAAAAAGGGAGGAAGTATATGATCAACATAGCGGTTATGGGATATGGAACCGTAGGTTCCGGCGTAGTAGAAGTGATTGACACCAATGGCGCCCGGATCAATCAGAGGATCGGGGATGAACTGAATATCAAGTATGTCCTGGATCTAAAGGATTTTCCGGGGAACCCGGTGCAGGAAAAGATCGTCCATGATTTTGAGACCATTATCGGGGACGAGGATGTAAAGATCGTGGTAGAAGTGATGGGAGGGATCGAACCCGCCTATACCTTCGTGAAACGCTGCCTCCTGGCGGGGAAAAGTGTGGCCACATCCAACAAAGCGCTGGTGGCAAAGCATGGGGCAGAGCTTCTGTCCATTGCGAAGGAGCAAAATATCAACTTCCTGTTTGAGGCCAGTGTCGGCGGCGGGATCCCCATTATACGTCCGCTGAATTCTTCCCTGACCGCAGATGAGATCGAGGAGATCACCGGGATCTTAAACGGGACCACGAATTATATGCTGACCAAAATGTTTTATGAGGGCGCGGATTATGACAGCGTGTTAAAGGAGGCGCAGGCCAACGGATTTGCCGAGCGCAATCCGGAGGCGGATGTGGAAGGCTATGACGCCTGCCGCAAGATTGCTATCCTGTCTTCTCTGATCTCCGGGCAGCAGGTGGATTTTGAAGATATCTACTGTGAGGGGATCACAAAGATCACGGTAGAGGATATGATGTATGCCAGAAAGATGGGGACGGTCATCCGCCTGCTGGCTTCCAGCAAGCGTTATCCGGGCAACCGGATCCACGCCATCGTGGCTCCCTGTATGTTGTATCCGGATCATCCGCTCTACAATATCAACGGAGTGTTTAACTCCATCTTTGTACACGGAAATGTGCTGGGCGACGCCATGTTCTATGGAAGCGGCGCAGGAAAGCTGCCTACGGCAAGCGCAGTGGTGGCTGATGTGGTAGACGCGGCCAAGCACCTGAACCGGAATATTATGACCATGTGGAAGCAGGAGAAGCTGAAACTGGAGGATAAGGCGGGATCAAAGCGCAGATTCTTCGTGCGGATGAAGGGGAAACCGCAGGAGATGCTCCCGCAGATTGAAGATTCCTTCGGTCAGGTGGAAGTGATAACCCTTCCGGAACTTCCGGAAGAATTCGGGTTTGTCACTCCGGTCATGATGGAAGGCGATTATGAGACCAGAGCCGGACTGTATGAGGATCAGATCCTGCACATGATCCGGATAGAAGAACACAGATAACAGGAGAGCAGGCGTATGAAATATATCATTGTGTTAGGCGATGGTATGTCAGGGAGAGCGCTTGGGGAACTTGGCGGGCGTACCACGCTGGAGGCTGCCATGACTCCGGCGATGGATGCGCTGGCAAAAGAAGCGGAACTTGGAATGGCTTCTATGGTGCCGGAGGGGATGGCGCCGGGAAGCGACACAGCGAATCTCTCCGTCCTTGGCTATGATCCGAAGCGGTATTACACCGGAAGATCACCGCTGGAGGCCATGAGTATCGGAGTGGATCTGAAAGAAACGGATGTGTCCTTTCGCTGCAATCTTGTGACCCTGTCCGAAGAGGAGGGGGATTACGCAGAACGGACCATTCTTGACCACAGCGCAGACGAGATCAGCAGCAGGGATGGAGCGATTCTGATAGATGCGCTCCGCGGGGAGCTGGAAAAAGACGGTTGGAGATTCTATGCAGGAACCAGTTACCGTCATCTGCTGGTGCAGGAAAAAGGGCGCGTGCAGGAGCTTACGCCTCCCCATGATATCCTGGGAAGGAAGATCGGGCCCTTCCTGCCGGAGGATCCGGCGCTGCGGGCAATGATGGAAAAAAGCTATGAGATCCTTTCCTGCCATCCGCTGAACCAGAAGAGACGAAGAGACGGCCTGCATCCTGCAAACGCCGCCTGGTTCTGGGGAGCGGGGACAAAGCCGAAGCTTCCGGGATTTCAGGAAAAAACGGGAAAAAGAGCGGTGATGATCTCGGCAGTAGATCTTCTGAAGGGGATCGCCGTCTGCGCGGGGATGGACCGGATCCTCGTGGAAGGGGCAAACGGAGGCCTTCATACAAATTATAAAGGAAAAGCGCAGGCAGCGGTGCAGGCGCTGGTAAGAGACGGATACGATTTTGCCTATATCCATGTGGAAGCGCCGGACGAGATGGGACACCAGGGAAGTGCCAGAGACAAGATCCGCTCCATTGAGCAGATCGATGAAATGGTGGTAAAAACTCTGGTTCGTGAGCTTCAGAGCGCAGGAGAAGACTACAGGTTGCTGATCCTTCCGGATCACCCGACTCCGGTCGAGGTCCGGACGCATACTGCGGAACCGGTGCCCTATCTTTTGTACGACAGCAGAAGAAAACTGCCGGGAGAGAATACCTATTGTGAAAAAACCGCTGCCGGGACCGGAAGGGAATGGAAAGAAGGATTTCGGCTGATCGAACATTTACTGCAGGAGGACTTATGTTAGTTGTAAAAAAATTTGGCGGCAGTTCTGTGGCGGATAAAGAGAGGATCTTTCGTGTTGCAGAACGCTGTATTGAGGATTATAAAGAAGGAAATGACGTGGTGGTAGTGTTGTCCGCTATGGGAGACACTACGGATGAACTGATCGCAAAGGCAAAAGACATTAACCCGAAGGCAAAGCAAAGAGAGATGGATATGCTGCTTACTACAGGCGAACAGGTGTCTGTGGCGCTGATGGCCATGGCCATGCAGGCGTTGGATGTGCCTGCAGTGTCCCTGAATGCGTTTCAGGTCATGATGCACTCCACCTCGCGCTATGGAAACGCCCGGTTTAAGCGGGTGGATACAGAAAGGATCCAGCATGAGCTGGATTCCCGCAAGATTGTAATCGTCACCGGATTTCAGGGAGTCAACAAATACGACGATATCACTACGCTGGGAAGAGGAGGATCGGACACCACTGCAGTGGCGCTGGCTGCGGCGCTCCATGCAGATAAGTGCGAGATCTATACCGATGTGGACGGGATCTTTACCGCCGATCCCAGGGTCGTGAAAAACGCCAGGAAACTGGATGTGATCACCTACGATGAGATGCTGGAACTTGCCAGCCTGGGCGCAAAAGTGCTTCACAACCGTTCGGTGGAAATGGCAAAAAAATACAACGTAGAATTAGTGGTGCGTTCCAGTCTGAACCGGTCAGAGGGAACCGTAGTCAAGGAGGCTTCTAATATGGAAAAATTACTGGTAACAGGTGTGGCGGCTGATAAAAATACGGCCAGGATCTCGGTGATCGGCGTGGATGACAAGCCGGGCATTGCATTTCAGATTTTTGATACACTTGCAAAGAATAATATAAATGTAGATATTATCCTGCAGTCTGTAGGACGGGACGGGACCAAGGATATTTCCTTTACCGTTGCTTCGGACGATATGGAAGAAGCGATCCGCATCCTGGAAGAAAATAAAGCGCGCCTGACTATCCAGAACGTGACCTGGAATGAAGATGTGGCCAAGCTGTCGATCGTAGGCGCGGGTATGATGAGCAACCCCGGTGTGGCGGCCAGAATGTTTGAGGCCCTTTATAACAGCAGGGTAAACATTCAGATGATCTCCACATCCGAGATCCGTATTACGGTCCTGGTTGCAAAAGACGATATTGAAAAAGCCATGAACGCTGTTCATGATGCGTTTGCGACAGGTGATTAATCCGCAGGCGCTGCGGCAGATTTGAGAAAACCGGCAACGATCTGTCTGTTCTCTTCGGACAGTGAGCGGAAAGCAAGGATAAAATCCAGTTCCTGCTCGCTAAGATAGATAGAATGGCCGGTTTTTTCATCGGAAGAACAAAGATAGGGAACCGTATCCTCCATCATCGTTTCGGAAGAAGCGATGCTGCCGGATACAGAACCAAGTACCAGCATGCTTAGACTGACCTGATAATACCGGGACAGGAAGATCAGAGAGTCCAGATCCGGCGTGCGTTTGCCGGTCTCATAGTTGGAATAAGCCTGTCTGGATACATTCAGCATGCGGCTTAAGTCCGTCTGGGTCAGATGGTGTCTTTTTCGAAGCGTTTTTAAATTGGATGCAAGTTGAATATTCGCCATGATGTTTTTGCTCCTGCTGGTCTTTTCTTGTAGTATAGCAATTTGTCCAGATAAAAGGAGAATATGCGACGAAACGTTTCAAAAGCAAAAACAGCAACAAAATGTTGCTGTTTCGGATTTTGCCACACCTTGTCAGATGCGGCTAAGATAACTGTTGTGATATTTGCCGGAAAAGGTGACGTCCTCTGCAAACCACGGAGGCGGGGAGAAGGAAGCTGCTTCCTCTTCGGAAGAAAATTCGACTTCGGCAAGGATCAGGGGAGCGAGATCTCCTTCAAAGACGTCCAGTTCTGCGGTATGCCCGTCTAAGAGCGGGATCATATAGCGTTTTTTCCGGATCAGGCGTCCGTCGGTTTTGGCGATCAGATGGCGGTAGGCCGCTTCTGTCAGCGGAAGGTTATATTCTTCCCGGACCATCAGGCCGCTGGATTTGTAGGTAAGTTCATAGCGGTCATTGTCCCGGCGGATGCGGATCACAGGGTCCGTATTCAGATACCCCTGTTCAATGAGGCGAAAGGGGTATTGTTCCAGATGTTCCGGCACATGTAAGACCAGGTATTTTCGCTCGATTTCCATGGAAAGACCTCCTTGGGATTGGATGAGTGACTGTTGCAGTCTTGTGCATTTATTCTAATATAATTTACATTTGATGTAAACGATGATAATATGAAAAAACAGGAGGATGATTCAAAAATGAAAAAAGTGAGTGTGATTTTGGCGGATGGATTTGAGGAAATCGAAGCCCTGACAGTTGTGGATCTGCTGCGGCGGGCCCAGATTTTTGTGGATACTGTTTCTGCGACAGAGGAATATACCGTACACGGCGCCCACGGCATCAATGTTCAGACAGAGGATCTGTTTGAGGAAGTGAATTTTGTGGAGTCGGATATGATCGTGCTTCCGGGCGGGATGCCGGGGACCACGCATCTGAATGAACACGCCGGCGTACGCAGAGTGGTGAAGGATTTCTTTGAGGAAGGAAAGTATGTGGCGGCCATCTGCGCGGCTCCGACGGTTCTTGCCGGCCTGGGGATCCTGAAAGGAAAGCGCATCACCTGCTATCCGACCGTGGAGACTCAGATCCAGGGGGCGGTTATTACCAGGCTGCCGGTGATGGCAGACGGGAATATCATTACCGGACGGGGAGCTGGAACCGCCATAGACTTTGCCCTGAAGCTGATCGAAGTGCTGGCCGGGGCAGAGAAGGCAAAGGAGATCCAGGAAGGGATTTTATACGAATAATACTGGATATTTGCAGGGGTTTGTGTTATACTTTTTTAACGTAACATGCCTGTCTGCGCTCTGGAGGCGGGCAGGACAGAATCAGGAGGAAATAGTACAATGAGTTTACAGGTGGAAAATTTAGAGAAAAACATGGCGAAGCTTACCATCGAGGTTTCTGCTGAAGAGTTGGAAAAAGCGATGCAGAACGCATATATGAAGCAGAAAAACAGAATTTCCCTTCCGGGATTCCGCAAGGGTAAGGTTCCGCGTCCGATGATCGAGAAGATGTACGGAGCAGAGATTTTTTATGATGACGCTGCAAATGAACTGATCCCGAAGGCATATGCACAGGCTTATGACGAGTGCGGGCTGGAGATCGTTTCCAGACCAAGCATTGATGTGGTACAGATCGAAAAAGGCAAGCCGTTTATCTTTACTGCAGAAGTGGCTGTGAAGCCGGAAGTAACCCTTGGCGAGTACAAAGGCCTTGAGGTGGATAAAGTGTCCACACGGGTAACGCAGAAAGAGGTAGACGCAAGAGTACAGGAAGAGGCTGAGAAGAACGCAAGAACCGTTACTGTTACTGACCGCGGCGTTCAGGACGGTGACGAGATCATCCTTGATTTTGAAGGATTTGTAGACGGAGAAGCATTTGAAGGCGGAAAGGGAGAGAACTATCCGCTGACCATCGGTTCCGGATCCTTTATTCCGGGATTTGAGGATCAGCTGATCGGCGCTGAGGCTGAGAAAGAAGTAGAAGTAAAGGTTACCTTCCCGGAGGATTATCACGCAGAGGATCTGAAGGGGAAGGACGCGGTGTTCAAATGTACCGTTCATGAGATCAAGGCAAAAGAACTGCCGGAGATTGACGATGAGTTTGCGGCAGAGGTGTCTGAATTTGATACCTTAGAGGAATACAAGGCTGATATTAAGGCAAAGATCAAAGAAGAGAAAGCTTCCGAGGGCAAGAGAAAGCAGGAGGATCAGGTGGTAGAGCAGGCGGTGAAGAACGCTTCCTACGAGATCCCGGATGCCATGATCGACACCCAGGCTTCCCAGCTGGCGGATAATTTTGCACAGCGTATGCAGTCTCAGGGACTTACCATGGAGCAGTATTTCCAGTTTACCGGAATGACTGCAGAAAAGATGATGGAAGAATTAAGACCTCAGGCTGTAAAACAGATCGAGACACGTCTTGTGCTGGAGGCGATCGTAAAAGCAGAGAACATCGAGATCAGCGAGGAGAAGCTGGACGAAGAGCTTCAGAAGATGGCCGACACCTATAAGATGGAAGTTGAGAAGATCAAAGAGTTTATGGGTGAGAATGAGAAGAAGCAGATGAAGGAAGATATGGCGGTTCAGGAAGCCATTACGTTCCTGGTAGAGAATGCTGTAGAGAAATAAGTCGGCCAAAGAAGTAAACAGGAGGCGTTTTGCATGAGTTTAGTACCTTATGTCATTGAACAGACCAGCAGGGGAGAACGCTCCTACGACATCTATTCAAGACTTTTGAAAGACAGGATTATTTTTCTGGGAGAAGAAGTGTCAGATGTGTCTGCCAATATTGTAATGGCTCAGCTTCTTTTCCTGGAAGCAGAAGATCCGGAAAAAGATATTCATCTTTATATTAACAGCCCCGGTGGTTCTGTGACTGCCGGTATGGCGATCTATGATACCATGCAGTATATCAAATGTGATGTGGAGACGATCTGCATGGGAATGGCAGCCAGCATGGGAGCCTTTCTGCTGGCTGGCGGCGCAAAAGGGAAGCGCCTGGCGCTGCCAAATGCGGAGATCATGATCCATCAGCCTTCCGGCGGAGCCCGGGGACAGGCGACGGAGATCCAGATCGCTGCAGAACATATCCTGCGTACAAAGCAGAATCTGAACCGTATCCTTTCGGAAAATACCGGACAGCCGCTGGAAGTGATCCAGGCAGATACGGAGAGGGATAATTTTATGACTGCACAGGAAGCAAAGGCATACGGACTGATCGACGAAGTGATCACCCGCCGCTAATGGCTGTGCAGATGAGGTGGAAAGTAGTATGATAGGAAAGAACGATGATCAGATCAGGTGTTCATTCTGCAACAAGACCCAGAATCAGGTCCGCAAACTGATCGCCGGACCAAACGGCGCGTATATCTGCGACGAGTGTATCGAAGTATGTACCGAGATCCTGGAAGAAGAGTTTGAGTATGAGGATGGCAGAAGCTGGAATCCATTTTCTGATATCAATCTTTTGAAACCGGCAGAGATTAAAGAGTTTCTGGATCAGTATGTGATCGGCCAGGATGAGGCAAAGAAAGTATTGTCTGTTGCCGTTTATAATCATTATAAACGGATCATGGCCCAGAAAGATCTTGGGGTGGAGCTTAGCAAGAGCAATATCCTGATGCTGGGGCCGACCGGCTGCGGAAAGACGCTGCTGGCGCAGTCCCTTGCCAAGATCCTGAATGTTCCCTTTGCTATTGCCGATGCGACTGCCCTGACAGAGGCCGGATATGTCGGAGAGGATGTGGAAAATATCCTGTTGAAGATCATCCAGGCGGCAGACGGAGATATTGAACGGGCGGAGTATGGGATCATTTACATTGATGAGATTGATAAGATTACCAGAAAGTCGGAAAATCCATCCATTACCAGAGATGTGTCCGGCGAAGGCGTTCAGCAGGCGCTGCTAAAGATCATTGAAGGAACGATTGCCAATGTGCCGCCTCAGGGAGGACGCAAGCATCCGCATCAGGAACTGATCCAGATCGATACAACCAATATTCTGTTTATCTGCGGCGGCGCTTTTGAAGGAATTGACAAGATCATTGAAAAGCGGATCGATCAGAAATCCATCGGATTTAATGTGGAGATCGCAGACAAGCATGAAAATGACATTGATAAGCTTCTGGAACAGGTACTGCCGCAGGATCTGGTCAAATATGGACTGATCCCCGAGCTGGTGGGACGTGTGCCGGTTGTCGTATCCCTGGAGATGCTGGACAAAGAGGCGCTGATGCGTATCCTGACCGAGCCGAAGAATGCGATCACCAGACAGTATCAGAAGATGCTGGAGCTGGACGGCGTGGAGCTTACGTTTGATAAGGAAGCGCTGGAAGCCATTGCGGAGACTTCCCTTAAGAGGAAGACCGGGGCAAGAGGATTAAGAGCCATTATGGAAAATATTATGATGGATATTATGTATAAGGCTCCGTCTGATGAGACATTAAAGGCATGCCGGGTCACAGAAGAGGTAGTAAGAGGCGGTCAGCCGCCTATGCTGGAGCATGATTCTGTCAGAAGTGAGAGTGCATAAGATCAGGGCGGGTGCAAGAGGATTTGCGCCTGCCTTTTTGTATATTCGTTGTTCCAAATGAAAAGCAGAAAAAGGAGAAGATACATGAAGAAAGAGACAAGTAGTCTGCCCATGGTTGCATTGCGGGGACTGGTGGTCCTGCCAGGAATGGTGCGGCATTTTGACGTGAGCCGCGAGAAATCCCTGCTGGCCCTGAACGAAGCGGTACAGGGTGATCAGCGGATCTTCCTGACGGCCCAGAAGGATATTGAGGTGGCAGATCCGAAAGCAGAGGACGTCTGTCAGACAGGCTGTATCGCCACCATCCGTCAGATTGTCAAGTTGCCAAAGCAGATCAGCCGGGTGCTGATCTGCGGAGAAACCAGGGCGGCCATCAATACGATCGAGTTTGAGGAACCTTATCTGCGGGCCAATGTAACGGAAGTCCCGGACACAGAGGATGCGGCTGCGGACGAGGATCAGGGACTTGGACGTGAGGCGATGCTGCGCGGGCTTCAGGATGTTTTCAAAGAATATGCGACAAAAGAAGTAAAAGTGTCCAAAGAGATTGGAACACAGGTGGAAGGAACTGAAGACCTGAAACTTCTGGTGGATCTGATCGCGGCGAACGTGCCTCTGGCATGGGAGGATACACAGGAACTTCTGGAGGCAGCAGACCTGACCAGCCGGTATGAGCTTCTGGTGTATAAGATGGTAAAAGAGATCCAGGTTCTGAATGTAAAGGAAGAGATCCAGAAAAAAGTAAAAGAGCGGGTGGATAAGAATCAGAGAGAGTACATCCTCCGTGAAGAAATGAAGTGGATCCGGGAAGAGCTGGGAGACGACACCATGCTCTCGGACGCTGATGAGTTCCAACAGGCTGCGGATCAGCTGCAGGCGCCGGAAGAAGTAAAAGATAAGCTTAACAAAGAAATTAAAAGATTTCGGAACACTGTAAATAGTCCTGCTGAAACAGGGGTGATCCGGACGTATATCGAGACGCTTCTGGAAATGCCCTGGGACAAGACCTGTGAAGAACACAAAGACATTGCCTATGCCAGTCAGGTGCTGGAAGAAGATCACTACGGACTGGAGAAAGTAAAAGAAAGAGTGCTGGAGTTCCTGGCAGTGCGGGCATTGACAAGGAAGGGCGAGACGCCGATCCTCTGTCTGGTGGGACCGCCGGGAACCGGAAAGACTTCCATCGCCAGGTCTCTTGCCAGAGCCCTGAAAAAGCCCTATGTACGGATTTCCCTGGGAGGCGTCCGGGATGAGGCCGAGATCCGAGGTCACAGAAGAACCTATGTAGGAGCCATGCCGGGACGGATCGCAAACGGGCTGAAGGCCGCTGGCGTGAAGAATCCCCTGATGCTGCTGGATGAGATTGACAAGGTGAGCAACGATTATAAAGGGGATACCTTCTCGGCTCTTCTGGAGGTTCTGGATAGCGAGCAGAACTGTAAGTTCCGGGATCATTATCTGGAGGTGCCCATTGATCTGTCGGAAGTGCTGTTCATTACCACGGCCAATACTTTGCAGACCATCCCAAGGCCCCTTCTGGATCGGATGGAAGTGATCGAAGTATCCAGTTATACGGAAAATGAGAAAATGCACATTGCCATGGAACACCTGATCCCCAAGCAGCTGGAAAAACATGGACTTACGGAAGACCAGCTGACGATCAGTAAGAAAGCGCTGTGGAAGATGGCAAGAAATTATACCAAAGAAGCAGGGGTGCGTCAGCTGGAACGGAAGATCGGAGATATCTGCCGTAAAACAGCAAAAGAGATCCTGGAAGGAAAGAAACAGACAGTACGCATTACAGAACGAAATCTGGCGTCTTATCTGGGAAAGGAATTATATACCTATCAGATGGCCAATGAGTCTGACGAAGTGGGGATTGTCCGGGGACTGGCCTGGACCAGTGTGGGCGGCGACACGCTTCAGATTGAGGTCAACGTAATGCCGGGTGAGGGAGAGATCCTTCTGACCGGGCAGATGGGCGACGTAATGAAAGAATCTGCAAGAACCGGTATCAGTTATATCCGTTCCGTGAGTAAAAAGCACCGGATTGCGGAAAACTTCTTTAAAGAGCATGACGTACATATCCACATTCCCGAGGGCGCAGTTCCCAAGGACGGACCCTCAGCCGGCATTACGATGGCAACGGCCATATTTTCTGCTATTACGGGACGCAAAGTGCGCTCGGACGTGGCCATGACCGGAGAGATCACGTTGCGGGGAAGAGTGCTCCCCATCGGCGGATTAAAAGAAAAACTGCTTGCCGCAAAGAATGCGGGTATCAAAATGGTGCTGGTGCCAAAGGAGAATGAAGTGGATGTGGAGGAGATTTCTTCAGAGATCACAAGAGGTCTGGAAATCGTATTTGTTTCCCAGATGGAAGAAGTCCTGAAACTGGCGCTGGCAAAAAGGAGGGGTTCGCATGATCATTAAATCAGTCAATCTGGAAACGGTATGCGGGATCACCAGTGTGCTGCCCCACAATACCCTGCCGGAGATCGCATTTGCCGGAAAGTCCAATGTGGGAAAATCATCGCTGATCAACGCGCTGATGAACCGGAAATCTTATGCCAGGATTTCCGCCACGCCGGGGAAAACGCAGACCATTAATTTTTATAATATCAATGAGGAAATGTATCTGGTGGATCTTCCCGGATATGGCTACGCGAAAGTATCCGAGGAGGAAAAGCAGAAGTGGGGACAGCTGATCGAAAAATATCTGCACGGCTCCAGCCAGCTCAAAGCAGTATTTTTGCTGATCGATATCCGCCACGATCCTTCCGCGAACGATAAGATGATGTACGACTGGGTAGTGGCGCAGGGGTATCAGCCCATCATCATTGCCACAAAGCTTGACAAGATCAAAAGAAGCCAGATCGACAAACATCTGAAAATGCTCCGGACGGGACTTGGCCTGGTGCCGGGAACCAGGATCATCCCGTTTTCTGCCATGACAAAACAGGGAAGAGATGAGATCTGGGAACTGGTAGAGACAGAGTATCTGGGGAAAAAAGAGGTGGAGTAGGGAAATGAAAACGAATTTCAGGGAACAGCTTCAGGACAACCGGCCATACTGGAAAGTGATCATCAGCCTGGCCATCAGTCTGATCGGAACGATTTTATTTATCTATGTGGGGGTACGGCTTCTGGGATTTTTCATGCCGTTTGTAGTGGGATGGTTCATCGCCTATATCGCAAGCCCGCTGGTCAACTGGCTGGAGAAACGATTGAAGATCGTGAAAAAACTGGGATCAGCGTTGATCATCATCCTGGTGCTTGCGCTGGTGATCTTTCTGATCTATTTTGTGGGCAGCAGGATCTGGCGGGAAGTGGCCTCTCTCATCCAGAATATGCCGGATATGTATGCGGAACTGGAAAAAGAACTGGATATGGTAGGGAAAAACCTGGCGGGCATTTTCCAGATGCTGCCGGAAGGCATCCAGAACGGATGGCGGGATATCATGGGAGACCTGGACAAATCCGTGGGAAATCTCATGGCATCCTTAAGCGAACCGACGGTGACTGCAGCCGGCAATGTAGCAAAAAGGATTCCCTCCTGGCTGATCAGCGCCATTGTCATGATCATCTCTGCGTACTTTTTCATAGCCGAGAGAGAAGATCTGATCGTCCTGGCCAAAAAGGTATCCCCGGATCCTTTGGTGCACCGGATGAGCATGGTGATGTCCAACCTGAAATATGCAGTGGGCGGCTACTTCAAAGCCCAGTTTAAGATCATGTTCGTGGTCTACATCCTTCTGGTGGTCGGGTTCGCCATCCTGGATGTGCACTTTTCCTTTTTACTGGCGCTTCTGATCGCATTCCTGGATTTCCTGCCCTTCTTTGGCACAGGAACCGCGCTGATCCCCTGGGCGGTCTACCAGCTGGTGACCGGCGATTACCGGATGCTGATCGGACTGTTGATCCTGTACGGGGTGACCCAGCTGGTACGCCAGCTAATCCAGCCAAAACTGGTGGGAGACAGCATGGGACTGAATCCTCTGCTGACCCTGGTGCTTCTGTATGTAGGTTACAGGATCGGCAGCGTGCTTGGCATGATCTTCGCCGTTCCCGTGGGAATGATCGTGATCAACCTGTATAAAGCAGGCGCCTTTGACTACATCCTGGATGATGTAAAGATCCTGGCGGACGGCGTCATGAGCCTGCGGAGAAAAGAATAAATACGAAAAAAGTACAGGAGCAAAAGCATTGAGCTATATATTACTTCAAAAGTGAAATCCTTAGTGCTGATAGGAACACAATACAAAATGCCCAGAAGATTGTTGAAATTGCAAAATGTACTATTTCATCTCATGCCTGACTCTGAATTTTCAAAGATGGGATTTCAAAAATCAGATTTTATCAGTCTTTGCAAATCAATGATGGATTTAGATTTTTCACATCAATTAAGAGATATTTGCTGTAAAGTTTTAGTCGTATGTGGAGAAAAAGACAGGGCAAACAGGCATGCTTCCCTGCAATTAGCAGAATTGATACCTGATGCAGAATTTATAACTATATTAGGAGCCGGGCATGAAGTAAATATAGATTGTCCTTCTAAATTAGGTGAGAAATTAGATAGTTTTTTTGAATAGCTATAAGGCGGTTAATTATCATTATGATTGATCGCCTTTTTCGTTTGAAGGAAATCTCTTCAGTTGTGCAATTTTGCCGGAAATACCGCTCTGTGGCTAAAAACGGCTCTGCCTCGGTGTTTTGGCCGGCAAAAATACGGATAGGATTTTAAAAAGTGAAATTCCAGCCGTCAAAATATGATTTTTATTGGATTGACGGCATGAAGTATATAAGATAAAATGAGAGAAGAACATTTGTTTGTAAGCATGGGGAATTTACGATGGCAAATGTCATTGCACAGCTAAATAAGAGGTGAGTATGAATGCAGGAATCGAATTTGTTAATGTATACTACAGAAGATGGCTTAACAAAAATTGAGGCGACTTTTGTAAACGATACGGTATGGCTTTCTCTAGAGCAGATGGCAGAGTTGTTTCAAAGAGACAGAAGTGTTATAGGAAAGCATATACGGAACATTTTTAAAGAGGGAGAATTGAAAAAGGAATCAGTATGGGCAAAATTTGCCCATACTGCCGATGATCGAAAAACCTACCAAGTGGATTACTATAATCTAGACGTGATTATATCTGTGGGATATAGAGTAAAATCTTTGCGTGGTACCCAGTTTAGAATATGGGCAACGAATATTTTGAAAGAATATATGCAAAAAGGTTTTGCTTTAGATGATGATCGCTTAAAACGCTTAGGTGGTGGAAATTATTTTGACGAATTATTAGAACGTATTCGTGATATCCGGTCATCAGAAAAGGTTTTCTGGCGGAAAGTGTTGGAGATTTATGCAACGAGTATTGATTATGATCCAAGAGCTGAAAGTTCTATTCTTTTCTTTAAACAGGTACAGAACAAGATGCATTGGGCGGCACATAAGCATACAGCGGCAGAAGTGATATATCAAAGAGCGGATGCCGAGAAAGAACATATGGGATTAACTTCCTGGCAGGGAAAATCCATAAAAAGAACAGATGTAGAAGTTGCAAAAAATTATTTGAATAAAAACGAATTGGATGCATTAAATAAAATTGTTACTGCTTATCTGGATATTGCGGAGGTACATGCACTAAATCATGAGCCGATGTATATGAAAGACTGGCTGGAAACCATAGATGATTACTTGAAAATGACAAGAAGAGATATACTTAAGACTAAAGGAAGTGTAACGCATAAGCAGGCGCTTGAAAAAGCTCATGTAGAATACGAGAAATATAAGAAAAGTGAGGAAAATACGCTATCCTCAGTAGAACAACATTTCCTTGATAGTATAAATGAGTTAGAGGGGCTAGAAGAAGATATAAAATAAGATTTAAACTGCCGAGGAAAACTCAGCAGTTCAAAAATATCAGAGTTATTGGAACTGGAATAGGGGAAACTTTTTGGTACAATGGAGATAAAAAAGTAAATTTGATCACGGATTTTTTTAGATATTCGAAAAATCAGGATAACTGGTGAAGAGGATTAAGAAAATGAGTTTGGAGTGCTACAGGAAGAAGGTGCGGCTATGATATGCTTTCACAACCCGGACGAAGAAAATGGCTATTTGAGCAATTGGTTTCTATCTGAATTCACAGTTTGCGGTATTACATTTTCTTCTATGGAGCAATATATGATGTATGAAAAGGCGATTTTGTTCAAAGATCAGACAACTGCAGAAAAGATATTGCAGACGGATGATGTGGCGGAAATAAAAGCTTTGGGAAGGACTGTGCAAAATTTTGATGACAAAATCTGGACAAAAGAAAGAGAAGGTATTGTCTACAATGGTGTGTTAGAGAAATTCCGCCAGAATCCTGAGCTTGCCGAAAAACTGGAAAAGACAGGGGAAGAAATCATTGCAGAGTGCGCTGTGAAAGACCGGATCTGGGGGATTGGACTTTCCATGAAAGATGATGACAGACTCAGCATTGATAAATGGAGAGGACAGAATCTGCTGGGCAGAATTTTGATGCGAGTGAGAGAAGATATCAGGCATCAAAATAAAGGGAACCAGATATTTCCATCGGGAGAAGGAGAAAATAGATCATGGATCATTTTGAATTAGTATCAGAATACGCCCCCACCGGCGACCAGCCCCAGGCCATCGCCGACCTGGTCAAAGGCTTCAAGGAAGGTAACCAGTGTGAGACCCTCCTTGGCGTCACCGGTTCGGGTAAGACTTTCACGATGGCAAATGTCATCCAGCAACTGAATAAACCGACGTTGATCATCGCCCACAACAAGACCCTGGCGGCCCAGCTCTATGGCGAGTTTAAGGAATTCTTCCCGAATAATGCTGTAGAGTACTTTGTCTCCTACTATGATTATTACCAGCCGGAGGCTTACGTCCCCTCCTCAGACACTTACATTGCCAAGGATTCTTCCATCAACGAGGAGATCGACAAGCTCCGGTTGTCTGCCACGGCCTCTCTGATCGAGCGGCGGGACGTGATCATCGTATCCAGCGTGTCCTGCATCTATGGTCTGGGTGAACCGGAGAACTTCGAAAAGATGATGGTTTCCTTGCGCCCGGGTATGCAAAAAGACCGGGATGAGGTGGTGCGTCAGCTGATCGACATTCAGTACGACCGCAATGAGATGGACTTTAAGCGGGGCACTTTCCGGGTGCGGGGAGATGTGCTGGAGATCATCCCGGCCAATGAGGCGGAGACTGCCGTGCGGGTGGAGTTTTTCGGAGACGAGATCGACCGGATCACCCAGATCGACGTGCTCACCGGCGAGATCAAAGGCGAATTGGAGCATGTGGCCATCTTTCCGGCTTCCCACTACGTCGTGCCGGCAGAGCAGATCCGCCGGGCGGCGGACGCCATTGAAGAAGAGCTGGAAGAAAGGGTTCAGTATTTTAAAAGCGAAGACAAACTGCTGGAGGCCCAGCGGATCGCGGAGCGGACCCATTTTGATATTGAAATGTTAAAAGAGACCGGATTTTGTTCCGGCATTGAGAACTATTCCAGACACTTGTCCGGGTTACAGCCGGGGCAGCCGCCTCACACCCTGATGGACTATTTCCCCGATGATTTTCTGATCATCATTGACGAGTCCCATAAGACGATCCCGCAGATCGGCGGCATGTATCACGGAGACCAGTCCAGAAAGCGGACTTTGGTGGATTACGGCTTCCGGCTGCCTTCTGCTCTGGACAACCGGCCCTTAAGTTTTGATGAATTTGAACAGCGGATCGATCAGATCCTGTTTGTATCCGCTACGCCGGGCCCCTATGAAGAAGAGCATGAACTTCTGCGGGCGGAGCAGGTGATCCGGCCCACCGGCCTTCTGGATCCGAAGGTGGAAGTACGTCCGGTGGAGGGACAGATCGACGACCTGATCGGGGAGATCAACCGGGAGACTGCGAAGAAACATAAGGTTCTGGTCACCACGCTCACTAAGCGGATGGCAGAAGACCTGACCGATTATATGCGTGAGGTCGGCATCCGGGTGAAATATCTCCATTCGGATATCGATACCCTGGAACGGACACAGATCGTGCGGGACATGCGCCTGGATGTGTTCGACGTACTGGTGGGCATCAATCTTCTGCGGGAAGGACTGGATATTCCGGAAATCACCCTGGTAGCCATCCTGGATGCGGACAAAGAAGGATTCCTGCGTTCAGAGACCTCTCTGATCCAGACCATCGGACGTGCAGCCAGAAACTCAGAAGGTCACGTCATTATGTATGCGGATACCATGACGGATTCCATGCGTCTGGCCATTCAGGAGACGGAGCGCCGGCGCACCGTGCAGATGGCCTACAATGAAGAACACGGCATTACGCCAACCACCATTCAAAAGAGCGTCCGGAATCTGATCTCCATTTCAAAGAAAGTGGCGGCGGAAGAGCTGCGGATGGAGAAAGATCCAGAATCCATGAGCAAAAAAGAGCTGGAGAAACTGGCAAAAGATCTGGAAAAACAGATGAAGAAGGCTGCCGCAGAGCTGAACTTCGAGGCAGCGGCCGAGCTGCGTGACAAGATGGTTGAAATCAAGAAAAAGATGGCAGAATAATACAGACCGGATAACACAGACCGGATAACACAGACAAATCATACAGAAATGAGAATGTCAGAACAGAAAGGATTACACATGCAAGATACAGAGAAAAAGCATTTTATCAAGATCAGAGGGGCCAACGAGCACAATCTGAAAAACATTGATCTGGATATTCCCAGAGAAGAACTGGTGGTGCTGACCGGGCTGTCCGGCTCCGGCAAGTCTTCTCTGGCGTTTGATACGATTTATGCAGAAGGACAGAGGCGGTATATGGAGTCTCTGTCTTCCTATGCGAGACAGTTCCTGGGACAGATGGAAAAACCGGACGTAGAGAGCATTGAAGGACTGCCTCCGGCGATTTCCATTGATCAGAAATCCACCAACCGCAATCCCAGGTCCACGGTGGGGACAGTGACGGAAATCTATGATTATTTCCGCCTTCTCTATGCCAGAGTGGGGATTCCCCACTGTCCGAAGTGCGGTAAAGAGATTAAAAAGCAGACCGTAGATCAGATGGTGGATCAGATCATGGAACTGCCGGAACGGACCAGGATCCAGCTGCTGGCGCCGGTTGTCCGGGGACGGAAAGGAACCCACGCCAAGCTTCTGGACCGGGCCAAGAAGAGCGGCTATGTCCGGGTGCGGGTGGACGGCAATCTCTATGAGCTGTCCGAGGAGATCCAGCTGGACAAAAATATCAAGCACAACATTGAGATCATTGTAGACCGTCTGGTGGTAAAAGAAGGCATTGAACAGCGGCTCACCGATTCCATTGAGACAGTGCTGGGACTGGCGGAAGGCCTGCTGATCGTGGATGTGATCGGTGGAGAGCCGATCCAGTTCAGCCAGAGCTTTTCTTGTCCGGACTGCGGCATCAGCATTGAAGAGATCGAGCCCAGAAGCTTTTCCTTTAACAACCCCTTTGGCGCCTGTCCGGAGTGTTTCGGCCTGGGGTATAAAATGGAATTCGATATTGATCTGATCATCCCGGACAAATCTTTAAGTATCCGGGAGGGCGCCATTACGGTAATGGGCTGGCAGTCCTGTACGGATCCTAAGAGTTTTACCTATGCGATCCTGGACGCCCTGAGTAAAGAATACAAATTTTCCCTGGACACGCCATTTGGCAAATACCCAAAAAAGATCCAGGATGTGATCATACATGGCACCGGCGGGAAAGAAGTCAAGGTTTATTACCGGGGGCAGCGGGGAGAAGGCGTCTATGACGTGGCCTTTGAAGGCCTGCTGAAAAATGTGGAGCGGCGTTACCGGGAGACATCGTCCGAGACCATGAAAGCAGAATACGAAGAATTCATGCGGATCACGCCCTGCCATGCCTGCAAAGGGCAGAGACTGAAGCCGGGCGCTCTGGCGGTAACGGTGGGCGGCAAGAATATTGCGGAAGTGACGGCTCTTTCTGTGGAACGTCTGCAGAGATTCCTGGATAAGCTGAAGCTGAATAAGCACCAGATGATGATCGGCGGCCAGATCCTGAAAGAAATCAAGGCAAGGATTCAGTTTCTCATGGATGTGGGCCTGGATTATCTGACCCTGGCCCGGGCCACTGGCACCCTCTCCGGCGGAGAGGCACAGAGGATCCGCCTGGCCACTCAGATTGGTTCCGGTCTGGTGGGCGTGGCGTATATTCTGGACGAGCCAAGCATTGGTCTTCACCAGAGGGATAACGATAAGCTCCTTGCCACCCTGAAGCATTTGCGGGATCTGGGCAATTCCGTGATCGTGGTAGAGCATGACGAGGATACCATGCTGGAAGCGGACCATATCGTGGACATCGGCCCGGGCGCTGGCGAGCACGGCGGAGAAGTGGTGGCAGAAGGCACGGCAAAAGATATTATGGCGAATAAAAATTCCATTACCGGCGCATACCTAAGTGGAAGGATCAAGATCCCGGTGCCGGACCACCGGGCAAAACCCACCGGCTGGCTGAAGGTGACAGGGGCCAGAGAAAACAATCTGAAAAATATTGATGTCAAGTTCCCGCTGGGGGTTATGACCTGTGTGACCGGCGTATCCGGGTCAGGGAAATCTTCACTTGTAAATGAAATTCTTTACAAACGACTGGCAAGAGACCTGAACCGCGCCAGAGTGATCCCGGGAAAGCATAAGGACATTCAGGGGATAGAAAAGTTAGATAAGGTCATCAATATTGATCAGTCCCCCATCGGACGGACGCCCAGATCCAATCCGGCCACCTATACCGGAGTTTTCGACCTGATCCGGGAACTGTTCGCGGCCACGCCGGACGCCAAAGCAAGAGGCTATCAGAAAGGCCGGTTCAGCTTTAATGTCAAAGGCGGACGATGTGAAGCCTGCAGCGGAGACGGGATCTTAAAGATTGAGATGCACTTCCTTCCGGATGTATATGTGCCCTGCGAGGTATGTAAGGGAAAGCGGTACAACCGGGAAACGCTGGAAGTGAAATATAAAGGGAAAAGTATTTATGATGTATTAAATATGACGGTGGAAGAGGCTCTGCATTTCTTTGAACATGTGCCGTCGATCCGGAGGAAAATGGAGACCCTGTATGATGTGGGGCTGTCTTACATCCGCCTGGGGCAGCCCTCCACTACCCTGTCCGGCGGAGAGGCGCAAAGGATCAAGCTGGCGGCGGAGCTTAGCAAGCGCAGCACCGGAAGGACGGTCTATATTCTGGATGAGCCCACTACCGGTCTTCATTTTGCAGACGTACACAAGCTGACGGAGATCCTTCACCGGCTGTCTGCAGACGGCAACACTGTGATCGTCATCGAGCACAACCTGGATGTGATCAAAACGGCCGATTATATCATAGATATCGGTCCGGAAGGTGGGGAAAAGGGCGGCACTGTCATCGCCACAGGAACGCCGGAGGAAGTGGCGGAAAATCCGGTCTCCTATACCGGAAAATACATTGGCGCGGCCCTGAAAAAATAGTGTCGAACTGCGCTGACGCTTTCAAAAGAATTAAGGAAATAAGTCTTTCCATTTTTTTGAAATTTGATTATAATGGAACGTGCACAAAAGAGAGCAAGACAGCAAGACGAAAGGGGAATAAGGATGTCAGCAGATATCGGGATTGATCTGGGGACTGCCAGCGTACTGGTCTATGTAAAAGGAAAAGGCGTGATCTTAAAAGAGCCGTCTGTAGTGGCTTATGACAGGGATGCGGGAGCGATCAGAGCCATCGGCGAAGAAGCAAGGCTCATGCTTGGGAGAACGCCGGGAAATATTATCGCGGTGCGTCCGCTGCGCCAGGGCGTCATCTCGGACTATACCGTGACAGAAAAAATGATCAAATATTTCGTACAGAAGGCTCTGGGGAAACGGACCTTTAAAAAGCCCCGTATCAGTATCTGCGTGCCAAGCGGCGTAACGGAGGTGGAGCGCAAGGCAGTAGAGGAGGCCGCATATGCGGCAGGCGCCCGGGAAGTGATCCTGATCGAGGAGCCGGTAGCGGCTGCGATCGGAGCGGGGATCGATATCTCCAGACCCTGTGGCAACATGATCGTGGATATCGGAGGCGGCACTTCGGATATTGCAGTGATCTCTCTTGGCGGTACGGTAGTGAACACATCCCTGAAGCTTGCGGGGGATGATTTTGATGAAGCCATTGTCCGCTTCGTGCGGAAAAAGCATAATCTTCTGATCGGAGAGCGGACGGCGGAGGACATTAAGATCAAGATCGGGACAACCTATCCGCTGATCGAAGAAGAATCCATGGAAGTCCGGGGGAGAAATCTGGTAACCGGCCTTCCAAAGACGGTGACCATTACCTCGTCGGAGACAGAAGAGGCTCTTCGAGAGCCTGCGGGACAGATCGTGGAGGCTGTGATCGGCGTGCTGGAACGTACTCCGCCGGAACTGTCTGCAGATATTCTGGACCGGGGGATCATGCTGACCGGAGGAGGAGCCATGCTCAGAGGACTGGAAGAGCTGATCGAAGAGAAAACGGGTATCAACACCATGACGGCGGACGAACCGATGCAGGTGGTAGCTATCGGCACGGGGCAGTTCGTAGAGTTTACAGGCGGGCGAAAAGAATACTAATGGAAAAAATCAAAGGATTTGTAGAGCATATTGTATACCGGAACGACGACAACGGGTATACGGTATTTCATCTGAATAACAAAGACGGAGAAGTGACCTGCGTGGGAAATTTTCATTTCATCGAGGAAGGCGAGCTTTTGGAGATGGAAGGAGAATATACCACGCATAAACTTTATGGACTCCAGTTTGCGGCGAAAACGGCCAGAGTCTGCGAACCGGAGGATCTGGCTTCCATTGAGCGGTATCTGGGTTCCGGAGCGATCAAAGGGATCGGCGCGGCGCTGGCGGGCCGCATTGTGAAAAAGTTCCGGGAGGATACATTCCGGATCATCGAGGAAGAGCCGGAAAGACTTGCGGAGATCAAAGGGATCAGCGAGAGGAAAGCCAGAGAGATCGCAGTTCAGGCAGAAGAAAAAAAGGAAATGCGGGAGATCATGCTGTATCTTCAGAAATACGGCATCTCCATTGCACTAGCTGTAAAGATCTGTCAGAGGTATGGAAGAGGCGTCTACCGGGTGATTGAGGAAAATCCCTACCGTCTGGCCGATGATGTGGCGGGCGTGGGGTTTCAGACTGCCGATGAGATTGCGGCCAGGGTGGGGATCCATGCGGATTCAGACTTCCGGATCCGCAGCGGCATCTTCTATACCCTGATGCAGAGCATCGCGGAGGGACATGTCTACCTGACCCGGGACGTACTGCTCTGGCGGGCGGGCAGACTGCTGGGAGTAGAGATCTCTCATATAGAAACTTATCTTATGGATCTTGCCATGGAAAAGAAAGTGGTGCTCAAGGAAGGCGAAGACGGGGGCCGGGTCTATGCGGCGCATTTTTATTATATGGAGCTGAATGTGGCAAAAATGCTGCACGACCTGAATATATCGGATCAGGTGCCGGAAGAAAGGATCCTGGAGCGGCTGGAAAAGATCGAGGATAACACCGGGCTGATCCTGGATGAGATGCAAAGAAAAGCGGTGACAGAGGCAGTGAAGCGGGGGATCCTGGTTTTGACCGGAGGACCGGGAACAGGCAAGACTACCACCATCAATGCCATGATCCGTTTTTTTGAAAGCGAAGGGATGACCATCCTTCTGGCTGCGCCCACCGGAAGGGCGGCAAAGCGGATGACAGAAACCACCGGATACGAGGCTTCCACCATCCACCGGCTTCTGGAGGTAAGCGGAGGCCCAGAGGAAGAGGCGTCCGGAGGCTTCCAGAGAAATGAGGAACATCCTCTGGATACAGACGTGCTGATCATCGATGAAGTGTCTATGGTAGACCTGCCACTGATGAATGCGCTGTTGAAAGCGGTGGTTCCAGGCACCCGTCTGATCCTGGTTGGGGATCAGAACCAGCTTCCAAGCGTAGGGCCGGGCAGTGTATTGAAAGACATTATTGATTCCGGCTGTTTTCCGGTGGTCATGCTGACCAGGATCTTCCGGCAGGCCGGGGAGAGCGACATCGTGGTCAATGCCCACAAGATCAACCGGGGAGAACCGGTGCTGCTGGATAACAAAAGTCAGGATTTCTTTTTCCTGAAACGCCAGGAGCCGGATGTGATCATCAGCGTGATCCTGACGCTGATCCAGAAAAAACTGCCGGGGTATGTAGGGGCCACTCCATATGATATCCAGGTGCTGACGCCGATGCGAAAGGGGCTTCTGGGCGTGGAGCGCCTGAATAAGATCCTGCAGCAGTATCTCAACCCGCCGGGGCCTGAGAAAAATGAAAGAGAGTCCGGGGATCATCTGTTCCGGGAAGGGGACAAGGTGATGCAGATCAAAAATAATTATCAGCTGGAATGGGAAATCCGTACAAAGTACGGACTTGTGATTGACAAAGGACAGGGGATCTTTAACGGAGATATGGGCATTGTGCGGACGATCAATGCTTATGAAGAGACTCTGACCGTGGAGTACGATGAACACAGGCTGGTGACTTACCCATACACGATGCTGGATGAACTGGAGCTATCTTACGCCATTACTGTACATAAGTCCCAGGGAAGCGAATATCCGGCGGTGGTGGTCCCTCTTTTACAGGGACCCAGGCAGCTGTACCACAGAAATCTTCTGTATACGGCAGTCACACGGGCAAAAAAGTGTGTAACACTGGTGGGGAGCGAGGCGGTTTTTCAGGAGATGATCCGCAATAACCAGGATCAGAAGCGAAATACCAGCCTGGCAGAGAAAATTCAGGAATTTCTATGAAAATAATATCATTTCTATTACGAACCTTCTGGCCGGAAATCTGCCCCTTCTGCGGGAAGGCCAGCGCCGCGGGGATCTGCGGAACATGTAAAGAAGAGTTACGAAAACTCACTATACAGGAGCCAAGATGTATGCAGTGCGGCAGGCCTGTCCGCTATGCGGAGCAGGAATACTGCCACGACTGCAGAGCATCCGGGCATTCTTACGATCAGGGCTGCAGTCTGTGGCTTCACAGAAAACCGGTCAGCTGGTCAGTCTATCAGTTCAAATACCACAATCAGCGAAGATTTGCATATTATTATGGAGAAGCAATGGCAAAGGCTTTTGCGGGACAGGTGCGCCGGTGGGCGCCGGAACGGATCCTTCCGATCCCTCTGCACAGGAAACGATACCGAAAGAGAGGCTATAACCAGGCTCTTTTGCTGGCAGAAGAACTGGGGGAGCGTCTGGGGATCCCGGTGGATCCCTCTGGTCTGGTCCGCCGGAAAAGTACTACGGCTCAGAAAATGCTGGGCAAACAGGAAAGGATCCGAAATATGCAGAATGCTTTTGCAGTGTCTGCGGACTTCGTGCCGGTTTCAACAGTCCTTCTTATCGACGACATCTATACCACAGGAAATACAATGGACGCGGCGGCTGCGGTATTGAAAAAGGCCGGTGTTCAAAAAGTCTACTTTTTAACGATAAGTATTGGACAAGGATAAGGATATTTGTTATACTGAAAATGATGTTTAGAAGCAGGAAATGACCCGAGGTATTTTTATGTTAGATGAAAAAAAGGTAAAACTGATGACCCGGATGGCTTTTTATGAAAAGACGCAGGGGACGGAAGATTTTAAGATCAGCGCATATTACCGCAAGGATTATGTGAGCCTTCACATGCTCTGCTCTCTGATCTGGGTGACGGTCGGGTATGTGTGCCTGGTGGCGCTGCTGATCCTTGCAGGGCTTGACAGCCTGATGGGACACATGTCCACGTCGGTCATGCTGCTGGTGGGCGGCATGGTCATTGTAGGGTGGCTGGCAGTTGTGATCATATATCTTCTGATCGCAAATCATATGTATAATCAAAAACACAAAGACGCCCGGCAGAGAGTGAAAAAATACAATCACGATCTTACCCGTCTGCTGAAAATGTATGCAGGCCGGAGCGCGCGGGAATAGAGAAGAGAAAAGGAGACCGATCACATGGACACCATATATGTTTTTCGTGAACGCATACAGGAACTATACGCCAGATATTCCAGAATCATTGAAAAGGCGGGACAGTTTATCCTGGCCTTTGCCGCTTTTGCCCTGATCAATCATCAGGTGGGATTTCTGGGAGCCCTGGCCTCGCCAGTGGCGGCTCTGGGGCTTGCGATTATCTGCACCTTTCTGCCGCTGTTTTTTACCGTCATCGTGGCAACGGCGCTGATCCTTGCCCATTTGGCGGCGGTTTCGCTGGGCATCCTGCTGGTTACGGCAGTGGTGTTTCTTGTTATGTATATTTTTTATCTGAGGCTGACGCCGAAGATGTCGCTTCTGGTGCTTTTAACGGCGCTGGCATTTTTCCTGAAGATCCCATATGCCATCCCGGTAGCGTGCGGACTGCTGCTCTCGCCGGTCAGCATGGTAGCGGTTGTGTGCGGAGGCATCGCCTTTTACATGCTGGAATATGTAAGAGAGAATGCGTCGGCGCTGGAAGGAAGCGCAGATCTTCTGACCCAGGTGATCTCGTATCTGCAGCAGGTGTTTCAGAATAAGGAAATGTGGATCGTGATCGTGGCTTTCCTGATCTGCTGTTTTGTGGTATATACTCTGCGCCGGCAGGCGGCGGACCATGCCTGGAAGATAGCCATCGTGGCAGGGGCTGTTGTGAATATCGTAGTGATCGCCGCAGGGGATATCGCGTTTGGGGTGCATACTTCCTATGGATCGCTGGTGGGCGGAAGCATTGCCGCCATCGTTCTGGGGCTGATCCTGGAAATATTCTTCTTTGCAGTGGATTATTCCAGAAGCGAAAACCTGCAGTATGAGGATGACGAGTATTACTATTATGTAAAGGCTGTTCCGAAGATCTCCATCGCTACGCCGGAAAAAACCGTAAAAAAGATCAATGAACGGCAGGAGACAGAGATCATTGATGCGGAGGAAGTCAGAAGGAAGGCCAGAAAGAGAAAAGACGTCAAAGACGTGGATAAAGTGCTTCTGACACAGAGCCTCAAAGATGACCTGGGTATGAAATAAAAGGGGAAACACATACATAGAAAGAAAAAGAGAGGGGTGGAAAAATGAGACAGATGATTGGCGGGTTGCTGGATAAGTACGCGATATCCCTGTATTTTCCGAGCGTACAGATCACGGACGTCATCGAAGTATTCATTCTGACCTTTCTGATCTATCAGATCATGGTGTGGATCAAAAATACCAAGGCATGGATGCTGCTAAGGGGGATTCTTGTCCTGGCAGTATTCATTTTGCTTGCCGCTATTTTTAATATGCACACGATTCTTTTCATTGCGGAAAATCTGGTGACTGTAATGGCTACGGCAGCGATCGTGGTATTTCAGCCGGAACTTAGAAGAGCGCTGGAAAAACTTGGCGAGAGAAAATATCTGGTCTCTGTGGTTCCTTTTGAAGGCAATAAAGAAAAGGCCCATTTCAGCGAGGAAACCAGAGAGAGTATGATCCGCGCGGCCTATGCCATGGGCAGAGTCAAGACGGGAGCTTTGATCGTTGTCGAGCAGGCGATCCATCTGACAGAGTATGAGAGCACAGGCATCCAGATGGACTGTCTGGTATCCCGCCAGGTGCTGATCAATATATTTGAACACAACACGCCGCTTCATGACGGCGCGATTATCGTGCGGGGAGACAGGATCGTATCGGCGACCTGTTACCTGCCTCTTTCTGACAATATGAGTATCAGTAAGGATCTGGGCACCAGACACCGGGCAGCCCTGGGCATGAGCGAGGTCAGCGACGCCCTGGTGATCGTGGTCTCCGAGGAGACAGGAGCCGTCTCTGCGGCTCTTGGCGGAACACTGTACCGGGATATCAGCGAAGAGGAACTTCGCAGGATGCTGACAGAGATCCAGGCGCCCAAAAAAGAACCAGGAAAATTTCATATCTTTTGGAAAGGAAGGCATAAGAATGAGAAAAAAACTGATGAATAATCTCGGCCTGAAAATATTAGCCTTCCTGGCCGCAGTTACCTTGTGGTTCCTGGTGGTTAATATTGACAATCCGGTTACAGACCGTACCTTCAGCAATATACCGGTTACGGTGATCAACGATGATATCGTGACGGACAGCAACCGCACATATCAGATCATAGACGGTACCTCTCAGGTCAGCGTGACTGTGACGGCGACCCGCAGGGAGCTTAGCCGGATCAGTACAGACGATATCAAAGCAGTGGCGGATATGCGTGAGCTGACGCTTGGCACCCAGGTGCCGATCCAGGTCACTGTGGAAGGCCATACCTACGAAGAGGCATATTCCACGCCGCGCAATCTGCAGGTGCGGATTGAGGAAGAGGCAAGAAATAACTTCCCGATCACGCCCACGACCATTGGAACGGTCCGGGAGGGTTATGTGATCGGCAATCTGAAAGCAGATCCTACGGGGATTACCATCCGAGGGCCCAAGAGCGTGCTGAACAGTATCAACCGGGTATGCGCCGAGGTGGATGTTTCCGGCCTGTCAGAAAGCGAAGAATTAGAGGCAAATCTGGTACTCTATGATGTAAATAACAACGTGATCGACCAGACGCTTCTGGTCAACAACCTGGGAGAGGAAGGGCTCTCCGTAGAAGTGGAACTTTACCAGACCAAGGACGTGCCGATCCGCATCGATGATTCCGGCATTTCAGCGGCAGAAGGGTACAGTATCAGTAATATTTCCTGCGAACCCCAGGATGTGCTGCTGTCCGGAGACGAAGATACCATTCGTGATCTGGTGGCTGTTGAGATCCCCGAGAGCGAGCTGGAGTTAAGCGGACTGACCCAGAGGACGGAACATACGGTGGATATTACCGAATACCTGCCTGAGGGCGTGACGCTGGTAGATCCGAACGCCAGCAACGTGGTAGTCACCATCACGGTGAACCAGCCGGGAGCCCAGGTGTTTGAAGTGGCGACAAACGCAATTGTAGTCAGCAACCTGGCGGAGGACCTGGAGGTCAGCTACGGGACGGCTGTGGATCTGGAATTTCAGATCCGCGGACCGCAGGAGACGCTGTCCGGGCTTTCACTGGCAAAAAAGGTGTCCATTGATTTAAAGGAATGTACCAGCCCCGGCACATATACAGTGCCGGTAAAGGTAGACCTTCCCAAGAGCTGTAGTCTGGTAAACGACGTCCAGGTAGAGATCGTGCTGAAGAAAATCTCTGGGGACCAGGAAGAATAAGATAGAGCTGAACAATAAGAACCATACAGGAGGTACGACCATGATCCGGCAGACAGTGACGATCCACAATCCGACCGGGCTGCATCTTCGCCCGGCGGGAATGTTTTGCAATGTGGCCAGCAGATATAAGTGCCGTGTTTGCTTTGAATACGACGATGTGACAGCAAATGCCAAAAGCGTACTTAGCGTACTTGGCGCCTGTATCAAAAAGGGAGATGAGATCACCCTGATCTGTGAGGGGGAAGACGAAGAAGAGGCAATGGAGGCTATGCTGCAGGCCATTGCCGATGGATTAGGAGAGTAATCAGAAATTGACAGCAAAAAAAAGACTTATGATCGGTTTTTTACTGCTTGCGGCAGTAATGCTGGGCTGCTTCGGAAAGGGAAAGGAAGAAGCAGCCCTTTCTGTTGAAAAAAGAAAAACAGACGTTTGTGGATGCTCACGGAGAGGAGCATACCATGGAAATAGATCCGGAAATAAATGAAAATCCTTATGATCCGGAGGCCTTTCAGATCAACGGGGACCGGATGGCATATACAGACCAGGAAAAATACGGATACCGGCTGGGCGTGGATGTTTCCTTTTACCAGGGGCAGATCGACTGGGAAAAAGTCCGGGCGGACGGCTGCGAATTTGCCATTATAAGGCTGGGATTCCGGGGATATGGAAAAGAAGGAAATCTTCATGTAGATGAACAGTATGAACAGAATTTTCGGGGCGCCAAGGCTGCCGGACTGGATGTTGGCGTCTACTTTTTCGCCCAGGCGGTCAATGAAGAAGAGGCAAAAGAAGAAGCCAGGTTTGTGCTGAAGCATCTGAAAGGACAGAAACTGGACCTTCCTGTGGTCTATGATCCGGAACATATTGTGGGAGAAGAGTCCAGGACCCAGGATGTAACAGGAAAGCAATTCACCAGGAATGCAAAGGTTTTCTGTGAGGAGATTGAAAAAGCAGGATACCAGGCCATGATCTACAGCAATATGCTCTGGGAAGCCTTTGAGTTTGATCTAAGAGAACTGAAAGCGTATCCGATCTGGTACGCGGACTACGAAGCAAAGCCCCAGACGCCTTATCATTTCCAGATCTGGCAGTACACTGAAAAGGGACAGGTGGACGGGATCCAGGGAAATGTGGATCTGAATATCGAGCTGAAGAAAAAGTAGACGTTTTTTCAGAAAATGATAACAAAATGTGTCAAGTTGCCACTCCCTGTCACTTCATTTTGCACAGGAACCCTTTTATAATGGATTCCATAAAGTGAGGTGGGATAAAACATGGAAATGGTATTGGTGTTATCCGAGAGCGGTGCGGATATGAGAGCGATCCTTAGAAGGGTGACAGGGATCCTGCTCCTGCTTGCGCTGACGATCGTTTTAATGACAGCGGCGGAAAGGTTTGAAGCAACCCGGACGTCCGGGGAGTATCGGATCCCTCTTGCAGCGGAGGAAGCGCCTGTGGGGGAGGAAGGACTTTCGGCGGCAAAGAATTGTCCGGCGCTTCCGGTGTCTGCTGAGCTTGAGAGTGGACTGCAGGAACCTGCGGCAAAGGAAGCTGCGGAACTGTTTGTACCCACAGGCGGGATGGCAATCCCCCTGCCTGGAGCAGGGATCATTCCGGGAGTGGAGGTGACGCCACTGCCGGGAGAGGGAAACGTTCCGGGAGAGGAGGAAGAGCCTCTGCCGGGAGAGGAGGTGCGCCCTTCACCGGAAGATGTGGTAACGTCAGAAGCAGGAAGTTTCCCGGCGGTTGGGGAGACGACGGCTCCTGGAGAATCTGCCGGAGGGATCATATCAGAGGATGCGGCGGTATTTCCGGCTGTGGTGACGGTCTGGCTGAATGGAAATGGCGGAGAGCCCGCAAGAACGCAGATCACTGCAGAGGCAGAAGCGCTCTCACCGGAGACATGGGAGATTCCCTTCCGTCCGGGAAAAGTATTCGACGGCTGGTATCTGGACGAAGCCTGTACCATCCCATTTACCGGTACAGAAAAGGGAGCGGCGCAGGTGGAAGTGTATGCCGGCTGGAAAGAATTTGCCGGATTTGTCTGTGATGACGCGGGACATATCACAGCCTGCACACCCGGGGACGGTCTGCTGGACGGGATCCTTACGCTGCCTGCGGACGCGGCCTGTACCGGGATCGAGGCCGGCGCTCTGGCGGAAGTTGCAGACCAGGTCATGGAAATCTTTATTCCTGCCAATATCACTTATATTGCCGACGGAGCCTTTGACGGTCTGACGAACCTGATGTACATCGAGGCGGAGCCGGGCAATCCCGTCTGCTACAGTGAAGGAGGCGTGCTGTACGCTATGTCGGGAGAAGTGATCGCTGCGCCCGCCTGGTATACAGCCGATGCGGCTTAACCTGTTTTTTACCAATTTTACACAATTTTAAAGTAATCCTAGCGTGAAACACAGATATGTGTTATGATAAACGCTAGGATTTTTTAGGAGTTGAGAACATAAATGAACAAAGTAAAAGCTATTTTGATAAAAACAGCGGCAATCCTGGAAGTAGTGCTGACCGCCATATTTTCTCTGGCAGCGCCGCTTCTTTTGTTTAGCGTCTTCTGGATGTTCCGGACCTGGAATCAGCTGACCATGGACGAGCTGGTATTCCACCTGACAGGACCCCTGGAGGGGACGAATTCAGATATGGTCAGAGAATACCTGATCCAGTGCGCGCTTCCCGCGCTTCTGGTGTTTGCAGTGATACTCGTTGTGCTCTTCCTTTTGCGGAAAAAAAGATTCTTTTATCTGATAACCGGCGTACTCCTGCTGGTGTGGATCCTGGTGTGCCTTGGCGCCCTGTATGTGACTGCCAACAGACTGGAACTGGAGGATTATGTGGATTCCCAGGGAAGTTATTCCGGATTTATTGACTCGAATTATGTGGATCCGGCAGAGACCTCTGTTACGTTCCCGGAGCAGAAGAGGAACCTGATCTATATCTTCCTGGAATCCATGGAGACGACTTATGCAGATGGCGCGTCCGGCGGAGCCTTTGAAGAAAACGTGATCCCGGAGCTGACAAAGATCGCAGAGGAAAATGAAGACTTTTCCGGTTTCGGGGCCTCCATAAACGGCGCTCATGCCATGAAAGGGACCACCTGGACCATGGGAGCCATGTTCGCACATACCTCCGGTCTGCCCCTGAACATTCCCATCGGACAGAACGACATGGGAACACAGGACAGTTTCTTTGCCGGAGCGACGACTCTGGGCGACATCTTAAGTGAGGAAGGATATTCGCAGACCTTGCTCCTGGGGTCGGACGCTACCTTTGGAGGGCGCAGACTCTACTTTACCGAGCACGGGGATTATGACATGGTGGACTACGAGTATGCCCGCAAAAACGGCATGATCCCGGAAGATTATTCGGTGTGGTGGGGCTATGAAGATGAGAAACTTTTCCAGTTTGCCAAAGAAAAGCTGCTGGAATTAAGCAGCCAGGACAACCCCTTTAACCTGACCATGCTGACGGTGGACACCCATTTTGAGGACGGGTATCTGTGCGAAAAATGTCCGGATACCTTCGGAGATAACCAGTACGCCAATGTAATGGCATGCTCCAGCCAGCAGGTGGCAGAGTTTATCTCCTGGATCCAGGAGCAGGATTTTTACGAAAACACGACCATTGTCCTGGCGGGAGATCATCTGACCATGGACAGTGATTTTTGCGAAAATGTATCCGGGGATTATGACCGGAAGACCTATGTTGCCTATATCAACGCCGCGCAGCAGACACAGAAGAGTGAGGCGAGAGATTACACCACCTTTGACCTCTTCCCTACCACGCTGGCGGCCCTGGGGGCAGACATTGAAGGCGACAGGCTGGGACTTGGCACCAACCTCTTTTCTATGGAAGAAACTCTGACGGAAACCTATGGGGAGGACTATATGAACGGGGAGCTGAAAAAAAAGTCCCGGATGCTGAACCGCCTGGCGGATATTGACGAGGATGTGCCGGAATTACAGGGAAATGACGAGGCAGAAGAAACGCCTCAGGCAACAGTCAGTGTGGGAATCTATGAATCCCAGACGGCTACCATCCCGATCATTGTAAGCGATATCCAGAACGTGGAAAATGACATAGGATCCATTGTGGTATGCGCCTGGACCAAAGAGGACCAGAGCGACGCCCAGTGGTCCCAGCTGACAGAAAATGAGGACGGCACCTACGGAATCCATCTGAACACCCTTCCCTTTGCCGACCGGTCCGCTGTAGTCCGTATGCAGATCTTCCTTTTGGACGACGAAGGGACCTCGTACTTTATCGGTGAGAAAGCGGCGCTTATGCAGGACGGGCAGCAGGGTATGACTGCAAATAGATCCTGATTTTGAAAAAAGGTTTTGTCCCGGAAGATTCTATGCTATACTATAGACGTTTAGGAGAAGGATAAAAAATGAAACGCATATTTGTCCATGCCTATCTGGCAGGAAATTTCGGGGACGACCTGTTTGTCTATATTTTGTGCAGAAGATACCCAAAGATCCGCTTCCGGATCTTTGCGGACAGCTCTTATAAAAAAACATTTGCCGGACTTCCCAATCTGGAAGTCTGTGATTACAACAGCAGGACTGCCAGGTTCTGGGATCATCTGTGGAAGAAACTGAAAAAAACAGACAATGGATTCTGGAAGATGCTGATCCGCTTTTCCGATGGGGTGGTCCACATCGGGGGAAGCTCCTTTGTTCAGCACAGTGAAGACTTCGGGCCATTTCTGGAAAGTGACAGAACCTTGCGGAGACTGGGAAAAAAGATGTATCTGATCGGCTCGAATTTCGGGCCTTACACCGATGAGAACTACTATACGTCTTATCACCGGCTGTTTGCCACTTATGACGCGATCTGCTTCCGTGACAGTTACTCTTACGGGCTGTTCCGGGATCTTGACAACGTCCGGTGGGCGCCGGACGTAGCCTATAATTTGCAGTACCATTCCCGGAAGCAGGAAAAGAAGATGGTTCTGATCTCCGCTATCGACATGAAAGAACGCGGAGGAAAATATCCGCTCTGCAGCTATACAGACGCCTATGAAAAGGTGCTGGGTCAGATCCTGGAATATTTTCTTGCCCGCGGGTATGAGGTGGTATTTCTGTCTCTCTGCGAAGCACAGGGAGATGCAAGAGCCATGGAAAGAGTGCTGGAAAAAACCGGGGAAAAAGGCCGGATCCCGGTGTTCCATTATCGGGACAATCTCCGGGAAGCGCTGGATCTGTTCGCGGAAGCGCAGATCGTGGTGGGCACCCGGTTCCACAGTCTGGTCATGGGGTGGCTGAACCGGAAACAGGTGTATCCCATTGTGTATGATAAAAAGATCCAGAATACCCTGGAGGATCTTCACTATAACAATTATCTCCGCCTGGAGGATCTGGAATCCTTCCGGACGGATCAGCTGGAGCATATAGAACGATTAGAAGACCGCGAGGTGGACCGGCTGATCGCAGGCGCACAAGAGCAGTTTGCAGCCTTCGATCAGCTGGCAGAAGAATGGGGAGGAGCACATGAATAGTCCGTTGGTCAGTATTGTGATGGTAAATTATAATCACGACGACTTTTTGCAGGAAGCCATTTCCAGCGTCCTGGAACAGACCTATCAGAACTGGGAGCTGATCCTGGTGGACGACGGATCCACAGACAGATCCGGGGACATCATCCGCAGCTTTCAGGATCCGAGGATAAAACCGGTCTACCTGGAGAAGAACCGACATATCTGCGTGGCGACCAATACCGGGTTTTCCAGAGTCGGCGGCGCATATGTGGCAAGGCTGGACAGCGATGATGTCTGGAGGCCGGACAAGCTGGAGCATCAGGTGGCGTATATGGAAGCACATCCGGACATCGGGCTTTGTTTTACCCGGCTGGAGATCATCGGCCCGGATAGTAAAGTAGTGCCAAGAGAAGACCTGCCTGATCTTTATAATCTTTATGACAACCGGCAGGAATCCAGGGAGGCATGGCTTCGGTTTTTCTTCTTTTACGGCAATTCCCTGATCCAGTCTTCGCTTCTGATGCGAAGAGAGGTTCTGGATCATCTGGGAGACTTTAACCTGGCCTATGTGCAGGCTCATGACTTTGATTACTTTGTCAGGGCTGCAAAATATTATGAATTTGGATTCCTGGAGGAACCGCTTTTGAAATACCGGAGAAATACCGAGCAGAACAGCGCGGTCAATCCGGAGAATGATCTTCGGTTCTTCAATGAGCATATGAGCATCCGGCGCCATTTCTTTGATGATTTTTCCGATGAATTGTTTGTCGGCACATTCCGGGAATGTTTTGTGAATAAGGAGGCGTCTTCTCATGAGGAACTGCTGTGTGAGCAGGCCTTTCTTCTGATGGAGACTGTGGGGTTCGACCGGATCAACCCGGTGCTTGGGCTGGAGAAGATGGAAACGCTTCTGAATGATCCGAAGATACGGGAAACGCTGGAGACAAAATACGGGTTTACGCCCAAATCCTTTTATCAGGAAACAAAGAAGAATCTGTATTATACTTATGAACTGCATCAGAAGCTGCGGGAACTGGAGTGGAAGGTGCAGGATCTGACCGAGAAGACAAAGCATCAGCAGGATCACATTGATCTTCTGATGGCAGTCAAAGACCAGCAGCAAAGGCAGATCGAAAGCATGGAAAATTCTACCAGCTGGAAAATGACCAGGCCCGTGCGTAAGATGGGCAGCGTGATCCGGCGGAAAGGATAACAACAGCGAAAACAGGAGGACGCGAATGAAGAGGATAAAGATGAAACGATGGCTTTGCGCGGCGCTGATCGCGGGAATGCTTGCTACAAATGGCACGGCTGCACTTGCGGCTGAGCCGGAGACCGGGACAGAAGGGACAGAAGAGCTGATCCCGGAGATCGATCAGGGTCTGAAGGCCAACAGCTTCCGGTACCAGGACGGCCAGCCCGTCCGGCAGGAGGCGGAAGGAACCAGAGACCTGAACACAGAAGCCTATCATGAGAACGCGACCAGAAAAGGGATTGACGTCAGCGAGTGGCAGGGGGAGATTGACTGGGAGCAGGTCAAAGAATCCGGTATTGATTTTGCCATTCTCCGGGTAGGGTACGGCGGAGACGACGAAAGACAGGATGACAAGTACTTTGAGAGAAATGTCTCTGAGTGCGAGCGCCTGGGCATTCCCTATGGCGTCTATATTTATTCTTATGCAACCAACACAGAAAGAGCCAGAAGTGAGGCGGCGCATGTGCTGCGTCTGGTGGAGGGACACCATCTGGCTTATCCCATTTTCTTTGATATGGAAGACAACAGTACGCTGGTCCGCAATCCGGTTTCCAATGGTGTGGATATCCAGGCCACGCAGAAGCGGCTGGCAGAGATCGCAGAAACGTTCTGTGCGGCCATTGAGGAGGCGGGATATCCGGTAGGCGTCTACGCCAACTTAAGCTGGCTGAACGAGTATCTGACGGCAGAGTGCTTCTCCCAGTGGTACACCTGGGTGGCGCAGTGGAATACCACCTGTACTTATACCGGCGAATACACCCTTTGGCAGTATTCCGACACCGGCGAAGTGCCGGGAATTGCCGGAAGAGTGGACATGAATTACCTGATCGGCTACCCGGAAGATCACGGGGTGCCCTACCAGGGCAAGTATCAGGATCTCACCGGAGATGAGTGGTTCATTGGAGCTGTGGATCTGATGATGGAAGCTGGAGTAATGGATGGATTGTCCGAGACAGTTTTCGGTCCTTATGAGGAACTGACCAGGAGCCAGACGGTGACATCCCTGTGGCAGATCGAAGGAAAGCCAAGGGCCACCGACGCTTCCAGGTTCCCCGATGTGAGCGCGGGAGAGAGTTATACAGACGCCGTCCTCTGGGCAAGTGAGAACGGCATTGTAAACGGCTATTCCAACGGCAATTTCGGTCCAGACGACACGGTGACCAGAGAACAGCTGGCAAAGATTGTTTATAATTATGTGACATACAAGGGATGCCTGACCACGGATAAGGCAGACCTGTCTGGATACCAGGATGCAGGATGGGTCAGTGATTTTGCGGCGGATGCCATGGCCTGGATCGTAGGAAGAGGACTGATCAAGGGCAAAGAGGACGGCGCCCGTCTGGATCCCCAGGGAACCACCAGCAGGGCGGAATATGCCGTGCTGCTGCAGAGATTCCTGGAGCCGTTTGCAGATGTGCCGTACAACGCCTGGTATGCAAAAGATGTGGCGCTTGTTTATCTCTCCTCTCTGATGACCGGAACTGAGGACAATATTTTCTCTGCAGGAGATAACCTGGCAAGGGCGCAGTTTGCCACCATTCTTTACCGGATGAGCGGAGAGCCTGCGGTAACGTATCAGGAGATCTTTCCGGATGTGCCGGAAGGGGAGTGGTATACCAATGCGGTCACCTGGGCCAATGAAAATGGTGTGATCACCGGATACGAAGCAACGGGCACCTTTGGACCGGGGGATTCGATCAACCGGGAACAGCTGGCCACCATGCTGTACCGATACGCTTCTCTGACCGGATGCGACGTCAGTGAAAAAGCGGATCTGTCCGTATATCCGGACAATGCCGCGGTCAATGCGTTTGCCCGGGAAGCCATGGCCTGGTGCGTGGGCAAAGGGATCATCACCGGCGACAATGGAAACTTAAGCCCTCAGAAGAATGCCAGCAGGGCGGAGTGTGCCACCATGCTGATGCGGTATCTGCGGGCAGTCAGATAGATAGAGGACTCCAACCGGACGTCAGGGATCCGGGGAAAAAAGAAAACGGGACGTCCCCGGATGAAGCCAGGACAGGCTTCATCCGGCGGGCGTCTTTTTTTGGCGGCAGAAGAGGAAGGACCGGCTACATTTTTCTTGCCCTTATCGGAAATAGGGGATAGAATAGTGGTAGAGACGAGAGAATCGGAACCAAAAGAGAGGAGTGAAAGTTATGAAACGAAGATTCATCGCAGCAGCGCTGGCACTGATCTTAAGCTGCAGTTTATTTGCAGGGGCGAACGAGACCGGGTATGCGGCGGAGAATGAAAAGGAGGTCGTATCAGCCTATGTGGAGGCAGAGGAGCTTCGGGGGCTTCAGGCAGTGGATCTGAACCTGAATGAGCAGGAGTTTGGAGTCCTGTATTACACCAATTCCATCCGGATGGGAAACGGACTGCAGCCCTTGTCTACCTTTAATGCCCTGCAGGCGGCCTGCGACGTGCGGGCGCAGGAGCTTGTCGCCCTTTTCAGCCATACCAGGCCAAACGGGACAGACTGTTTGACTGCCCTGCAGGAGCAGGGGATTTCCTACCTGACTGCGGGAGAAAATATTGCCGCCGGCCAGACGGATGCCTGGGAAGTGATCAATGCCTGGTGGAACAGTCCGGGGCATCAGGCGAACATGCTGTCTGACTATAATCACATGGGAGTAGGCTATTATTACGGCCCTGGCACTAGTTATACCCATCACTGGGTGCAGCTTTTTGCCGGTGGATGTACCACACAGAGTATCCGGCTGCCGGGCCTGGAAGGCCGGATCCTGCTGATGCCGGCAGGGTCTTCCTTTGATACTCTGGGGCTGGCTGTGGAAGTACAGTGCGATCACGGCACCTCTTATCTGCCCCTGATCGACGCCATGTGCAGCGGGTATGATAAGGATGCGGTGAATGCCATCCAGGACATTACGATTTCCTACAACGGATGCACCACAACCCTGCAGATCTTTTCCTATCCGCCTATGCAGTTTAGCGATGTGACGACCAGCAGCTGGTATTACGGATATGTAGAGTATGTCTATGCGCTGGAGCTGATGACCGGTCTGAATGATACCTATTTTGGAGCGGCCGATCCGCTGGCCCGCGCGCAGTTTGCCGTTATTCTTCACCGGATGAACGGAGAACCCAAGGTGGCATATAGCCCGCAGTTCCCGGATGTGGCAAATGGTCAGTGGTATACGGACGCCATTCTCTGGGCTGCAGATACAGGGGTAGTGACCGGATACAGTGACACCGGAAACTTTGGCCCGGGGGATAAGATCAACCGGGAGCAGATGGCGGTCATGATGTACCGCTATGCACAGGCAAAAGGATACGACACCAGCACGAAGGCAGATTTCAGCCGGTATCAGGATGCGTCCCAGGTGGATGGATTTGCAGTGGAAGCCATGCGCTGGGCGGTCGGAACCGGGATCATCACTGGAAAAGATAATGGGACCAGGCTGGATCCCAGGGGAAATGCCAACCGCGCCGAGTGTGCTACGATCATCAACCGGTTTGTAACCACCTGTGGTGTATAGCGTAGAAAAAGCGGATGAAAGGATCCGCTTCAGAAAGAAGAGGGGCGAATGAAAGGATTACAGAAATTTTTGCAGGCGGCAGGTCTTTGCCTGTTTCTGTGGATCTTATCCGGTCCGGAGCTTCTCCATGCTTCGGAGGCGGATATGGAAACAGAGGAGTCCGGCAGCCAGATCATTGTGTTGTATGAGGATGCCAGAAGCCAGGAGTCCGGCAGCCGCAGGATCCAGGAACTGTATGGCGAAGAGATCAGAGACGCCAGGGAACTGGGCGGAACCGTGGAGGTGCTGACCGTGGCAGAGGACGCCGACGCCGATGCGGTCATAGAGACGCTTTCCGACAGGCCGGAGGTGGCAGCTGTGGGAAGAGACAGGAAGATCCCCCTTCACAGCCTTCCCAATGACCCCTATGTGCAAAATGGCGCTGCCTGGCAGTTTACATCTATTGGAGCAGACCAGGTCTGGGATACGTCTCCCGGCGCGGCCGTGGTAAAGGTGGCGGTGATCGATACCGGCGTGATGACAGAACACGAGGATCTGGCCGGGCGCTGTGAGATCGGCTATGATTACATTTCCGGTTCCGACCGGTCTATGACGGACCTGATCGGCCACGGGACGCAGATCGCAGGCGTGATCGCGGCCACAGCCAATAATGGCGTCGGGATCGCCGGGACGGCCGGAGCCGCTCCGGTACGGGTGGTGGCCTACCGGGCAGGAGGGGAAGATCCTTCCGATGAGGCGGTCCGTCTCTCCTATGTGATCGCGGCTCTGGAAGAGATCCGGCTTAGGCAGGACATCCAGGTGGTGAATCTAAGCATCGGAGGAACCGAGCCGGACGCCCTGGAAGAGGCGGCCATCCAAAGAGTCCTGAACGCAGGCAAGATTGTGGTGGCGTCTGCCGGAAACCGGGGAACCGGGGAATACAATTATCCGGCTTCCTACGACGGCGTGATCTCGGTGGGAGCCGTGTCCCGTACAGAGGAGATCGCCTATTTTTCCAATTATAATTCCCGGGTAGATCTGTGCGCCCCCGGGCAGCAGGTTGTGACCACGGGAAGAACCGGCGGTTATGTCAGCGCTTCCGGCACTTCCTTTGCCGCGCCTATCGCGGCGGGAGCTGCGGCGGTGCTGAAACAGAGATGTCCGGATCTGACGGCCGTTCAGGTGGAGCAGATCCTGAAAAAAACAGCCGAAGATAAAGGAACACCCGGAAGAGACGACTATTACGGGGCAGGGCTTATCGACCTTGGCCGGGCCGTGGAAGAGGCAGAAAGCCTTCTGGCATTTCAGGATGTTCCCTTGGACGCCTGGTATTACGATCCGGTAAAGTATGTCTTTGAAAAAGGGATCATGACCGGACTGAACCAGACCACCTTTGGAGCAGTAGAAGCGCTGGCAAGAGCACAGTTCGCCGTGATCCTCTACCGGATGAACGGGGAGCCTGCGGTGGAAGGAACGGCAGATTTCCCGGATGTGAGTCCCGGAACCTGGTATACAGACGCGGTCTCCTGGGCGGCAGCCGAAGGGGTAGTGACCGGATACAGTGACACCGGAAACTTTGGACCGGGGGATGAGATCAACCGGGAACAAATGGCGGTGATGATGTACCGCTATGCGAAGAGCCGGGGCTATGACGTGGGGCAGAGGGCAGATTTTTCCGGTTATCAGGATGCTGCGCTTGTCCATGATTTTGCCGGGGAAGCCATGCAGTGGGCAGTAGGGACTGGCATCATTTCCGGAAAATACGACCAGACCCTTCTGGATCCCTTAGGCCAGGCAAGCCGCGCCGAGTGCGCTACGATCATCATGCGGTTTCTGGAATACTACGGAGCGTAGGAGCAGCAACGAATATCCATTGTTTCGAGGAATTTTGTGATTTATAGATATACCCGATAAAACGAGTCTTTTATCGGGTATATTGATTAGACGTGGCAAAAAGCCTCTGATAAAATAAGAGTCAGGAAAGCGCTGTCGCTTTTGCGGCAGCGCTTATTTAATGACGAAGAGAGGAGGATGAAAATGAAAAGGAGACGTTTATTTGCATGTTTTCTTGCGATCCTTTTGTCGCTTTGTATGGCAATGCCTACTTTTGCGGCTGAAGTCCCGCAGGAAACCGTCCAGGTTCAGGCGGAAGAAACGGACCAGAACCTGGCAGCTCCTGTAGATCAGGAGACTGTTTCTGATGGATCAGAAGATTCGTCGGAAGATTCGTCTGAAGATGCGTCTGCGGATGCGTCGAAAGATGTGTCAGATGCAGCGTCAGAAGAACAGGCTTCGGCGCAGGAGGATGTTGCCACGTCGCAGGAGACTTCCGAAGAAGCTGCGGCACAGACGGCAGAAGAGGCTGCCGGTGCAGCGCAGAACGACTCTGCCGCAAGAGACACCCAGAGTGTGGAAGAGGCAGTGGTCCAGTCTGTTGACGACAGCATCTGGAGTACCGAAGACTTCGTGTATACCACGATGGAACAGACCTTAAACGGCTGTGATTACACCAGAGAATTTACTATCAAAGGAAAAGCGATTGCAGGATTTTCCGAGTATGGCCTGGAGAAGGTAAAGACCAACAAGCATCTGGTACTGCCCTCCACGGATGACAACGGCGAAACGCTGGTTGGTGTAGCGGAAGGCGCGTTTAAGAATATGGAACTGGAGTCTGTGGAATTCCCCACCGGTATGATGGTGGATTACGATGATACGGTGACCCATGTTGTAACAAGAAGAGGAAACTTTGTCATCGGTTCCAGCGCTTTTTACGGCAATAACCTGACAAAGGTTTACCTGCCGGAGGGCGTGATCGCGGTAATGCCCATGGCATTTTCCAAGAATCAGATCACAGAGCTGACCCTGCCTCACACCATCTGGTGGATCGAGAACCAGGCGTTTGCCACCAATCAGCTTACGACAGTAGGGTTCCCGAGAACCTGTGATTTCCAGCTGCAGATCCATGCACTGGCATTTGCACAGAACCAGATTAAGTCTGTAAGGCTTCCGGATTACACGGAAGTAGTGGAAAAGAAGGCCTTCTACTGGAATCCGGGTATGGAGGAGTGCCCGGCAGACGCGCCAGAGAAAGAAAAAGAATTGGGCGGCGTGGTGTATATGTACACCGACAACGAGGATCTGCTGAATAAGGAGAGGATCCATACCATCGACCGCACCGCTGAGTCCCAGAAATCCTGGCATCAGAAGCTGATCGTGGGACAGGATCCCAATGCGGAAGCTACCTGGACGATTGAGGATTTTACCATTGAGGGAACCACGATTACCGGTCTTAGCGAGTCCGGAGCTGAGAAGCGAAAAACGGATAAAAACCTGATCCTTCCCGACCGCAATGCAACCGGCGACTATATCACAGAGGTTGCATCTACGACCAGTGATACCGGCCTGTTTGCTACGGAGGAAGAGAAGTTCGAGTCCGTAACACTTCCCACTTACCTGGAGAAGGTCGGCGACCGGGCATTCTGCAACAGCGGCCTTCAGACTGTGAAGTTCCCCAATACCTTAAAAGAAATCGGGATTGCCGCGTTCCAGAGAAATGAGCTGACCAGCATTGTGCTTCCGGACAGCGTGACTACGCTTGGCGGCGGCGCATTCGGAACCAATCCGAAGCTTACCCAGATTGTTCTTTCCAAAGGCCTTACCGAGATTCCGGCAGGCGCGTTTGGATGCAGTACTGCAGATGAGTGGATGGCTGGCCTGACCAGCATTGAGATCCCGGAAGGCGTAGTGACGATCGCAAACAACGCATTTGCAGGCAATAACTTTACAGAGATCAACCTTCCTTCTACTGTGAAGGAGATTGGAGACTATGCCTTCTCCACCAAGAATTATCTGAAGGATACCGTGTGTACGATCACCCTGCCGGAAGGTCTGACCACCATTGGAAAATATGCGTTCCGCAACAAGATCGTAGAGACACTGGAGTTGCCGGAAAGCGTAGAGGCGCTGCCGGCGAATGTATTCACCAGAGAGTATTCCGACGATACCCAGGCGATGGTGACGACCGTCTATGTCAGCGCGGCGCAGATCGCCGACAAGGAGAACTTCCCGGAGTCCCAGTACCATACGCTGGTTCTTCGTTATGACCCGGAGAATACAGTGTGGGATGCTCACGACTTTACCTATGGGGAAGTGGAAGCAGAATATTATGATGTAAATAAGACCGAGACCGTTAAGGTGGAGGGCTGGGCAGTTACCGGCTTTTCTGAAAATGGCCTGAAGAAACTGGCCGTGAATCCCGAGATTGTGATCCCGTCAGAAGACCCGGACGGACGCCAGGTTACCGCAGTGGCAGCCAATGCCTTTAAGTACGACGAGGACACTATGGCGCAGAAGATTACTTCTGTGACCTTCCCGGAAAATGTAAAGACTGCCTATCAGGGAGCGTTAAGCCAGAAGACGGAGAGAGGAAATTTCCTCATTCTTAGCATGGCATTTTACGGACAGGGACTGACCGAGGTTGTCCTTCCGGAAGGCGTGTTAAGCGTAGGCCGTCAGGCATTTGCAAAGAATGCACTGACCTATGTGAAACTGCCGCAGACCATCTGGTGGCTGGAGCAGGGAGCGTTTGCATCGAACGCGATCCACACTGTGCAGTTCCCGACCACCTGCGACTTTAAGTTGAATATGGACGCCCAGGTATTTATGGGCAACCAAATCCGGTCTGTCGCGCTGCCGGACCGTGTGGAGAAGTTAAATAAATGGGTATTTATCCAGAATACCGGTAAGGAAGAAGTGACAACAGGAACTGCTGCAGAGAAGAAGGGCGGCGTGGTCTACATGTACGGCCCGGAGGCTCTGGCATCGGAAGCGCTGATCGACCATATAGACAATGGAAAGAGCAACGTCCAGAAGCTGGTGATCGGCACACAGGAGCCGGCGGAGCAGTTCTGGAATCCGGTACATTTTACCTATGACGGTACCACCATCACCGGATTATCTGACGCCGGGAAGGAAAGGCTCACCTTTGACACCTACCTTCGGATCCCGGATCAGACCGCGGACGGCAAAGATGTGACCGCGATCGGTAACAATGCGTTCGCAGCCAGCGGCATCACAGCAGTGCAGCTGCCGAAGGCTTTGCAGACCATCGGAACCGCAGCCTTCCGCGCCAATGAGATGACAGAAGTGGTGATCCCGGACAGCGTGACAAGCATCGCATCCGGTGCATTTACCAGTTGCGCGTCTCTTGAGAGCGTTACCCTTCCCAAGGGGATTACCTCCATTGAGCAGGCATCCTTTAGTGGCACAGCGCTGAAAGAAGTGCTGATCCCAGAGGGTGTGACGACCATTGGAAGAATGGCATTTAACGGAGCGCCGGTAGAGATACTGGTGATCCCCAATACCGTTACCGAGATCGGCGATCAGGCATTTTACGCAAACCATCTGACAGAGCTGATCATTCCGGCAAGCGTGAAATCCATCGGAAAGAGCGCATTTTCACAGTATCCGGAGACCAGTCCTTCTTCCCTGGAGAAGCTGACCTTAAACGAAGGTCTGGAGTCGATCGCTTCTGCGGCATTCCGCAAGAGTAATCTGACGACTGTTAATATCCCGTCCACGCTGAAAGAGCTTGATAAAGACGCTTTCCAGGACGGCGCAAAGGGACAGGTAATCCTGTACACGGAAAATAAAGAGCATGAAAAAGAGACGCCGACGTTTATCCCGGTAAGTGACGGACACAAGGTGATCTACACCAACCTGATCGGAACTGGCTGGGAATATGACGACTTTACATTTGATGGTTCTGTAGTGACCGGCTGGTCAGAGCAGGGCAATCAGACCCGTCTTGCAAACAAGAACCTGGTGTTGCCGGCAGAAAATCCCGAGACCGGAGAGGCGATCACAGAGATCGGTGAGAATGCGTTCAAGATCCCGGATGAAGAGATCGAGCAGCTCAAAGACAGCGTTTCCTCGCCCAATGGCATGGAGACAGTAGTGATCCCGGATACCGTGACCAGGATTGGAAAGAAAGCATTTGAGTACAATAATTTTACAGAGATGACCTTTGGCGCTGCAGTGACTGAGATCGGAGAAAGCGCATTCCACGGCAACAAGCTGACGAAAGTAGTAATCCCGGATACGGTAACTACACTGGGAGCGGGCGTATTTTCCGAGAACAACATTACGGACCTGACCTTATCCAGGGGCGTGACCGTAATCCCGCAGGGCGCCTTTTCCATGAACATCCGCCTGGAGCAGGTGACGATCCCGGATACCGTAACCGAGATCGGAGAGATGGCGTTTGCAGGCGCAAGACTGATTAGCCTGGAGATTCCGGCTTCCGTAGAGAAGATCGGAAGAAAGGCCTTCCATCTCCATCATCTGACCGAGCTTACCATTCCGGGCAATGTAAAGGAGATCGGCGAGTCCGCATTTGAAGGAACCTTTAAGGCCATCACATTAAAGAAACTGACCCTGGAAGAGGGCATTGAGTCCATCGGAAAATATGCCTTCAAGGAAGGATATCTGGAGAGCGTAGAGCTTCCGTCCAGCTTAAAAGAAATGGGCGAGGAGCCGTTCTACGGCAATGCCGGAACCAACGGCGACCATGTGGTGGTATGCTATACCTCCAATAAAGACCATCTGAAGTTCGGCGATTCCGCTTCTCACAAGATCGTTTATGTATATGAGGAGACAGGGCTTCCTTACGAGGATGTAAGCGCCGGCGAATGGTACTACGATGCAGTGAAGTATGCTTATGAGCACGGCCTGATGACCGGTCTTGATGATACGACCTTCGGACCAAACGAAAAGCTGGCAAGAGCACAGCTGGCCGTGATCCTGTATCGTCTCAATGGCTCTCCGGAAGTGGAGTATGACGATATCTTCCCGGATGTGCCGGAGAATGAATGGTATACCAATGCTGTCATCTGGGCGCAGCAAAATGGCATTGTCACCGGATACACCAACACCGGTGAATTCAAGCCCGGCAACGACATCAGCCGCCAGGAGATCACAACTATGATGCACCGCTATGCCGAATATAAGGGATATTCCCTGGAAGGCGGAGCAGACTACGGAAACTATCCAGATGCGGCAATGGTTGCAGACTACGCCAAAGAGGCTATGAGCTGGGCGGTCGGCAACGGCATCATCAGCGGAAAGACCGATCCGGTCAGCCTGGATCCACAGGGAGAAACCTATCGGTCCGAGTGCGCTACGATCATCATGCGATTCGCGGAAGCATTCGAATAATCCATTGGGGACGGGGGATTTTTAAAAATCCCCCGTCCCCAATGCTTTAAAGCGGGAAGTTATCCCCCGAATGTGAATAGTTGGTGTGGATAGCGTGTTAAAATTGTGTGGAAAATGAAAGTTGACGTCGAATGGGGACGGGGGATTTCTGGAAATCCCCCGTCCCCATTCGACAAGCGGCAAAAAATGCGCTATAATATAGGCGACTATTGCAATTATGACTTGTGAGGCAGAAAGGAGAGTATATTGATTATGAACAAAGGGGCAAGAAATTTGCTTCTGGCCGCCGGGTGTCTGGCGTTTTCCGGGGTGTTTGGCCTGACAGCGCACGCGGAGGAGCTCCAGGACATGAATCCGTACCGGCAGCAGACCGTGACTGCCATGGACGAATATGGCAATATTACGGAGATTGGCGATTCGGAAGGGATCATTGATGAGGGAAGCGGGAACACAAAGTCCGGAGGAGACCGGACGCTGCAGTCTTCTACCACGAAGATTGTAAATTTTAATACGAAAAATAATCAGGTGACGAATTACACTGAGGACGGTACGGGCAATCTTGGCTATACCAATGGCGACTATGGCGCGGACGCTGCGTTTCTTGGCGAAAGCAATGGAAAGGTGAAGTTTATGATGTCCGGCGTGGTGGGCTGGGTCAATGCGTCAGAGGTGCAGGTCATAGAGGTGTCCCAGGCTGCGGTGGTCAGCGGATACCATGTGGAGAATGGCCGGCTGATCCACGGCGTGGTTCACGACATGACGACTCCCGGTTACCGGACGAAGCTGGATAATGGAGCGGCTCCTTCTTATCTGAAGGCAGATGTGAAATATTACAGTTATGACGGCCATTATTTTTATCAGGATTATTCCGTCATGCTGAAGGATTACCAGAACAATACCAGGGCCAACTCGGTGAACCCGAATACGCCTTATTACAATTATTATCAGTATCTGCCGTTCCGCAGCGTCACCAGCTACAGCGCAGATACACTGAGCTCCATGATCAATCAGAAGACGTCTTCATACAACCATTCCCTGATGTCCAACCGGGGCAGTGATTTTGTCAATGCACAGAATACTTACGGCGTCAACGCGCTTCTGATGACTGGTATCGCGGCCAATGAAAGCGCCTGGGGCACCAGCAATATCGCCCAGACGAAAAACAATCTCTTTGGCCTGAATGCCACAGACGCCAATCCGGGCGAAAATGCCAGTGTATTTGAAAGCGTCCAGGCGTGCATCAATGATTTCGCAAACGGATGGCTTTCCAAAGGGTATCTCTATCCCAGGGACAGCCGGTATTGCGGCGGATTTCTGGGAAATAAAGCCAGCGGACTGGGAGTAAAATATGCTTCCGATCCTTACTGGGGAGAGCGGAACGCCAACCTGGTCTATGCCCTGGACAAGCTGCAGGGAAATCAGGATTACCAGAGATATACCATCGGTGTAAAGGATACGATTTCCCCGGCTCACAACAGCCTGAATGTATATAAGGAGGCAAGCACGTCTTCGACATTGCTGTACGAAACAGGCAAGGCGTCCTGCTATGCGATGCTGATCCTGGATGAGAATCCGTCCGGCGGCTTTTACAAGATCCAGAGCGATGGAGTGCTGACAGACGGCAGGACAGCGGTTACCAATGCAACGGGGAATTATCACTACGGCACCATGTACGCCTACATTCCCACAGGCAGCGTTTATGTGGCCTCCAAGGGGAGCGGCGGCATTTCCTATTCCCCCTTCCAGGACGTAAGCTCCGCCCAGTGGTTTTATGAGGCGGTGATGTATGTCAATGACAAAGGTCTGATGACCGGCCTTGACAGCCAGCATTTCGGGCCGGCAGATGATCTGGCCCGCGCCCAGTTTGCCGTCATCCTGCATCGGATGAATGGAAAGCCGGAAGTGTCATTTTCACAGAAGTTTCCGGATATCGGTCCTGGAGAATGGTATACCAGTGCAGTGCTCTGGGCAAGCAATGAGGGAATCGTGACCGGATACACGGACACAGGCCTGTTCGGTCCGTCGGATGAGATTACCAGGGAGCAGATGGCGGCCATGATGTACCGGTATGCACAGAGCAAAGGATACGACGTCAGCCAGAAAGCAGACTACAGCAAATATCCGGACGCTGCAAATGTGCAGGACTTTGCCAAAGAAGCCATGTCCTGGGCGGTAGGAACCGGGATCATCACCGGCACCAATGAAGGAACCCGGCTGAATCCCCAGGGAAATGCCAACCGGGCAGAGTGCGCCACGATCATTATGAGATTTACAGAGAAATACGGAATGTAATCCGTCAGAGAAATAAGAGTTGAAACAGAGGCTGAAATAGAGACTGAAACAGAGACTGAAATAAGGGCTGACATCCGGCGAAAAAAGTTGGATGTCAGCCCTGTTTGTGATATGATATATCTGAAAATGTAGCAGTATGAGGAGGTGCTTATTTTATGAGGAAACAAGTATGGAAGACAACGGCGGCGGTGGCTCTTGCTGCTCTGATGGCTGTGCCGTCCGGGTCCGTGGCTTTTGCTTCTGAAGCAGAGGCGGACGCTCCGGAAGCCCAGGTGCAGGAGCAGGCAGCCGGCGAAGAAGCGGCCCAGGTGCAGGAGGAAGCAGCCGGAGAGGAAGCGGCCGAGGCTCCGGATCGGGAGCTTTCCTGGTATAACAGAGGAGATGCTATTAATGTCGGTGACAACAAAGAGTGGGAAGGCGTGGTTGACAATGAGGACAATACCGTCGTCCTGACGGGAAGCAATACCCTTGACTGGGCGTCGTCGAAGACGCTGGAGATCCCGGCAAAGGTAGGGAAATATACGGTTGTCGGTGTGAGCGGTTATCTGGATGGTTTTAGCATAATGTCTCCTGGGGTAATCACCACGGTAAAATTCCCCAATACCGTAAGCTTTATTGAGGATGGAGCTTTTTCGCAGTTTACGAATGTTACTACCGTATATCTTCCGGATAATACGGGATATGACGGAATTGATGCATGGAACAATCCGTTTTCGGGATGTACTAAGATTGAAACCGTGTATGCAAATGTTTATTCACTGGATCATGAAGATCTACGCAACAGTCTGAAAACCATTACCTATTATGATGGTGTAACCCAGATAAATGGGACACCGTATTTCGGCCTTTCTACATATGCAGAATTAACCACAATTAATCTGCCGGCCAGCATCGAGCGCTTCGGCTGGGGAAATTCACCGAAACTTTCCGCATTGAATTGTCCGAAGCCAATCAGCCAGATTATTGTAACGACTACCCAAAATTGCCCGAATCTGCGTATTCCAGTAAATGCAGGTGTGACAGCTATTACAGATGCTTATAAGAACAGTGGCATTACATCCATTACCCTGCAGTTGCCGCAAGGCGGCTCTGGCAATGCGAAAGATGCCTTTATCAACTGCCCCAATCTTACCGGGATTTATGTGACAGATCCGAATGGAGAATTCCACTCAGAGGACGGAGTTTTATGGTGGAATGACGATCTCTACGCATATCCGGCGGGCAAGAGTCAGGCCGGCAACTACGATGTTCCGGAGAATACGAAGTGTATTTACCTGTACGCGTTTGATTCGTGCAAGTTTGATACCATTACCTTCCCGGAAAATATCAATCCGAGCTTTTACTTTGACTCTGATGATACGATAGCGACTCCAAGAGAAAGCTTTCTGGAGAATACTGGTTTCACTAAAGTAAGACTGGTGGCTGGAAGCGAGGTGCCGTATTCAAATTCAGCGGAGGATCTGGCGGACAGACTGGAGATTGCGCCAAGCCAGGTGGAATTTTATCTTGGAAATACTTACAAGATTTCCTATAACCTGGACGGAGGAACCAATGATCCGGCCAATCCCACTTCTTACCGGGCCGGCGAGGATCCGGTGACCTTAAAGAATCCGACGAAAAAGGGATCTGTTTTCCTTGGATGGAAGAGAAATGATGTGGCCGATGGTTACGAAAATACCACACAACGCGCGTATAACGGATATTTTACAGATTATACGTTTACCGCATGCTGGAGCACAGACCTTCCCTATAATGATGTGGGTAAGGAAACCTGGTTCTATGAATATGTAGGAAATGTTTATGAGAAGGGGCTGATGACCGGGCTGGATGACACTACATTTGGTCCGACAGCAAATCTGGCCCGCGCCCAGTTTGCCGTCATCCTGTACCGGATGAACGGGGAGCCGGAAGTGACATACAGCGCACAGTTCCCGGATGTGGCAGACGAGCAGTGGTATACGGACGCCATTCTCTGGGCGGCAGATACAGGCGTTGTGACCGGATATAGTGACACCGGAAAATTTGGGCCGTCTGACAACATCAATCGGGAGCAGATGGCAGTGATGATGTACCGCTACGCAAAGTATAAAGGATATGACACCAGCGCACAGGCAAATCTGAATACCTTCCCGGATCATGCAAGTGTCAACGTATTCGCAAAAGAAGCCATGTCCTGGTGCGTGGCCGAAGGCATCATTACCGGAGATAAAGGAAACTTAAGTCCGCAGAAAAGCGCCAACCGTGCAGAATGCGCTACCATTATCACAAGATATCTGGATAAAGTGGAAGAATAATCCGGCAGATTATTCCGGGAATCATTCATGGAATCATTCATGGGATCATTCATGAAATCATTCATGGAATCATTCAGAAGCATCCATGGAGGTGTGAGGTATGAAGAAAACTGGAAAGAAAAGAATCTCTCTGGTTCTGGCGCTGCTGTTTGCGGCAGCGTCCGGCCAGCTGGCCGCGCCAAATGTAAGGGCTGCAGAAATGGATCCGGAAGCGATGCAGGTGAAAGAAGCGGCTGCGGAAATGGGTCTGGAAGCGATGCAGGTGAAAGAAGCGGCTGCGGAAATGGATTCTGAAGTGAAAGATATAGAAATAGGACAGTATCTGGATGAGGAAAAGCCGGAAGTCGTGGCAGAACTTCTGGATATGGATCCTGCTGCCACCCGGTTTTTCGGGGAGGCCGGGATCGCATATGAAAAAGAAGGGCTGTTTCTGGAGTATTACGGAGATACCGGAAGCTCATGGAATGCAGTCCTTCCGATAACCTTTACCGCCACAGATGACGGAGCCAGCTATCACGGTATTTCCTGCGGAGTCTCCAGGGAGACCGTAGATCATGTCATGCGAGAAGAGGGCTGGTATACCTGGCATGCAAACAGTCAGTCGGCCAGTTATATGAAAGAAGCGAACAGGCGATGGTATACTTTTTATGTCAGCCTTTCCAATGAGGGAGTAACGGACTGGGAATGGATCAACTGGACCCAGGGAGACTTTGGCGAAGTTCCTTTCCCGGATGTTCCGGAAAACGCCTGGTTCTTTGAACCAGTGCGTTATGTACACAGGAACTGGCTGATGACCGGCTTAAGCAACGGAAACTTTGGCCCGGGAGAAAACCTGGCCCGCGCTCAGTTTGCCGTCATCCTGTATCGGATGAACGGGGAGCCGGAGGTGACATACACTACACGATTCCCGGATGTGGCAGCCGGACAGTGGTATACGGACGCCATTCTCTGGGCGGCGGATACAGGCGTTGTGACTGGCTATAGTGACACCGGAAACTTTGGTCCGTCCGACAACATCAACCGGGAGCAGATGGCGGTCATGATGTACCGCTACGCACAGGATAAAGGATACGACGTCAGCCAGAAAGCAGACTACAGCAAATATCCGGATGCCGGATATGTCAATACATTTGCCAAAGAAGCCATGTCCTGGGCGGTAGGAACCGGGATCATCACCGGCACCGATGAAGGAACCCGGCTGAATCCCCAGGGAAATGCCAACCGGGCAGAGTGCGCCACGATCATTATGAGATTTTGTGAAAAATATGGAAACTAAAGAATAATAAACACATTGTGGAAAACCGGGTGGAAAAGTCGGTGGATAAAATGTGGATAAAATCAATTGGGGACGGGGGATTTCTGAAAATCCCCCGTCCCCAATTGATTAGCAGTTGGTTTCTTTGATAATATACACCGGCCGGCGTTTGGTCTCCAGGTAAGTCTTGGCCAGGTATTGGCCCAGGATGCCGATGGAGAATAGCTGCAGGCCGCCCAGGAAGAAGATGACGCACATCATGGAGGGATAGCCTGCCACCGGATCGCCCCAGATCAGTGTCTTGGCGATGATGATGAGGATGATCACAACCGAGATAAAGAGGCAGATGATCCCCAGCACTGAGGCGATGGAAAGTGGCGCGGTGGAGAAGGCGATGATCCCGTCCAGTGAGTACAGGAATAGTTTCCAGAAGGACCATTTGGTATCCCCGGCCACCCGCTCTACATTTTCGTATTCCAGCCATTTGGTGCGAAAGCCGACCCAGCCGAAGATGCCTTTGGAGAACCGGTTATATTCCGGCATGTCCAGGATGGCGTCGGTCATCTGCCGGGTCATGAGGCGGAAGTCCCTGGCCCCGTCTACAATCTCCGTTTTGGAAATCTGATTGATGAGTTTGTAGAAGCAGCGGGCAAAGAAGGAGCGGATCGGCGGCTCTCCCTTCCGGTCTACCCGGCGGGTGCCTACGCAGTCGTAATCCTCTTCTTTGATGGCTGTGTACATCTCATCAAGCAGAGAAGGCGGATCCTGAAGGTCTGCGTCCATCATGGCCACATAATCGCCTCTGGCATGGGTGAGGCCTGCGATGATGGCGCCTTCTTTCCCGAAATTGCGGGAAAAGGAAATGTATTTTACCCGGGGATCTGATCCGGCATAGCGTTTGATCACAGACAGGGTCTGATCCCGGGAACCGTCATTTACAAATAATAATTCAAAATTTACACCGTATTTCTGTTCCATTGAGGAGAAGACCTTGCAGACCTCTTCATAAAAATAGGGAAGCGAGGGCTCCTCGTTGTAGCAGGGAACGATGATGGAAATCAGGTCAGACATAATAACATCCTTTCATTTGCAGTTTTACACCGATAGTTGTATTATAAAAAATTCAGATAAAAAAATCAATGCCGTGCCTGGAATGTTGACAAACATTCGAGAAACAGATAAAATTCAAAAGGATTCGTATGGATTCGTATGTTTCGGAGAATGGAGTAGAAAGGATAAGGATTGTGAAAGAAAAGAAATGGAACTGGCTTCCTTTCGGGGAGTATTACAGAAAGAACCGTCTGACCTTTGCCCTGACCGGTGTATTTCTTTTGATCGTGTATGGGATCAAGATCTTTAACGTCAGCATATCCCATGATACGGAGGCGGCCATCGCGGCGCCTTTTAATTTGTACAAAAGCTGGTACACTATGGGGCGTTTTGGTCTGGTGGTTCTGAAGCGGCTGCTGGGCACTTATGAGTTTAATCCTTACGCAGCCTCTTTCCTTATGGTTGTGGCCATGTTTTTGAACGTGATCCTATGGGGCTATCTCTTTGCCTGGCTGGGTGGAAAAAAGTGGCAGGACGGCTTTAGCAGCTGGATCTTCCCGGTTGTTTTTTTTACATCCATGATCATGGCAGAGCAGTCCGGGTTCCTGCTCCAGTCCTATGAGATAAATGTGGCGCTCCTCCTTCTTGGAGCCGCGCTTCTTTGCGGGTTTAGGGCCATCCTTACCAGGAGAAAGTTTTATTCCCCTTATTACCTGGCGCCGGTGGCGTGCTGTATCTTTGCGTTTTCAGTGTATCAGTCTTTTGTGCCTCTTTTCGCGGCTGCGGCGGCCATCTGTTTTCTTCTGGTCTATACCAACCGGGAAGTAGAAGCGCAGGAGGTAAGCGTCGGGTTCTGTCTGGGGACGATCCTGCGACTGATCGTGATCTTTGCCGCTTCGCTTTTCCTGTACTATGGTATCAACCATTTCGTGCTTGCAGGACTTCATCTGGAGACTACATCCTATATCACAGACCAGATCCAGTGGGGAAAGATCAGCCTGGAGGAAGGTCTTAACAACATTTATCTGCATATTTACAAGGCGATGACAGGAAAGGGGATTTTTTACACCAGCCTGCATCTGATCGCCTATGTGGGCATGCTGTTTTGCATGCTTCGGCAGCTGTTTGTGAAAAAACCCTGCAGGATCCTGTATCTTGCGGCTGCTGCCTTTGTGCTGATCAGTCCGTTTTTGATGACGATACTGATGGGAGCGGAGCCTACGGTCCGCACTCAGATCCTGCTGCCTTTTGTGGCGGGGTTTGCGCTTCAGTATCTGGTGGTCACGATCCGCGAAGAGCGCTTCAGACTCTGCAGGTATCTCTATGTGGCGGCGCTGTGCCTGACCGGTGTGCTCTGCCTTCAGCAGAGTATGGATGCGGCCAGACTTTATTATACGCAGTACATCCAGTATCAGGAGGATGTACGGGTGGCGCAGAAGATCAGTGACCGCATCGAGGCGCTGGGACTGGGAGAAATCCCGGAGGAGCCGGTAGTCTTTGTAGGGGCAAGGACGCCACTTAAAAATGCAGTCTGCTACAGCGACGATGAACTGGAGCTGATCGGAAAATCCTTCTTTGCGATTTCTTACGGCACAGGTCATGGCACCTGGGTGATGCGGAACTTTATGACTTCTCTTGGCTATCCCTATGTGTTTGGAGATGATCAGGACTTTGCAAAGGCGGATCAGCTTGCGGCAGCTATGCCATCCTGGCCTGCCCAGGGAAGTGTGGCAGAAAAAGACGGGATCATCATTGTAAAGTTAGGATAAGAAAGCGATGAAACAGTGGATTTTAAAATATAAAGAAATGATATTGTATCTGTTCTTTGGAGGATGCACCACTCTGGTCAATATCCTGGCCTATGCGGCGGCCACCCGCTTTGTTTCCATGGCGGTGGTGCCGGCCACTGTGCTGGCCTGGATCCTTTCCGTGATCTTTGCCTATGTGACCAACCGCATCTATGTCTTTGAGAGCAAGACCCGGGGAATCCGGGCCATTGGCAGGGAAGTAGCCGGGTTTGTAAGCTGCCGGCTCTTTTCCGGGGCGCTGGATGTAGGTCTGATGTGGCTCCTGGTGGATATGGCGGGATTCCCGGATCTGGTGATCAAGATCCTTTCCAATATTCTTGTGATCATCATCAACTATGTGGCAAGCAAGTTCTGGATATTTAAGAAATAAAAAGAAAGAAAAAGAAAGACAGAGGGATACTATGAAAAAGGAACGGTTATTCTACCTTGATTTTGTGCGGGCAGTGGCAGTTGTGTCCATCCTGCTGACTCATTTTAACGCAAGATATCTGTACCTGGTGCCTCCCATGCCTGAGAAGGCGGTGATCACTACCACGGTCAGCAATATTTACATCGGGAACTGGGGCGTATCCCTGTTTTTTATTATCTCAGGCGCGGCTCTGATGTATGTGTATCAGGACAGGCTGGACCTGAAAACATTCTATAAAAAACGATTCCTGTCTATTTATCCCATGTTCTGGATGGCGTATATCGTGGCATTCGCTTTTCTCTATGCCAGGAATCATGTGATCCCCGGCGCAGGGACGCCGAAGGTGAACTTTCTCTTTACCATCCTTGGGATGGACGGAATGCTCGCCGCCTATCTTCCTACCTTTTATATTCTGGGCGAGTGGTTCCTTGGAACGATCATTCTGATGTATCTTCTCTTTCCCCTGCTGCGGCTGGGGGTAGAGAAACAGCCGGCGCTTACTGCTGCGGCCATCCTGGTCATTTACGCCGCCATGTTCCTTTTGCAGGGACAGGTCAACATCAGCATTGTGGTACTGACCAGACTGCCGGAGATCGCCTTTGGGATGTACTTTGTCCGCTGGGGGAGAAAAGTGGACTGGAAAGCGGCTCTTGTGGCCCTTGTGCTCCTTGTGGCAAACGGATTACTTGCTCCGGCGCTGCCGGACATGCTGCAGACCACCTATGTGGGGATCGCATCCTTCCTCCTTCTGGTGTTCCTTTCTTATTATGTAAAGGTGCCGGTCTGCGAAAAGTTCTGCAGCGTGATCAGTAAATATTCCTATGCAATTTTTCTGGTCCACCATGTGATCATTGCAGAGATCATGCAGCACTTTGATCTTGTGCAGATTTCCGTGGCAAAGAGCTATCTCTTATTTGCCTGCACCTGCGTGGTGATCGCAGTTTTTGCCTGGCTGTTGTTTCAGGTTCACCGCCTCATTATGAAACAGATCCCGACATTGTTTAAGAAATAACCGGCATTGCAATGTGGAGCCAATTAGAGTAGAATAGTAAGAAATGAAGACTGAAATGTATAGAAGAACGGAGAGGAAACCTTTGAAAACAATATTAATCACAGGTTGTCAGGGTCAGCTTGGCAGGGCGCTGAATGATTTTTACGCTTCAGATCCGAAGGTCCGGCTGATCAACACCGACGTAGGAGAACTGAATATTACCGACCGGGAAGAGGTCCTAAGGAAAGTCCGCGAGATGGATCCGGACATTATCATCAACTGTGCGGCCCATACCCAGGTGGACGCCTGCGAGACCGATCAGGAACGGGCGTATCAGATCAATGCGGCAGGCCCTTACCACTTAAGTCTGGCGGCAAATGAGACGGACGCGGTCATGGTCCACATTTCTTCGGACTATGTATTTGACGGGACGAAAGAAGGCCCTTATGTGGAGGGAGATCCCTTTCATCCCCAGTCTGTCTACGGCAGGACCAAGCTGGAGGGGGAAGAGCTGGTCCGCAGGACGGCAAAGAAATACTTTGTGGTCCGGACGGAGTGGCTGTACGGCGAAGGCAGGAACTTTGTCAATACCATGCTGAAACTGTCCGAGTCCCATGAGGAGGTGCGGGTGGTCAACGACCAGTTCGGCGGCCCCACCAGCGCGGAAGAAGTGGTGAAGGTGATCGACCTTCTGTGCCGGTCCGAACAGTACGGCACCTACCATGCCAGCTGCGACGGCGTCTGCAGCTGGGCGCAGTTTACGGAGAAGATCTACGAACTGTGCGGCAGGACCACCAGAGTGATCCCGGTGTCCACAGAAGAATATGCGGCGCCTGCGAAGCGGCCCAAGAATTCTGTGCTGAAAAACCAGAGGCTGGAGGAACGGTTCGGCTATCATATGCCGGACTGGGAGGACGCGCTGAAGAAATATCTGACAGATCGAAAGTTAATAGTAAAGGAGCAATAGAGTCAATGAATAAGAAAAGAGTATTGGTAACTGGAGCGAACGGTTATATCGGAAGACATGTGGTAAGCGCCCTTCTGGAAGCGGGCCATGAGGTGCTGGCGGCTGACTTTTTCTTTGACGGCGTTGATGAAAGAGCGACCCGGATCGAAGCGCCTATTTTCAGCGGGGATGAAAATATCTATGAGCAGATGGGAAAGCCGGATGCGTGCATCCATCTGGCCTGGAGAAACGGCTTTGTCCACAATGCGGAGAGTCATCTGATGGATCTGCCGGATCACTATACGTTTATCAAAAATATGATCGCAGGAGGCCTGCCGCAGCTGTCTGTTATGGGAACCATGCATGAGATCGGGTACTGGGAGGGGCCGATCACAGAGGATACCCCGGCAAACCCTACTTCTTTGTATGGAATTGCCAAAAACGCCCTGCGCCAGATGACGTATCTTCTGGCATCCGGGACAGACACCAAAGTGATGTGGCTTCGGGCTTATTATATCCTGGGCGATGACAAGAAGAGCAACTCTCTCTTTGCCAAGATCGTAGGCTGGGAGGAGGAAGGCAAAGAGACCTTCCCGTTCAACTCCGGGAAAAATAAATATGATTTCATCACCGTAGATGAGCTGGCTGCCCAGATCGCCGCTGCTTCTACCCAGGAGGAGATCACAGGTGTGATCAACTGCTGTACCGGCAATCCGGTGGCTCTGGGAGATAAGGTGGACGAGTTTATCAAAGACCACGGGTTTAAGATCCGTCCGGAATACGGAGCATTTCCGGATCGTCCCTACGACTCGCCGGGCGTATGGGGAGATGCAGAGAAGATCAACAAGATCATGCACAGACAGTAAGCCGTACACACGGGAGAATACTTGCGGACTCCGGTGGGAGATCTGCAGAAGAGATCAGAAACAAAAAATGAAAATAAAAGGAGAAACGATTCATGAGAACTTATCTGGTAACAGGAGGGGCCGGATTCATCGGTTCCAATTATATCCACTATATGTTTAAGAAATACGGAGATGAGATCCGCATCATCAATGTGGATAAGCTGACGTATGCCGGCAATCTGGAAAACTTAAAGGATGTTGAGGACAGAGAGAACTATACCTTTATCCGCGCCGATATCTGTGACACGGAAAAGATCAATCAGATCTTTGAAGAGAACGACATTGACCGGGTGGTGCATTTCGCAGCGGAAAGCCATGTTGACCGCAGCATCCGCAATCCTGAGGTCTTTGTAAAGACCAATGTGCTGGGAACACTGGTTATGCTGAATGCGGCAAAGGCTGCCTGGGAGCTGCCGGACGGTACTTTTATAGAAGGGAAAAAGTTTCTTCATGTGTCCACAGACGAGGTGTATGGTTCCCTGGAGAATCCGGACGAGTATTTCTATGAGACGACTCCGTACGATCCCCACAGCCCCTATTCTGCCAGCAAGGCTTCTTCCGATATGCTGGTAAAGGCCTATATGGACACTTATAAGTTTCCGGCCAATATTACCAACTGCAGCAACAACTACGGCCCCTATCAGTTCCCTGAGAAGCTGATCCCTCTGATCATCAACAACGCGCTGCACGGCAAGAAACTGCCGGTATACGGGGATGGCAAAAATGTGCGCGACTGGCTGTATGTGGAGGATCACGCCAAGGGCATCGACATGGTGCAGGAAAAGGGCCGGCTGTTTGAGACATACAACATCGGCGGACATAATGAAAAACAGAACATCGAGATTATCCACATTATCCTGGATACCCTGCAGGAGATGCTGCCGGACGATGATCCGAGGAAGGCGCTGGTCAGTGAAGATCTGATCACTTATGTGGAGGACCGCAAGGGTCATGACAGACGCTATGCCATCGCTCCGGACAAGATCAAGGCTGAGGTGGGCTGGGTGCCGGACACCATGTTCGCAGAAGGCATCCGAAAGACCATCCAGTGGTTCTTTGAGCACGAAGAGTGGATGGAGCATGTAACAAGCGGCGCTTATCAGGAGTATTATCAGGAAATGTATGAGAAATAATTTCCTGTCTAAGGAAGGTGAATAAGTATGAAAAAGAGATATGCCAAAGCTCTGACAGCGGCAGTGCTTGCCCTCTGTATGATCGCCCAGCCCTGCGCGGCCTATGCGGCGGATGCGGCAGGTCAGACCGCCACAGCAGAAGCGCAGACCGGGGCGGCGCCTGCGGATGTGCCGGAAGGACCGGAAACCGCAGCGCCGGTACAGGATGCAGAAGAGAGTGCGCCGGTACAGGACGCAGAAGAGAGCGCACCGGTACAGAACGCAGAAGAGAGCGCTCCGGTGCAGGATGCAGGGGAAAATGTGCCTGCACAGGGAGCAGAAGAGAGCGCGCCTGCCGCAGATGTGACACAGGCTGCGCCGGAGACAGAAGCAGTACAGACAGAGCTTGCCATCGAATTGTCGGAAAGTCTGTCTTCCTATGCGGAAAAGCAGACAGATATCAGCGGGTATGCCGATATCCTGACGCTGGAGCTTAAGACGGCCGGGGAGTATCGGATTTCCCTGAACGATCTGGAAACGCTGACCCGTCTCTTCCCGGCGCTGACAAAGCTGGACGCAAGGGAGAGCGTGTTTGACTCTGAAGAGACGATGGAAGCCTTTGCAGAGCAGCTGGCGGGGACAGGAGCCGTTGAGTTCCTTTATACCGAGGGAGCATTTCCTGCGGATGACGCAGAAGGTGCCGATGCAAAAGACGCTGATACAGAAGATGCAGAGGATCTGGAACTGCAGGACGAAGGATTTACCCTGAAGTTAAACGGCATCTGTGTGCTGGACAAGGGAAATAAATATGAAGTAGGCGTATCTTATGAGTCGGATGATCCGGACGTAGAGTTCCGCTGGCTTCAGTATGACCTGGCTGCAGGCGTGTGGACGCAGGTGTCCAAATGGTATAAGGGCAACTGGGCGACTTGGACGCCGGAGAAAGCAGGAGATTACTGGATCTATGTAGAGGCCCGCACCACAGACGGCAAGACGGCGTCCTCTGTATATGGATGTCACTATAAGGGGATCCAGGTCAGCTTAAACGGCATCTGCCTTTTAGATAAGAAAGATCATTTTGAAGTAGGCGTTGCATACAAGAGCAATGATCCGGGATTGCAGTTCCGTTGGCTCCAGTATGATGTGGCCGCCGGTGCATGGACGCAGATCTCCTCCAAGTGGGAGTCCGGCAACTGGGTGACCTGGACGCCGAAGAAGGCAGGAGATTACTGGCTGCATGTAGAGGCAAAGGACAGCGATGGCAATGTAAAGACCCAGACGCTTGGGTATCATTACGCCGGCTATCAGTTAAGCCTGAATGGGATCTGTGTGATCACGCAGCCTGCACAGGTGGATATGGGCGTGGCTTATACCACCAACGATCCGAATATTGAATTTCAGTGGAAATTATATGACCTCTCGCTGGGCAAATGGTTTCAGATCTCTGAGTGGAATGCCAGCAACTGGGCCTCCTGGAAGCCGGAAAAATCCGGAGATTACTGGCTGTATGTGGAAGCAAGGACCGGCGACGGCCAGATCAAGACTCAGGTGTATGGATACCGCGTATCCGCAGCCAAGATCACATCCTTTACGGTAAGCCCCAAGTCTCCGGGATGGACGGACAGTACCATCACCTTAAAGGGCACTTATCAGGATCTGATCGGAGAAGTGGGATCCTGCCGGTATCTGGCATACAACGGCTCCTACTGGACGGAGCTTTCGCAGGAAGGCAGCAGCGCAAAGTGGACGCCCGGCAAGGTGGGAAGCTATCTTTTGTGCTTTGAGATTTACAACAAAGACGGCAAACTGATCGAGCAGTCCTTTACCAGTTATTCCATCGAAGAGCCCTATATGAACATCAGCGGCATTTATGTGCGGAAAGACGGTACTATGAAGTATGCGCTGGCAGCGTCTGCAAAGACCAACGACAACGCCGCGCAGTATCGCTTCCTGTACTATGAGCCGGCTACTGGTAAGTGGTTTACGATCAGCGACTGGAGCAACTCCAATTCCACCACATGGAACGCGCCAAAAGAAGGATATTACTGGCTGCATGTGGAGGCAAAGATCCATGGCGGCATCGTAAAAACCTATACAATGGGATATACCGTCAACCGCTATCCGGCGGATCTGGAAAGCATGATGTATCTGGCAAACGCTTATTCCAGCTCCACGCCGTACCTGATCCTGGTCAACTGTACCACTCATAAAGTGGGCATCTTCCAGGGATTCAAAGGCAACTGGACGCCGGTTTATTATTGGGACTGCACAAACGGAGCGCCTGCTACGCCAACCGTAAAAGGCACCTTCCGGGTAGGAACCAGAGGGTACTACTTTGATTCGGGAAGCTCAAGATGCTACTGGTACACCCAGTTCTACGGCAATTATCTGTTCCATTCCGTACTGTACAGCAAGTACACCGGAGCACTGGCAGACGGAAGACTTGGCATGGCGTTATCCCACGGATGCGTCCGGCTGAACATCAACAACGCAAAATGGATTTATGACAATATTCCAACAGGAACCACAGTGGTGGTTTACTAATCAAAAGGGGACGGGGGATTTCCAGAAATCCCCCGTCCCCTTTTGATGGGTATCGGGGTTTCCACACATTTTCCACATGTAATTCACAGGAATCATCCACATTTGGGGGATTACTATGCTTACGCGGGGGATGGGGACGGGGGATTTCTGGAAATCCCCCGTCCCCATCCCCCACGCCTTGTTATAGATATTATCTATATATCATATTTCTGTTATCAATTGGACAAGGGTTGTGTGGACGGATAGAATATCATAGAAGGGATAGTGTCAGGAGTTAGGATTTATGGGGAAATATATGCGGATGACAGACCCGAGTGCCTGTGTGCATTGTCATAAGTGCAGGGAAAGCTGCAGTTTTCTGGAAAAATATGGATTGGATATTGGTGATGCGGACCGGATGAGTTCTCTGCTGTATCATTGTTTCTTGTGTGGAAGGTGTTCGGAGGTTTGTCCGGAGGGCATTGATGGAAAGCAGATTTTATTAGATATGCGGCGAAGCCAGGTGGCGGAGCATGGAGGCCGTCTGCAGGAACCGGGCTATGAAGGCCTGCTGGATGAAAAGGTAGGGTATCGTTACCGGAATTATGATTATAACCGGAAACAGCAGGAACAGAAGGGCAGAGGACAGAGCGGATCTGGAAATGTGGTATTGTTTGTCGGCTGCAATTTTCCTTCCTACTATCCGAAAACGACAGAGATGCTTGCAAAGCTTCTTATGGAGAAAGCTGGAATTGAAACGGTGTTTGACTGTTGTGGCAAGCCGGTCTCGGAGCTTGGGCTTGCAGATGAGGCCGGGGAGATGATCGCCGGGATCAACCGGAAGCTTAGGGACCTTTCGGCAACGGAAGTGGTCATGGTCTGCCCGAATTGTTATGCGTATTTAAAAGGCAGACTGGAAGCAAAGGTGACCATGATCTACGAAAAGCTGCAGGAGTTCGGGCTGGGAGAACCCCTTTCGGGGAAACGGAACATTTTTCTTCCCTGTCCTGACAGAGAGAGCCGAACCGTGTTAAAAAGCCTTCGTCCATTTCTTGTCGAAGAGCCGGAGCTGATTCTGGACGTTCAGTGCTGCGGGCTGGGAGGCTGCGCGGGGCGCAAAGAACCAGAGCTTGCCGCAGAGATGCTGCGACAGATCATGTGCGGCAATTATTCAGAAGGGAAGCAGGGGAAAGCGCCGGTCCGTGACGTGGATACCTATTGTGCATCCTGTGCAGGCAATATCGCCAGGCAGGGGTACGGGCAGGCGGGGCATCTGCTGGTTCAGATCCTGGGCTTGCAGGAGACTCCGGACGCGGTTCATGCCCGCGAGAATCGAGAGAAGTTCAGCGCGATCCGCAAAATACCGGTATGACGAAAACATTTCTTACGGCGAGCTGTTATGACAGAGGAATCGCATGGATTTGACCAATATAAATATGTAAGAAAGGGAGCATACAATGAAAAAAGAAGAGATCCGGCAATTATTTATTCAGGGAATCGACTGCTCACAGGTGGTGGCCGGTCATTTTGCACAGGAAATGGGAATGACGACAGAAGAGGCCAGAAAGGTATCCGCCTGTTTTGGCGGCGGCATGATGTGCGGGGAGACCTGCGGAGCGGTGACAGGAGCCCTGATGGTGATCGGCATGAAGTACGGCCATTGTAAGGAGGGAGACCTGGAGCAGAAAAATATTATGATGGCCAAGGTGGCGGAGTTTAAAAAACATTTTCATAAAAAATATCCGTCCTGCATGTGTAAAGATTTGCTGGGACATGATGTGGGACAGCCCGGAGAACTGGAAAAAGTACTGGAAGAAGGGCTGATGATGGACTTTTGCCCGCATGTGGTAAATGCGGCGATTGACGCGTTGGAGCAGGTGTTGTAAATGAAACAGGCAATTATTGTGTTTACCAGGATTCCTGTTCCGGGCAAGACCAAGACGCGGATGATGCCTGCTTTGTCAGGGAAACAGTGCGCCAGGCTTCATACCTGCTTTCTGCGGGACATTGCCGGGGTATGCAAAAAAACGGATGCAGACTTGTTTGTGAATTATACAGGGTGCGATGCAAGTCCGGAAAAATCCGGGAAGAATCTAAGTCCGGAAAGATACGGGAAGAATGTAAGTCCGGAAGGACGTCGGGCAGAAGCTTTGGTGCAGATCTTCGGGCAGGAGGCAGGGTACTTTCCCCAAGAGGGAGATACGCTGGGAGAGCGGATGTACAACGCCATCCGCACAGTGCTCTTCAAAGGGTATGAGAGCTGTGTCCTGATCGGCACTGACATTCCGGAGATCCGGCCGGAACATCTCAGGCGGGCCTTTGAGGTGCTGGAGGAGACGGATCTGGTATTTGGCCGGACGGTGGACGGCGGTTATTATCTGGTGGGGATGAAGAAGCCCTGGAAGGAAGCCTTTGGTCTGGAGACTTACGGTGTCTCCACTGTGTTTGCGGATACCCTGAAAAGACTGGAGGCAGAGAAGATTTCCGTGGGTTATACAGCCACTTTGCAGGATATGGATACGCCGGAGGATCTCAATGCCTGCCGCAGACGCATGCGGACGGACGAAAGCTTTAAGAATACACATACCGGCCGCTTTCTGGCCGCCATAAGCCGGATTTCCATTATTATACCCTTATATAATGAAGAGACTACTATCGAACAGCTGCAACGTCAGCTGTGGCCGCTCAAAGATAAATGTGAGATTATTTTTGTAGATGGTGAAAGTACAGACGGCACACTGGAAAAATTGTCGCCGGAGTTCCGGCTGGTCCGGGCAAAAAAAAGCCGGGCTGCACAGATGAATGCCGGCGCGCTGGCAAGCAGCGGCGACATATTATTCTTTCTTCATTGTGACAGCGAACTGCCGGCGCACCCTCTGGAGCAGATCCGGGAGGTCATGCGGGATTATGAGGCGGGATGTTTCGGGATTGCCTTTCATTCCCGGAATTTCTTCATGTTTACCTGCAGGGTGATCTCCAACCACAGGGTCAAAGACCGGAAAGTGATGTTCGGCGATCAGGGAATTTTTATCGACCGGGAGCTCTTTTTTGAAGTGGGAATGTTCCCGGAGATCCCGGTAATGGAAGACTATCAGTTGTCTTTGACATTAAAAGAACGAAGGGTGCGCCTGGGGATGACCAGAAAACGGATCTGCACCTCGGACCGGAGATTTCCTCCCGGCACGATCCCGAAACTGCGGCTGATGTGGAAAATGAACCGCCTTCGGAAAATGTACCGGGATCATGTGCCCATTGAGATCATTGCAGATCAGTACCGGGACGTGCGCTAGCATACCGGCAGGTCGAAAAACGATAAGAGATAAGATAAGAGAAGAGATAAGCGAAGAAAGGAAAGAAACGATGAGCGAAGAAAGCAGGATCCGTGCATATGCCGCGCTTCCGGAATACCGGAAGGCTCTGGGACTTCCGCCGGAGGTAACGGAACAATATGAGATGCTGGCACAGGGCGAATACAACCGCAATTATCTGTTTACTCATCCGGTGACCAGGCAGAAACTGCTGTTTCGGGTGAACTTTGGAAGCCAGATGCACCTGGAGGATCAGATTGGCTATGAATATCAGGCCCTGGCGCTTCTGGAACCTTCCGGAAGGACGCCAAGACCCCTCTATGTGGACGGCAGCCTGGCGCATCTGCCTTATGGTGTGATGGTCATGGAGTTCCTGCCGGGACATGTGCTGGATTATCACACAGAGCTTCCTTTTGCTGCAGAGTGTATGGCAGACATCCACAGTCTGGAGGTTTCGCCGGATACCCATCTGATCGCCCCGGAAAATCAGCTGCGGGCCATCCTGGAAGAATGTGAGGAAATGTTTGCGGTTTATGAATCTTCTTCCGCAGGCGACGGGGCAAAAAAACGGCAGATCCGGAGGATGCTGGATCTGGTGTGGAAGAAGGCGGATGCGCTTAGCCCGCCGTCTTACCGGTGCTGTATCAACACAGAACTGAATTCCACCAACTTTCTGATTAACGGGGCGGGAAAAGGAAACTATCTGATTGACTGGGAGAAGCCATTGTACGGGGAGCCGGCTCAGGATCTGGGACATTTTCTGGCGCCTACGACCACTTTCTGGAAAACAGATGTGATATTGACAAAAAAAGAAATGAAATCGTTTGTTGAGAAATATATCAATTGCGTGGCGGGGAGGTTTGACACGGAAAATCTGATGGAACGGACGATGGTATATATTCCGGTGACCTGTCTAAGAGGCATCACCTGGTGCGCCATGGCCTGGATCCAGTACCAGGATCCGGACAGAAAGATTACTAACGCGTCCACGGCCAGGAAGCTGGAGGAATATTTAAGCACAGAATTTCTGGATCGGATCGAGCAGAATGATATCGCCTAAGAGCGGCAAATTCCAAAGGAAGTCCACGGGTGACAGAGCATCATGCATCATCACTTAAGACAGCAGTAAAAAAATAGAAGGAGAAAAGAACATGAAGAAGAAAATTGTAACAGCAATGCTTGCGGCGGCCATGACCCTTTCTCTGGCGGCCTGCGGAGGCGGAAGCGACCAGAGCACAGAAGGAAATGGCGCTGACACAGAGACAGAGGCTTCCGGGGATTCCCTGGAAGAGATGTCTTTTGAGGAGATGGCAGAAGAAGCCAAAGGTTCTACCGTTACCTTTTACGGTTGGGGCGGAGACGAAGCCCTTAATGAGTGGCTGGACAATGTATTTGCTCCCACTATGAAAGAAAAATATGACATTACCATGGAGCGCGTGCCCATGGATATTGAGCAGGTGTTAAGTCAGCTCTCCGGCGAGATAGAAGGCGGCGAGGAGGACGGCAGCATCGACATGATCTGGATCAATGGCGAAAACTTCCAGTCTGCCAAAGAAAACAACATGCTTTACGGACCATTTACCGACAAGCTTCCTAATTTTAACGACTATGTAGACGCCGAGTCCGAGGATGTGACTCTGGACTTTGCGTATCCCATTGAAGGGTACGAGGCTCCTTATGGAAAGGCCCAGGTCGTATTGATCGCAGATACGGCAGTAACCCCGGATCTTCCCACCAGCGCGGAGGCTCTGGAAGAATTTGTAAAAAAATATCCGGGCAAAGTGACCTACCCGGCGCTTCCGGATTTCACAGGCAGCGCGTTTGTGAGAAACATTATCTATGAAATCTGCGGCTATGAGCAGTTCCTGGATATGGAAGCGGACAAAGAGACTGTACGGGAAGCAGTCGAGCCTGCCATGGAATATTTAAGAGGCCTGAATCCTTACCTGTGGAATGAAGGCAAGACATTCCCGGATTCTTCCACTACACTGGACAATATGTTTGCGGACGGAGAAGTGGTGTTGAACATGACTTATGACGCCTACACCACCGGCATCAAGATTGCAGACGGCACTTATACCGAGACGACCCAGTCCTTCCAGTTTGACAAAGGAACGATCGGAAACACGAACTTTATGGCCATTGCGGCAAACTCCGGCAACAAGGCAGGCGCCATGGTAGCCATCAATGAGATGCTGTCTCCGGAAATGCAGGCAAGCAGATATGAAGAGCTGAAGGTCATCCCTGTACTGGATAATGAAAAGTTGTCCGAGGATCAGAAAGCAGCATTCGACAGCGTAGATCTCGGACCAGGAACCATCCCTCAGGATGAAATGCTTTCTAAGAGACTTCCGGAGATGCCGGCAGAGCTTGTGCCGATCATTGAGGAAATCTGGACCGAGGAAGTTGTAGGACAGTAAAAACGAACAGAAATTGACAGGAAACGATATATGAAGAAGAAACTGACGCCGTATCTGCTGCTGTTGCCGCAGATCCTGCTTACGGTTCTGTTTCTGACCGGACTGATCACAGGGATCACCCAGAGCCTGGGGGTGGTTCCTGCGTTCGGTCTTACAGAGCCTACGCTTGCTTATTACAAAGAAATAGTTTCCAGGCCGGATATGGTAAGCTCTATTCTCTACAGCCTGAGGATCTCTCTTTTCTCGGCGGTGCTGGCCACTGTGGGAGGCACTTTTCTGTGCGGCCTGTGCGTGATGGAGAAAAAGACCAGAGGAGGCGTGATGCGGATCGTCCAACTGCCCGTTATTGTTCCTCATGTGGTGGTGGCTTTGTTTGTGATCAACATCCTGTCTCAGAACGGGATCCTGGCGCGGATCGCGTATTTGTTTGGACTGATCAGCGATCAGCAGGAATTTCCCCTTCTTATCTACGATGGAAATGGAGTGGGGGTAATCCTGGCTTATGTATGGAAGGAACTGCCTTTTATCGTTTTTTTTACTGCGGCGCTGATGGCCAATGTCAGCGGCAGTCTGGGAGAGGCGGCGATCAACCTGGGAGCCGGCAGATGGACGGCGTTTTTCCGGGTGACCCTTCCGCTCTGCCGCAATACCATCTGCAGTGGATTTCTGATCATTTTCGTATTTGCGCTGGGAGCCTATGAGATGCCGTTCCTGCTGGGAGCGACCGTGCCAAAGGCATTGCCGATCCTGGCCTACCAGGAGTACACCCACCCGGATCTTCAACACAGGCCGTATGCCATGGCGCTGAACGGAGTGATCATCCTGATCTCTCTTGCCTGTGCGGCAGTGTATTTTATACTGATGGAGAAAAATATAAAGCAAGTAAGGAAAAGTGAGGAAGTATGAGAAAGAAGAAAACATACCGGATGGGCCCGTTGATCCTGTTTCTTGTCTCGACAGTGATCCTTGTGCCTGCGGCCATTATGCTGATCTGGATCTTTACCGAGCGGTGGGCGTGGCCGGATCTTTCTCCCCAGGTCTTTTCTCTGCGGGCCCTGAAGGAGATCCTGGGGAGAAAAGAAGAGACAGCCAGGCTCTTTGTGTCCAGCATCCTGATTTCGACGGCTGTGGCTCTGCTGTCGGTGACGATTGGTATCATGACATCCAGAGCGCTGGTGTTTTATCGTTTCTTTGGCAAGAAAATCATGTCGTTTTTTACTGTATTGCCATTTATGGTTCCGGCCACTGTATTTGCCATGGGGATCCAGATTACCTTTATCCGTATGGGCCTGAACAATACGGTGACTGGTGTGATCCTTGCTCATCTGATCTGTTCTCTGCCTTACGCGGTGCGATTGCTGCAGGATGGTACAGAGGCCGTGGGGCAGAAGCTGGAAGAGCAGGCAAGAGTTCTGGGCGCGGGCCCGGGGAAGGCGTTTTTCCGCGTGACCCTTCCGATGCTTGCCCCGGTGGTCCTCTCTGCAGCCAGCATGTCCTACATCGTATCATTCAGCCAGTATTTCCTGACCCTTTTGATCGGAGGAGGCAATGTCCGTACCTTCACCATTGTGATGGTGCCCTATCTTTCCGGCGGAGACCGGAACATTGCCTGCATTTACAGCGCTTTTTTCCTGGGCGTGACCCTGATCGTTTTCTGGGTATTTGAACTGCTGGCCGGCCGGTGGATCAGGAACACCGGCGGAGACTATTATACATAGAGGACAGGAAAAATGTTCATCGCAGACAGAACACAGATAATCGGAAGAATACAGAAGCAAAGAGGTACAGCACATGAGTCTGACAGTTGATCAGTTACAGGTAGCTCTGCAGGGAAAAGAAATCCTGCATAAGATACAGCTCCATATGGAGGAAGGAGAGTTTCTCTCTCTCATTGGAGCCTCCGGGTGCGGCAAGACCACACTGTTAAAAAGCATTGCCGGTCTTTTGGAGGTACAAAAAGGAGATATTCGCATCCATGGGGAATCGGTGCTTGAAAAAGCGCCGGAAAAGCGGGGAACGGTGATCGTATTCCAGGATCTTCGCCTGTTCCCTCATATGACGGTGGAGAAAAATATCGCCTTTCCCATGGAATTAAAGAAGACGCCAAAAGACGTGCAGAAAAAGAGGGTAGAACAGCTTCTGGGCGAGGTACAGCTGGAAGGTTACGGCAGGCGGAAGATCCGGGAACTGTCCGGAGGTCAGATGCAGCGGGTAGCCCTGGCGAGAGCCCTGGCAGCAGATCCCGGGATCCTTTTGCTGGACGAGCCCTTTTCCGGACTGGACGAACGACTTCGGCAGGAAATGGGACAGCTGGTAAAGAAGCTTCACAGGGAACGGAAGATCACCACCATCCTGGTGACTCATGATAAACGGGAGGCCCTGCAGATGTCAGACCGGATCGCCCTTATGAAAGACGGCCAGATCCTGCAGCATGGAACGCCGCAGGAGATCTATTTCCATCCGGTTTCCCGCTATGCGGCAGAATATTTTGGAAAATGCAATTACATCCGGGGAGAGGTCAGAGAGGGGCGCTTTGAAAGCAGGCTTTTTACGGCAAATGTCCGCATGCCGGATGGCTGCTACGACGCCATGATCCGCCCCTTCCAGGTAAACCTTTTGCCGGAAGGAGAGGCAAAGATCCGGGAAGTCACCTTTATGGGAGAACTGGCGGAAGTAGTGGCAGATACACAGGCAGGCAGCCTGATCTGCCAGACATCGGCAGATCAAGGCCTGGAAGAACGATTTGCGCCTGGAAAAACGGCCGGGATCCAGATCCTTTCCGGGGAGCCCTGGCTCTTTCCCGTACTGCAAAAAGGAGGAAAAGATGAAGAAGATCTTATTTGACTGTGACAACACGTTTGGTGTGCCGGACTGCGACGTAGACGACGGTCTGGCTCTTCTCTATCTGCTGGGAGATCCTAAGGCGGAGCTGTTGGGCGTTACTGCTACTTACGGCAATAACTGTCTGGATACGGTATATGATACCAGCCGAAAGATGCTAAAAGAACTTGGGAGAGAAGACATCCCGCTGAAAAAAGGAGGGCCGGCAAAAGGGGACTATGACAGCGAGGCCGCTTCCTTTCTGGCAGAAACGGCGGCTCGTTTTCCCGGAGAGGTGTCCATCCTTGCTACCGGATCCCTGACCAACCTTTGCGGGGCATACAAGAAAGATTCCCGTTTCTTTGAAAACATTAAAGAAATCGTATTGATGGGCGGGATTACAGAACCGCTGGTGTTTGAAAAGAAAGTGATGGATGAGCTGAACTTTTCCTGCGATCCCCACGCCACTTATCTTACTCTGACCCTGGGGAAAAAAGTATCGGTTGTGACAGGGAATCACTGCCTGAAAGTACTGTTTACCAGGCAGGAATACAGGGACCGGCTTTTTTCCTCTGACCGGGAGGGAGCTGTTTATATCCGCACCCGTACCGATTACTGGTTCGGGTACAACGAAGAGGATTACGGCATTCCCGGATTCTATAACTGGGACGTAACGGCAGCTGTTTATCTGATGCATCCGGAGTTATTTACGGATCACAGGGAAACGCTGCAATTGAGCGAAGAAGATCTGCAGACCGGCTTCCTTAGGAGAGAGGCGGGCGGAACGACCCGGTTGAATCTTCCGCAGATCGGAGAAGAACAGGCCTTTAAGGACAACATCTATGCGAACTGGATGCGGGTGCCGGTGCCGGGGATCCGCTAAAAGAACAGAGAAACAGGCGCAACTAGCAAAGGAGGTATTTTATGAAAAAGAGGAAACAGATCCAAAACATCCTGGCAGTACTGATGCTGGCGGCATCCATGCTGCTTCTTGCCGCAGGATGCGGCGCAGGAGAGACGGAACCGGCAGATCCTGCCGCGAAAGAAGAAGGGAAGGCAGATACCGGCGACGCCGCGGATGAAGAAGGAGATGCAGAAGAAGAGATCCCGGACGACGGACATTTCCACGGAGAATATATGGTAACCGCAGAATATGCAAAAGAGCATGTGGGCGATGAAAATGTGCTGTTTATAGACGCCAGAGGCTGGCAGAAAGCGGTCCTTGGCACCATCAAAGGCGCCATCGCCACGACCTGGCAGGATCTGTGTACTTGTCAGGAGGGCAAGGAAGGAGACGAGAACTGGGGCAAGATCCCGGAGCCGGACGATCTGGCAGGCCGTCTGGGAGAGCTTGGCATCACCAAAGACAAAGAGATCATCTTATTTGCGGATACGCTGACCGGATGGGGCGATGACGCCAGAATTGCCTGGGAGCTTCTGGCTGCCGGATATGAGGACGTCAAACTGATCGACGGCGGGTATGAGGCTGCGAAAAATGCAGGGATCGAGACACAGCTGCTGGCATCCAGTGCATCTCCGGGAGAAGTGACCATTGACAGCATCGACGAGACCCACGTTATGACCACGGAAGAACTGCAGGAAAATTATGAAGATTACACGATTATAGACGTGCGTACCGATGAGGAATATGACGGCGCAGTGCTTTACAATGAGGCACAGGGCGGACATCTGCCAGGCGCCATTCATGTACGCTATACGGATCTCTTCCAGGAGGACGGGACTCTGAAACCCAACGATGAGCTGATCGACATGTTCGAGGCGGCGGGTGTGGAAAAAGACGACAAAGTTGTCAGCTACTGTACAGGAGGCATCCGTTCTGCCTACACCCAGATGGTGCTGGAAATGTGCGGCTATGAACACACCTGGAATTACGACCAGTCCTTCTGGCGCTGGGCAGTCGTTGGAGAAGTGGAGTAGAGAAAATGACGGTCAGTATCGTATTGTGTACTTATAATCGAGAAAACTATCTGGGCCGGGCCATAGACAGTGTCCTGGCCCAGACCTATACAGACTGGGAGCTGATCCTGGTAGATGACGGCTCCACGGATCACACCGAAGAGCTGGTCCGCGCCTATACAGATCCCCGGATCCACTATTATAAGATGGAGAAAAACCGGTTCTACTGTTATGCGGCAAACTTTGGCCTGAAAAAGTGTAAGGGCGATCTGATCGCTTTTCAGAACAGCGACGATGAATGGCAGCCGGACAAACTGGAAAAACAAGTGGCTTATCTGGAAGCACACCCGGAGGCGGGAGCCTGCTTCTCCGCCGCTTCGCTGATCGACAATGACGGAAAAGATATCACCGGAGAATGTCAGGATATGGCGGATCTTTTTGCCAACTGCTGCAGCGATCAGCGCAACTGGATGCATCTGTTCTTTTATTACGGGAACTCCCTGTGCCATCCCACAGCGGTGGTGCGAAAGCAAGTGATGGATCAAGTGGGAGGGTTCAATCTCCTGTATTGCCAGCTGGCGGACTTTGACCTGTGGATCCGGATCGTCACCGATTATCCGATCTATGTGCTGCCGGAGAAACTGATCCGTTTCCGCTGGGACGTTAAAAAGCATGATCAGGTCAGCAGTGTGACCGAAGGACACACCATCCGCACCTTTAATGAGCAGATGATGATCCGCCGTCAGCTGATTGAAAGACTGGACGACGAAAAACTGACGATGTATTTTCAGTCGGATTTTAAAAATCCAGATTCCCATACGCCGTTGGAGCTGGAGTTTGAGCGGGCATTTTTGCTGATGAAATGCGTGGCAGGAGATCCGGACTTCCGGATCCTGGGCCTGCAGAAACTGGAAGAACTGCTTCGCAGAGAAGGGGCTGTAAAAGTGCTGGAGAAGCATTTCGGTCTTTCTCTTCAGGAGGTTTACGCATGGAATCAGAACCGCTGCTATTATGATCCCGTCCAGAAGGAAAAGGTGGGTACAGCAGAAGAGATCCGGAAAAATCAGGCCGATCAGATCCGGACGATGGAACAGGCCATGAAGCTTTTACGCCTAGAGCAGGCACAGCTCCGGCAGGCCGTAGAAGCTTATGAAAACTCAAAAAGCTGGAAGCTTACCGCTCCGGTCCGCAAGGCCGGGAAGGTAATCCGCCAGAGGAAGCGCCGTCGATAGATGCGTAATGGGGACGTAGTAAAATGCAAAAGGACTACGTCCCCAATTGCGTTGTGCCCTGTCCCTAATTGCATTTTGCCCTGTACCCGATTTTTTTTGGAGTAATATTTACGGGTGACTGCAAAGGGTGACACATATTGAATTGGGGAGTGGGAAGTGCTATGATAGAGAAAAGCTATAATGTATATAGTAATATTCTATAGATTGGATGCGGGAAGAATTTTATGTTCTGATGTCCGGAAAAAGGAAAGGAGGATATACTTGGAGAAGAAACGGACAAGAGGGACATGAAATAAATATTTTTTTGGGAGGTAAATCAATGAGAAAAAGAAGGTTTTTCAAAAAGACGATGGCCTTTGTGTTAGCGGCAATTTTGTCTCTGAATATCAGTTCATTGGCGTTTGCAGCAGGTGATGACACTACAGGCGGTGATGACGGCCAGTCAGACACAAAGGTTTATACGGAAATGACCGTAAAAGCGGTGGATGAGAAGGGCGAACCGGTAGAAGGAGTGGAGTTTTATCTGCAGTCTACTACGGAATATGCAGGTGTAGAAGATGCCAATCTTTCTTTTGAAAAAGCTACCGGTGAAGATGGAAAGACTGTTTACAAATGTGGCGTTGAAGGAAACCTGGAGATGAGTGACGATGCCTATGAGCTGCTTCCTGTTGAGGAAAGCAATTATACGTTAGTTGACGAGGCAGTCGTGGTAACTTTTAATGAGGATCCTGTTTCTATTGCCACTGTCAACGATGAACCATATACCGGCGAAGAAATTGTTGTTGAAGTGCAGGCAAAGGATGCCGGTGATGAGAGTGGCGACGACCAGACAGAGCCCGGAACAGAGCCAGGCGATGATCAGACCGGCGAGGGCAACGAGCCGGGCACAACTCCCGAAGAGCCTGAGTATCAGACCATCCTGAATGTAAAAGCAGTGGATGAGAAAGGCGAAGCTGTTGAGGGCGTAGAGTTCATTCTCCAGTATCCAGAATACGACGGACAGATGGATCTGGTATTTGCAAAAGCTACTGATAAAGACGGCAAAGCTGCCTATGAGTGCGACAACGGAAACCGTCCGGAAATGCAGGATGCTTCTTACAAGCTGCTTCCGGCAGAGGACAGCGGCTACACCACCGAAGAGCCTGCAGAAGTTGCTTTTGGAGCTGATTTCGAGAAAGATGTTACTTACATTGAAACCGTAAATAAAGAAGCGTACACTGGCGAAGAGATTGAAATCGTTGTGGTTAAGAGCGAAGATGCCGAAGAACCAGAGCCGGAAGAGCCTGCAGAAGTTCAGACTGCACTTAACATTAAGGTAGAAGACGCAGACGGCGAACCGGTAGAAGGAGTAGAGCTCTACCTGCGAGCCACCGTAAATGAAGAGTACGGCGACATTGCGCTTAAAGAGGCAACGGATAAAGACGGCAAAGTTGTTTACGAATGCGATAACAAATCCGAGATGGAAGAAGACTTCTATGAGATTCTTCCTGCCGAAGACAGCGGCTACACCTGCGAAACACCGGTAGAAGTTGTATTTGGCTATGACGGAGAGATCACATACGTTGTTACCGTTGACGGGGAAGCGTACACTGGCGAAGATGTAGTAGTTGTGGTAACACCTGCAGAAGAACCCGGGGAAGAGCTTCCCTTTGAAGACGTAAATGCCGGTACAGAGGAAGCAGAAGCTGACTGGTTCTATAACTATGTTGCTTATGTGTACGAAAATGGTCTGATGACCGGTCTTGATGAGACAACCTTCGGACCAAATGAGAAACTGGCAAGAGCACAGATGGCAGTTATCCTGTATCGTCTCAGCGGATCTCCGGAAGTAGAGTATACGGATGTATTCTCCGATGTTCCGGAAGGAATCTGGTATACAGACGCGGTTATCTGGGCACAGCAGACCGGCGTAGTAACCGGATACACCGACACCGGCGAATTTAAACCGAACAAAGATATCAGCCGTCAGGAGATCACGACAATGATGTACCGCTATGCAGAATATAAAGAATATTCTCTGGAAGGCGGAACAGACTTTGACGAATATCCAGATGCAGGAATGGTTGCAGAATTTGCAAAAGAAGCCATGAGCTGGGCAGTGGGCAACGGCATCATCAGCGGCAAGACCGATCCGGTCAGCCTGGATCCACAGGGAGTAACCTTCCGGTCCGAGTGCGCGGCAATCATGATGCGTTTTGTAGAAGCATTTGGTAAATAATTAACAGGGGACGTAGTAAATTGCAAAAGGACTACGTCCCCATTTGCATTTTGCCCTGTACCTAATGGAACTCTTTTTTTCTTGAAACGGTTCAGTGTCTGAACGCGGGGAGCAAATTTCCGCAGTGATCCCGGGCTTTATGCAGGATGCCAGATTGAAAACAGGCTGATTTTATGATAAGGTTATAGAGACAGAAAATACCGCGTCCAGAAAACGGGGATGTGATCGAAATTCAGTGTCCGGTAAAAGGGATCCTGAAATCGAAAAATGTCCGAAAACTGGAAATAAATGAAAGGGATGTGTCCATTTTTATGGGTACAGTTTAGACAGGGATGGATAGAGGGCGCATAATCCTTACGCACGCACGCAGGTAGGCAGGCAATAGTTTGTCTGTCTGATTTTGGTGCCCTGAACAGAAATATGATATTGGTTTATAAGGCGTATTTTGCCGCATTTATGATGTGGCAGAGTACGCCTTTTTATTATAGATAAATACGTCAGAACGGAGGAAGAGGGATGCTACATAAAAAGAAAAGGCAAAAACATCATTTGCTGACTGGGCTGCTGGTGTTCTGCATGATCTGGCAGATGATCCCGGCGACTGTATCGGCAGCCGGGCCGACAGAGATTCTCGTAAACGGAGAAGATATTCTGGCAGCAGAAGATTACACGCTGGCCTGCGGCAAGGGAACGGCAGTTTATGATCCGGCAGACAATACACTGACATTGACGAATGCAGAGCTGACGCAGGCAAGTCAGGGGAGTCCGCAGGAAAGTGTGAATGATCAGGGAGCGGTGAAATTTGACGGCGATCTCAATATCATTCTGAATGGGAACAATACCATTCAGTCCGACGCCTGCGGGATCGTCAGCACAGATGCCGGAACCCTGACGGTAACAGGAGAAGGGACATTAAAGATTGATGCGAAGTATTTCGGGATCAGAGAAGGCGGCATCAACAGTTCACAGGGCGGCGGCAAGGCAGAGATTGTCATTGACGGAGCAAAGCTGGATATTGATGTGGCCAGAGAGGGGAGCTTCGCAGGAACAGGGATCCAGGCAGAAGGCAGTCTGCAGATTAAAAACGGCGCTTCTGTGGAAGCGACAGGAGATGATACAGGGGTGAATGGAAATGCGGGCATTTATATCTCGGACAGTACGGTAAATGCCTATGCAACGGAGACAGAAGGTTATCAGGCCATTGTTTCTGATAATAGTATCACCATCACCAATTCAGTTATTGACACAAGCACTGCGTCGAAATATGGAGACCCAGCCATCTAGGCCGGAAAGGAAGTCTCCATATCAGGCGGCAGCAAAGTGACCGTCCACGATACCATCAGTAATAATATTTATACGGATACCGGTGATATTACGATATCCGGCAGTACGTTTATGGGGACATCCACCGGTGATTATCCAACCTTGTATGCCATGGATAATGTTTTCATATCCGAGGGCAGCAACGTAACGGCGAATGCTGACGAAAGCAATGGTGTTTTTGCCTACGACGGGGAGATCAAGGTGTCTGACAGCACGTTTACAGGGAAAACAAAATACCCAGCTCTGTATTCGGATTATTCGGATATTACGATTTCCGGCAGCAGGATTACGGCCGGGGCAACAGATGATTTTGCCATATGGGCATATAAAAACCTCGATATCAACGAGAATACGATACTTGATATAACCGGCGCCAATGGGATCAGCGGAAATACGATCACCCTTGAGGATGTTGCGGGAAAGATTCTTGCAAAGGATGGCGACGATAGTTCAAGCATATACAGTCACGGCGATGATATATCGTTCACCAACTGTAATAAGCTGACTTTGAACGGAGATCTTGCTGTCAATGCAGAAAATGATGTCACCATTCAAAACTCCGAGCTAAAGATAACCGGGGTTGAACCGCTCTATGCCTGGAACAACCTTTCCGTCATCGATTCAAAAGTAACCGTTGACGCACAAGACCGTCCAATCATGGCGAAGGCGGGAACGCTGCTGTTTGAGGGCAAGGATACGGAAGTAAAAGCGACGGGAGCCTGGTTTATTAACGGGAAGAGGATCAACATTGAGGATGGGACGATTGATGTGAACATAAGCGCAGATCCAGATGAATCCGTGATGGCCGCGGTCTTTGCGGATCAGGGCGTTTCTGTCAGCGGAGGAAAGCTGACGGCAAAGATTACAGGCGGTGAAAATACGACAACACGCGCCATGATGTCGAATGGAAAGATCGAGTTCACCGGCGGGACGATCACCCTGGATGGCGGCAAAGCGGTTTATGTATCGAAGGATGGCGGCGAGCTAAGCTTTGGCGGACAGAACTGGTATCAGTGGACCAATACAGAGCTTGGCAAGCCGGTCAGCAGCGTAGTGACTCCTTATGTATACAATCAGGAAGATTCCTATGTAAGAATTGAGCCGCTTGACGCAGTGTATACGCTGACGGTGGAAAACGGGGAGGGCAGCGGCTCTTATATGGCCGGAGAAAAAGTAGAGATTTCTGCCGAAACCTACAATACAGACGGTCATTTTGCGGGCTGGAGCGTCACTGGCTATAAGGGTACGATCCTGGCATCTGCCGATGAGGCGACAACAACAGTTACGATCCCGCCGACAGATTTTACGGTGACTGCAAATTATGAAGATCATACGTTAAGTCATGTTGAGGCAAAAGACCCTACCTGCACGGAGGTGGGATGGAAAGCTTATGATTATTGTACCGGATGCGAGTATTCCACTTACGAAGAACTGGAGATGCTGGAACATACTCCGGATGGCACAGGCTGGCACTTCGATGCAAACAGCCACTGGAATATCTGCGAATGTGGTGTGAAAATCAATGAAGCCGCTCACAGCGGCGGGGAGGCCACCTGTACGGCGCAGGCAGTCTGCCAGGTATGCGGGCAGTCCTACGGCGAGAAAGACAAAAATCACCACACCGGAGACCTGGTCTGGGTGCAGACTCCGGATGCACATAAGCAGGTGTACAGCTGTTGCAGCGCGGACGCAGGAGAAAAGGAAGCACATATCTGGGCAGACGGGAAATGTACGGTCTGCAATTACCCGTGTGTCCACAGCGGCGGGAAAGCCACCTGTTCACAGTATGCAGTCTGCGAACTGTGCGGAAGCCTGTACGGGGAATTAGATCCTGATCATCATACAAACCTTGTGAAAACAGAAGAAACACCGGCGACTCATATGGAAGAAGGAAACACGGCATACTGGTACTGCGATGGCTGTAAGAAATATTTCAGCGACGAAGCGGGTACAGAAGAGATCGCATCTGAGGATACGGTAGTTCCGAAACTGCCGGAGCACGCCGCTGACGGGACAGGCTGGCACTTTGATGCGAACAGCCACTGGAATACCTGCGAATGTGGAGAAGAATTCAATAAGGCAGCACACAGCTTCGTGTGGGTAACAGACCAGGAAGCGACCGACACAGAGCCCGGCGCAAAGCATGAGGAATGCGAGGTCTGCGGATATGCCAAAGATCCGGTAGAGATTCCGGCCACAGGCGACCAGGACGATCCGCCAGTCATAGAAAGACCGGAGACGGATCCACCGGCTGGAGGTGAAAAGCCGGAACAGGAAGTACCGGCAGGCACCGGCGCTCCCAGCGGCGTAAAAGACCACCCGGATGCGCCCCCCGCAAAGAGCCCGGCCACAGGCGATGACGGCAACCCGCTGATCTGGCTTGTGGGAGTCCTGGCTATGGGAACAGTGCTGGCAGGCGCGGGAATTTACCGCAGAAAGAACAGATAGCTAAATTGGGACGTAGTAAAATGCAAAAGGACTACGTCCCAATTTCCATTTTGCCCTGTACCTAATCGCATTTTACCCTGTACCCTGTTTTAATTTTATGTTAAATTTTTGTATATTTTGCATAAAATACAAAGTGTCAAAAATAAATCATTGTACATTTCGTCTGAATTGATTATAATTATTTTTAGATATTACGTCTATGACAGGACGAAAGGAGGAGAGCTATTTGAAAAAGAAGTTTTGGAAACGAGGAGGAGCCATTCTGACGGCTTTTGTGCTGCTGTTTTCGTCTATGGGAGTCTATGCGGCAGAGCCGGAAGAGACTGGCGGTGAGGCGGCAGTTCAGGCGGAAGCGCAGGGCGAGGCGGCAGTCCAGGCGGAAGCGCAGGACGAAGCGGCGCCGCAGGAGCCCGCGCAGTCTGATGTACAGTTGCAGGCGGACGACCAGTATGATGTGAACAAGCCGGTGATCGAAGAAGTGATCTTTGATCAGAATGGCAAGGAGATGACCTGGGACGACACCCTGGAGCTGCGGGTGAAGGCCTACGACAGTGACAGCGGGATCGCAAACGTAAGGTCCACCGCTTACTTTTATGACGAGGCTGACGGGTATTATAGTGGCTTCGGGTTTGATTTTTCTTACGATGAGGAGTCCGGTTATTGGGTGGGAACGCTTGATCTGTATGAGATCAGCGACACAGACGGCTATATCGGAGAGATCAAAGTCATTGACCAGAGAGGAAATTATGCGTCCTGGAATTGTATGAGTGAACAGGGCGGCCACCTGTACACTTTTAGCGTAGCGGCACAGGAAGTGGGCGAGTATCATGCCACCAGTTTTGACATCACCCAGAATCATCAGACGATCAAGGCGGGCGGGGAGCTGCAGATGAGCCTGTCTGTGGACAAGATCTATGAAGCTACGAACAGTAGCGGAGTCTACGTCTGGTTTAAGAATGAGGAGACCGGTGAAGATGATGACTTCTGGTTCTACAATGAGGAAGGAAATACTTATACAGCCTATACGACGACCAGCACTTCCATGAGCGGAGGGAAATGGGTACTTGACCGGATGGAGTTTGATCTGCGGATCAACGGCGTTCCCATCCAGCTGGATCAGATCAATGCCGCAGATTACTGGTTCAACGTAGAGGAACTGCCGCAGGCAGAGGATCAGGAAGCTCCGGTGATCACCTCCATTGAGATGGACAAGAATGGGGAAATCGTACGTCCCGGCGATCAGATAAATATCCGCATTCAGGCAAAGGATAACGTGGCTCTGGATACAGAGAGTGCGTATTTGTATATGGAGGCAGACGCAGATATTTATAACGGCAGCGAATATGTTGAGCTTATCTACAATGAGGAGACCGACACCTTTGAGGGCGTCTTTACAGTTACCGAGGATACCTATCCCTGCGAGTGGCATATTGGCAGTGTCACGATCCGGGATGCCCAGAATAATTATGCCAGTATTACTGACTTTGATGAGGACTTTTACAGCACCTATCCCTGGTATGTCAATGTAGTCATTGGGGACAACTTTGTGCAGCAGACCATGGATCTGAACATCTATTTCTATGCGCTGGACGAGAACGGACAGTACAAGCAGGTTTCCCTTTTCCAGGAGGAAGAAGTGCCAAAGCGCGCTACCTTTAAGGAAGCAGGCGTTGTATTCCCGGAGATTACCGATGGATATCCGGGCGTTACCCAGACCGGATGGGCGACCTATGAGCAGGAAAAGATTGATGAGAATACTCAGATCTTAGGTTCTTACGGAACATTTTATGTATATGCCACCTATGACAAAACCCCTGTCACGATTATGGGAGTATCTGTCGATGCAAACGGAAATCAGGTAAATGAAAAGATTGCAGAGTCTGTGCTTTTTGAGGCAGGAACTACCTATGCGGATGTTCTGGAATATGTGGGCGATCAGTATACGCCGGAGAGCACCTATAAGGGACTGACTTTCCAGGGATGGAGCGTTGGTCAATATCAAAATCCGGATGCGCCTGTTTCTGCGACTACTTATGTGACTCTGTATGCAGAGTATGATAAGGGCGTTGCTTTTGGCAGTTATACATACCTGAATGACAAAGGAAAGTGGAAAACATCGGAAGGGACGCCGCTGCTTTTTGAAAAGGAAAAGGGCGTCACATACGGAGATCTGTATGATGAGGGACTGAAATATACCCCGTCTGATTTATCCGGGGAAGTGAGCCTGAAGGAATGGATCCCTACTGGCGGCTATCTGGAAGATGAGCTGGTTACGGACTGGAGTCATCTGTATTTTACCGCTGACTATGGTGATAAATGTGTGGCGATCGGTGAAAGAGATTATTTTGATGCCAAAGGCTACCATGTATTTGATATGGAGCCATATATTGTAGACAAAGGAACTCCGGTCGAAACTATTTTTGAAAAGCTGGAGGCGATGGAACTGCCCCAGTTCTTTGAAGGACTGAAGTTTGAATCCTGGGAGCGCAGCGGCTATATTGATGGCCTAACCATTGAAACGAGCGGTTCCTATTATTATGTGAGTGCAAATTATTCCAACTGTATGGTGCGGACTGTAATTTGGGAGCCTGGAGTTGGATATGGTTCGGAAAGCGAGGAAAGTATTGCATACCTGGACTGCTATGTGGCAGAAAAGGGCGAGACCGTAGAGTTCCCGGAGACCGTGGAAGGATTTGAAGATGTTGTCTGGTACAATTATCCGGAGGGTGGCAAAGTGGTGCTCGAGGATAGCTTTTCCTTAACAGGCGAGTTGAACGGTCCGGTTGTCAATCCGCCGCAGCCCGGCACAGATGAGGGGACTCCGCTTCCGGAGCAGCAGATCAACACCATCGTTGAGACGGTGACCAATGCACAGGCAGGCGAAAAGATCCAGGTGGATATGGGCGAAGCTACCGTGGTTCCCAAAGAAGTCCTGGAAGCAGCCAAAGGGAAAAATGTAGCAGTCCAGCTGAACATGGGCGACTACACCTGGACTATCAGTGGCGAGAAGATCAACGCGTCCGAGCTTAAAGATGTAAACCTTGCAGTCAAGATGGATGCAGAAGTGATCCCAACGGATGTGATCAAAGAGATTGCAGGCGACAACCCGACCACACAGCTGGATCTGGCCTACGAAGGAGACTTCGGATTCCAGGCAGAACTGACGCTGAATGTGGGAGCCGAGCACACCGGCAAGTACGGCAACCTGTACTATTATGACAGTGAAGGCAAACTGGTATTTATGAATGCCGGAGAGATTGCAGCGGACGGCAAACTGTCCCTGAACTTCAGTCACGCATCTGCCTATGTGATTGTGTTTGACGAAGAATCCGACGCACCCGCCTATACAGATGTAAGAGAAGGAGACTGGTTCTATGATTCCGTGATCTATGTCTATGGACACGGCCTGATGACCGGCCTTAACGATACCACCTTTGGCCCCGGAGAGCCCCTGGCAAGAGCACAGCTGGCGGTGATCCTGTACCGGCTGAGCGGCTCGCCGGAAGTGACGTATGAAGACATCTTCCCGGATGTGCCGGATGGACAATGGTATACAGACGCTGTCATCTGGGCACAGGAGAAGGGCATCGTTACCGGATACTCAGATAGCGGCACATTTAAGCCTGGCAACAACATCAACCGTCAGGAGATCACGACTATGATGTACCGTTATGCAAAATATCAGGGATATTCCCTGGAAGGCGGAGCGGACTACAGCAGTTATCCGGATGCGGCAAATGTTCAGGAATTTGCAAAAGATTCCATGAGCTGGGCAGTGGGCAACGGCATCGTTACCGGAAAAGAGAATCCGACGAGACTGGATCCGCTGGGCAATACAGCCAGAGCCGAATGTGCGACGATCATGATGCGGTTCGTGGAAAAATTTGGTAAGTAACAGGTAGACCAAAGGAAGGAGCCTCAGAGTAATCTGAGGCTCCTTTTGAGAATCGCATGCCAGCAGGCGCGCGAACAGGGAAGCACCTGTTATGGGGCTGTCCCCGTAACAGGTTCCTAACAGGATTACAACAGGATTACAACAGAATCAGGAAAGGAGGATCGGGATGAAAAAGAAGCAAAGGAAGAGATGGCTCGCTCTCCTGGCGGCAGCCATGCTGCTTCTCCCGCAGGGCGTCTGTGCCGGAGAAATTGACGCCGGAGAAAACGGCGGGAACAGCAAGGCGGCAGAACAGCCGGATGCTGTCAGACAGATCGAAACGGCAGATGTGGAGAAGGGAGAGATCAGGCAGAGGGACGCAGACAGCGTTTCCGCGCAGTCCCTGCAAAATGAGACCAGGCTGTGGAATCTGGCGGAAACCACCATAAAGGAAGCTCTGTTAAAAGGGGAGTCCCAGGTGGTTTTAGATGGGATATCCACAGGTCTGAGCGGCCAGATCGCATCTCTTATCTATTATTCTCCGTATTTTAGCAACGGGATCCAGATCGAGTTTTATATGATTACTTCTTCTGCAGGCAGTTACCTGGAGGCCAGGATATCCAATCCGATGTCTGTTACAGAAACGGAAGAATACTTTGACGCAGTGGATCGGAAGGTGGCCTCCATTTTGTCCCAGGCGGATGGCCTTACTGCGGATGCAGACAAAGCGCTGGCTATCCATGACTATCTGGTGAGCCAGTTCCATTACGATGTGGATAACTATACGGCAGGAAAGATTCCGGATGATTCCTACAGAAGCGGCGGTCTTTTTATGAATGGAACCGGCGTGTGCCAGGCTTATGCCTATGGCTATCAGTATCTGCTGGATAAGCTGGACATCGAGTGTTATGTGACCAGCAGCGAGGTTATGAATCATGCCTGGAATATCGTAAATATCGACGGAGCCTATTACCATGTGGACTGCACTTCCGATGATCCGCTGGTGGATCAGGTGGGAAGAGCTTATCATGACTTTTTCCTGCTAAGTGATGAAACCATTCGGAAAATGGAAATGGGGAACGGCTATTATACAGGCTGGGATCTTCAGGATCTGGCCTGCACCAGCAAGGCTTATGAGGATGCCTACTGGAGCGGGGCGGTTTCTCCGGTGGTTCAGACCGGCGGGAAGGCTTACTATATCAAAGAAGATGAGGGAAGTATGGGATCCGGGATCTATGCGAGAGATTCCCAGACCGGTGCAGAGCGAAAGATCAAAGATCTGGGACATTGGCCCGCATCTGGAAGCAGTTTTTATGTCGGCGCATTTTCCGGCCTGTCCCTGTATAATGGGAAGCTGTATTATAACACCAGCAAGGAGCTTAGGAGCATTTTCCCCGATGGCACAGGCGACGTAGTCGTTTACCAGCCGGATACTCAGTATGGAAATGTGTTTGGCAGCCGGATCACGGACGGCGCGCTCCAGTATGTACTTAAGTGGAAGCCGGAAGAAGCTTCCGATGTGCAGACCGCGCCGGTGTCGCTGGATCCCGGGAATCCGAAGTATACCCTGACCACACTGGATGGAAAGACTGTGACTACCAGTGCAGAAGGAAAACCGAAGGTGCTGATTTTTATCAAGCCCACCTGCTACAACTGTCAGACAGTGATGGGGACGTTCCAGGACAAAGGGCTTAGCATGGATGGAGTGGACGTTTATGTCTGTGACATTCAATCGGACACCCCGGAAGCTGCAGAACCGTTTTTTGACGAATATGGCCGGGAGGGCATGACATATTGTTATAAAGCCAATAGCGTCATGTGGAATTATCTGTCGCAGGTGGGAATTACAGGATCTGTGACAACGCCGGTAATTATGTTCATCAGCCAGGACGATCGCATTGCTCACTACAGCACGGGAATGAACAGGCATGTGGCAGGAGATATCTACACTTACCTTGATGTGGATATCCGGGACAAAACCAGCATTGCTCTGAGCCAGAGTGCGTTGACCCTGACAGAAGGGGAGACAGCACAGCTTAGCTGGACCATCACTCCTGATACTTATGATGGCGCCGTGACTTTTAGAAGCAGTAACGAGAAGGTTGCCACTGTGGACAGCAAAGGAAATGTGACGGCTGTAGCAGAAGGTACGGCAGATATTTATGCAGGCATCGAGAATGGGAAGGAAGCTTTATGTAAAGTAACGGTAAAGAAAAAGGTGGTTCCCATCCAGGGAGTAGCGCTGGATCAGCAGGAACTTACTCTGACCGAGGGAGAGAGCCATCAGCTGACAGCCACGATCACACCGGAGAATACCACAGACAGCAAGGAACTAAGCTGGAAGAGCAGTGATGAAAAAGTGGTTTTGGTATCCCAGGGCAAGGTAACAGCAGTGAGCGCAGGCGAAGCATCCGTTACCGTAACTACGGCAAATGGGAAGAGCGCTTCCTGCAAGGTGACAGTCACTGCTAAGGCTGAGCCGGAACCCACACCGGAACCGGAGCCTGAGCCGGAGCCGGAACCGGAGCCCACGCCTGAGCCAGAGCCGGAACCGGAGCCCACACCGGAACCGGATCACCCGGCCTATACAGATGTAAGAGAAGGGGACTGGTTCTATGATTCGGTAATGTATGTCTATGGACACGGCCTGATGACCGGCCTTAACGATACCACCTTTGGCCCCGGAGAGCCACTGGCAAGAGCACAGCTGGCAGTGATCCTGTACCGGCTGAGTGGCTCGCCGGAAGTGACATATGAAGCCATCTTCCCGGATGTGCCGGATGGACAATGGTATACAGACGCTGTCATCTGGGCGCAGGAGAAAGGCATCGTTACCGGATACTCAGATACCGGCACATTTAAGCCCGGCAAAGAGATCAACCGCCAGGAGATCACGACTATGATGTACCGCTATGCAAAATGTCAGGGATATTCCCTGGAAGGCGGAGCGGACTACAGCAGTTATCCGGATGCGGCAAATGTTCAGGAATTTGCCAAAGATTCCATGAGCTGGGCAGTGGGCAACGGCATCGTTACCGGAAAAGAGAATCCGACGAGGCTGGATCCTCTGGGCAATACAGCCAGAGCTGAATGTGCGACGATCATGATGCGGTTCGTGGAAAAGTACGGGGAATAGTTCCTGGAAATAGTCCGGGGGATCGCCTGGCCTGTGAGGCAGGCTGTGGCGGAAAAGTGAGACAAAAGATTTTGACGAGTCAGGAGGAATACTGAAAAATGAGAATTGCAAGCTATGTAAAAACAGGCATTTTGGGCCTGATCCTTTTGATTGGATTTGCAGTCCTGCCGGCAGCGCCGGCAAGGGCCGCAGAAGATACAGAAGTGCAGACAACAGAGGATGGGGCGCTTGAGCGTAGTGAGGAAGACGCGGTATTACAGGGAGAGGATGGAAAGCCTGCGGCTCCGTCCGGATATGTGGCGCCTCAGGAAGACAGAGGGCTGGACGCATCCACCGGGAATCTGAACTGGAACCTGGAAGGAGGAGTCCTGACGATTTCCGGATCCGGCGCCATGCCGGACTACAGCAGTAGTGAACCGGCGCCCTGGTATGCGGAAAGAAACAGCATTTCATCTGTAGAAATTAAGGATGGTGTGACTTCCATCGGCGCATGTGCATTTTTGAACTGCACCAATCTGGAAACAATCCAGATTGCGGATACTGTCACCAGTCTGGGGCAGGCGGCGTTTTATAACTGCAGCTCTTTGAAACAGGTGGATTTCCCGGCAGGTGTGACCACTCTGCCTGCAGGGCTTTTCTATCAGTGCTATCAGCTTACGTCGGTGACCATGCCGGGAGTGACCACAGTTGAGGACTATGCTTTTCAGGATACCGGACTTACCACATTTACAGTCAGCAGTAAACTGACTTCTCTGTCCGGAATAGCCCTTTATCTGACGCCGGTTACTGCTTATCAGGTGGAGGCGGGCAATCCGGTCTATCAGGCAAAGGACGGCGTTTTGTTTACCGACCAGGGAACGACGCTGCTTGCCTATCCGGCAGGGAGGACGGACGCTTCCTATACCATTCCGGACGGCGTGACGAAGATTGGAGATGGTGCCTTTTTACAGAGCAGCAATCTGACAGACATTTCTTTAGGAAATCAGGTGACACATCTGGGAGCGTCTGCTTTCCAGGAATGTAACGGGCTTCGGGTGGTGACGATTCCGGATAGCGTGACCGAAGTGGGTGATTATACTTTCTACAGTTGCAGGAACCTTCAGTCCCTGACATTTGGAAATGGACTGACATCGACTTCTTATCAGATGTTTGAAAAGTGCTGGAATCTTAGCGACATTCATTTTGGCAGCCGGCTGACCGCCCTTGGGAGCCGCACCTTTGCCAATAACAGTGCGTTGAAGGAGGTATCCCTTCCGGCCAATATTACAGAGCTTGGATCAGGGGTTTTTGGAAATTGCAGTGAGCTGACCACCTTTACTTCGGCGGGGCTTACGATGATTCCGTTCCAGGGATTTTTAAATGATTCTTCGCTGGTAACGCTTCAGCTGAATGAAGGTGTGAAGGAGATCGCGAGAGCTTCCTTTTTGGGATGTACTTCTCTGGCAGAGGTGCAGCTTCCGAAGTCGGTGAAGCTGGTGCACTCCATCGCATTTCCGGAGGAGACAAAGATTACCTGCCTGAATCCTGCTATGGATGCCTACGGCATCAATGGATACCGGGAACTTGACACAGTGGCGATATCCGCCCGGCGCAGTTACAACAACGCATTTGAAGTGCTGGAAAGCGTCAATGAGATCCGCGCACAAAACGGACGGAGCAAATTGGTGATGAATGAGTCCCTGCTGGAGACTGCCATGCAAAGAGCGGCGGAGATTGCCATTCTGTTTTCTCACACCCGTCCGGACAGTTCTCTTTGCTTTGATCTGAATGATCAGATGAGGGGGGAGAATATTGCATGCGGCCAGTCAACGGTGGCCGGTGTGGTAGATTCCTGGATGAGGTCGCCCGGACACAGGGAAAATATGCTTAGAGACGGGTACACGTCTATTGGCATTGGCTGTGTGGAAGTAGGCGGAAGATACCACTGGGTACAGTGCTTCGGGACCGATGAAGGAAGCGTTGATTGCAGCAAACCTGCGGATCAGGCGGTGACGGAACAGATTGCCATAGCGACAGAGGTCTTTGAGGAGGGGCAAAATACTTCAGACGTTATTTTTGGAGAGGTTGCTACTTATTCTTATGAACTGGGGATCCAGGCGCCACTTCTGCAGCTTGGGCTGAATACGCATACGCAGTTCCATGCTTATCTGGTGGATGTAACAGCTGATATGAGTATGATCCTGAATGACGACTCGCTGATATGGGAGAGCAGCGACCCGGAGATAGCCACTGTAGAAAATGGCATGGTTCGGACGATGTCCAAATCTGGAAAAGTGACCATCACCGCAAAGACCAAAGAAGGGTATTATACGGCTTCTGCGGAAGTGATGGTGGGAAGCTCCCAGCTGCCTTTCTCGGACGTCGGACTGTCCAGCTGGTATTATTCCTCTGTTGAGTATGTCTATAACAACGGCCTGATGACCGGTCTTAATGAGTCCACCTTTGGCCCCGGAGAGAACCTGGCAAGAGCACAGCTGGCCGTGATCCTGTACCGGCTGAGCGGCTCGCCGGAAGTGGCGTATGAAGATATCTTCCCGGATGTGCCGGATGGACAGTGGTATACAGACGCCGTCATCTGGGCGCAGGAGAAAGGCATCGTTACCGGATACTCAGATACCGGCACATTTAAGCCCGGCAAAGAGATCAACCGCCAGGAGATCACGACTATGATGTACCGCTATGCAAAATATCAGGAATATTCCCTGGAAGGCGGAGCGGACTACAGCAGTTATCCGGATGCGGCAAATGTTCAGGAATTTGCCAAAGATTCCATGAGCTGGGCAGTGGGCAACGGCATCGTTACCGGAAAAGAGAATCCGACGAGGCTGGATCCGCTGGGCAATACAGCCAGAGCTGAATGTGCGACGATCATAATGCGGTTCGTGGAAAAGTACGGAAAATAAATGTGGAAAATGTGGATAAAAGCAAATTGAACCGAAATGGGGACGGGGGATTTTCAGAAATCCCCCGTCCCCATTTCGGTTAAAATACTGCGCCATAACATTGGTCTTCCACAATATCCCCATTTTCATCATAGATGCGGAAATATGTCCAGTAATATCCGTTGTGGGGCGGCGTCCAGGTGGTCCAGAATGTATTTCCGGCGGAGAGGGCCTGTGGATTGGTGGTATAGATCCACGGGTGGGGATCGCCTGCCAGATATTTATTGCAGTCCAGGATCAGCAGTTCGTAGCGGTATTTCTGCTGTGGATTGATATTGGAGCTGACGCCGATCAGCCAGCCTTCCCCATAGGGATTGGGCCCCTGGTATTTCCCGTTGATGTAGACCGGGTAATTCCGGCCCACTGCGAAGTTGATGGTCCGTGAAACGATGTTGCCGCTGGAATCTCTTGCCTCGACGTGGAGCCAGTAGTTTCCCTTTTTTGGCTGCCAGGAGGACCAGTTTCCCTGACGCCAGTCGTCGATGAGGTCCCATTTTTTTGTGTCCAGGTTGTAGGACGTCCACCGGAATTCCGGCGCGGATTCCCATCCCGAATACGCCGCGCCCACCTGGATCTCCTCTTCTTTTGTGATCCAGCAAAGTCCGTCCAGGGAAATGGAGGGCGCTCCTACGGAGACGGTGATCATGTCGGATGCCTGTTCTCCTCTTGCGTTTTTGGCAGCGCAGTAAAGCCAGTAAGAGCCGCCTGCTTCCGGCTGATAGGAAAATGTGTCGTCGCTGCTCCATTCAGAAGCGTAGATCCAGGTGTTTTTACTGCAGTCATAGACCTGCCACTGGTATTGGGTATCGGACGTCTGGCCTGCCACCTGGTACCGTGCGCGGATTTCTGAAGTGTTGTTCTGCAGGAGCCGGATCCCCTGGGAGGAGAGGGCCGGGGCGCCGTACTGGAGCATATGCCAGATCTTATAGTGGCCTGTTTCATTTACATGGAGATAATCCGGCTCACACATGTCCTTTCGTACGTCAATGGCCGCCTGCCGCAGATCCACAGTTCGGATGCCATAGTACTGGCAGATTTCCAGGATACTGTCGGCGTAGAGATCAACATCTTTATCGGTAGTGCTACTCCAGGAACTGATGTCTCTGTAGTAGGGGGTCAGGCAGATGATCTCTGCCTGCGGATAGTGTTCTCTTAGGCGTACCAGAGCAGTCTGGTACGCGGAGCAGAAGGTGGAGACGTCTCCGATACCTTCGCCGGGACGAAACTCGCCCAGTTTGGTACTGGCGATATCGTTGGTTCCGCCAAAGAAGAGGATCACATCAGGCGTGCCATTGTCATCCAGCCTGACAATGCGTTCTTCTGCAGCCATACACTGTTTACTGTTGTAGCCGCTTGGGTCGCCTTCCCACCAGCCGACCTTGGATCCGCCCAGAGAATCGTTGATGCCAAGCTGCATGTCATTATTTAAAATGTAACTCATCCACCAGGTCTCAAAGACCCGCATGTAGTCCTCGCAGTAATAGTAGTAGTAAAGGTTCCAGGGACTGTTATATCCCTCAAAGGTTCCCAGGCTGTCGCCCAGGATAGAAACAATTTTCTTTCCAGAAGTGGAATCTGTCTCTCTGTCCGGCACAGAGGAATCCCCCTGGCGCATCCAGGAAGGAAGTGAGATGCCGGAAAGATCCAGAGCGTCAGCCTCGTCAGGCGTTTCCGTGGGATCAGCTCCTGCGGGATCCGCAGAATCAGCTCCTGCATGATCTTCCGCGGGAGCAGCTCCTGCTGGATCTGCGGCAGAGAATCCGTCTTCGCATTCTCCTGCCGGAATAGTCTCCGCTGCCAGGGCCGTGCGGACCGGAAGTGCAAGTCCAAGAAGGCAGCAGATAAAAAAGGCTCCGAATAGTACTCTTAGATGTGTAGTTCGCTTTGTTTGCAATGTCAGTCATTCCTTTGTTAAAAAATATTCCAGACCATATGGTAACACGCTGGCAGCTATTTGTCCATGAGGGTTCAGGAAATCTGGATTTTGAAAATATATTGTGAAATAGTAGTAAAATAAATGGTATAATATACAATAGTTTGGTATAATTATTTGTACAAACGAATAACTTTGCAAGGTCGGTAACGTGTGAAAAGAGGAGGGAAGAGACCATGAAAAAGGAGATGAAACGAGGACTGGCGGCGGTTATGACGGCGGCGCTTCTGCTGCCGCAGATGGCGATCGCGGCGGAGCCGGAGCGGGAGCTGTTGCAGGCGTCTCAGACGCGGCCCTGGGAGGGGAAAGAGATACAGGACATTTCTGCTGCAGATTTGAAAGAACAAAATGAGATCCTGATGGAGCTGGACCAGACAGTGCGGGAAGTGTTGCTGGATGCGGAGGATGAGGAGATATCTGTTGATCTCACTGGCATGGAGCTGGAGGTGGGCAGGGATGATTATATCAATAAACTGAAATACATCTCGCCCTACTGCAATAGTGATGTGACGCTTCAGATCTGGTATGACGGTTCTTATTATTCGGATCTTGAGATTATCACGGACTTGTCGAAAGAAGAGCGGAACAGCCATGTGGAGGAGGCGGACGCCAAGGTGGCAGATATTCTCTCCTGGGTAACGGACGATATGACAGACGCAGAAAAGCTTTTGGCTGTGCATGATTATTTTGTGGCGGATTTTGCCTATGATCTCTACGGAGGAGAAGGAGAAGAAGCCTACCAGTGCGGAGGCATCTTCCGCAACCGGACCGGCGTGTGCCAGGCTTATGCTTATGGATATCTGTACATTATGAATAAGCTGGGGATAGAGTGCTATTTTGCCAACAGTCCTGAAATGGGGCATGCCTGGAATATTGTAAAGGCGGACGGAAATTATTATCATGTGGACTGCACCTGGGATGACCCGGTAGAAGATACCCTCGGAGCGGTCAGTCATCAGTATTTTCTATTAAGCGATGAAACGATGCAAGATGAAAAGGCTACCAGCCAGGTTCATACAGGCTGGGACTTGACCATGCTCCCCTGTACCAGCAAGTCGTATGAAAATGCGTACTGGAAACAGGCGTTTTCCAGAGTAATCCAGCTGGACGGAAGTTCCTATTATATGAAGACAGACGGTGTTTATCGAAGAGATCTGTCCAATGGCCGGGAGCAGAAGCTGGCAGATGTAGGAATCTGGAACACATGGGGGTCAGACGGATGGTACGAACAACCTCAGTCAGGGCTCTCCATTTACAGGGGAGAGCTGTATTACAATACCAGTACCGAGATCCGCAAAATGGCGCTGAACGGGGCCGGCAATACGCTGGTCTACCGGCCGGATACCAGTGACGGTTATGTATATGGAAGCCACATTTCCGGTGGGACGCTGGAATATATGATCAAACAGGATCCCTGGATGGAGGGAGAAAAGATAGCTGCGCCGGTGGATCTTGACAGTCTTGCGCCTGCCGACCCGGATGAACTTCCCTTCCAGGATGTAAGAAATGGCGACTGGTTTTATGATTCTGCAAAATATGTCTATGACAAGAATATCATGACGGGCCTTGATACGATTACTTTCGGTCCCGGCGAACAGTTGAAAAGGGCCCAGCTGGCAGTGATCCTCCACCGGATGAATGAAGAGCCGGAAATGACATACAGCGCCCTCTTTCCGGATGTGCCGGACGGGCAGTGGTTTACTGACGCCATTCTCTGGGCGGCAGATGCCGGCGTGGTGACCGGATATTCTAACACCGGATTTTTTGGAACAGGTGATAACATCAACAGGGAGCAGATCGCAACTATGATGTACCGGTACGCAAGATATAAAGGCTATTCTCTGGAAGACGCAGCAGACTTCAGCAGCTATCCGGATGCGGCATATGTAAATGAATTTGCAGAAGAAGCCATGGCCTGGGCTGTAGGAAACGGCATCATCACCGGCAAAGAAAACCCGGTGAGACTGGATCCGCAGGGCTTGGCAACAAGAGCCGAGTGCGCCACCATCATCATGCGCTTTATGGAAACCTTTGAAAAATAAGAAAAAGGAGAAGAAAGAAATGATCAGGAAAGGACTAAAAAAAGTACTGGCAATATTTGCGCTTTTGTGCCTCTTTGGTATAGCAGCCGGGATGAGCGCATCGGCGGCAGGAGAGGAGGATTACGGGGACTATACACTTACGATTCTTAGTAATCGTCTGGTGTATAATGGAGAGTTGAAATCCGGCTATGACCCGGTAAAGGATCTGCCGGAGGGAATGAGTATTGACTTTGAAAACCGGATCATTACCCTGGATAATGCAAATATCACAGGCAAAACATATGATTATGGCGGGGGCAACACGTCAAACGGCGAAGCAATTTACTACAGCGTTCATGACGGAAAGCCGCTGACTGTTCGTCTGGTGGGAGAAAACAGGATGAGCAATGTGAACTGCGGAATTCTGGCTATGTCCGTGTCCAGCAATGTTGCAGAGCCCGATATAAATCTGATCATAGAGGGCGATGGAAGTTTAAATATTAATTCTTCTGCGGGACGCGTGAATCCTGCAGAAACGACATTGGGAATCTCTGGTTCCGTCAGGCTTGTGTCCGGTACATTGAATCTGTGGACAGAGGAAAGCAACAATTATACAGGGATTGTGGGAGACAATGTAGAATTCCTTGGCGGAACGGTATCGATTAAAATCCCGAATGGAAAGGATTCTACGCAAACTTCCCTGTACGGAATCTCGGCTGGCGGAACGGCTACGTTTGCCAACACAGATGTAAATATAGAGGTGGGGAAAGCCGGCTTTGCTTATGGGGTTTTGGTTACGTCTACTGGAGGTAAGACTGGAACCATCACGATTAACAATGCGTCTATAGATATCCATATGGCGGAGGCGAAGCTTCTTAACAGGGGCATTCTTCAGGGGCAGGGGCCTATGAGGGTATTCCCGCTGGACAGTGAAGTGGGAGTAGATCAGGTGTTGATTGATCAGAGTGATTCTTATTTTTATATGGGAAATGAAGGACCGGATATCTACTTTGCAAGAGCGGATGCGTTTGCAGCCATGCAGGGTTGGACAGACGTAAACTATCCTTATCTCTCTATTTCTCCGACACCTTTTGAGGATGTAGAGATTCCGGATCCTGACGAGCCAGCAACTGAGCCGGAGCAGCCTTTTAATTTTACGGATGTAAAAGGGAACGACTGGTTTTATGATTCTGTAGACTATGTAAATGCCAGCGGTATCATGACCGGTCTGGATGCCACGACTTTCGGGCCTAACGAGAAGCTTGCAAGAGCCCAGCTGGCCGTAATTCTTCATCGGCTGAACGAAGAGCCGGAAATGACATACAGCGCCCTCTTTCCGGATGTGCCGGACGGGCAGTGGTTTACTGACGCCATCCTCTGGGCGGCAGATGCCGGCGTGGTGACTGGATATTCTGACACCGGATTTTTTGGAACAGGTGATAACATCAACAGGGAGCAGATCGCAACTATGATGTACCGGTACGCAAGATATAAAGGGTACTCACTGGAAGGCGCAGCAGACTTCAGCAGCTATCCGGATGCGGCATATGTAAATGAATTTGCAGAAGAAGCCATGGCCTGGGCTGTAGGAAACGGCATCATCACCGGCAAAGAAAACCCGGTGAGACTGGATCCGCAGGGCTTGGCAACAAGAGCCGAGTGCGCCACCATCATCATGCGCTTTATGGAAACCTTTGAAAAATAAGCATGTGGAAAACCATGCGGAAAAGTATAGGGAAAACCATGTGGATAAAAAGTGGATAACTAAATAGGCGCGGCAATGGGGACGGGGGATTTCTGGAAATCCCCCGTCCCCATTGCCGCGCCTATTTAGTTGTTGCGGAGATATTAAGTATATGATACAATTATTCGGATAAAGTAGAATGCGTATATCATGTAAACAGGAGGTTGTCATGAAAGGTATTATTTTAGCAGGAGGTTCAGGAACCAGATTGTATCCTCTGACCAAGGCGGTTTCCAAGCAGATCATGCCGGTGTATGATAAGCCGATGATCTATTACCCGCTGTCCACTTTGATGCTTGCGGGCATCCGGGAGATCCTGATCATATCTACGCCGAGAGATCTGCCTGTATTTCAGGAGCTTTTCGGTACGGGAGAGCATCTGGGCCTTAACATGTCTTATGCAGTGCAGGAGAGCCCCAGGGGACTGGCGGATGCGTTTATTATTGGAGAGAAGTTTATCGGAGACGACGATGTGGCTCTGGTACTTGGAGATAACATTTTTTACGGGCAGAGCTTTTCCAGAACCCTGCGGACCGCAGTGGACCGGGTGGAGAAGGAGAAGGGCGCCACGATCTTTGGCTACTATGTCCGGGATCCCAGAGAGTACGGTGTGGTAGAGTTTGATGAGAATGGAAGAGCGATCTCCATTGAGGAGAAGCCGGAGCATCCGAAGTCCAATTATGCGGTGCCGGGCCTGTATTTCTATGACAATGATGTGGTAGAGATCGCAAAGAATGTAAAGCCTTCCGCCAGAGGAGAGATTGAGATCACCACGGTCAACAATACTTACCTGGAGAGGGGCGATCTCTATGTAGAGACGATGGGACGCGGGTTTGCCTGGCTGGATACGGGCAATCACGACGCCCTTCTGGATGCGGCGGACTTTGTGGCTGCTTTCCAGAAGAGACAGGGACTGTATATTTCCTGTATTGAAGAGATCGCGTATAAGCGGGGATTCATCACAAAAGAGCAGCTGATCGAGCTGGCGCAGCCGCTTCTTAAGACCAATTACGGGAAATATCTGATCGAGGTTGCGGAAGGACTGTAAACGGTGATGTGGCTGCCACAGCCGGAAGACAAAGAGTCTTTGGCGGCAGCAGGCAAATGTTGAATAAGGAGAAGATAAAATGGGAAAAATTCAGGTGGAAACTTGTGAAATAGAAGGGCTTAAGATTATCACGCCTGCCGTGTTCGGAGACGAGAGAGGCTACTTCATGGAAACTTATAACTACAATGATTATAAAGCTGCCGGGATTGATATGGAGTTTGTGCAGGACAACCAGTCCAGCTCCAAAAAAGGCGTGCTGCGGGGGCTGCATTTCCAGATCAATTATCCGCAGGACAAGCTGGTCCGTGTGGTCAGCGGCGAGGTGTTTGACGTTGCTGTGGATTTAAGAGAAGGCTCCGCTACTTATGGGAAATGGTACGGCGTGCTTCTGTCCGCAGAGAACAAAAAGCAGTTCTTCATTCCGAAGAATTTCGCCCACGGATTTCTGGTGCTTTCGGATTCCGCAGAGTTCGCTTACAAATGTACAGATTTTTATCATCCAAACGATGAAGGCGGCCTTGCGTGGAACGATCCGGATATCGGCGTAGAGTGGCCGATCCCGGAAGGCATGGAGCTCACCATTTCCGAGAAGGATCAGAAATGGGGCGGCATTAAAGACTTTAAGAGAGCCTAGGACACAGGACAGGATATGGAGGGAAAAAGGTGTCGACTTATATACATAATTTTCTGGCATACAAGGAACTTTTAAAAGAGCTTGTCAGAAGAGACGTAAAGACCAAATACAGAAGATCGTTTCTTGGAATGATGTGGTCTGTGTTAAACCCGCTGGGCATGATGATCATCATGTCCATCGTGTTTTCTCATGTGTTCCGGGCAAATATTGAGAATTTTCCGGTATACCTGATGTGTGGCCAGGTGATCTTCAATTTCTTTAATGAGGCCAGCACCGTGGCCATGAGTTCCATCCTGGGAAATGCGGCTCTGATCAAAAAGGTATATGTGCCAAAATATCTGTTTCCGATGTCAAAGGTCTGCTCCTGCTTTGTCAACCTTCTGACATCATTTATTGCGCTTTTGATCGTTATCGTCGCTACGGGGACGCCGCTTTCCTGGACCGTGGTCCTGCTGGTATTTCCGGTGCTTTATGTCTTTTTGTTCTCGCTGGGAATGGGACTTCTCCTGTCCGCACTGGTGGTAACCTTCCGGGATCTGCAGCATCTCTACGGAGTGCTGATCACAGCCTGGATGTACCTGACCCCTATTTTCTACCCCATCGAGATGCTGCCCGGGTGGGTCAGAACGATCGTATCCTGCAATCCCCTGACCTGCATCGTACAGATGCTAAGAGAAGTCATTATGTACGGCCAGGTGCCGGGACTGCGCCTGCAGCTGATGTGCATCGCGCCCTGCGCCGTGGCGATGATCCTGGGACTCTGGGTCTTTTACAGGCAGCAGGATAAGTTTATTTTGAAGGTATAGAGGAGGATGGACATGAAGGAACCGATCGTAGAAGTCAATGATGTCTCCATGATGTTTCGTCTATACCGGGAGAATGTTGACAGTTTAAAAGAATTTCTTATTAAGAAGATCAAGCGCCAGATCGCCTATGATGAGTTCTGGGCTCTGAAAAATGTCTCTTTCCAGGTGGGAAGAGGAGAGGCCGTGGGGCTGGTGGGAAAGAACGGGTCCGGCAAGAGTACGCTTCTGAAAACCATTGCCGGCGTGTTAAAACCTACCACCGGAAATGTGCTGGTCCGGGGTACCGTGGCGCCCATGATCGAATTGGGCGCAGGCTTTGACATGGATCTGACAGCAAAAGAAAATATTTTCTTAAACGGCGCCCTTCTTGGCTATCCCAAGGAGATGCTGGAAGAAAATATGGGCCGCATCATCGAGTTCTCTGAACTGGATCAGTTTATGGACGTGCCGATTAAAAACTTTTCTTCCGGTATGATCGCCAGGCTTGGATTTGCGGTGGCCACGATCTATACGCCGGATATCCTGATCGTAGACGAGATCCTGTCGGTAGGCGACTGGCAGTTTCAGGCCAAATGTCACCGCAGGATCCAGGAAATGCTGGAGCAGGGTACCACCCTTTTGTTTGTCTCCCACAGTATGGATCAGGTGAAGGAAGTATGCAGCCGGGCTATTTTGCTAAGCCACGGCCAGATGTTGATGGACGATGCAGTGGAAAAGGTGTGCGAACGATACGGCGAGGCCTAAGCCACAGGAAGAACAAAGGAGAGAAGAAATGATCATTAATCATGAAACGGCCAGAAGGCTGGCCATCTATTTCTTTTATGATAAAGGAGGGATCGTAGACAGCTACGTTCCCTATTTTCTGGAAGACTTAAAGAAAAATGTGACGGAGATCAGCATCGTCTGCAACGGGAAGCTGACCGGGGAAGGCAAAGAGATCCTGGAAAAATACGGAGAAGTGTTTGTCCGGGAAAATAAAGGCTTTGATGTGTGGGCGTACAAGACTTCCCTGGAACACTACGGCTGGGAAAAGCTGGAGACCTATGATGAAGTGATCATGCTGAACAATACGATCATGGGGCCTGTCTATCCTTTCCGCGAGACGTTTGAAAAGATGGACGCAAGGGATCTGGACTTCTGGGGACTGACCGAGTACTTTAAGATCAAGGGCGATCCCTTTGGATATTCGCCGTACGGATATCTGCCAGATCATGTCCAGTCTCACTGGATCGCCTGCAGAAAGAGCCTGGTATCAAGTCCTGCGTTTCATCAGTACTGGGAAAATATGCCCATGATCGAGGATTATGCTCAGGCAGTCGGAAAGCATGAGTCCATCTTTACCAAACATTTCGCTGATCAGGGCTACCGCTGGGGCGTTTCTGTGGAGTTTGAGGATCTTAGAAATTATAGCGGATATCCGCTGATGATGTGTCCGAAAAAGCTGGTGGAAGAGAGGAGATGCCCGATTTTTAAAAAGCGCAGTTTCTTCCATATGGTAGATGATTTCCTGAAGAACACAACCGGAGAACAGACCAGCGAACTCTTTGAGTACCTTAGGTACCACACAGATTATGACGTGGATATGATCTGGGACACCATTCTTCGGAATTATCATCAGTATGACATTGTCAAGAATCTGAACCTGACTTATGTGCTTCCCACCAATCAGTATGACAGGGAGGCGCTGGAAAAACAGACCGCAGATCATAAGGTGGCTCTGGTGATGCACCTGTATTTTGAAGACCTCCTGGAGGAATCTTACAGGCATGTGTCATCCATGCCGGAAAATGCAGACATTTACCTGACCACAGATACGCCGGAAAAGAAGGCCGCGATCGAGAAGGTGTTCGCGGGGCTGCCCTGCCATAAACTGGAGGTGCGGCTGATCGAGAACCGGGGAAGGGACGTCAGCAGTCTGCTGGTGGGCGTCAAGGATGTGATCATGGATTACGATCTGGTCTGCTTTGTCCATGACAAGAAGACGGCCCAGGTAAAGCCGGGGACCATCGGAGCGTCCTTTGCCTACAAGTGTTTTGAAAACACCCTGTCCAACAAAGCCTATGTGGCAAATGTGATCCGCACCTTTGCAGATAATCCGAGGCTTGGGATTTTATCTCCGCCGGAGCCCAACCACAGTACCTTCTTTACAACGATTGGCTTTGAGTGGGGACCCAATTACAATGTAACCAGAAAGCTGGCCAAAGAGCTGGGGCTTACGGTGCCTATGAATGTGCTGGCGCCGCCGGTAGCTCCGCTTGGCACCATGTTCTGGTTCCGCCCAAAGGCCATGAAGCCTCTTTATGACAGAAACTGGGAATACAAGGATTTCCCGCCGGAGCCCAACAAGATCGACGGCACGCTGCTCCATGCCATTGAGCGGATCTATCCCTTTGTGGTACAGCAGTCCGGATATTATCCGGCCATCGGTATGACGGACCGGTTCGCGGCGATCGAATATCAGAATCTCCGCCATTATGTAAGGGGCTACAATCAGGTGCTGGTAAATAACGGCATCGGGCCTTATTACGATCAGATGCTGGCTCTGATGAATCAGGTGTTTGCGCTGCGGGGCTCCTTTAAGGCGGTGTTTAAGTTCCGGATGAAGCAGTATCTTAAGAAATATCTTCCCAAGGGCGTTTACAGAAAGCTGAAAAAGAGATGGCGGAAGATGAAAGGCATTGATAACTATAACGGCGTAGAAGTGCAAGGTGAGGATTAGATCTATGAAAAATAAGATCGACTATATGGATATGCTGAAAAAAGTATCCCCTTATAATATTAAGAAGGGGATACTTTATTTCCGGCACTATGGAGCCAGAGGCTTCTGGGTAAAACTGACCGAGAGATTTCAGAAAGATGACATTGATTACCAGGAGTGGTATCAGAGGCATGTTCCGGATGAGAAAGAGTTAGAGAGACAGAGGAGAGAACGCTTTGCAAAGCGACCTCTGATCAGTATTCTGGTGCCGGTGTATCGCACTCCGATCCCGTTTCTTGCGGATATGATCGATTCAGTGCGGGCGCAGACCTACGGAAACTGGGAGCTGTGCATTGCCAATGCAGATCCTTCATGCCGGGAAGTGGGCGATTATCTTAGAACGGTCTGTGCGGAGGAGCCCAGGATAAAGGTCAAAGACGTGCCGGAGAATGAAGGGATCGCCCAGAACACCAATGCGGCGCTTTCCATTGCTTCCGGAGAATACATCGGGTTTCTGGACCATGACGACCTTCTGACCGCAGACGCTCTCTATGAAATGGTAAAATGTATGAATGAGAGGGAGGATGTGGAGGTGCTCTACTCGGATGAGGATAAGATCACCTCGGATTCCAGAGAGTATTTTGCTCCACACTTCAAACCGGACTTTAACCTGGATCTTCTTCGCTCCAATAATTATTTCTGCCATTTTGTGGTGGCAAAAAAGGAGCTGATCCTGCAGGTGGGAGCGTTCCGGGGAGCCTTTAACGGAGCCCAGGATTACGACCTGGTGCTGCGTCTGGTGGAGCAGGCAAAGGCTGTGGGACATGTCCCCAGGATCCTCTATCACTGGAGAGTCCACAAGGCGTCTACGGCGGATAATCCTATGAGCAAGATGTATGCTTATGATGCCGGAAAGCGGGCCATAGAAGAGCATCTGAAACGGTGCGGCCAGGAGGCGGAAGTTTCTCACACCAAAGACCTTGGGTTCTACCGGGTGAAATACGCCCTACGGGAACGTCCGCTGGTATCCATTCTGATCCCCAACAAGGATCAGGCGGATACGTTAGGACAGTGCATCCGTTCGATCAGGGAAAAGACCGGGTATTCCAATTATGAGATCATCGTCATTGAAAATAATAGTGTGGAAGAAGAAACATTTTCTTATTATGAGGAGCTGCAGAAGGACGAACAGGTGCGGGTCGTATACTGGAAGGATGAGTTTAATTACTCTGCCATCAATAATTTTGGCGCAGGCTATGCAAGAGGAGAGTATCTGCTGTTCCTGAACAATGACATTGAGGTGATCGACGCAGACTGGCTGGAGGAACTTCTGGCCAACTGTGAAAGAGAAGAAGTAGGCATTGTGGGAGCTAAACTCTATTACCCGGATGATACGGTGCAGCACGCAGGGATCGTGGTAGGCATCGGAGGCATTGCCGGAAATATGTTCGTGGGCCTGAAGAGGGGCTATACCGGATATATGCACAAAGCCGTGCTGCAGCAGGATTTAAGCGCGGTGACAGCGGCCTGTATGCTGATGAAGCGAAAGGCCTTTGAGGAAGTGGGCGGATTTGAGGAAAAGCTCAAAGTGGCCTTTAATGATGTAGATCTCTGCCTGAAGGTGAGAAAGGCCGGGTATCTGGTGGTTTTTGATCCCTTTGCAGAGCTTTATCACTATGAATCCAAAAGCCGGGGAGCCGAGGATACGCCGGAGAAGATCCGCAGGTTTCAGAGCGAGATTGAATTTATGCGGAACCGGTGGATCGAGATCCTGAAAAACGGGGATCCGATGTATAATCGCAATTTAAGTCTGAAAAAGTGGGACTATTCGCTGAAAGGGAATTAGGCGCTGGTATGAAAGAAGTAACGGTAGTAATACCAAATTATAAAGGAAAAGAATATCTGCTGGCCTGCGTGGAGAGCATTTATGAAAATACGGACCAGGAGACAGAGATCCTGATCGTAGATAATGCCTCGCAGGACGGCAGTATGGAAGAGGTACAGGAAAAATATCCCGGGGTCCGCTGTGTGTTTCTGGAGAAGAATTATGGATTTTGCAGGGCTGTCAATGTGGGGATCGAACAGGCCGGGACGCCTTATGTATTCCTCTTAAACAACGACACTCTGGTCTGCCGCCATGCCATTGATTATCTGACAGCTGCTCTGAAGGCGGATCCTGCTGCTTTTTCTGCGGAGGCAAAGATGATCCAGTATCAGGACCGGACAAAGATCGACAGCGCCGGTACGTTTTACAATGCGTTTGGCTGGGCGTTTGCCAGGGGCAAGGACAAGTCCGCTGCGAAATATAACCGCGCCTGCCGGGCGTTTGCAGCCTGCGGGGGCGCGGCGCTTTACCGGCGGGAGGTGTTTGACCGGATCGGTGATTTTGACGAGGCTCATTTTGCCTATCTGGAAGATGTGGACGTGGGATACCGGGCCAGGATTGCGGGCTATCACAACCTCTATGTGCCGTCAGCCCGGATCATCCATGTAGGGAGCGCGTCCAGCGGATCCAGACACAACGAGTTCAAAGTGCATCTGTCGGCCAGAAATAATGTGTATCTGATTTACAAAAATATGCCGCCGCTTCAGATTTTTTTGAATCTGCCCTTCCTGTTTGCAGGGTTTCTGGTGAAATTTTTGTTTTTCCTGAAAAAGGGAATGGGGAAGGCATACATAAAAGGACTTCTGGAAGCGCCGGAGCTGATGAAAAAAGAGAAAAAAGTCCGGTATCAGAAGAAAAATATTCGGAATTATTTAAAAATTCAGATCGAACTGTGGATCAATATCCTTCGACTCTTTTCGTGAAAAACTTATGTTTCTCTTAAAAATCATACAGAATGTTGTGTTTTCCTTGCGTAACTGTGCAAAATAATGTATGATAAGTTGAGTATGTTACAAAATTATTACGGAAAAGTTTCGGAGTTGATGATGTTGTGATACGGGAAAATCAACCGCTTTTAAATCGTCTGCAGGTAGCAATCGACGGGATCATTATCATCATTTCCTATGTACTTGCATGGTATCTGCGATTTAAAAGCGGGATTTTTGAATTAGACCCCTGGTTTTTATCCCTGCGGGCCTATCTGTCGGCGCTGATTTTTATTGTGCCGGGTTATCTGCTGCTCTATTATATTTTTCAGCTGTATGTGCCAAGGCGGATGCGGGGAAGAAGGCTGGAGGCGTGGAACGTGCTCCAGGCCAATACCATCGGCCTGCTGGCTTTTATATTGATCTTGTATTTCCGCCATCAGTCGGATTTTTCGCGATTGATGATTTTTATTTTCTATGTGCTGAATGTATTTCTGGAAGTTTTGTCCAGAAATGTGATCCGTTATGCGCTGCGGAGGATGCGGAGCAAAGGCTATAATCAGAAGCATGTGCTTTTGATCGGCTACAGCCGGGCTGCGGAGGAGTACATCGACAGGGTTCGCCAGAATCCGGAGTGGGGGTACAACATCCGGGGGATTCTCGCGGATAATATGCAAAGGGGTACGGAATACAAAGGCGTGAAAGTCCTGGGAAGGATTGACAACCTGGAGATCGTACTGCCGCAGAACCGTCTGGATGAGATCATTATCACCCTTGGCCTTGCAGAATATCATAAGCTGGAGCGCATTGTAAATATGTGCGAGAAGTCCGGGGTGCATACCAAGTTTGTGCCGGATTACAATAAAGTAATCCCAAGCCGGGCCTATACGGAGGATATTCAGGGGCTGCCTGTGGTCAACATCCGCAGAGTTCCCTTAAATGATCCGCTGAACCGGTGGCTGAAGCGGATCGTAGATATTTTCGGAGCGCTGGTGGCCATCGTGATCTTCTCACCGGTGATGCTTGTGGTGACCATTGCCATCAAGGCTACGTCCCCGGGACCGCTGATCTTTGTACAGGAGCGGGTAGGGCTTCACAACCGGCCTTTTAAGATGTACAAATTCCGCTCCATGGTGGTGCAGAACGAGATGACAGAAAAAGGGGAGTGGACCACCAGAAACGACCCGCGGGTGACTGCGGTGGGGAAATTGATCCGCAAAACCAGTATTGACGAGTTCCCGCAGTTCTTTAACGTACTTAAGGGAGATATGAGTCTGGTCGGACCAAGACCGGAGCGTCCCCAGTTTGTGGAAAAGTTCAGGGAAGAGATCCCAAGATATATGATCAAGCATCAGGTTCGTCCGGGAATCACCGGCTGGGCGCAGATCAATGGATACCGGGGAGACACTTCTATCTATAAACGGATCGAATATGATCTGTATTATATTGAGAACTGGACGCTGGGACTGGATATCAAGATTATTATCCTTACATTTTTTAAAGGATTTGTAAATAAGAACGCCTATTGATCATAAAGGGGAAGATATGGCAAAGAGACGAGACCAAAGACAGGAACGCCCGGTAAGACCGGAGCAGAGGAAAAGGACTGCAAAAGAAGTCCGGCTTGCGAAGGAAGAGAGAAAGAAAAGGATCCGCAGGAGAAGACGCAGGAGGATCCTGGTCCTTTTACTGGAGATCCTGATCCTTGCAGCATTATCTGTGGCTGCGTATGCCATCTTTAAACTGGATAAACTGGATCATGTGACCTTGAATGTAGACACCAACGGCTGGACGCAGGAAGGATATACCAACATCGCCCTGTTTGGAAATGACAGCAGAGGCGAGGGCGGCGAGGACGGCGGCCCGGCAAGAAGCGATACCATCATTATCGCCAGTCTGAATAATGAGACCAAAGAAGTGAAGCTGGTGTCCGTATACCGGGATACCATGCTGGAGCAGGAAGGCCAGCACTATGACAAGGCCAATGTGGCCTATGCCCAGGGAGGTCCGGAAGAAGCGGTAAATATGCTGAACAGGAATCTGGATCTGGACATTCAGGACTATGTCAGTGTCAATTTCCTGGCTCTGGCAGACGTAGTAGATCTTCTGGGTGGCATCGAGCTGGATCTGACTTACGAAGAAGTTGTTCATATGAACAATTACTGTGTGGAAACATCCGAAGTCACAGGCAAGGATTATGAAAGGATCGAGCCGGAAGAAGCCGGCACCTATCATCTGAACGGCGTGCAGGCCGTATCCTATGCAAGGATCCGCTATACGTCGGGAGGAGATTTTACAAGAACCGAGCGTCAGCGGCTTCTGATCGAAAAGGTAGCGGAAAAGGCCAAGAAAGCCGGCATTGTAAAGATCAATGAGATCATTGACGAGGTACTGCCGGAAGTATCTACCAGTCTTACGCCAAAGGAAATCCTGTCCATGGCCGTGGGCGTGTTTGACTACACCATAGGGGAGACAAAAGGATTCCCCTTTGACGCGGCCACACCGGAAGCGGTGCCCGGATATACCGGCTCTTATGTGGTGCCGGTGGGACTGGAGAAAAACGTAGTGGATCTGCATGAGTTCCTGTTCCCGGGAGAACCCTATACACCGACGGAGACGCTGACCTTTATCAGTGACAATATCGCATATATCACCGGCTATTATCCGGATCCTGAGGAGTCGGAGGATGAAAGTGCAGACGGATCTGCTGCAGGAGATGGCGGCGACAGCGGCGCGCAGGATGCGGCAGGCAGTCTGGAAGGGGATGAGTAAGGCGGATGGAACAACAGAAGATCTTGCTGATCGCACCTGTTTTTTTCAATTATTATAAGGATATCCTGACAGAGCTTAGAGCCCTTGGGTATGAGGCGGATTACCTCTGTGACACTTACAGCAATTCCAGCCTTTCCAAAGCTGCCGGCAGGATCAGCAAGAAGCTGATCCGCGGCGCCATGGAACGCACGTTTCGTAAAAAGATCCTGCCAGGACTGGGAAAAAAGCAGTACCATACAGTGCTTGTAGTGGCAGGGATGACCTTTGCTTTTTTTCCGGACATGGTAAAGCGGATGAAAGAGACGCAAACCGGGGCAAGGTTTGTTCTGTATCAGTGGGATTCCAGGGAAAATCTTCCTTATATAGAGAAGATCCATCCGTATTTTGACCGGATCTTTACGTTTGATCCCAAAGACGCCCGGGAAAACCCGGACTGTACCTTGCTCCCGCTTTTTTATAACCGAAGATATGAAGCGGTCGGGAAAGAAAAGCCCGCCGGAACCTGGAAGTACGACTGTACCTATGTGGGAACGGCTCATCCCAGGAAGTACCGCCAGATCAATGAAATGGCAGCGGCGCTGCGTCCCTGTCTGCCAAGACAGTTTATTTATCACTATATGCCCTCCAGGCTGAAATATGTCTACCACAAGCTGACGGCCAGAGAATACCGGAAAGCGCGGTTTCAGGAGTTTCAGCGGGAAAAGATCCCCGGAGAGGAGCTGGCAGAGCTGTTTGGGGAATCCAGGTGCATCCTGGACGCGCCCCAGGACGGACAAAGGGGGCTTACGATCCGCACCTTGGAATGTCTGGGTGCAAAGCGCAAGCTGATCACGACCAACCCGGAAGTAAGAAATTACGATTTTTTTCGGGAAACCAACATTTATGTTTACGATGGAGAGCCGGATCCGGACAATGTGTTCTTTACCGGCGAGTATGAAGAACTCCCTCCTTCGGTTTACCGGAAATATTCTCTGCGGTCATGGATCGGGTTCGTTCTGGAAGAGCCGAAAAGTGGGGGTAAATGTTGAATTTTCGCAGAAAATAAGGTATGATGTAAAACGAATATAATTTGAGGGAATGATACGAAGGAAAGGATAGAGGCTATGGCAACAAGACGCCGATATCGGAGAGGCAGGAGAAAGAAAAGAGGATTTGCGTCCTGGTCGACGGGGAAAAAGATCGCGGTGATCTTAAGTTCTACGCTGCTGGCGGTTCTGGCAATCGGGACTGTGATCCTGGCCAGCAAGCTAAGCAGGATCGAGCTGACCCGGCTGAATGCAGAAAACTTAAATATTTCTGATGAAATAGAACATGAGACGGGATTTGTGAATGTGGCGCTTTTTGGTCTGGATTCCAGAGAAAATGATCTGGGCAAGGGGAACCGGAGCGACACCATTATGATCGCAAGCCTGAACCGGGAGACCAAAGAAGTCAAGCTGGTGTCTGTGTTCCGGGATACGCTTCTGGAGATGGAGGACGGCAGCTTTAACAAAGCCAACGCGGCCTACGCCTTTGGAGGCCCGGAGGAAGCCGTGTCCATGCTGAACCGCAACCTGGATATGAATATCGAAAAATATGTCACCGTGAATTTTAATGCCCTGGTGGATGTCATAGATGCGGTCGGAGGACTGGATGTAACCATGACTGCGGAAGAGATCGTCCATATGAACAATTACTGTGTGGAGACTTCTGAGGTGACGGGCAAGGATTACGAAAAGATCGATCCTGTGGTGCCGGGCACCTATCATCTGAACGGCGTGCAGGCGGTGGCTTACTCCCGGATCCGTTACACTGCGGGCGGGGACTTTACCCGGTCCGGCAGGCAGCGGACCATCCTGATGATGATCGCAGATAAGGCACAGCACATGAACTTAAGCGCTCTCAACAAGATCGCGGATGAGGTGTTTCCCCAGGTTTCCACTAATTTTACTCTGACAGAAATGCTGGGGTATCTGAAGGATGTTACGGAATATAAGATAGGCGAAACCACCGGTTTCCCGGAGGATAATACCACAGATACGCTGAATCAGGTGGGAAGCGTGGTCATTCCCAATTCTCTGGTCGAGAGTGTGGAAGACCTCCATCAGTTCCTGTTTGGAAACGACGGATATACTGCGTCCAGCACAGTTCAGGAGATCGGCGCCGGCATCGAGGAGCGGGCGAATGGAACCAGCGCTTCGGATGATGAGATTTATGAAGACACCGGAGATACCGGCTGGACTGATGACACCGAATGGACGGATGATACGGAATGGACGGATGATACGGAATGGACCGGGGATGGAACCGGAGATACCGGCTGGACCGGGGACGGAACCGGAGATACCGGCTGGACCGGGGACGGAACCGGAGATACCGGCTGGACCGGGGACGGCACTGGAGATACCGGCTGGACCGGAGACGGCACCGGAGACACCGGCTGGACCGGAGACGGGGCCGGAGGAGGCACGGGAACCGGAGACGGGGCCGGAGGAGGCACGGGAACCGGAGACGGGACCGGAACGACTCAGACCTGGTAAGTGATTGGGACAGACAGGCATGCCGGCCTTCCTTTTGCGAATAGAAAGAGCGGGGCCGGTATATCATAGATAGAAAAAAGAGGGAAAGCACATGAGAAATTTTAAGAAATTGCTTGCAGTTCTTGCGATGGTCTGCATGCTGACCACAGGATTTTCCATGATCACATATGCGGCGGAAGGGGAGCTTCGGTTTACAGATCCTTCCACGACTGTGGGCGCAGAAGTAGAAGTGACGGCCGTATTTACAGCACCGGTTCTGATGGATCAGCTGGAGGCAACGCTGACGTATGATCCGGCTATGCTTAAATTTGTAAGCGGAGACAGCGCCACAGGCGGCAATGGTACGGTAACGATCTCCGGCGATGGAGGAAGCGCTACGGAAGCATCGTTTACCCTGACTTTCCAGGCGCTGGCAGAAGGAGATGCCAGTATTGAAGTGTCCAGTTCCTCCGGCGTGGATGCAGTTGGAGATCCGCTGGATCTGATCAACGGGAGCTCGAAGGTGTCTGTGGGCCCCGGGGATCCGTCGCTGATCCAGGAGGAAGAAGGACAGGAAGAAGAATCTGCCTCCATGGAAGCCTCTGCGAACGGTCCGCAGGTGGAAGTGGACGGACAACAGTATACGATTACCAGCGGGTTTTCGGATGCGCTGATCCCTGTCGGATTTGTCAGAGGGGAGACCCAGTATGAGGGGACATCCTGCGAATCTGTGACACAGGAAGCCAGTGGGCGTTCTGCCTTTTATCTGACTCCTGTTTCCGGAGGAGAGCCGGATTTCTTCCTGTATGACAGTGACAATGGCACATTTGCTCCGTTTGAACAGGTCGAGCTGTCTGCGGATCGTTATATTGTTCTTTTGAGAAGTGACGGAAAGGTAGATCTGCCGGACACCTATCAGGAGACCACACTGACGTTAAACGGCAAGGAGTTTCCGGTGTGGCAGAATACAGAAGAGGCAGATTATTATGTGATCTATGCCCTGAATGCGGACGGGGAAGAAGGCCTTTATCAGTATGATACAGTAGACAGAACGTATCAGAGATACGTAAAAAATGCTGCTTCCGCTGACAGCAATGACAGCGGTTCCACGCCGGGAGGAATCTGGGGAAAGATCCTTTCTGTGATCCGGGATTTTCTGGATATTATCGTGATCGTGGCAGGAGCGGTATTCCTGGCGCTGGTGATCATTCTGATCGTTGTTGCCGTGAAACTGCGTCACAGAAATCTGGAGCTTGATGATCTCTATGACGAATATGGCATTGATCTGGACGAAGATGAGGAAGAAGAAAAACCAGCCAGAGCAAAGAGCAGGTCTTCCGAATCCGGAAAATCGGGGCCTGCGGTCCGCAAGCCCGCCCAGACGGCGCAGATCGTTCTGGATGATGAGGATGACTTTGATGACTTCGAGGATTTTGAAGATTACGAAGAAGAAGAATTTGACGATTATGGCGCTGTGGATCTGGATGAAGATGATTTCGAGGACGACTACGAAGAGTTTGAAGACGAAGACGACGATATCATCGATGACCTGGATGAACTGTTAAGCAAACAGCCGAAGAAGCGCCGCGGTCATATGGAACCGGACGATACATTTAAAGTGGATATCATTGACCTGGATTAAAGCTGCAGAGCTGTTTTGGAGACAGGCGGATTTGGAGAGAATCTTCAGACAGAATCTTTGGACAGAAGCGAGTGTATGAAAAAAGATACAAAAAGAGGGTGTGAAAACATCCTCTTTTTCTTTACATCAAATCTCTGATTTGTTACAATACCACTTGATAGTGCAAAAAAAGCGGTTTTTTGTACAAATAACTTGCAAACATTGTCATCGCGTAAGGAGTGAAGAAGATTATGTGTGGAATTGTAGGATATATCGGATGTCAGCAGGCAGCGCCGATCCTTCTGGATGGTCTGTCAAAACTGGAGTACCGGGGATATGATTCGGCTGGGATCGCGGTCTATAATGGAGAAGAGATTGACATGGTGAAGTCAAAAGGGCGGCTGAAGGTGTTAAGTGAACTGACCCATGCAGGAGAGAAGCTGCCGGGAACGCTGGGGATCGGTCACACCCGCTGGGCGACCCACGGTTCGCCGTCAGATGTGAACGCGCATCCGCATTTTAATCAGGATAAAAGCATTGTAGTGGTTCACAACGGGATCATTGAAAATTATCTGAAGCTGAAGAAAAAGCTGGAGCGCCATGGCTATGTATTTGTATCCGAGACGGACACAGAAGTGATCGCCCACCTTCTGGATTATTATTACAAGGGCAATCCGCTGGAAGCGGTGACGAAGATCATGCATCGGATGGAAGGCTCTTATGCGCTGGGGATCATTTTTAAGGATCATCCGGAAGAACTTTATGCGGTCCGCAAGGACAGCCCGCTGATCGTAGGACACACGCAGGGAGGAAATATTCTGGCCTCTGACGTGCCGGCTGTGCTGAAGTACACCAGGGACGTGGTGTTTATCGAGAATGAAGAGATTGTCCGGATGACGGCGTCATCCATGGAATACTTTACCGTAGACGAAGAGCCGATCGAAAAGGAAGCGGTTCATATCGAGTGGGATGTGAATGCGGCGGAAAAAGGCGGCTATGAACATTTTATGCTAAAGGAAATGTATGAACAGCCCAAAGCGGTAACGGATACCTTTTCACCCCGGATCAAAGACGGACAGATCGTCATCGAGGAACTGGGCATGTCCAATGAGGAGATCCGCAGGATCCGCAAGATTATGGTGGTGGCCTGCGGTTCGGCGGCCCACGCCGGGCATACCAGTAAATACATTTTTGAGGGCCTGTCCCGGATCCAGGTGGATGTGGATCTGGCCAGTGAGTTCCGCTACCGGGATCCGATCCTGGACGACGGCACCCTGGTGATCGTGATCAGTCAGTCCGGAGAGACGGCGGATACCCTGGCTGCGCTGCGGGAGTCAAAGAAACGGGGAGCAAGGGTGCTTGGGATCGTCAATGTAGTGGGCAGCTCCATTGCCAGAGAGGCAGATAATGTGATGTATACCTGGGCAGGGCCGGAGATCGCCGTAGCAACCACCAAGGCGTACTCTGCCCAGCTGATCGCGCTGTATCTGCTGGCCATGAAATTTGCCCATGTCAGGGGAGAATTAAGTGACGAAGGCCTGCAAAAGATGCTGGAAGACATGCAGGGGCTGCCGGCACAGATCGAGATGCTCCTCAACAACCAGGAAAATATCCAGCGGTTTGCCAACCGGTATCTGGCTGCAAAAGACGTGTTCTTCATCGGCCGCGGCGTAGATCAGGCTATATCCATGGAGGGCTCCTTAAAGCTCAAGGAAATTTCCTACATTCATTCGGAAGCCTATGCTGCCGGCGAACTGAAGCACGGCACCATCTCCCTGATCGAAGAAGGAACCCTGGTTGTGGCTGTACTGACACAGGAAAATCTGTACAAAAAAATGATCAGCAACATGGTAGAAGTCCGGACCCGGGGAGCATTCGTCATGGCCGTTACCACTGAAGGCAACACAGAAGTAGAAAAAGCGGCGGATTATGTGATCTACATCCCGGAGACAAACAAATATTTTACCAATTCACTGGCCATCATCCCGTTGCAGCTTTTCGGATACTACATTGCCCTCGGTCGCGGCTGCGATGTGGATAAGCCAAGAAACCTGGCAAAGTCCGTTACAGTAGAGTAAAAGGTACAGGGTGTTTTTCAATTAGGTACAGGGCATTTGTCAATTTGGGACGTAGTCCTTTGCAAAAGGACTACGTCCCAAATTGAATTTTCCGAAACGATATCCCGCTGTTTTCCATTCGTCGATGAGCCTGCCCAGGTATTCGGTGTTGGCCTGTGAGGTGCTGTGAAGAAGGACGATGGCCCCCGGATGGATGCGCCGGACGAGTTTTTCGTACATTTCTTCCCAGGCGGGCTGTGCTTCCTGGTTCCAGTCTACATGGGCAAGACTCCAGAATATGGTGTGATATCCGGCTTCTTTTGCGTATTCCAGACTCCTGTCGCTGTAAATGCCCTGAGGCGGCCGGTAAAAGGGGGCCAGGGAGCTGCCGGTGATCTCGTGGAAGACGGTTTCTACGGCGGTCAGTTCTTTTTGAAATTCTTCCAGAGAGGAGAATTTTGTCATGTCTGGATGGGTGTCTGTATGGTTTCCGGCAATGTGGCCTTCCTGGACCATTCTCCTCGCCAGCTCCGGCGCAGAGGCAAGAAAGTCTCCGGTGAGGAAGAAGGCGGCAGGAACTTCTTTTTCTTTCAGTGTGTCCAGGATCTTTCCGGTATTTCCGTTTTCATATCCGCAGTCAAAGGTAAGATAAATGGCTTTTTTGCCGGAGCTGCCTACATAGTAAGCCTGGTGAGCGGCCAGCGCTTCGGGGGATTCATTCCCGACAGGCGCCTTACCCCTCTTCCTGGTAGCTAAGGCCCCAGCTTTTGGAGGCAGAAGAGAGGCCGGAGGAAGGGACGGCATCCCGGGAATTGCTGAAGAGTTCTCCCAGGGCGCCGCCAAGGAAGTAACAGAAGGAAAAAAAGAGGATAAGAAGAAGTGTCCGAACCAGCGTCCGAACCAGAGTCTGCAAGAGCATTTGTTTAGGAATCTGCATGGGAAAGAGATCTCCGGGAGTTCTTTTCTCTCTATAATATATGGCCTTCGGCTTGCAATCTTTCCGGTAAAAGGGTAAAATGAACAAAGTTACAGCAAGTATGGAACAGAAGAGGAGTTTTTATGAAGAAAATAAAGGAGTGGATCCTGGGAATCTGCGGCGCGCTGCTTGGAGTGCTGGGGATTAATCTGGTCATTTTCCAGATTTTGTTCCCTGCGCCAAAAAAACGGTGGGAGCAGGATACCTGCGACTGTGCGCTGGTGTGCGGATTCCATGCCATGGAAGACGGGACGCCGTCCCCGGTCATGAAAAAAAGAGTGGAAAAGGCGGTAGAATTGTGGAAGGAAAGAAAGGTCCGCTATCTCTTGCTGTCAGGAGGGGCGGTGGCCAATTCCAGGGTGGAGGCAGAAGTGATGAAAAAATACGCTCTGGAGCTTGGAGTGCCGGAGCAGTATCTGATCCTGGAAAAACGCGCAGACTGCACCTACCGCAACCTGAAATACGGGGCTGCGACCATGAAGAACTGCGGATTTGCGGATTGTGCGGTGGTTACCAGCGGCTGGCATCTTAGGAAAGCGGATCACTATGCCAGAAAAGCCGGACTCCGGTATGTGATGGTCCGGGCAGACGAGCCCGTGGAAGAAGGAGTCCTTACTACTTTACGCCGCTACGGAGAAACTGCGGTCACAATGTACCGGAATTTCTGGAAAGGATATTATTAAGAGATGGGATTAATCCGTTAATTTGTATCCATAGCGGATCTTCCGGTAGATCTTCCAGATGATGATCGCCGGGAAGCTGATGAGCAGATAGAGGCTTGTGATCACGCCTGCGCCTGCCCCGATGATCATAAGTATCAGTAAACCAATGTTTGTATCCATAGAAATGCCTCCTTAAAAAACTACCATTTATTTTAGAAGAGAGAAGGGCGAAAGGAAATGAATCCACCCCGACCTTAGCGATATTTTAACAGAAAACGAAAAAGGATATCCGATTTCACGGAAATCCGTACAAGAGAGAAAGAGAGGAAGTACCATGTTATTTGTCTGTTATCCCAAATGTTCTACCTGCAAAAAGGCGGAAAAGTGGCTGCAGGAGCAGGGAGCCGATTTTGAGAAGAGAGATATCAAAGAGCAGAATCCGACCAGGGAAGAGCTGAAACGATGGCATGAAAAAAGCGGTCTTCCGCTGAAGCGCTTTTTTAACACCAGCGGAAATCTATATAAAGAAATGAAATTAAAGGATCAACTCCCGCAGATGAGCGAGGAGGAGCAGTACGACCTGCTGGCGTCGGATGGAATGCTGGTAAAACGTCCCATCCTGGTGACGGATGACCGTGTCCTGGTGGGGTTCCGGGAGAAAGAATGGGAGCAGGGAGTGGAAACAGATGGGCTGGATTGAGCTGTTTCTGATCGCCGTAGGCCTGTCTATGGATGCCTTTGCGGTGTCTGTCTGTAAGGGCCTTGCCATGAAGCAGTGCAGCGCCGGCAAGGCGGGGATCGTCGGCCTTTATTTTGGAGGGTTTCAGGCTCTGATGCCGCTGCTTGGCTATTTTCTGGGCGTACAGTTCCGGGATGTGATCACATCGGTGGACCACTGGATCGCCTTTATCCTTCTTGGGATGATTGGCGGAAATATGGTAAGAGAGGCAGTGGGCCCGGAGGCGTGCGAGACGGCAGACGCGTCTCTGGATGTCCGGACGATGCTGGCCCTGGCAGTGGCTACCAGCATCGATGCACTGGCGGTGGGCGTAACGTTTGCGTTTCTGAAGGTAAACATTCTCCGGCCGTCTGCTTTATCGGCGGGATCACATTTACTTTGTCTGCGGCAGGTGTTAAAATAGGAAATATATTTGGGACAAGATTTAAGGCAAAAGCAGAACTGGCAGGAGGCGTGATCCTGATCCTCATCGGAACCAAGATCCTGCTGGAACATCTGGGTATTTTATAGAACAGGATAAGGAGGTTTCATTCGATGAAATGGAATCAGTTCCGTCTCAAGACGACGACAGAAGCAGAAGATATTGTCAGCAGCATGCTGATGGACCTGGGATCCAGGGGGTGCAGATCGAAGATAAGATCCCCCTGACCGCACAGGACAAAGAGCAGATGTTTGTGGACATCCTGCCGCAGATCCCGGCAGACGACGGGGTGGCGTATCTTACGTTTTATCTGGAGGAAGAGGAAGATCCGGCCGAAGTGCTGGAGAAGGTCCGCCGGGAGCTGGAAGAGATGCGCGCCTATGTAGACGTGGAGAAGGTACGATTGAAGAATCCCAGACCGAGGATGTGGACTGGGTCAATAACTGGAAACAGTATTTTCATCAGTTCTATATTGACGATATTCTGGTGATCCCCTCCTGGGAGCAGGTGGAGGCAAAGGACAGCGACAAGATGGTGATCCACATTGATCCGGGCACGGCGTTTGGCACCGGGATGCATGAGACTACCCAGCTGTGCATCCGCCAGCTCCGCAAATATGTGTCCCCCGGTTCCCGGATCCTGGACGTTGGATGTGGAAGCGGGATCCTTGGGATGCTGGCGTTAAAGTTCGGGGCTTCTTATTCTGTGGGGACAGATCTGGATCCCTGCGCCATTGACGCTACGCATGAAAATATGAAAGCCAACGGCATCCGGGATGACCAGTATGAAGTGATGATCGGGAATATTATTGATGAGCCGCAGATCCAGGAGAAAGCCGGGTTTGAAAAGTATGACGTTGTGGCTGCCAACATCCTGGCAGACGTGCTGGTGCCGCTGACGCCGGTGATCCTCCATCAGCTGAAAAAAGGCGGGATCTATATTACCAGCGGTATTATTGATGACAAAGAAGAAACGGTAAAACAGGCGGTAGAAGACGCAGGCATGGAAGTCCTGGAGGTGCATCATCAGGGAGAATGGGTGTCTGTGACTGCCAGAAAGCCAGAGTAAAGGAGCAGGGCATGCAGCATTTTTTTGTTCCCCCTTCTCAGGTGGAGGACGGGGAGATTCAGATCTACGGATCGGACGTAAATCATATGAAAAATGTACTCCGGATGCGTCCCGGCGAGGAGGTTATGGTCAGCGACGGCAATAACCGCATGTACCGGTGCAGGATCCTGGATTATCCGGGAGAGAGCGCCAGACTGGAGATCCTTGAGGAACATCCGGCGGACACGAGCTGCCTTCCCGGATCTATCTTTTTCAGGGGCTTCCCAAACAGGAAAAGATGGAGCTGATCGTACAGAAAGCGGTGGAGCTTGGCGTCTGCCAGGTAATCCCGGTGGAGATGAAGCGCTGTGTGGTGAAGCTGGACTTAAGGAAAGCGGCCAAAAAGTGCAGCGGTGGCAGCAGATTGCCGAAAGCGCGGCAAAGCAGGCGGGAAGAGGCTATATTCCCAGGATCCGGGAGGTAATGTCTTTTGAAGAAGCGCTGGAGTTGGCAGGGGAGCTGGACGTGCGTCTGATCCCCTATGAGCTGGCGAAAGCGATGGATCATACCCGTTCTGTGATCGGCAAGATCCGCCCGGGGAATCCATCGGGATCTTTATCGGCCCGGAAGGCGGATTTGAAAAAGAGGAAGTGGAAAGAGCCAGACAGGCAGGCGCCCTTCCTGTTACCCTGGGAAAGAGGATCCTTCGTACAGAGACGGCGGGGATGGCGGTGCTTTCGATCCTGATGTACCACCTGGAGCCTTAGCGCAGACGGCAGGGGTCATACATATATTGATAATGACAAAATGATTGTTCAGGAAGTGAAATCATGAAAGAAATATATCTGGATAATTCTGCAACCACAATGGCGTACCCGGAAGTCGGGGATCTGGTCCGCAAGGTGATGTGCGAGGACTATGGGAACCCGTCTTCCATGCATGCGAAAGGCGTGGCTGCAGAACGCTATGTAAAAGAAGCAAAAGAGAGGCTTAACACGCGATCTAGTG
>NZ_CAWVHE010000013.1:0-611916 GCF_963929015.1 uncultured Merdimonas sp.
ACACTAGATCGCGTGTTAATAGAAAGAGCGCTTTCCACAGATTCCAGATAGCGGATCTCGTCGCCGGTTTCCCGGATCCATTCGCTCAATGCTTCAAAGGTTCGCTTTTGTTTGTTATACCGGGCAAAATATTTCTGTGCATTTTCCTGAGGTGTTTTGAGAGGATCCAGAGGGATCGTGATCTCTTTTCCTGTATAATAATTTTCACAGGTCAGTTCTCTGGAGCCTGAGGGGAGCTGATAGCCGTAGGCCTGGATCAGCTCGCCATATACCCGGTAACGCTCCCGGTCTTCTGTGTCTTTTAATTGTCTTGCCTGAAGATCGTATTTCTTCCGGTTCCGCTCCAGCGCTGTCTGGACAATGTGGCGCAGATCGGCTCCTTTCTGCCGGATCCGGATCAGAGCGCTCCGGGTCGCATAGTAGACGGACAGGGTTTCCGAGATCGAATCGAACCTTCTGGCGGACAGATTCTGATAATGAGAGATGGAAAGGGCTGAGAATTCTTTTGGCGTATTTCCCTCATAATAGATCACGGGGTTAAAGCGCGAGTTTCTGACATCCTCCAGGTAATACCGGAACTGCCGGTAAAGATGCGTCATGGCGTCTTTGGAAAGCTCTCTGGGGCAGATCCTTGGGTCAAGACCGGACAGATACAGGATTTCCTCGGCGATCACCGGACTGATGCCGGTAAAGCTGGTGTAGACGGCTTTTCCGAGGGGCATCGGTTTTTCGGCCAATACGTCGGAAAACGTTTCTTCCGTGACAGTCAGAGGATCTTTTTTGTGCATGGTATCCGGGATAAACCAGGTACGTCCAGGAAGAACTTCGCGCACAGAACTCATGCCTGCAGGCACATGTTTAATGCTGTCAATGATCCGGAACTTGTCATCGCAAAAGATAATATTGCTGTGTTTTCCCATGATCTCAACGATCAGATATTTTGTGCACAGATCACCCAGTTCATTGCGGTGCTCAATCTCAAACTGCAGGATTCTTTCGAGTCCTGGCTGCAATACGTCGATGATCCGTCCGTTCCCGATGTGTTTTCGCAGCAGCATACAGAAATTTGGCGCTGTCATGGGAGAGGGCTTGTTGACATCCGTCAGATAGATCAGAGGGAGAGAAGCGCTGGCTGAGATACTAAGTCTTCTGGATCCTTCCCTGGTTTTCAGCGTCAGAAGGAGCTCGTCGTCCTCAGGCTGAGAGATCCTGGCAATCCTGCTGTCAGACAGGGTGTTTTTTAGTTCCGCGGCAAGCGCCGCAACGGTAATTCCATCAAATGCCATAGCTGATATTCCTTCCTTGTAAAACTCATCTTTTCCCAGTATATCATAGTTGACGGGATATTCCAAATGCCTTATAATTAACGATGGCATAAATTGCAAGTTGCATGATTTTAAAGTATAAAGAAGAGGAATCCATTATGATCAAAAGTATGACCGGATTCGGCCGGTGTGAGTTACAGGAAGGACAGCGCAAATTTGTAGTGGAAATGAAAGGCGTGAATCACCGTTATCTGGACGTCAATATCCGGATGCCCAAAAAGCTGAATTTCTTTGAGACAACAATCCGCAGCTTTTTGAAAACAGAGGATCCAGAGAGGAAAAGTAGATATTTTTATTTCCTATGAGGATCTGTCAGAAAGTCAGGTGTCTTTGAAGTATAATGAGACCCTTGCAAAAGAGTATCTGGAGTCTTTCCGCAAAATGGAAGAAAGCTTTAGCCTGGAAAACGATATTCGAGTGTCCACGCTGTCCCGCTGCCCGGAAGTCCTGACCATGGAAGAACAGGCAGTGGATGAAGAGAAACTCTGGAATGAGCTGAAAAAAGCCCTGGAAGGGGCTGTCTGCCAGTTTGTGGAGACCAGAAGCCAGGAAGGGGAAAATCTGAAAAAAGACCTGCTGGAAAAACTGGATGGCATGAAAACACTGGCGGATCGGATCGAGGAAAGAGAACCGCAGATCCTCAGCGAATACCGGCAGAAGCTGGAAACCAAGGTAAAAGAACTTCTGGAAGACAGTCAGATTGAAGAGGGAAGGATTGCGGCTGAGGTCGTGATGTTTGCTGATAAAATCTGTACCGATGAAGAAGTGGTACGGCTTAGAAGTCATATTCAGCATATGAAAGAAGTCCTCCAGTCTGAGGAGAACGGCATCGGAAGAAAACTGGACTTCATCGCCCAGGAGATGAACCGGGAAGCGAATACCATCCTTTCCAAGGCCAATGACCTGGAGACGTCAAATACAGGTATTGATCTGAAAACCGAAATCGAAAAAGTCAGAGAACAGATTCAGAACATCGAGTAATAAAGGGGGAAAAGCAGGTGGATACCAGGGGGATTCTGATCGTTGTGTCCGGGTTTTCCGGAGCCGGAAAGGGAACGATCATGAAGGAATTGCTGAAAAGATATGAAGAAAAGTATGCGCTGTCTGTATCGGCGACAACCAGAGGTCCAAGACCCGGAGAAGTGGACGGGCAGGCGTATTTCTTTCGCACAGTCGATGAATTTGAAAAAATGATTGCGAAAGAAGAACTGATAGAGTATGCTAAATATGTGGATAATTACTACGGAACTCCCCGTGCTTATGTAGAAGAGCAGCTGGAAAAAGGAAAAGATGTGATCCTGGAGATTGAGATCCAGGGCGCTCTGAAAGTAAAGGAGAAGTATCCGGACACCCTTCTTTTATTTGTAACCCCTCCATCGGCGCAGGAGCTGAAAAAGCGCCTCGTAGGACGGGGGACAGAGACCATGGAAGTGATTGAAAGCCGGATGCGAAGAGCCAGGGAAGAATCTGAGTATATGGATCAGTATGAATATCTGATCGTAAACGATGATCTGGACGCATGTGTGGAAGAAATGCATCAGATTATCCAGGGAGAGCATGAAAGAGCATTCCGCAACCAACATTTTATCAATCATATGAAAGAAGAATTGCAACAAGAACTGAAAGGAGAATAAAAAATGCTGCATCCATCTTATACCGATTTGATGAAAGTCGTAAATAAAGACGTGGAAGAGGGTGAGACCAAAGTAGTCAACAGCCGGTATTCCATTGTCATGGCAACCGCAAAACGGGCACGCCAGATCATTGACGGAGCAATGCCTCTGGTTCCTGTAAAAGACGGAGAAAAACCGTTGTCTATTGCGATCGATGAGCTGAACCAGTCCAGGATCACCATCATCGGAGAAGAAGAGGAAGAAGAATAAATACACGGCCGTAAGAACGTGGATTCAGGGCAGATGCCGGATGGTGTCTGCCCTTATTACAAACCGGCCGTAAGGAGGAATACATGAATCTATTATTTATCTCGCTTGGCTGTGACAAGAACCTGGTGGATTCTGAGGTAATGCTCGGTCTTCTGGCAAAAGCGGGCTACCAGATGGTGGATCTGGAGGAAGAGGCAGATGTGATCGTGATCAATACCTGCTGTTTTATCCATGATGCCAAAGAAGAAAGCATCCAGACCATCCTGGATATGGCGCGTTACAAAGAAGAAGGAAGGCTGAAAGCACTGATCGTAACCGGTTGTCTGGCGCAGCGCTACCAACAGGAAATCTTAGAGGAGATCCCGGAGGTAGACGCAGTTCTGGGAACGACCGCCTATGCAGAAATTGTAACCGCCATTTCCGAGGCGCTGGAAGGAAGGGGCGCGGTGACCACCAAAGACCTGAACGCCCTGCCAGAGACAGATCCGCACAGACCGGTCACTACAGGCGGTCATTACGCTTATCTGAAGATAGCCGAAGGCTGCGACAAACACTGTACTTATTGTATTATTCCCAAACTTCGCGGCAATTTCCGAAGTGTTCCTTTAGAACAGCTTCTTGCCCAGGCAGAAGATCTGGCGCGCCAGGGGGTCAGAGAGCTGATCCTGGTGGCACAGGAGACGACGCTGTACGGGAAGGATCTGTACGGAGAAAAATCTCTGCATCTTCTTCTGAAGAAGTTATGTGGGATCGACGGGATTCGCTGGATCCGTGTGCTCTACTGTTATCCGGAAGAAATCGACGACCCGTTGATCCAGGTGATGAAAGAAGAAAAGAAGATCTGCCATTATCTGGATCTGCCGGTGCAGCATGCCAGTGACGAAATCCTGCGAAGAATGGGCAGAAGGACTTCCAAACAACAGTTGAAGGAGATCATCGGAAAATTAAGGAGTCAGATTCCGGACATTTGCCTTAGAACCACTTTGATCACAGGATTTCCGGGAGAGACGCAGGAACAGCATGAAGAACTTCTGGAATTCGTCGACGAGATGGAGTTCGACCGTCTGGGAGTATTCACCTATTCTCCGGAAGAGGATACGCCTGCCGCAGAAATGCCGGACCAGATCCCGGAGGAAATTAAAGAAGAACGGCAGGCAGAACTGATGGAGCTGCAGCAGGATATTGCCTTTGACGCAGCCGAAAATATGCTGGGAAAAGAAGTCCTGGTTATGATCGAAGGGAAGGTGGCGGATGAAAATGCCTATGTGGGCAGGACCTATAAAGACGCCCCGGGTGTGGACGGCCTGATCTTTATTAATACAGAAGAAGAACTGATGTCCGGTGATTTCGCAAAGGTAAGAGTAACCGGCGCATTAGAATATGACCTGATAGGAGAGTTGATATCATGAATTTACCAAATAAGCTGACGGTGCTTCGAATGATTATGGTTCCGTTTTTTGTATTTTTTATGTTGACTGATGTGGGAGGAACTGCCAATAAATGGATCGCTCTCATCCTGTTCTGTGTAGCAAGCCTTACAGATATGCTGGACGGGAAGATTGCAAGAGCCAGAAATCTTGTAACAAATTTCGGAAAATTTATGGATCCGCTAGCGGATAAGCTGCTGGTATGTTCCGCCATGATCTGCATGATCCCGTCCGGAAAGCTGGCTGCCTGGTTTGTGATCGTGATCATTGCCAGAGAATTTATCATCAGTGGATTCCGGCTGGTGGCCTCAGATAATGGCATCGTGATCGCGGCAAGTTACTGGGGAAAATTCAAAACCGTTTCCCAGATGGTTATGATCATCGTACTGATCATGGATCTGGGAGGCGCCTTTGACATTGTAGGGACGATCCTGATCTGGGTATCCCTGATCCTGACGGTAGTATCTCTGATCGATTATATTGCAAAAAATGTACAGGTACTGACAAAGGGAGGCATGTAAAATGACCGTAGAACTGGTCTGTGTAGGCACAGAGCTTCTGCTTGGAAATATTGTAAACACCAATGCGGCTTATCTGGCAGAGCAGTGCGCTATGTTGGGATTATCCTGCTACCATCAAAGCGTAGTGGGCGACAATGAGGAGCGGATGGAAGTATCGATCCGCCAGGCGGTATCAAGATCGGATATTGTGATCCTCTGCGGCGGACTGGGACCTACAAAGGATGATCTGACAAAAGAAGTGGCTGCAAAAGTATTTGGGATGCCGCTCAAAGAAGATCCTCATACACGGGAGCGGATAGCCGAATATTTCCGGGTCAGCGGTCGTGCGGTTACGGATAATAACTGGAAACAGGCTCTGGTACCGGAAGGGGCCTGTGTAATAGACAATGACAATGGAACGGCTCCGGGCCTGATCCTGGAAAAGGACGGGAAACGGGCCATTCTGCTCCCCGGACCGCCGGGTGAACTCGTTCCTATGTTCGAGAAAGAGATCCGCCCTTATCTGAATCGTCTGGTGCCGGAAGGGATTTATTCCCGGATGGTCAAGATCTGCGGGCTTGGGGAGAGTAAAGTAGAATCCATGATCACAGATCTTCTGGACGCTCAGACAAATCCGACGATCGCCCCCTATGCAAAGACTGGAGAAGTGCATCTTCGTGTGACGGCTAAAGCAAGCGGGGAAGACGAAGCACAGAAGCTGATGCAGCCGGTGCTGGATGAGCTTGCCCGCCGGTTTGGAGACCGGATCTTTACGACCCGGGAAGAGGTGACGCTGGAAGAGACCGTGGTAGATCTTATCAAAGAGCTGGGGCTTACAGTTACAACGGCAGAGTCCTGTACAGCCGGCCTGCTTGCCGGCAGGATCATGAACGTTCCCGGCGCATCGGCAGTTTACCGGGAAGGTTATATCACCTATGCCAATGAGGCCAAAGAAAAACTGCTGGGAGTTCAGGCAAAGACCCTGGAGCAGTACGGGGCAGTCAGTAAAGAAACGGCCTGTGAGATGGCCGCCGGCGCCGCCCGCGCTGCAGGCGCTGATGTGGCGGTATCTGTAACAGGGATTGCAGGCCCGGACGGAGGAAGCGCGGAAAAGCCGGTAGGCCTTGTCTATATCGGATGCTTTGCAAAAGGGTCTGTGAGGGCCTGGGAGTGCCGATTTACTGGAAACCGGGCAAAAAACCGGGAACTTTCTGTGGCAAGAGGGCTGACAATCTTAAGGGAGGTTCTGCTTGATATAAAAGCCGGGAAAAACGATGCAGTCGTTGTTCCTGCAAATTTATCTGAAGAAGAGGAAGAAAAACCAAAAAGATCCAGAAGTAAGGCAATCCTTATTGCTGTTGTGGCAGGTCTTTTCCTGCTGGCCGCTGTCTTTGCGGCAGGTGCTTTTCTGGTCCGCCAGATCATCGATAATGTAGAGGTGTCGATAGAAGAGATCGAAGGAGACGACAGTGCAGGCGCGCCTTCAGATGGCGGTGACTCTTTCTTTGAAGACGGCCGGGAGGACGATCAGAACGAAGAAGAAACAACCGGGACAGACGGGATCCGGGCATTTGTTGACGAAGGAATCACTTATGAGATTGATGAAGATCAGTATGTATTTACCGGTGACGAAAGTTCTTCGGTCTATCTTGATTTTTATGTGAAGTATCCGGTAATCACAGGGCTCAGTGATCCGGAGACGGAGAAAAATGTAAATGCGGCTATTCAAAGTTGTGCAAAGGCAACGGTTACGGAAATCTACGAAGAACCTTCGGTGGAGATCCGGGAAAGGGTTCTGGGCGCCAGAGTGCCGGCGCTTGTCAGTTATGTAGAATACAAGGTCTGCTATGCGAACGAAGATTTTCTTAGTATTGTCTTCGATGATAACAGCTATAAGGGAAGCGAAGAGTATCTGGATATGAGTCTTCGGACGCTCAATATCAGCCTGAAGGATGCAACCGTTTATCAGGTAAAGGATATCGTGGAGCTGAACGATGAATTTATGGATGACTGGCTTTCCGGTATGAGAGAAGAAGCAGAGAATGATGCATTTCTTTCGGAACTGGATGAGGAAGAGCTTCGGAACGCGCTTGCAGGCGAGGATGAAAGCGGTGTTTATGTGCCCAATTTCTTTGTAAGCGCTGACGGCATGGAAATAGGATTTGATCTGAACTATCCTGCCGATGATTCCCATGACCTTGGATATATCTGGGTGACGGCTCCTCTTTCGCAGGAGCAGCTGGAAGCATATCAGACAGACAGCAGTTTTTGGAAGCTGATTGAAAAATAATCGCAAAACCTGAAAGTGATAATTGACGAAAGAAATAGAATATGAGAAAATAAATTAAGTATGGTGTTAAAGATATAACAAGCCCTACGAGAGAAAAATGTGCAAGTTGAAAGGAGTTTTAAAATGATTTATTCACATGAAGTAGAAATGATGTGTCCGGTAGCGCAGGGTGCAAATCACGGGCCGGCTCCGATCCCGGAAGAAGCAAAATGGGTACAGGCAAAAGAGATCAAGGATATTTCCGGATTTACACACGGTGTAGGCTGGTGCGCTCCGCAGCAGGGAGCATGTAAGCTGACACTGAACGTAAAAGACGGCATCATCCAGGAAGCGCTGGTTGAGACACTTGGATGTTCAGGAATGACACATTCCGCAGCTATGGCATCTGAGATCCTCCCGGGAAAAACCATTCTGGAGGCGCTCAATACAGACCTTGTCTGTGACGCGATTAATACTGCTATGAGAGAACTCTTCCTTCAGATCGTATACGGAAGAACACAGAGCGCATTTTCAGAGAACGGTCTTGCAGTAGGAGCAGGGCTTGAGGATCTGGGAAAAGGACTCCGTTCCCAGGTCGGCACAATGTACGGTACATTAGCCAAAGGTCCTCGTTATCTTGAGATGGCAGAAGGTTATGTAACAGGTATCGCTCTGGACGATCACGATGAGATCATCGGATATCAGTTCGTAAACCTTGGAAAATTCACAGACTTTATCAAAGCGGGCGATACACCGAACGACGCATGGGAAAAGGCAAAAGGACAGTACGGCCGTGTAGACGATGCTGTGAAGATTATTGATCCGCGTAAAGAGTAGTCTGGACAGGCGGATCAGCCCGGATGACAGCATCTGTGCGTATCCGCGATAAAAAGAGTGTTAGAATTCAGGAGGATACATAAATGGCTTTATTTGAATCATATGAAAGAAGAATTGATAAAATCAATGAAGTATTAAACAGCTACGGCATCGCTTCTCTGGAAGAGGCAGAGAAGATCACAAAGGACGCCGGACTGGACGTATACAACCAGATCAAAGGCATTCAGCCGATCTGTTTTGAAAATGCATGCTGGGCATATATCACCGGAGCGGCCATCGCTATCAAGAAAGGATGCGAGACCGCTGCAGACGCAGCCGCTGCCATCGGCGAAGGACTGCAGGCTTTCTGTATCCCGGGATCTGTTGCTGATCAGCGTAAGGTAGGTCTGGGACACGGCAATCTTGGAAAGATGCTTCTGGAAGAGACCACAGACTGCTTCTGCTTCCTGGCAGGACATGAGTCCTTTGCAGCTGCAGAAGGCGCTATCGGTATCGCAGAAAAGGCAAACAAAGTAAGAAAGAAACCTCTGCGTGTTATTCTGAACGGACTGGGAAAAGACGCTGCCAAGATCATTTCCAGAATTAACGGATTCACTTATGTCCAGACAGAGTACGACTATTTTACAGGAGAACTCAAAGAAGTACAGAGAATCTCTTATTCTGACGGACTCCGCTCCAAAGTAAACTGCTACGGAGCCAATGATGTACGCGAAGGCGTTGCCATCATGTGGAAAGAGGGCGTTGACGTTTCCATCACCGGAAACTCCACCAACCCGACCCGTTTCCAGCATCCGGTTGCAGGAACCTATAAGAAAGAATGCGTAGAAGCAGGAAAGAAATACTTCTCCGTAGCTTCCGGCGGCGGTACCGGACGTACCCTTCACCCGGATAACATGGCTGCAGGACCGGCTTCCTACGGTATGACTGACACCATGGGACGTATGCATTCTGACGCACAGTTTGCAGGTTCTTCTTCTGTACCGGCTCACGTAGAGATGATGGGCCTGATCGGCGCTGGAAACAACCCGATGGTTGGTATGACGGTAGCTGTTGCGGTAAGCATCGAGGAAGCAAAGAAAGCAGGAAAGTTCTAAGAAACGGCGGTTTTTAGACATTTTTAGAGGTGTGTAGAAGTTGATAATGTTGGTAAAATGTGGTCTATTCCTATATTATTCCTACAACGCAATTCCTACATTAAATGGAGTGGCTAGGGAAAGATTTTTAAAATCTTCCCAGCCACTCTAAATTTTTTATGGTATGTATCTGGGATTATTTTCTATAAAAGCAGGAGAATTTGTAAACAATATCCAGGGCGGTAAAAAAAGCTTGTTTGTGCGATTTGTTTAGTTTCTGTAAATTATTTTGAAGAGAGGCTATGAGAAAATCATCTTCATGCTTCTACAAGTTGTAATGGATATAATAACATGATAGAATGACCACAGGGGCAACCGTGTTGCAGGGTGGCAGACCTCTATTCTACATAGAATGGGGGGGGGTGCTGATGGACAAGAAACATTTTGATTTTAAAGATCTGATAGCTTTCGGAATGTTCATCTTAGCATTGCTGGCATTCGTGTTTACGTTCTGTCGATAATGCTTTAGAGCATAGAAAACCACCCCGGTAACTTTGGCGAGTTGGGGTGGTAATTCTAAATTATTAATCCAATGAGGTCAACCCCTTGTGGGCGGTTGCTCTTATTTCATTTATAATATAACACGAATATTCAGCAGGTTCAATAGAAACTGATAAATTAAGTTATCATGTTGTGCCTATAGACTCAGGAGGATGCAAAGTGGAAAGTATATTAAGATTGATTCAGACAGAAGAGGCGGTCGGGCATGTGCTCTGCCATGATATGACACAGATCATTCCCGGGGTGATGAAGGATGCCAGATTCCGGAAAGGACATGTGGTGACAGAAGCAGATATTCCGGTGCTGCTTTCCATGGGAAAAGAGCATCTGTATGTCTGGGAGAAACCAGAAGGCATGCTGCACGAAGACGAGGCGGCAAAGAGCCTTCTTTCTCTTTGCATAAATGAAGGAATGCATGCTACCGATACGAAGGAAGGGAAGATCGAACTGATTGCGGACCGGGACGGTCTTTTTCAGGTGGACACAGAGCGGCTGTATGCAGTCAATAATATCGAAGAGCTGATGATTGCGGTCAGGCATACGAACACTGCAGTAAAAGCCGGAGATAAGCTGGCAGGGATGCGGGTGATCCCCCTGGTGATCGATGAACAGAAATTAGAGCAGGCCAGGGAAGCGTCTCTTGTGGATAGTGAAGGACCGATCCTAAGCCTTCTGCCCTGGAAGATCCGCACCGCAGGGATCATCACTACAGGCAGCGAGGTGGAAAAAGGACGGGTGGAAGACCAGTTTACGCCGGTAGTGGAAAAGAAACTGGCGGATTTCCAGATCGAGGTAAAGGAAAAACGGCTGACTGGTGATGATATGGAGCGTACCAAAGACGCGATCCTTCAGATGAAGGAAGCCGGGCTGGATCTTATCATCTGTACCGGGGGCATGAGCGTGGACCCGGACGACCGGACGCCGGGTGCGATCAAGGCTTCCGGCGCAGACATCGTTACCTATGGCGCTCCGGTACTGCCGGGAGCCATGCTGTGCCTGGGGTATTTTGCAGACGGCACAGCGGTTATCGGTCTCCCGGGATGCGTGATGTATGCGAAGGCAACCATCTTTGACCTGCTGCTTCCAAGAATCGCAGCAGGAGTAAAGATCAGAAGAAGCGATATCATAAGACTGGGACACGGAGGACTGTGCCTGGGATGTGAGGAATGTCAGTATCCGGTCTGTCCGTTCGGGAAACAGGAGTAACAGGTAGATTGACAGCAAAAAAAGAAGAGAAATGCATGAAGAAAAGAGTGTTGTCCGTATTTCTGGCGGGAATCCTGCCCATTCTTCTGGCGGGCAGCAGCAGCGGGTGGCGCTGGCCCGGATCATGGCCTGCCAGCCGGAGATGATCCTGCTGGACGAGCCTTTTTCTGCGCTGGATGTGTATTTAAGGGATCGGCTGCAGCAGGAGATGGAGGAGATGCTTGCGGATTATCCGGGAACCGTGATCTTGGTGTCTCACAGCCGGGATGAGATCTATCGGTTCAGTGAGGAACTGCTGGTGATGGACCAGGGAGAGATCATCCGGAGCGGAGGCGTCCGGGAAATCTTTGACGATCCCATCCGTGTGGAGGCAGCCCGGATCAGCGGGTGCAAAAATATCGTGAAAATCAAGCGGCGGGACGCGCATATGCTGGAAATCCCGGAATGGGGGACGGTGCTGACACTGGAGCGCGAGGTGCCGGAAGATATGACGCACATCGGCTTTCGCGCCCATGATTTTCTCCCTGTCTGGGGAGAGCGGAAAGCAAACTGCATCGCAGCCCGGGTAGGAAGCATTGCAGAACTTCCCTTTGAGCGGAAATACTTTATCAAAGGCGCTGCGGACGGGGCAGAAGAGATCTGCTGGTTCGTGCAAAGAGAATTGCTCCAGGTACTGGAAAAACGTGGAATGCCAGATTATCTGCACATGCCGGAGAATAAAATCTTATTATTGAAATAATGAGTAGTGGCAGATTTCTAATAAAAATTGCCGGACAGTGAAATGATAATCATCTCATTGTCCGGCAGTTTTTTGTTGGATTTCTAAGAAGCAATTTCGTTGTCTTCTTTGGATTCTCTTTCCAGTTCCTTTGCCAGATTTTTGTTTGCTGTGGACAGCATCAGTTTGATACGGTTCAACTGGTTTACTTCGCTGGCGCCCGGGTCAAAATCGATAGCGACGATGTTGGACTCGGGATAGAGCCTGCGCAGTTCTTTGATCACGCCTTTTCCTACAACGTGGTTGGGAAGACAGGCAAAGGGCTGGGTACATACGATGTTCGGCGCACCGTTATGGATCAGCTCCAGCATTTCTCCGGTCAGGAACCAGCCTTCTCCGGTCTGGTTTCCAAGAGAAACAATGTCGGAAGCCATTTTTGCCAGGTTGGCGATGTCTGCCGGGGGATCAAAGTGTTTGCTTTCCCGGAAGGCATCGGATGCCGGTTTGCGGAACCATTCCAGGGCTTTGATCCCAAGGTTGCCCATGGTCGCCTTGGATTTTTTCATGCCAAGATGCGATACCTTGAAGTTCTGGTTGTAGAAACAGTACAGCAGGAAATCCAGAAGATCCGGAACCACTGCCTCTGCGCCTTCGCTTTCCAGAAGTTCCACCAGGTAGTTGTTGGCTGCGGGCAGGAATTTTACAAGGATCTCGCCGACTACGCCTACTCTTGGTTTCTTAATATCCAGAAGTTCGATGTTGTTGTCAAAGTCAGCGATGATCTCCCGGCACAGCTGTTTGAACCGCCGTCTGGAGGGGTAGCCCTGGGAGAGGAAGTCTGCGCAGACTTTTTTCCACTTTGTATGCATGGCGTCAGTGGAGCCAGGGACCGCCTCATAAGGACGGATCCGGTATACGCATTTCATGAAAATGTCTCCAAATACCGCGGCGTAGATACCCCGGAGAGCCAGCATTGGTGTGATCTTAAATCCCGGATTGTCTTCCAGTCCGCTTAAGTTGATGGAAATAACCGGAATGTGTGCATATCCTGCTTTTTTCAAAGCGCGGCGGATAAATCCGATATAGTTTGAAGCACGGCAGCCGCCGCCGGTCTGGCTGATGATGACAGCGATCCGGTCTGTATCGTATTTGCCGGACAGAATAGCCTCCATAATCTGCCCCACCACCATCAGGGACGGGTAGCAGGCATCGTTATTTACATATTTCAGTCCCACATCTACCGCCTGCTTGTTGTCGTTAGGAAGTACCTGGATGTTGTAGCCGGAGGCTTTGAACGCAGGCTCCAGAAGCTCAAAGTGGATGGGAGACATCTGCGGGCAGAGAATGGTGTAATTCTTACGCATCTCTTTGGTGAAGGTAACCTTCTTTATAGCGGCGGAGTGGAGCTCCCGTTTTTCGCCCCGCTGTTCTCTGACGCGGATGGCAGCCAGAAGAGAGCGGATCCGGATCCTTGCAGCGCCCAGGTTGTTGACCTCATCAATCTTCAGTGAGGTATAGATCTTATCGGAACCGTTCAGGATATCCGCCACCTGATCTGTGGTAACCGCATCCAGACCGCAGCCAAAGGAATTCAGCTGGATCAGATCCAGATTTTCGGTGGTCTTTACATAGTTTGCGGCTGCGTACAGGCGGGAGTGATACATCCACTGGTCCATGACATTCAAAGGCCGCTCCACCGGATTCAGGTGGGAGATAGAGTCCTCTGTAAGAACCGCGATATTGTAGGAATTGATCAGTTCCGGTATGCCATGGTTTACTTCCGGGTCAATATGGTAGGGGCGTCCGGCCAGGACGATGCCCCGGTTGCCGGTTTCCTTTAAGAACTGAATGGTTTCCTCGCCCTTTTTGCGCATATCCTGCCTGCAGGAAGCAAGTTCCTCCCATGCGGCGTGCACAGCGCTGCGGATCTCGTCGCCCGGGATCTGGAATTTCTCAGAAAGTTCGTCCACCAGACGGTAGGAAATGGTTTCCTCACTCTGGAAAGAGAGGAAGGGGTGGATGAAGTCCACGTCGCCATTTACGATGGCATCAATGTTATTTTTGATGTTTTCCGGATAAGAGGTGACGATCGGGCAGTTATAGTGGTTGTTTGCGTCGGCAAATTCATTCCGTTCATAAGGAATGCTGGGATAGAAAATGTGTTTCACGCCCTGGTTGATCAGCCACTGTACATGTCCGTGAGCCAGCTTGGCCGGGTAGCATTCCGATTCACTGGGGATGGACTCAATGCCCAGCTCATACACCTTTCTGGTGGAAGCAGGAGAGAGGACCACACGGAATTTCAGCGTATGGAAAAAGGTGAACCAGAACGGATAGTTCTCGTACATATTCAGGACTCTCGGGATACCGATGACACCGCGGACAGCCTCTTCTTCGGAAAGCGGTTCGTAATCAAAGTAACGCTTTAATTTATATTCAAAAAGATTGGGCAGATGATTTTTGGATTTCTCTTTTCCCAGTCCGCGCTCGCACCGGTTTCCGGTGATGAATTTCCTTCCCCCGCTGAAATGGTTGATGGTCAGACGGCAGTTGTTGGTACATCCCCGGCATTTGGTCATGGTGGTGGAATATTCCAGAGACTCAATTTCGTCAATGGGCAGCATAGTTGTGCCCTCGCAGTCTACATACCGTTCTCTTGCAATCAGAGCGGCTCCAAAAGCTCCCATGATGCCGGCGATATCCGGACGGACGACCTGGCAGTTTGCAATCTTTTCCAGGCTTCGCAGGACGGCGTTATTATAAAAGGTTCCGCCCTGGACTACGATATGCTTTCCAAGCTCAGAAGCATCGGAAACCTTGATCACCTTAAAGAGAGCATTTTTAATGACAGAATATGCAAGACCTGCGGAAATGTCTGCAACAGAAGCGCCTTCCTTCTGCGCCTGCTTGACCTTGGAATTCATAAATACCGTACACCGGGTTCCCAGGTCGATCGGATGAGTGGCAAAGAGCGCCTCATGTGCAAAGTCTTCTACCGTATAATTCAGAGACTTGGCGAAGGTTTCGATAAAAGATCCGCAGCCCGAGGAGCAGGCTTCATTCAGCTGCACACTGTCTACGGTCTGGTTTTTGATCTTGATACATTTCATATCCTGACCGCCAATGTCCAGGATACAGTCCACATCCGGCTCGAAGAAAGAAGCGGCGTAGTAGTGGGCTACGGTTTCGACCTCCCCTTCGTCCAGGAGAAGAGCGGCTTTAATCAGCGCCTCCCCGTATCCGGTGGAGCAGGAGTGGACAATCTCTACGCCTTCCGGAAGCTTGCTGTAAATATCTTTGATCGCACGGATGGTGGTTCCCAGAGGGTCGCCTTCATTGTTGTTATAAAAAGAATAGAGAAGCGTTCCGTCTTCTCCTACCAGTGCTGCTTTGGTGGTAGTAGATCCGGCGTCAATGCCAAGAAACGCCTTTCCGCGGTAGGAAGCAAGATCCTTCATGGGAACCTGATGCTTTGCATGCCGGTTTTTAAATTCCTGATATTCTGTCTCGGATGAGAACAGAGGCTCCATGCGGTCGACTTCAAACTCCATCTTGATCTTTCCTTCCAGTCTGGTCTGCAGTTCCTGCAGAGAAACATTCAGATCCTTTCTGGAATTCATGGCAGAACCAATGGCCGCAAACAGATGAGAATGATTGGGGGCAATGGTGTGCTCGTCATCGAGGTTTAAGGTACGGATAAAAGCTGCCCGAAGTTCGGACAGAAAGTGAAGCGGACCGCCCAGGAAGGCAACATGTCCGCGGATTGGTTTGCCGCAGGCAAGACCGCTGATCGTCTGATTGACAACAGCCTGGAAGATAGAAGCAGCCAGGTCTTCTTTTGAAGCCCCTTCGTTGATCAGAGGCTGGATGTCAGATTTCGCAAACACTCCACAGCGGGCTGCGATGGAGTAGAGCGCTTTGTAATTTTTGGCATACTCGTTCAGTCCGGAAGCATCTGTCTGAAGGAGAGAAGCCATCTGATCAATAAAAGAACCAGTACCGCCGGCGCAGACACCGTTCATACGCTGTTCTACATTTCCGCCTTCAAAATAAATGATCTTGGCGTCTTCCCCCCCAAGTTCAATGGCTACGTCTGTCTGCGGGGCGTAATCCTGAAGTGCCGTGGATACGGCAATCACTTCCTGGACAAAGGGAATGCCCAGATGCTTGGCAAGGGTAAGGCCGCCGGATCCAGTGATCACAGGAGAAGCATAGATGGCTCCCAGTTTATAAACCGCCCGTCCCAGAAGATCTGAAAGGGTCTCCTGGATATTTGCAAAATGTCGTTCATAATCTGAAAACAAGACCTCTCTGTCTTCAGACAAAATGGCAATTTTTACCGTGGTTGAGCCAATATCAATGCCTAAAGTATATGATGTTTTCTGATTCATACTATGTAACTCCTCATATGATAGTTTATGTATCTCTTCTTATTAAAATGTATTTGTCTTTCAACAACATTTAACATTATACGACAATTCAAAATTATTGACAATTCTAAAATGTAATATAAATATAAAAATGCTGTTAAACTTTCTTGGCAGAATTGACAAACGAGTGCTAAAAAGGTAGAATGACTACAAATGTGGTCATTGGAAAAATAAGGAGTTTTGTACAGAAATGAATCAATTATTGAATAAACTCGAGCGGAAACTTGGAAAATACTCCATCCATAATCTGATGAATTATCTGATCGGACTTTATGTGATCGGCTTTGTGATTTACACCGTAAATCCGCTTTTTTATATGCAATATTTAAGTCTGGATCCGGCGGCGATCCTCCGTGGACAGATCTGGAGGATCATTACGTTTGTGGCGCTTCCCCCTTCCGGCAGTGTATTGATGTGCGCGATCCTTCTGTATGTTTATTACATGCTGGGAAAACAACTGGAAGCGGCGCTTGGGACATTCCGCTTTAATCTGTTTATTTTTCAGGGGATCTTTCTTCATGTGATCGCAAGCCTTCTGCTGTATATTGTTACAGGCGGAACCTGGAGGATCGGCATGGATACGCAATATCTGATCCTGTCTATGTTTTTCCTTTTTGCATTTATGTTTCAGGACGCACAATTTCTTTTGTATTTTGCGATCCCCATTAAAGGGAAATGGATGGCCTGGATCGACGCGGCATATTTTGCCTATGCAATCGTCCAGTTTTTCCTGCCCGGCCAGGGATCCGCAAGTATGGCTCTTGCCGCTGCAGTTTCACTTCTGAATGTATGGCTGTTTTTCCTGTGGACCAGAAATGGCAGCCCGTATACCTATAAAGAGAGAAAACGAAAAAAAGAGTATCAGCAGAAGGTGCACAGAAGTTCCAGACCGCTGAATTATTATGAAAACGGAGCCAGACATAAGTGCGCGGTCTGTGGCAGAACAGAGCTGGATAATCCGAATCTGGAATTCCGCTACTGTTCGAAGTGCAACGGCAATTATGAATACTGTCAGGATCATCTGTTTACACATACACATGTAAAATAAGGAGGAGACGAGGAGAGCATGAAAAAAACAAAGATTATCTGTACCATGGGACCGGGAGTAAAAGATGAAGAAATGCTGCGTGAACTGATCCGGAGCGGCATGGATGTGGCAAGATACAATTTTTCACATGGCACCCATGAAGAACATAAAGCCCGGATGGACCTGTTAAAGAAGGTTCGTACAGAGGAGAAAAAGCCGGTTGCGATCCTTCTGGACACCAAGGGACCGGAGATCCGTACCGGTGTGCTGAAGGGTGGCGAAAAGATTACTTTGCAGGCCGGACAGACGTTCGTCCTGACTCCGGAAGAGATAGAAGGAGACGAGACGAAAGTGTCCATCAGTTACGAAGGTCTCGCAGACGATGTGCAGGTGGGAAGCCGGATCCTGGTCGATGACGGACTCATTGAACTTGCGGTCAGACACAAACAGGGTGCAGAGATCGTATGTACCGTGATAAATGGCGGGGAACTGGGCGAACGGAAAGGCGTCAATGTTCCCAACGTACCGGTCCGCCTTCCTGCGATCACTGAAAAAGATAAAGAGGACATCAAATTTGGCGTAGAGCAGAAGATCGACTTTATCGCGGCTTCCTTTGTACGCAATGCGGAATGTATCCTGGAGATCCGCGCATATCTGAAGGAACTGAAAGCTCCGTATATCCCGATCATTGCCAAGATTGAAAACGCGGAAGGTATAAAGAATATTGACGAGATCATCCGCTGCGCTGACGGGATAATGGTGGCAAGAGGAGATCTGGGCGTGGAGATCCCGGCAGAAAATGTTCCCTATCTGCAGAAAATGATCATCCAGAAATGTAATGATAATTACCGTCCTGTGATCACTGCAACACAAATGCTGGATTCTATGATCCGCAATCCAAGACCGACCAGAGCCGAAGTGACGGATGTTGCCACTGCAGTCTACGATGGAACAGACGCAGTGATGCTGTCCGGCGAGACTGCTTCCGGGAAATATCCGGTGGAGGCTTTGCAGATGATGGTACATATTGTGGAGAATACGGAAGAACATCTGGATTATGACCTGATCTTAAGAAAAGCAGAGGAACAGCGGATGAAGAGCACTTCCAGCGCTCTGTGCCATGCTACGGTAACAACTGCCCACAACCTGGGCGCAAAGTGCATCATCGCGCCTTCGGTTTCAGGCGCGACTGCCAGAGTCGTATCAAAGTTTAAGCCAAAGACAGAGATTATCGGTGTAACGCCCAATGAAGAGGTGATGCGTAGAATGCAGATCTACTGGGGGGTACGTCCGCTGAAATCCCTGGAATTTACAACAACAGAGGATGTGTGCAACGGAGCCATTGACCTGGCGCTTGCCAAACAGATCGTGGAGCCCGGCGATATCGTGGTTCTTACAGCAGGCATTCCGTCTCCTCATATTACCAGTCAAAAAGAAGGCGTGAGCAATATTATGCAGATCGCTGTGGTATAAACAGATGTCAGAGCGCAGACGACGGCGCTCTGACATTTGCTGTATCTGGAGGATTTTAAAGAAAAGAATTGACAGAAAGGAAAAGATGCCTTATAGTGTTCCTGTAGAGAACTACTATAAGGATGTTGGGCGCAATATGGAAAAAACAAATTTTATTGAACGGTTGATGGAATTCGGCCTGACCAGACAGGAGGCCGCGATCTACCAGAGTCTTCTGGGGGAAGGCAAGATGACCGGTTATGAAGTGGCCAAACAGACGGGAATCTCGCGATCAAATGCCTATAATTCTCTGGCAAGTATGACGGAAAAAGGCGCTGCGTGCCTGGTGGAAGAAGGAAACACCAGAAAATATGTGCCGGTTTCACTGGAAGAATTCTGTAAAAACAGGATCCGCCGGATGGAGGAGGCAAAGCGGTGGCTGGAAAGCCACGGGCCGGTTGAAAAACCGCATGTGGAAGGGTATATTACCATTGAAGGCGCACAGAATATTCTGGATAAGATCCGCAACATCCTCGGGAAAGTAGATCAGAGAGTCTACATCAGCTGTACCAGGAATTATCTGCTTTTGCTGGTGCGGGAGCTGGAAGAGTTAAGAAAATCCAAGAAAAAGGTGGTAATCATCACCGACCAGCCTGTCACATTTGCAGGAGCCAGAACTTATGTGGGAAAAAGCCGTGGTATGCAGATCGGCGTGATCGCAGATTCCAGATATGTTCTGACCGGCGAGTACGGGGAGGGAAGCATGAACACCTGTCTGTATTCCGGACAAAAAAATTTTGTGGAACTGTATAAGACAGCGCTTGCAAATGAAATCCGATTATTATCGATACAAGAGGAGCGAAATCAGGAATGAAAAAAGAAACATTTGTGACAAAACAGCAGCTGGATCGTATCATCCAGACCTATCCGACCCCTTTTCATCTTTATGATGAAAGAGGGATCCGTAAAAATATGAAAGCACTGAACGACGCATTTTCCTGGAATCCTGGATTCCGGGAGTATTTTGCGGTAAAGGCGACCCCGAATCCTTTTCTTATCCGTATCTTAAGAGAGTATGGATGTGGGTGTGACTGTTCTTCCATGACAGAACTGATGCTCTCTGATGCGATCGGGGCAAAAGGAGAAGATATTATGTTTTCTTCTAACGATACGCCGGCAGAGGAATTTGTCTATGCAGATCAGATGGGGGCGATCATTAATCTGGATGATTTTACGCACATTGACTATCTGGAAAAAGCCATCGGACACATTCCCAAAACAATCAGCTGTCGCTATAATCCGGGAGGATTGTTTAAAATCAGCAATGATATTATGGATAACCCCGGCGACGCAAAATACGGCATGACTACGGAACAGCTGTTTGAAGCATTCCGTATACTTAAGAGTAAAGGGGCGGAGGAGTTTGGGATCCACGCATTTCTGGCCAGCAACACAGTGACAAATGATTATTATCCCATGCTGGCAAAGATCCTCTTTGAAGTGGCGGTAAAACTCCAGAAAGAGACCGGCGCCCACATCCGGTTTATCAACCTGTCCGGAGGGATCGGAATCCCTTATACCCCGGATCAGGAGCCAAATGATATCCGGGCTATCGGAGACGGCGTCCGCAGAGTCTATGAAGAAGTACTGACGCCGGCTGGTATGGGAGACGTATCGATCTATACAGAACTCGGACGGTTTATGATGGGGCCCTACGGATGTCTGGTGACAAAAGCAATCCATCAGAAGCACACTTATAAGGAATATATTGGCGTGGATGCCTGCGCGGTTCATCTGATGCGTCCCGCGATGTATGGCGCGTACCATCACATTACAGTGGCAGGGAAAGAAGACTGTCTCTGTGACCATAAATATGACATTGTAGGTTCACTCTGTGAAAATAATGACAAATTTGCCATTGACCGGATGCTGCCGGAGATTCAGACCGGTGATCTTCTGATCATCCATGATACCGGCGCTCACGGATTTTCCATGGGATATAATTATAATGGAAAGTTAAAATCAGCAGAGCTTCTTCTGAAAGAAGACGGAAGTGTACAGATGATCCGAAGAGCAGAGACTCCGGCAGATTATTTTGCCACTTTTGACTGTTTTGAGATCGGAAAGACCCTGATCGGCAAAAATGTGAAAGACTGAGAAGAAAAAGCCCCCGAAAAACATTGAGTTTTCGAGGGCTTTTCAAAAAATGCGGATGGTGGGACTTGAACCCACACGAGATTGCTCCCGCAAGATTTTGAGTCTTGTGCGTCTGCCATTCCGCCACATCCGCATAGCGTTTACAGCAAAATTAATTATAATGGGAATTAACTTTCGTGTCAACAGCAAAATATATATTTAATTTCAGGCAAAAATAGAGTATACTTAGGTAGAAAATGAAAACTTTCAGAAAGGATGTGGAGGACATGGGTTTTAAAACAGATATCGAAATCGCACAGGAAGCAAAGATGAAGGTGGTCAACGACATCGCTGATACGCTGGGAATTCCGGATGAATATGTGGAGAATTACGGGAAGTATAAGGCGAAAATCGACTACCGTTTTTACAACGATTCTTTGAAAGACCGTCCGGACGCAAAAGTAGTCCTGGTGACGGCCATCAATCCGACGCCGGCAGGAGAGGGAAAGACTACCACTACCATCGGCGTGGCCGATGCCCTGAACAAAATCGGGAAAAAGACAATGGTGGCACTGCGCGAGCCGTCCCTTGGACCTGTATTTGGAGTAAAAGGCGGAGCGGCAGGAGGCGGCTATGCCCAGGTAGTTCCCATGGAGGATATCAATCTTCATTTTACCGGCGACATTCATGCCATCAGCGCAGCTAATAATCTGATCGCCGCCATGCTGGACAACCACATCCATCAGGGGAATGCCCTGGATATTGATACAAATAGAGTAACCTGGCGCCGGTGTGTGGATATGAATGACAGACAGCTCCGCAACATTGTAGATGGCCTGGGACCAAAAGCAGACGGTGTGACCAGACAGGACGGATTTGATATCACGGTGGCATCGGAGATTATGGCTGTTTTCTGTCTGGCCAGCGATGTGATCGACCTGAAGAACCGCGTAGCGCGCATCATTGTTGCTTATTCCAGAGACGGCCGTCCGGTTACGGCAGGCGACATCCATGCACAGGGCGCGGTCGCCGCGCTCTTAAAAGACGCGTTAAAGCCCAACCTGGTCCAGACACTGGAAGGAACGCCTGCCTTTGTGCATGGCGGTCCATTTGCCAACATTGCCCACGGATGCAACAGTGTGATCGCTACAAAGATGGGAATGAAGCTGGCGGACTATATGATCACAGAGGCAGGTTTCGGCGCGGATCTTGGCGCAGAGAAGTTCCTGGACATCAAGTGCAGAATGTCCGGTATCTGTCCGTCCGCTGTGATTATCGTGGCTACGATTAAAGCACTGAAATATAACGGCGGAGTTCCGAAAACCGATCTTGCAGAGGAAAATCTGGAGGCGCTGGAAAAGGGAATCCCCAACCTTCTTAAGCATGTAGAGAATATTACACAGGTATATAAACTGCCGGCAGTGGTGGCTATCAACCGGTTCCCAACGGACACAGAAGCGGAGATTGCTCTTGTACGCAACAAATGTCAGGAACTCGGCGTAAATGTGGCGTTGTCCGAAGTGTGGGCAAAAGGCGGAGACGGCGGCATTGAGCTTGCAAATGAAGTGGTACGCTTATGCCAGGAAGAAAGCCATATGGAATTCGCCTATGATACCGAAAGCAGCATCAAAGAAAAAATAGAAGCTATTGCGACAAAGATCTATGGCGCGGACGGTGTGGATTACCTGCCAAAAGCGGACAAAGAGATTAAGAATCTTGAAAACATAGGCCTTGGCAATCTTCCTATCTGTATGGCCAAGAATCAATATTCTCTGACAGACGATGCGAAAAAGCTGGGAAGACCTTCGGGATTCCGCATCACGATCCGGGATATCACAGCTTCTACAGGCGCCGGCTTTCTGGTAGCGCTTACCGGAGACATCATGAAGATGCCGGGACTTCCCAAAGTACCTGCTGCGGAAAAAATCGACGTGGATGAAAACGGCGTGATCTCAGGATTGTTTTAAGATTAAGAAAAGCTAAAATTTATAAAAAGATAAAGGAGACAACAGGACGATGATGCTGGATATGAAAACGACAGATTTCCTGAATGTTCTGTCCTCCAAAGAGCCAGTACCCGGCGGCGGCGGCGCAAGCGCTGCCGTCGGGGCTTTTGCGGCTGCTCTTGGAATGATGGTGGCCGCCCTGACAGAAGGAAAAAAGAAATATGCTTCTGTGGAAGCAGAGATCAAAGCATCCGGGAAGCGTCTGGAAGCCATCAAAGAACGACTGATCTTTCTTGCAGATGAAGACGCAGCTGCTTTTCTGCCACTTTCCCGGGCTTACGCTATGCCGGCGAAAACAGAAGGACAGCAAAAAGAACGGGATCAGGTGATGGAACAGGCGCTCTATGACGCCAGTATCGTACCGCTTCAGATTATGGAAACCGTAACCGAAGCCATGAAGGAACTGGTGATAATGGAAGAAAAAGGAAGTCGTCTCGCCGTCAGCGACGCCGGCGTCGGCATTCTGTTTGCACAGGCTGCGCTGGAGGGCGCTTCTTTAAATGTCCGGATCAATACAAAAATGATGAAGGACCGACAGACAGCAGAGGACTTAAATAGCCGGGCCGGCGCCCTGATCCGGGAAGGACACCGGATGAAAGAGCTTGTGTACCGGCAGGTTTTGCAGAAATTAGAATAGCAGGGGGACGTAACGGCATGAGTACAATCATGAAAGGCGCAGATGTGGCAAAGGCCATGAAAGAGACACTGATCCTGGAAACAGAAGAACTGAAAAAGCAGGGGATCCACCCCTGTCTTGCCATGATCCGTGTGGGTGCAAGAGGGGATGATCTTGCCTATGAAAGAGGCGCGAAAAAAAGAATGGCAATGATCGGCATCCAGTGCAGGACCATAGAACTTCCGGACGACATCGGCCAGGAAGCTTTTGAACAGGAATTCTGCAAGGCAAATGCAGACAGAAGCATCCACGGGATCCTTTTGTTCCGTCCGCTCCCGGCGCATTTAAGCGAAGAAAACGTCAGGCGGATCATCCATCCATACAAAGACGTGGATTGTATGAGCGCTGTAAATATTGCCAAAGTTTTTTCCGGGGATGAAACAGGCTTTGCACCCTGCACTGCGGAAGCTGTGGTCCGGATGCTGGAACACTATCAGATCGATCCGAAAGGGAAAAAGGTAACCGTCGTAGGACGCAGTATGGTGGCCGGAAAGCCGATTTCCATGCTGCTTCTGGATCGACATGGAACGGTTACCCTCTGCCATACAAAAACGGCGGACCTGAAAGAAGAGTGCAAAAAGGCACAGATCTTGATTGCCGCGGCCGGTAGAGCAAAAATGATCACCGAAGAAATGGCGGGAGAAGGAGCGGTCGTTGTAGATGTAGGGATCAATGTGGATCCGGACGGGCACTTATGCGGCGATGTGGATTTTGAACAGGTAAAAGAAAAAGCTTCTTATATCAGCCCGGTACCCGGCGGTGTTGGCAGCGTCACCACTTCTGTGCTGGCTTCGCATGTTATACGGGGCGCCCGTTATCTGCATACAGAAAACTAAGAGAAAAAAGAAATGGAGGATTTTATGAGAGAAAATTGCAGTATGTTTCTAAAAGCAGTGGCGGCGGGAATCGCCATTTCCATCGGCGGAGTGGTATATCTGTCTCTGGACAACAAGATTGCAGGAGCACTCCTCTTTACCGCCGGGCTCTATGCGATCGTGCTGAACGGTCTTTTCCTGTATACCGGTAAGATCGGATACCTGGTGACAGAAAAAGACAAAAAGTCCTATCTGGTACTCCTTTTGCTTACCTGGCTTGGCAACCTTACCGGTGCGATTCTTGCTGCAATCGCTGTTTCAGTTACCAGAATCGCGGGAATTGCAGATACAGCTGCAGGCCTTTGTGAGACCAAACTTTCAGACACTCCTTTCAGTGTGTTTTTTTTGGCTGTATTTTGTGGGATTTTGATGTATGTAGCGGTTGACGGATTTAAAGAAAAAGGAAATCCGCTGATCCTGTTCCTTGGCGTCAGCGTTTTTATCCTGTCCGGCTTTGAACATTGTGTGGCAAATATGTTCTATTTTTCTCTTGCAGGCGCCTGGTCGGTAAAGACATTGCTTTATCTTCTGATCATGACGCTTGGGAACAGTGTGGGAGGAATGTTGATTCCGGCGATCAAAAAGATCTGACAGTGTACGGTGAAAAGATCCTGTGCATTCGGAAGGTAAGGCTTTTAAAATTTTCTGATTTAGTGTATAGTAAGAGATAGTTGTAATTGAGAATGGAGAAACGTACATGAGCCGCAAAATTGTGCTGATAGACGGACACAGTATTTTGAACCGGGCATTTTACGGCCTTCCGGACCTGACAAATTCCGAAGGCCTCCACACCAATGCTGTTTACGGTTTCCTGACAATTTTATTTAAAATATTGGAAGAAGAAACGCCAGAGTATCTGACTGTGGCGTTTGATGTGCATGCACCCACCTTCCGCCACAAGATGTATGACCAGTACAAAGGGACCAGAAAGCCGATGGCAGAGGAGCTAAGGCAGCAAGTGCCGGTAATGAAAGAAGTCTTAAAAGCTATGGGGATTAAGATCATTGAATGTGCCGGCCTGGAAGCGGATGATCTGATCGGCACATTGTCTGTGCGCTGTGAAAAGGAGGGCATGGAGGTATCTGTGATCTCCGGGGACAGGGACCTTCTGCAGCTTGCTACAGATCATGTCAGGATCCGGATCCCCAAGACGAAACAGGGACGCACAGAAGTTGAAGACTATTACGCGGCAGACGTACAGGCCCGTTATCAGGTGACTCCCAAAGAATTTATCGACCTGAAAGCGCTGATGGGAGATGCTTCGGATAATATCCCCGGAGTGCCGGGGATTGGAGAAAAGACGGCCACGAAGATTATCACAGAATATCATTCTATCGAAAATGCTCACGAACATGCAGAAGAATTGAAACCACCAAGAGCGGCCAGCGCCATGAAGGAACACTGGGACCTGGCAGTCATGAGCAAAGAGCTTGCCACAATCCATGTCAATGCAAAGTTTCCGTATGAACTTGCAGAGGCAAAGCTGGAAAATATCTATACAGAAGAAGCATATAGCTGGTTCCAGAAATTACAGTTTAAAAATCTTCTTTCCCGGTTTGACGTAAAGTCTCCCTCAAACAAAATTGAGGATTGTTTTTATGAGATCAGAAGCCGAAAAGAAGCAGAGGCTGTTTTTGAAAAGGCCAGAGGGGCTGTATGTATCGGGGCGTGCATTTTTAAAGATGAAAAAGACGTACTTCCACTGTTTGCCGGACAGGCACAGATCGGAGGGATTGGGATCAGCTTCTCCAGAGAAGAGAGTTACTGCATCCATACAGGTCCGGATATCCAGATATCCTGGCTTCTGGAAAAACTTTCACAGGCTGCCGAAACGGCAAAAAGGTTTGCCATCTTTGACCTGAAATCTCAGCTTGATCATTTACAGATCCAAAAAACGGAGAATTGTTTTGATGTAACAGTGGCGGCTTACCTTCTGAATCCGCTAAAAAGTAATTATGATTACGAGGACGTGGCAAGAGAGCAGCTGGACCTTGTGATCGAAGAAAAATCCGAAACTCCCATTAAGGTCTGTTATGAAGCGTATACCGCATTTGCAGCTTCAGAGATTCTGTTTGAAAAATTACAGGATTCCGGAATGGCAGAACTTTTTACACGGATTGAGATGCCTCTGGTATTCTCCCTGTATCACATGGAAAAAAATGGCGTCCGCGTAAACGCAGAAGCCCTGAAAGAATACGGAGAACAACTGGCTGTTCATATAAAGATGCTGGAGCAGGAAATCTACGAAGATGCAGGGGAGCCTTTTAACATCAATTCTCCCAAACAGCTTGGCGTGATCTTATTTGAGAAGAAAAAGATCCCCGGTGGTAAGAAAACAAAGACGGGCTATTCCACTGCCGCAGAGGTTCTGGAAAAGCTGGCGCCTGAATATCCCATTGTGTCCAAAATCCTGGAATACCGGCAGTATGCGAAGTTAAAGTCCACTTATGCGGACGGACTGGCCGGCTACATCGGACCGGATGGCCGGATCCATGGTAAGTTTAATCAGACGATCACTGCCACCGGCCGGATCAGCAGCACTGAGCCAAACCTGCAGAACATTCCGGTCCGCACAGAGCTTGGCCGTATGATCCGCAAGGTATTTGTGCCGGAAGAGGGGTATGTGTTTGTGGATGCTGATTATTCGCAGATTGAGCTTCGCGTTCTGGCACATTGCTCCGGCGATGCTCATCTGATCGAAGCTTACCGGGAGGCCAGAGATATTCACAGGATCACTGCATCACAGGTGTTCCACACTCCGTTTGAAGAAGTGACTCCGCAGCAGAGACGCAATGCTAAGGCAGTGAATTTTGGCATTGTATACGGGATCAGTTCTTTCGGGCTTAGTCAGGACTTAAGTATTACCAGAAAAGAAGCCGCCCGCTATATTGAAGATTATTTCCACACATATCCGGGGATCAAAGCATTCCTGGACCGTCAGGTGCAGCATGCAAAGGAAGAAGGATATGTGACGACCCTGTTTGGCAGACGCCGCCCGGTTCCGGAACTTCGGTCCAGCAATTTTATGCAGCGTTCTTTCGGCGAACGAGTGGCCATGAACAGTCCCATCCAGGGTACGGCTGCGGATATTATGAAAATCGCGATGATTGGTGTAGACAAAAGACTTAGAGAAAAGAAGCTAAGATCCCGTCTTGTTCTTCAGGTACATGACGAGCTGCTAATCGAAGCAGAACTCTCAGAGGTTGAGGAGGTAAAAAAGATCCTCCGTGAAGAAATGGAACATGCGGCCTCGCTGGATGTGCCGCTTGAAATAGACATGCACACAGGTGACAACTGGTACGAAGCAAAATAAGAGGTGGAGAAGATATGAAGATCATAGGATTAACCGGAGGCGTGGGTTCCGGAAAAACACAGATTCTGGAATATTTGAATAATAAGTACGGGGCAACCATCTGTCAGACAGATGTTCTGGGAAAGAAACTCCAGAAAAAGGGCGGACAATGTTATGAAGAAATCGTCCGCTATTTTGGCAGTGAGATCCTGGATGAAAAAGGAGAACTGAACCGGGAAAAACTGGCAAACATTGTGTTCCAGAACGTGGAACAGCTGTCCGTGTTAAATGGGATCGTTCATCCGGCAGTCAAAGATGAGGTCCGCAGGATCATTGCAAAAGAAGAAAGAAAAAATACCAATCTTCTGATCGTTGAGTCGGCGATCCTGATAGAAGATCATTACGAAGAATTGTGCGATGAACTCTGGTATGTGTATGTAAAAGATGAGATCCGCAAGAAACGGCTTCTTTATTCCAGAGGATACGAACCGGGAAAAGTGGACAGCATTATTGCGGCGCAGCCGTCAAAAGAGATCTATATGCAGCACTGTGACCGGGTAATCGACAACAACGGAGTATTTGCAGAAACACAGATGCAGCTGGATCAGATCATTGCGGATTTATAAAAGATGGAAAGGCAGAAAGATAGATGATGAGATTATGCAGTATAGCCAGCGGAAGCAGCGGAAACTGTATTTATGTGGGGGATGAAGATACCCATCTTCTGGTGGATACCGGGATCAGCAAAAAGAGGATTGAGGAAGGACTACATAATCTGGGGATCAAAGGGGACGAACTGACCGGGATCCTGATCACCCATGAACATATTGATCATATCCAGGGGCTTGGTGTATTCAGCCGGAAATATGAGATTCCGGTATACGCGACACCGGGAACGATCGAAGGGATCCGCTCCATGAAAAGTCTGGGAAAGATCCCGGAAGGACTGCTCCACGAAGTGGAAGTGGACAGGGTCTTTTCCCTGGGAGACATGAAGATCAGCCCCTTTGCCATATCCCATGATGCCAGGCAGCCTTCCGGATACCGCATTGATAATGATAAAAAATCCGTAGCTGTGGCTACAGATCTTGGAATGTACGACGAATATACGGTAGAACATCTGAAAGGTCTAAGCGGCGTTGTGCTGGAGGCCAATCACGATATTCACATGCTGGAGGTGGGGCCTTACCCGTATGTACTGAAACGAAGGGTGATGGGAGATAAGGGACATTTATCTAATGAACTGTCCGGACGTCTGTTGTGCGATATCCTCCATGACGGACTTCAGCAGGTGATCCTGGGACATCTGAGCAAAGAAAATAATTATGCGGAACTGGCTTATGAAACCGTTAAACTGGAAGTCAGTTACGGAGACAATCCCTATAAAGGGGAGGACATCCCTATGATGGTGGCAAAAAGAGACCAGATGTCGGAAATTATTACTTTATAGTTATGGAAAGGATAGACAGGAAACATTTATGGAGAAAATAGCAATTGTTACAGACAGCAACAGTGGTATTACACAGAAAGAAGCTGAAAAACTCGGGATCCGCGTGGTTTCCATGCCGTTTTTTATCAATGACGAACTGTTTTACGAGGATATCACGCTTTCCCAGGATGAATTTTATCAGAGACTTGCGGAAGATGCAGATATTTCCACATCTATGCCGTCGCCGGCCGATGTGATGGAACTGTGGGAAGAATTATTACAGGAATATGACAGGATCGTCCACATCCCTATGTCCAGCGGACTTTCCGGAAGCTGTGAAACGGCCACGGCTCTGGCTGCAGAATTCGATGGAAAGGTTCTTGTGGTAGATAATCAGCGGATCTCTGTCACCCAGAGGCAGTCGGTTCTGGATGCTCTGGAGATGAGAGAGAAGGGTATGAGCGCAGAGGAGATTGTAACTGTGCTGATGCGGGAAAAGCTGGAAGCAAGTATTTATATTACCGTGGATACGCTGAAATATCTGAAAAAAGGCGGCCGGGTGACTCCTGCGGCAGCGGCGCTTGGCACAGTCCTGAACCTGAAGCCGGTTCTTACGATCCAGGGAGAAAAGCTGGATGCGTTTGCAAAGGTCAGAGGCTGGAAGGCAGCGAAGAAAACGATGCTGGACGCCATGGAAAAGGATCTGAAAACCCGTTTCGCGGGAAAAGAAGTACATCTGGAGATCGCCCATACCTGTACGGATGAAGAAGTGGCACAGTGGGAAAAGGAAGTGGCGGAGCGTTTTCCGGGCTATGAGATCCATACAGACCGCCTCTCCTTAAGCGTGGCATGCCACATTGGCTCCGGAGCCATGGCTGTGGCATGCAGTAAGAAGATTGAGATTTAAGAATGAAAGCAGATAATCCGGGGCTTTATCATACCCGGACTATCTGCTGACGATATTCACTTATAAACGGCATTTTGTATTTATTTGTGATAACACTTTCATAGAGATCTGCGGCAAAAATATCCTGACGCAGCATTTTGGCCGCTGTTTCCGAAAGTTCCTCTTCCGGCCTAAGCTTTGTTACAAGCGGAATAGAAGCGGTTCGTTTGATCCTGGCCATTAATTTAGCGCCGTCTTTCCGGAATCCCAGAACGCGGGCATACTGACATCCGCCCTGTTCTTTATACTCAGAAAGATCAGAAGCGCGGATTCCCAGGAGGATGTGGAGCATACACCGGCTGATCCGGGAATAAGTAAGCTCTCTGGTTTTCAAAAGATCACAGAACTGGTCAAACGTAATGAAATCACTGGCGTGGTTCATCATGCGGTTGGCCAGTTCTTCTGTCATGTCCATGTATTCTTTCAAAGATTCTCTTGTTTCCGTCAACAATTTATAGCGGAACAGCAAAGAAAAATCACCTGCATAGACCGGGTAGCGCAGCCTGTGTGTTTCCTCCAGGGTACGGATACAGGCAGGAGGCACCTGATTCTCCAGCCTGGTAAGTATTTCCGAAAGCTCCGGTTCATCATACCATTGATCAGAAGCAAGGTGAACGGAACTTCCCGCGTAAGCCAGAAGCCGTCGGATTGCTTTTGCAGAACTGTATCCTTCCTTTAATTCATTATCATGATAATCGGCCACCTTCCGGCGGATCGTATAGGCGCCGATGGAACTTTTCATCTGCCGCAGAGCCTTAATGTATTCGATGCCCAGGATGTTGTTGGGCTGTTCCAGAATCTCGTCCAGCGACGGATCCTTTAAATATTTTTTCAATGCTGTCTGCCTTGCCAGAGGGAAGGACATTCCGCTTTTCAAAGCTTCCCGGAGATACTGCCTGTATTCTTCCGGTTCGTCCGCGGTAATATGAGCAATCTTTTCCAGTAAATAATAATCCCCGCATTCGCTTCCAAAGCAAATGCTGTCGATACAGCCAAGACGGTTCAGCAGGGAAACCGCTCCGTAAGCAAAATATTCGGCGCTTCCGCAGGCATAGCAGACCGGCAGCTCCAGCACCAGAGGGACGCCTGCTTCCAGAGCGACCTCCGCCCTGAGATGTTTTGGCATGATCGCCGGAGCGCCTCTTTGCACATAGTTTCCGCTCATAACAACGATCGCCGCATCTGCGCCGGTGAGTTCTTTTGCCTTTTCTATATGATACAAATGCCCATTGTGAAACGGGTTATATTCTGTGATAAGTCCAACGATTTTCATAAGATTCTCCTGGTATTAGTATTGTATATCCTTTTAAAATTGATTATACTATAGAAAGGTCTGACTGGCAACGCTGCAGGAAGGGAGGTGCGTCATGAGCGAAAACGACGGCAAAATGCGGGAAAAATTAACGGAAGAACGGATCCTGGAACTGCTGGAAAACCGGCAGTATAAGGAACTGAAGGAAGAACTGGAAAACAACATGTATCCCGTAGACCTTGCGGAAATTCTGGAAGAATTTGACCAGAAACATATGGTTATGGTGTTCCGTCTCCTTGCAAAGGAAGAGGCCGCAGAGACATTTACTTACATGAACAGCGATATGCGGGAAGTACTGATCGGCGCCCTGACAGATTCCGAGCTGGAAGAAGTCATGGAAGAGATGTATCTGGACGATACTGTGGACGTACTGGAAGAATTGCCTGCAAATGTGGTGGATCGACTCCTCCTTGCCACTGATGAAGAAAAGAGAGCGCAGATCAATCAGCTTTTGCAGTATCCGGAGGATAGCGCGGGAAGCGTGATGAACGTGGATTACATCGCTGTCCGCAAGGAAATGACGGTGGCCGATGCGATTCTCAAGATCCGCCAGGTGGGACTGAATAAAGAGACCATCTATACCTGTTATGTAACAGAAAAGCGCAAGCTGATCGGATATGTGGACGTCAAAGAACTGCTGACAACCAGTGAGTCCAAGCCGATTGAAGAGATCATGGAGACGAATCTTCTGTATGCACATACTACGGACGATCAGGAGGATGTGGTCCGCACGATCACCAAGTACGGACTGATCGCGCTTCCCATTCTGGACCATGAGAATTGTATGGTGGGCATCGTTACCGTAGATGACGCTATGGATGTCATGCAGGAGGAAACAACCGAAGATATCAGCATCATGGCCGGTATGGCGCCTAACGAGGATTCGTATTTTGATACTACGATTCTGGAACATGTAAAAAGCAGGCTTCCCTGGCTGCTGTTTCTGATGCTTTCTGCCACCATTACACAGATGATCATGAACCATTATGAGGCAGCGCTGGCCGTCATGCCGCAGCTGGCAGGATTCATCCCCATGCTGACCGGTACCGGCGGAAATTGCGGTTCTCAGAGTTCCACGCTGGTGATCCGCGGGCTTGCCGTAGATGAGATCGAATTTGTGGACCTGGCAAAAGTCGTCTGGAAAGAGGTGCGGATCGCAGTCTGCATCAGTCTGGTGCTTGCAGTAGTCAATGGGATCCGGATCCTGGTGATGGGGCAGGGCGATGTACTGATGGCGCTTACCATCGGTCTTACAATGGCCTGCACAGTCATTATTGCAAAAGTAGTGGGATGTACGCTGCCGCTCTGTGCAAAAAAGGTGGGACTGGATCCGGCGATCATGGCCACGCCGCTGATCTCTACACTTGTGGACATCAGCACCATCAGTGTATATTTTGCTATTGTCAGTATGGTGTTTCATTTGTAAAACTTCTGATTTTTGTACCGAAAAATAGACATAAGTTTCCAATAAGAGACCTTGTTTGCAAGGTCTCTTTGTATTATAATTAATATATTGAGAATCTTAGGAAAGGAGTCTATTGAACATGGGATTCATAGATGAGATCAAAGCAAAAGCAAAAACATCCAAAAAGACGATCGTTCTTCCGGAAACAGAGGATATCCGGACTTACGAGGCGGCAGAGGCAGTTTTAAAAGAAGGAACTGCCAATCTGATCCTGATCGGGAGCGAAGAGGAGATTGCCAAAAATAAAGGGGATTTTGACATCAGCGGCGCTACGATCATTGATCCGGCAACCTGCGAAAAGACCGAAGCTTATATTGCCAAGCTGGTAGAGTTAAGACAGAAGAAGGGCATGACTGAGGAACAGGCAAGAGAACTTCTTCTGACAAACTACCTGTATTACGGCGTCATGATGGTAAAGATGAAAGACGCAGACGGCATGGTTTCCGGCGCCTGCCACTCCACAGCAGACACCTTAAGACCCTGCCTGCAGATCCTGAAGACAAAGCCTGGCACCAAACTGGTCAGCGCGTTCTTTGTGATCGTTGTACCGGATTGCGATATGGGAGCTGACGGAACCTTCGTATTTGCGGACTCTGGTCTGGAGCAGAATCCGGATCCGGAGAAGCTTGCGGCCATCGCTCTTTCTTCCGCAGATTCTTTCCGTCTGCTGACAGGAAAAGAGCCGGTTGTAGCTATGCTTTCCCACTCCACCAAGGGAAGCGCAAAACACCCGGATGTAGACAAAGTCGTAGAAGCGACCCGCATCGCAAAAGAAAATGCGCCGGAAGGCCTTCTGCTGGACGGGGAATTCCAGCTTGACGCGGCCATCGTACCGGAAGTAGGCGCATCCAAAGCACCGGGAAGCCCGGTTGCAGGAAAGGCAAATGTTCTGGTATTCCCGGACCTGGATGCCGGAAATATCGGATACAAACTGGCACAGAGACTGGCAAAAGCCGAAGCCTACGGACCTCTGACCCAGGGTATCGCAGCTCCGGTGAACGACTTGTCCCGCGGCTGCAGCGCAAAAGATATCGAAGGTGTGGTAGCAATTACAGCTGTACAGTGTATGGCAAATGATTAATATAATAGAGAGGTAAAATGAAATGAATGTATTAGTAATCAATTGTGGAAGCTCATCTTTAAAATTCCAGCTCATTGACTCCGAGTCCGAGAACGTACTGGCAAAAGGACTTTGCGAGAGAATCGGGATTGACGGAAGCCTGACCTATCAGCCGGCAGGAGGGGAAAAGGTTAAATCCGAAAAAGCGATGCCCACACATACCGAGGCGATCCAGTTCGTGATCGACGCTCTGACAGATTCCGAGACCGGCGTGGTAAAGAGCCTTTCCGAGATCGGTGCAGTCGGACACCGCGTGGTACATGGCGGAGAAAAATTTGCAAGCTCTGTAGTGATCAATGACGAAGTACTGGCCGGCATCGAAGCATGCAGCGACCTGGCTCCGCTTCACAATCCTGCCAACCTGATTGGTATCCGCGCCTGCCAGAAGCTGATGCCCGGTACACCGATGGTAGCTGTATTTGATACCGCTTTCCATCAGACCATGCCGGAAAAGGCATATTTATACGGACTGCCCTATGAGTATTATGAGAAATATGCAGTAAGACGGTACGGCTTCCATGGTACAAGCCACAGCTTCGTTTCCAAACACGCGGCAGATTTCCTGGGACTGGATCTTAACAATTCCAAAATCATCGTTGCACACCTTGGAAACGGCGCATCCATCAGCGCAGTACTGAACGGCAAATGCGTAGACACATCCATGGGTCTGACACCACTGGAAGGTCTGGTTATGGGAACCCGTTCCGGCGATATGGATCCGGCGATCATGGAATATATCGCTAAGAAAGAAGATCTGGATATCGCAGGCGTGATGAACGTCCTCAACAAAAAATCCGGTGTATACGGACTGTCCAAGAATCTGTCCAGCGACTTCCGTGACCTGGAAGAGGCAATGGAGAACGGCAACAAATATGCAGCAGCAGCTCTGGAAGTGTTCTGCTACCGCGTAGCAAAATACATCGGCTCCTATGTGGCAGCCATGAACGGCGTAGATGCGATCGCATTTACCGCAGGAATCGGTGAGAACGCAGGAATCGTACGCGAGAAGGTTCTTGCCTACCTGGGATACCTGGGAATCACACTGGATGCGGAAGCCAACAAAAAGCGCGGCGAAGACTTTGTGATCTCCACAGCAGATTCCAAAGTAAAGGTTGCTGTGATCCCGACCAACGAAGAACTGGCGATCGCAAGAGAGACAGTAGCGCTGGTATAACATAGGATTGGTATCTGTCAGCTGTAAAACCATACCAGATTTTGTGTAAATTCGGGTTTTTTAGGGTTGACAATCCGTTATTGCATGATATAATAGTTTAGGTGTGAATAGGAGTATTATTATGATATTAGACCTATCCAGCGTTTTGTCTGAACCACACCGTCCGATTGACACATCGGTGCCTGTAGAGATGGATGTTTTTCAATCCGCTCAGGGCAGCTTTCCGTTAAAGGAAAAATCAGAGTTACATCTTCTGATCGAATACGAAAAAGAACGGAAGCTTCAGATCAGCGGGAAAGCAGAGGTGACGGCAGTTATTCCTTGCGACCGGTGCCTGAAAGATGTGGAAGTCAGGATTCCCCTCGATTTTACAAAGAAGATCAGTGTGGATCCGGAAGAGACGGAAGACTCAGATGAACTAGACGAAACAAATTATATTGACGGATGCAGTTTGGATGTGGAACAACTGGTCCGCAACGAACTGTTAGTAGGGTGGCCGACGAAAGTTCTGTGCAGTGATGACTGTAAAGGCATCTGCAGCGTATGTGGTCAGAATTTGAATGAAGGGACCTGTGACTGTGAAGACACAAGTCTTGACCCCAGAATGTCAGCGATCCGCGATGTTTTTAAGAATTTTAAGGAGGTGTAACCCATGTCAATCTGCCCAAAGAATAAATCTTCCAAAGCAAGAAGAGACAAAAGAAGAGCAAACTGGAAGATGAGCGCACCGAACCTGGTGAGATGCAGCAAGTGCGGCGAGCTTATGATGCCTCACAGAGTCTGCAAAGCTTGTGGCTCTTACAACAAAAAAGAAATCATTCCTCAGGATTAATTTTTGAAGGAGTGGCTTAAATCGGGGAGATTCCGCGTGTCTGGGATTCTTCCCGATTTTTATACATTAATTTTCATACACATGAAAGGGGTTCGCTATGATTAATATACCAGAAATCAAAGTAGGAATTGTTGCAGTCAGCCGTGACTGCTTTCCGGAAAGTCTTTCTGTAAACAGAAGGAAAGCATTGATCGAAGCGTATCAGAGAAAATATGACGGTTCTGATATCTATGAGTGTCCGGTCTGTATCGTGGAAAGCGAGATCCATATGGTGCAGGCGCTGGAAGATATCAAAAAAGCAGGGTGTAACGCACTATGCGTTTATCTTGGCAACTTTGGACCCGAGATTTCAGAGACGTTGCTGGCAAAACATTTTGACGGGCCGAAAATGTTTGTGGCTGCGGCGGAAGAATCTGGAAATAATCTGGTTCAGGGAAGAGGCGACGCTTACTGTGGCATGCTGAACGCCAGCTACAACCTGAAGCTTCGGGGAGTAAAGGCTTATATTCCGGAGTATCCGGTTGGGACAGCAGAAGAGTGCGCCGATATGATCCATGACTTTCTGCCCATCGCCCGCGCAGTCGAAGGACTTCGCAATCTGAAGCTCATCAGTTTCGGACCGCGTCCGTTAAATTTCCTTGCCTGCAACGCGCCAATTCAGCAGCTTTACAACCTTGGCGTAGAGATTGAAGAAAATTCTGAACTGGATCTTTTTGAAGCATTCAACAAACATGCCGGGGATGAACGGATCCCTGCTGTCGTAAAAGAAATGGAAGAAGAACTGGGAGAAGGCAATAAAAAACCGGAGATCCTTTCCAAACTGGCTCAGTATGAGCTGACTTTAAAAGATTGGGTAGAAGAGCACAAAGGATATCGGAAATATGTTGCCATCGCCGGTAAATGCTGGCCGGCATTTCAGACTCAGTTTGGATTTGTTCCCTGCTATGTCAACAGCCGTCTTGCAGCTCAGGGGATTCCGGTATCCTGTGAAGTAGACATTTACGGCGCGTTAAGCGAATTTATCGGTACTGTGATCAGTCAGGATGCTGTTACGCTCCTGGACATCAACAATACGGTGCCCCAGGATATGTATACCGAAGAGATCGCTGGAAAATACCCTTACACACAGAAAGATACTTTCATGGCATTCCACTGCGGAAATACTGCTGCAGACAAGCTGTCCTGCAGAGAAATGAAGTACCAGATGATCATGGCAAGAACACTGCCCGAAGAAGTGACCCAGGGAACTCTGGAAGGAGATCTGCTCCCGGGAGACATCACCTTTTTCCGCCTGCAGAGCACTGCAGACAACATCCTGCGGGGCTACATAGCACAGGGAGAGATCCTGCCCGTAGCCACACGGTCCTTTGGTTCCATTGGAGTCTTTGCGATTCCTGAAATGGGCCGCTTCTATCGTCATGTACTGATCGAAGGCAACTATCCGCATCATGGCGCCGTTGCATTTGGAAAACATGGCAAAGCCCTCTTTGAAGTATTCAAATATATCGGAGTGCCTGTAGATGAGATTGGCTACAATCGTCCAAAGGGTGACCGGTATCCTACCGAAAACCCGTGGGGATAAAATGTGAACAAAATGTGAACGGGGACGTAGACCTTTTGCAAAGGTCTACGTCCCCATTTGCATGTTTCGCTATTGATTTTTCTACCAATGTTTAGTAGAATTATCCTTGAAGTTGCTAGGAGGATGAAACATGGCAGAGATTACGAAGGTGGCATTGGACGCAATGGGCGGCGACAATGCTCCGGCTGAAGTTGTTAAAGGAGCCGTAGACGCGCTTACAAGAGAACCTCATCTTTTTATTTTTCTTGTAGGACAGGAAGAGGCTGTAAAAAATGAATTGAATAAATACCCGTATGACAGGAATCGTATAGAGATCGTTCCTGCGTCTGAGGTGATTGAAATGGCGGAGCCGCCGGTAAATGCGATCCGCAAGAAAAAGGACTCCTCTATTGTGGTGGGGATGAAGCTTGTAAAGGAAGGAAAGGCCGATGCGTTTGTATCAGCCGGCAGTACCGGCGCCGTTCTTGTAGGCGGCCAGGTAATCGTGGGCCGGATCAAAGGTGTGGAGCGCCCGCCGCTTGCTCCACTGTTCCCGACGGAAAACGGGGTTTCGCTTTTGATCGACTGTGGAGCGAACGTAGATGCCAGGCCCTCTCATCTGGTTCAGTTCGCCAAGATGGGATCCATCTATATGGAACATGTAGTAGGGGTAAAGAATCCCAGAGTCGGCATTGTGAATATCGGCGCAGAAGAAGAAAAGGGGAATGCTCTGGTGAAAGAAACCTTCCCGCTTCTTAAAGCGGAGAAAAGTATTCATTTTATCGGAAGTGTGGAAGCAAGGGATATTCCCAGAGGAACGGCAGACGTGATCGTCTGTGAAGCATTTGCCGGAAATATCATTCTGAAACTGTTTGAAGGAGTTGGAAACACTCTGATCCGCGAGCTGAAAACCGGCATGATGTCAAACTTGAGAAGCAAGATCGGCGCGTTGCTGGTAAAACCTGCGCTGAAGAATACTCTGAAAAAGTTTGATACAGCCGAATATGGAGGCGCTCCTTTACTTGGACTGAACGGCCTGGTCGTCAAGACTCATGGAAGTTCCAAATCAAAAGAGATCAGCAATACGATCGTGCAGTGCGTGACATTTAAAAAGCAGAAAATCAACGAAAAGATCAAAGAAAGTATTCAGGCGGAAAATACCGCTGATGAATAGATGAACCATTAATGAACAGGAAAAGGAGAATAAGGTATGGAATTTGAAAAATTAAAAGAAATTATTGCAGATGTATTGAGCGTTGATGTGGATGATATCACAGAAGACACAAAATTTGTAGACGACCTGCAGGCAGACTCTCTGGACATTTTCCAGATTATTATGGGAATAGAAGAAACATTTGATATTGAAATTGATAATGACGAAGCTGAGAAGATCGCAACCGTAGGAGATGCTGTGGAGCAGATCAAAAAGGCAACGAATAATTAAGTGATAAGGAGTGAAAAAGCCCTGCCGGGCTTTTTCATTTTATGGAGCGTAATATTATGGACAATAAGCTGACACAACTGGAACATAAGATCCACTACCGGTTTCAGGATCGCTCACTTTTGAAACAGGCAATGATCCACAGCTCTTATGCCAATGAAAGGCAGATGCCCAAACAGGCATGCAATGAAAGACTGGAATTTTTGGGAGATGCTGTCCTGGAACTGGTTTCCAGTGAATTTTTATTCACAGAACATCCCAAAATGCCGGAAGGGGAACTTACGAAAACACGGGCAAGCATGGTATGCGAGCCTTCTCTTGCCTTCTGCGCCAGAGAACTGAATCTGGGAGCGTATCTTCTCCTGGGAAAAGGAGAGGACGCCACCGGCGGCCGGCAAAGAGATTCTGTGACTTCTGACGCCATGGAAGCCCTGATCGGCGCGATCTATCTGGATGGTGGGTTTGCTAATGCAAAAGAATTTATCCATCGATTTGTGCTAAGTGATCTGGAGCACAGAAAACTCTTTTTTGATAGCAAGACTATCCTCCAGGAAATTGTACAGGCTCATTTTGAAGACCCGGTATTCTATCAGCTGACAGGCGAGGAGGGACCGGACCACAACAAATCCTTTCAGGTGGCCGTCTATATCGGACAGGAGATGTGGGGGACCGGAAAAGGCAGAACCAAAAAAGCGGCTGAGCAGGAGGCGGCTTACCAGAGCATTCTGATGCTGCATCAAAAAAACATAAAGTAGGTGGGATATGTATTTAAAAAGCATTGAAGTACAAGGCTTTAAATCCTTTGCTCATAAGATAAAGTTTGATTTTCACAACGGGATCACCGGCATTGTAGGACCCAATGGAAGCGGGAAAAGCAATGTGGCAGACGCGGTGCGCTGGGTGCTTGGAGAACAAAGAGTCAAACAGCTTCGCGGGGGAACCATGCAGGATGTCATTTTCTCAGGTACCGAAAACCGCAAGCCTTTAAGCTACGCATCCGTGGCGATCACCCTGGATAATTCTGATCATCAGCTCCCGATCGATTATGAAGAAGTTACAGTCGCGCGGAAGCTGTACCGTTCCGGGGAAAGTGAATATCTGATCAACGGCAGCCTCTGCAGATTAAAAGACGTAAATGAGCTTTTTTATGATACCGGTATCGGAAAAGAAGGTTATTCCATCATCGGACAGGGTCAGATCGATCGGATCCTAAGCGGAAAACCGGAAGAACGAAGAGAACTCTTCGATGAAGCTGCCGGCATCGTAAAATTCAAACGCAGAAAAAACACTTCTCTGAAAAAGCTGGAGGAAGAAAGACAGAATCTTCTGCGTGTCAATGATATCCTCGCAGAACTGGAAAAACAGATCGGACCTCTGGAACGTCAGTCTGAAACAGCCAAAGAATACCTGAAGAAAAAGGAACAGCTTAAAACTTACGACATCAACATGTTCCTTCTGGAAACAGAACGGATTCAGGAACAGATCCGGGATCTGGAAGGAAAACTGGGGCAGACAAAAGACGAACTGGACGAAGCCGGACAGCATTATGAAGCCATGAAAGCAGAATATGACGCTGTGGAAGAACAGATGGACGGTATTGACGATTCCATCGAAAAAGCTAAAGGCCAGCTCAATGAGACAAATCTGTTAAAACAACAGCTGGAAAATCAGATTGAACTGTTAAAAGAGCAGATCAACAGCGCGCAGATGAATGACGCGCATTTTAACCAGCGCGCACAGACTGTGCAAGAAGAGCTGGAACGAAGAGCGGAAGCCAGGAAAGATCTGCTGAAAGAACAAGAAGAGATGGAAGAGCAGATGAAAGAACAGAAAGCTCTGGAAGATCGGGCTGTCGGAGAACTGGTGGAGATCCAGAGCAGGATCGCCGCTCTGACTGCAGAAATTGAAGAGGCCCAGAGTGAAGTCATGAATGTACTGAACAACCGGGCGTCAACCAAGGCAAAGATCCAGAAATATGACACGATGCTGGAACAGATCCAGGTCCGCAAAGCCAGGATGCACCAACAGATCCTGGAAGCCGGAAGCGAATACGAAAAACACAGGGAAAAGCAGGAAGTCTATCTGAAAGAGCTGGAAGAGATCTCTGAGACCATCCGAAACCTGAATGCCGAAAGTAAAGGTTATGAAGAAAAAATCCAGGATATCCAGAAAACCCTTGCAAAACAGACGGAATCCTTCCGGATCGGTCAGACCGCCTATCACAGGGAGCAGTCCCGTCTGGAATCTCTGAAAAACATCACGGAACGCTATGACGGTTACGGAAACAGTATCCGGAAGGTTATGGACAACCGTACAAAAGAAAAAGGGCTGCTGGGCGTTGTTGCTGATCTGATCAAAGTGGAGAAAAAATATGAGATCGCTCTGGAAACAGCTCTTGGCGGCAGCATCCAGAATATCGTAACCGAAGATGAAGAGACTGCAAAACGGATGATCCAGTTCCTAAAAAAGAATAAGTTCGGAAGAGCTACTTTTCTTCCGCTTACCAATATCCGAAGGGACGCTAATTTTGGCCAGACAGCTGCCTTAAAAGAAGAAGGTGTGATCGGGACTGCAAATACACTGGCAAAAACCGAAGAGAAGTATCAGAAACTGGCAGATTTTCTGCTTGGAAGGACACTGGTCGTCGATCACATTGATCATGCATCTTCGATTGCGCGTAAATATCATCAGTCTATCCGGATCGTCACGCTGGAGGGAGAACTGATCAATCCTGGCGGTTCCATGACCGGAGGCGCGTTTAAAAATACCAGTAATCTTTTGAGTCGTCGCCGTGAAATCGAAGAATTTGAAAAAACCGTCCGCAAATTAAAAGAAGAAATGGATGAACTGGAAGCACAGTCCGAATTGCTTCGGAAAGAAAGAGCTGGTTACTACGCGAAAAACGATGAGATCGCAGAGAAACTCAGCAAAGCTTATGTTATCCAGAATACAGCTAAACTCAACGCTGATCAGGCTTTGTCCGGTATGGAAAGCGCAAAAGCACAGGCGCAAAAGGCTCAGAAAGAAGCAGATGAACTGGATGCACAGATTACGGAGATTATGGATAATCAGGAATCCATCACCCTGGAGCTTGATACTTCCGAAAGCCTGGAAAAGGATCTGACTTCGCGTATAGAAGAGAATCAGAAAGCGCTGGAGACTGAACAGATACTGGAAAGTGAAAAACAAAAAGGGAACGAAGATATTCACCTGACATATGCAGCTCTGGAGCAGCGCCACTCCTTCCTTCTGGAAAATCTGGACCGTATCGCAGAAGAAAGCGAGAAATTCCGTCAGGAACTGACACAGCTGGAGGCAAACAAAGGACAGACATCGGGAGAGATCAGGGAAAAAGAGGAAAAGATCCGGGAACTTAGACAGACCATTGACGGATCGGAAGAATTATTCACAGAGATCCGGCAGGAAATTGAAGCCTATAAAAAGGACAGAGAGGACCTGACTCAAAAACATAAATCTTTCCTGCAAGAGAGAGAATCCTTATCAAAGCATATGGCTTCTCTGGATAAAGAAGTATTCCGTCTGGAAAGCCAGAAAGAAAATCTGGAAACTGCTTCTGAAAAACAGATCAATTATATGTGGGAAGAATATGAGATCACCTTTCACCAGGCCAGAGAACTAAAAGATGCGTCTCTTACGGATCTGTCCAGGATGAAGAAACGGATCCAGGAGTTAAAAAGTGAGATCCGAAATCTTGGAAATGTAAATGTAAATGCAATTGAAGAATATAAAAATGTCTCTTCCCGCTATGAGTTCTTAAAAGGGCAGCACGACGACCTTGTGGAAGCAGAAGCCACCCTGGAACAGATCATTGAAGAGTTGGATGCTGCTATGCGGAAGCAATTTAAAGAGCAGTTTGCAAAAATAGCCAGTGAATTTGATACGGTCTTTAAAGAACTCTTCGGCGGCGGCAAAGGCACCCTGGAACTGATGGAAGATGAGGATATCCTAGAAGCAGGCATCCGTATCATCGCCCAGCCGCCTGGAAAAAAACTGCAAAATATGATGCAGCTGTCCGGAGGAGAGAAGGCGCTTACCGCAATCTCACTGCTGTTTGCGATCCAGAATCTGAAACCCTCTCCGTTCTGTCTTCTGGATGAGATTGAGGCCGCCCTAGATGACAACAATGTCGGCCGGTTTGCAAAGTATCTGCATAAGTTGACAAAAAGTACACAGTTTATTGTGATCACACACCGGAGAGGCACGATGACAGCGGCAGACCGGCTGTATGGGATCACCATGCAGGAAAAAGGCGTATCCACTCAGGTGTCCGTCAGTCTGCTGGAAGATCAGCTGGATCAGTAAAGGAGGAAGTTATGGCAGATTTTTTTAAACGTCTTGTATCAGGACTTAGCAAGACCCGGGATAATATTGTATCCGGTATGGACAGTATTTTTCATGGGTTTTCCAGGATCGACGATGAATTTTATGAGGAGTTGGAAGAAGTACTCATCATGGGGGATCTGGGAGTACAGGCCACTTATGATATTCTGGACGATCTGAAAACCAAGGTCAGAGAACGCCATATCAAAGAACCCCTCGAGTGCCGGCAGCTTCTGATCGACAGCATCAAAGAGCAAATGGATGTGGGCGAAACCGCCTATGAATTTGAGAACAGGACATCTGTGGTCATGGTGATCGGCGTCAATGGAGTAGGGAAAACTACAACCATTGGAAAACTTGCAGGAAAACTGAAAGCACAGGGAAAAAAAGTGATACTGGCAGCCGCTGATACTTTCCGCGCTGCTGCAGGAGAGCAGTTAAAAGAATGGGCAAACCGCGCACAGGCAGAGCTGATCGGCGGACAGGAAGGATCCGATCCGGCCGCAGTCGTCTATGACGCAATTGCAGCGGCAAAGGCCAGACATGCAGATGTCCTTCTGTGCGACACTGCCGGCAGGCTTCACAATAAGAAAAACCTTATGGAAGAGCTGAAAAAGATGAACCGGATCATTGACCGGGAATTTCCGGAAGCCTACCGGGAGACCTTAGTGGTACTAGATGCCACCACTGGTCAGAACGCATTGCAGCAGGCAAAAGAATTCCATGAAGTGGCAGATATTACCGGAATTATTCTTACGAAAATGGACGGTACAGCCAAGGGAGGAATCGCCGTTGCGATCCAGGCGGAGCTTGGGATTCCGGTGAAATATATCGGAGTTGGCGAAACCATCGACGATCTGCAGAAATTTGATGCAGATACGTTTGTAAATGCTTTATTTACAGCAGATCAAAATGAGATACAGTAATAAGAATCAGAAGTGAGAAAGGAGCGAAACTATGCTGACTTTGGAAAAATTTGAACGTGCAAGCGAACTGGTAAAAGAAGTAACCTCGCCGACAAAACTGGTCTTCAGTGAATATCTAAGCGCCCAGACCGGCGGCCGCGTATATCTCAAGCCTGAGAATATGCAGCATACCGGGGCTTACAAGATCCGGGGCGCTTACTATAAGATCAGCACCTTATCCCGGGAAGAGCGGGAAAAGGGTCTTGTCGCTGCATCTGCGGGAAATCATGCACAAGGCGTTGCTTTTGCCGCCCAGAAATTTGGTTGTAAGGCAACCATTGTAATGCCTACCGTTACTCCGCTGATCAAGGTCAACCGGACCAAAAGCTATGGAGCGGACGTAGTCCTTCACGGCGACGTCTATGACGACGCATGTGCCTATGCCCTGGATCTCGCGGAAAAAGAAGGATGCACCTTTGTCCATCCTTTTGACGATCTGGATATTGCCACCGGACAGGGCACCATTGCCATGGAGATTGTGCAGGAGCTTCCGACCGTGGATTATATCCTGGTTCCCATCGGAGGCGGCGGTCTTGTTACCGGAGTTGCTACACTTGCCAAAATGTTAAATCCCAAGATCCAGGTGATCGGCGTGGAGCCTGCCGCAGCAGCCAGCATGACTGCAGCTCTGGAACATGGCGGCCCTGTGACGCTGGAAAGCGCGAACACCATTGCAGACGGTACTGCCGTAAAACGGGTGGGAGATAAGATATTCCCCTATGTTCAGGAAAATCTGGACGCAGTCCTTACCGTAGAAGACGATGAACTGATCGGAGCGTTTCTGGATATGGTGGAAAATCACAAGATGATCGTAGAAAACTCCGGTCTTCTGACAGTCGCCGCATTGAGGCAGCTGGACCTGAAAGGGAAAAAAGCAGTTTCTATCTTAAGCGGCGGAAATATGGATGTCATCACCATGTCATCTATTGTGCAGCATGGTCTGATCCAGCGGGATCGTATCTTCTCCGTATCGGTGCTGCTTCCGGATAAGCCGGGTGAACTTGTAAGAGTCGCACAGACCATTGCAGACGCCCAGGGCAATGTCATCAAACTGGATCATAACCAGTTTGTCAGCACAAACCGAAATGCAGCCGTGGAACTTCGGATCACGATGGAAGCTTTCGGTACGGAACATAAGCATGAGATTATGAAAGCTCTCGAAGACCAGAATTTCCGTCCCAGAGAAGTAGGGGCAAAATTGTATTAAATAGAAAGATCCCGGAAAATGCCGTCTGGTGTTTCCGGGATCTTTCCTGTAAAATAACAGAGCTCTCTCTTTTTTTCTTGACATTGCATGTATAATTGTATACAATTATACAAAATCAAAAAGGGAGAGCAGGAAAATGGAGAACCGAAAAGTATATTTAGACAAACACACCAATCTGCTGCAGCTGGAAGAACATATGTATCCTCTGGTGGATGTAGAAAAACCCAATGTATTCCGCAATCTTTTCCGCTATGATGAAATTCCGAAAATAGCGTTTAATGACCGGATTGTTCCGCACTGTATGCCGGATGAGATCTGGATCACCGATACAACCTTCCGGGACGGTCAGCAGTCAAGAACTCCCTATACGACCGATCAGATTGTCAGGATCTATGATGATCTACACAGACTTGGCGGGCCGGCAGGCAAGATCCGGCAATCGGAATTCTTTTTATACAGCAAGAAAGACCGGGATGCCGTTTACAAATGTCTGGAGAGAGGATACCGCTTTCCGGAAGTCACAAGCTGGATCCGAGCCAGTAAAAAGGACTTTGAACTGGTAAAAGAGATTGGCCTTAAGGAAACCGGTATTCTGGTCAGTTGTTCGGATTATCACATTTTTTACAAATTGAAAATGACTCGTAAAGAATGTATGGAACATTATCTTTCCGTGGTACGGGAATGTCTGGAAACCGGCATCAGTCCCAGATGTCATCTGGAAGATATCACCCGGGCAGACATTTACGGATTTGTCATTCCTTTCTGTCTGGAACTTATGAAACTCAAAGACGAGTACCAGATCCCGGTAAAGATCAGAGTCTGTGATACCATGGGATACGGGGTCAATTATCCGGGAGCCGTAATCCCAAGATCCATTCCCGGTATTATCTATGGTCTTAGAGTCCATGCCGGAGTTCCCAGTGAACTGATTGAATTTCATGGACACAATGATTTTTACAAAGCAGTCAATAATTCGTCGACTGCCTGGCTCTATGGCGCCTGCGGCGTAAACTGCTCTTTATTCGGCATTGGCGAAAGAACCGGAAACACACCTCTGGAAGCCATGGTATTTGAATACGCACAGCTTCGGGGAACTCTGGACGGGATGGACACCACAGTAATCACAGACCTGGCCGAATATTACGAACAGGAGATCGGATATCAGATCCCGGCGGCAACTCCTTTTGCAGGCAAAAATTTCAATGTGACAAGAGCCGGGATCCATGCGGACGGCCTGTTGAAAAACGAAGAAATCTACAATGTCTTTGATACAGAAAAATTTTTAAAACGTCCGCCTCTTGTGGCGGTATCCAATACTTCCGGGCTTGCCGGGATCGCTCACTGGATCAACACCTGTTTCCATCTGACAAACGGAAATCAGGTGGATAAGAATTCCCGGCTGGTCCATATGGTAAAAGAATGGGTAGACAAAGAATATGAAGGAGGAAGAGTCACCGTACTGACGGACGAGGAGCTGCTTACAGTCATCGAAGATACCTGCAGCAGCCTCGGTATCCGGCTTGGCGGTCAGGCATAAACAGATGATGGAAGAATATCAGGACCAGTCCCTTCGGGGAAAGGTGTTTCAACAGATCAGAGAAAAAATTTTATCCGGAGTATATCAGGAGCACGAAGAGCTTAAGGAGGCAACTCTTGCGAAGGAACTGGGCGTCAGCAGAACACCGGTCCGGGAGGCGCTTCGTCAGCTGGCGCTGGAAGGACTGGTTACCATGGTCCCCAATAAAGGCGCGTATGTAACCGGGATAACACAAAAAGACGTTACTGACATTTACCAGATCCGTTCTTTGCTGGAAGGGCTCTGTGCCAGATGGGCAACCTTGCATATCACAGACCGGCAGATTGAAGAACTGGAAGAGATTCTTGTGTTATCCGGATTTCATCTGAAAAAAGAAAAAGAGCAGGCCGAGCAGGTAACGGAACTGGATGGAAAGTTCCACAAAGTGTTGTATGAAGCTTCCAATAGTCGTATACTGGAACATGTATTATCGGATTTTCACAAATATGTCCAGATGGCGCGTTCCCGGTCTGTGGCGCAAAAAGACCGGGCGGAAAATTCCGTGCAGGAACATCGGGCCATTTTGGAAGCAATTAAAAATAAGGACGCAGATCTGGCGGAAGCCCTGGCCAACCGGCATATCATGAACGTCATGGAAAATCTGCATATGAAAGGAGACTGACACCAATGGAAAAAATAAAAATGACCACACCAATCGTGGAAATGGACGGAGACGAGATGACCCGGATCCTCTGGGGCATGATCAAAAAGCATCTTCTGGAGCCGTTTATTGATCTGAATACCGAATACTATGACCTGGGCCTTTCCCACCGCAATGCAACGGACGACCAGGTAACGATTGATGCCGCAAATGCAACAAAAAAATATAAAGTGGCCGTAAAATGCGCGACCATCACCCCTAACAAAGCCCGCATGAGCGAGTATGATCTGAAAGAAATGTGGAAAAGTCCCAACGGGACCATCCGTGCGATCCTGGATGGAACGGTTTTCCGGGCTCCCATTGTCGTAAAAGGCATTGAACCCTGTGTCCGGAACTGGAAAAAGCCTATTACGATCGCAAGACACGCCTATGGAGACGTTTACAAAGGAACGGAAATGAAGATTCCAGGCGCAGGAAAAGCAGAGCTTGTATACACCTCTTCGGACGGCAAGGAAAAACGGGAGCTGATACACAGCTTTGACGGCCCCGGCATTGTACAGGGAATGCACAATGTAAACAGATCCATCGAAAGTTTTGCACGAAGCTGCTTTCATTACGCCCTGGATACCAGACAGGATCTGTGGTTCGCCACCAAAGATACCATCTCCAAGCAATACGACCACACGTTTAAAGATATTTTTCAGGAAATTTATGACACGGAATTTCAGGACCTGTTTGAGAAAGCAGGCATTACCTACTTCTACACCCTGATCGACGATGCGGTTGCCCGGGTGATGAAGTCCGAGGGCGGATATATCTGGGCCTGTAAAAACTATGACGGAGACGTAATGAGCGACATGGTATCTTCTGCTTTTGGCTCCCTGGCCATGATGACCTCTGTTCTGGTGTCTCCGGAAGGATATTACGAATATGAAGCGGCGCATGGTACCGTACAGCGCCATTACTATAAACATCTGGCAGGAGAGGAGACTTCTACGAATTCTGTGGCTACTATTTTTGCCTGGACAGGGGCTCTTCGCAAGCGGGGAGAACTAGACGGCAATCCGGAATTAATGAAGTTTGCCGACCGTCTGGAGGCGGCCACCATTGCCACGATCGAAGAAGGCAGGATGACAAAAGATCTTGCGCTGATCACCACCATTAAGGATCCGGTTGTATTAAACAGTGAAGCCTTCATTCAGGCCATCGCAGAAAAAATGTAAACAAAAGGAGGAGCCGGCTACTGAGCCAGCTCCTCCCACTTTTCATAAAGCATTTCCAGTTCTTCTGCAATCTTTGCTTTTTCCATCGCCAGTTCCTGGCATCGGACAGAATTAGTAAAAACTTCTTCCTGCGTCATCTGTTCATCAATAGCGGCGTCCCTGTCTTCCAGAGCTGTGATCCGTTCCTCTGTTTTTTTCAGGTCGTTCAGGCGTTTCCTTTCCTTTGCCTGTGCTTCTTTTTGTTCCTTCCAGTCAAGCTTTGAGGCCGACGGTTCTTCGGATGCAGAGGAGGCAGAAAGATCCGGCTGACCAATTCCGTACGCTTTAGCCAGTTCTTCTTTCTTTTCCAGATAATAATCATAATTGCCGATATAATTTACAAAAGTCTGCCCTTTCAGTTCCAGGATTCTGGTAGCTGTCTGATTAATAAAATAACGGTCGTGAGAAACATAAAGAACCGTTCCGGTATAATCCCGAAGCGCGTTTTCCAGGATCTCTTTTGAGACAATATCCAGATGATTGGTCGGTTCGTCCAGGATCAGGAAATTTGCTTCCGAAAGCATCAGCTTTGCCAGAGATACCCGTCCTCTTTCTCCGCCGCTTAGATCCCCGATCCGTTTAAACACATCGTCGCCGGTAAACAAAAAAGCGGCCAGCACATTCCGGATCCTGGTATTCGTAAGCGAGGGGTAGTCATCTGAAATCTCTTCAAAAATCGTTTTTTCCATATGCAGAACATGGTGTTCCTGATCGTAATACCCGATATGCACATTAGCGCCAAGGGAAAAGGATCCGCTGTCTGCAGGAAGCACCTGATTTATAATCTTAAGAAGCGTCGTTTTTCCGGTGCCATTGTCGCCGATAACAGCCACATGCTCCCCACGGTGGATCTGAAAACTGACATCTGTAAAAAGTGTCTGTTCAGGAAAAGACTTACTTAGGTGCTCTACAGAAAGAACATCATTTCCGCTGACTACCGCAGGTTCCAGGCTTAAGTGCATCTTAAGATCTGTCTCTGCCGGTTTTTCAACCCTTTCTATCTTGTCCAGCATTTTCACCCGGCTTTCCGCCCGACGAATCGATTTTTCCCGGTTAAAGGAACGAAGCTTTTCGATAACAGCCTCCTGATGACGGATTTCCTGCTGCTGATTCAGATATTCTTTTAATCTCGCTTCCCGCATCTGTTGCTTTTTCACAGCGTAATCACTGTAATTACCAAGATAGGTGGCAAGAGTTCCCTGCTCGATCTCGATCACCTTTGTGACTACGCGGTTCAGAAAATAACGGTCATGAGAAACGATCAGGACCGCGCCGTGATAATTCAGAAGATAAGTTTCCAGCCAGGCGATAGAAGAAAGATCCAGATGGTTGGTAGGCTCGTCCAGAAGCAGGATATCCGGGTTCGTAAGAAGCAGTTTCCCCAGGGAAACACGGGTTTTCTGACCGCCGGACAGGGTATCTACCGTTTTTCCAAATTCCTCTTCTGCAAAACCGAGTCCTTTCAGAACACCTGCAATCTCACTTTCACAGGCATATCCGTTTTGTCTTTCAAACTCGGAAGTAAGGCGGTTATAAGCTTCCAGTGTGGAAGAAAGCGCTTCGCCCGTGAGAGTATCCAGCGTTTGTTCGATGCTGCGGATCTTTTGTTCCATTGCAATAATATCTGCTTTGGCAAGCTTTACTTCTTCGTATATGGTATTTCCACTCTGCATTTCCTGGTGCTGCGCCAGGTATCCTAAAGTTTTTCCTTTTGTCAGGATCACTTCGCCGCCGTCGGAAGGAAGTTCCCCCACGATCATTTTCAGAAGCGTTGATTTTCCGGCGCCATTAGGACCGATCAGGGCGGCCTTTTCATGATCTTCCATGTGGAATGAGCCGTCCTTTACTATGACGTGATCCCCGAATGATTTATTGATTTTATGACATGCTAATATCATAATTTCCTCCTTATTATATCCGTTTCCATTATAACGAAAAAAAGACAAAATACAACTAAAAGTTTGACTTTGCAAATACAATTCTATATAATAATTTGTGAGATTAAACAACATGGAAGGTGAAGGCAAGTGGAAGACAGAGGGATTTCTCGGGCAGTGATCAGACGGCTGCCAAGATATTATAGATATTTGGGAGAACTTTTGGAAAACGGAGTAGAGCGCATATCATCCGGCGATCTTAGCAAGCGCATGAAGGTGACCGCATCCCAGATCCGGCAGGATCTTAACAATTTCGGCGGCTTTGGTCAACAGGGATATGGCTATAATGTAAAGTATCTGTATACCGAGATTGGAAAGATCCTGGGCCTGGAGGAAGATCACAATATCATCATCATCGGAGCAGGAAATCTGGGACAGGCTCTTGCGAATTATACTGCTTTTGAAAAGCGGGGATTTATCCTGAAGGGAATCTTTGATGTGAATCCCAGGCTCGAAGGCGTGTCGATCCGTGGAGTCCCGGTACGCATGATGGACGAACTGAAGTCCTTTATCCAGAATAACGAAGTGGAGATCGGAGTTCTTACGATCCCGAAAGAAAAAGCGATTGAGGTAGCCAACCTCCTGGTAGACAACGGCGTACGCGCGATCTGGAATTTCGCACATACAGACTTGAATCTGCCGGACAATGTCATTGTAGAGAATGTACATCTGTCCGAAAGCCTGATGCAGTTATCTTATAACATCAGCAGATATAAAGAAGAACACAAATAGTCAAAAAAGAAGCGTGTAACAGCCGCCATATTTTTATGGTCCGCTTTTACACGCTCTTATTTGTATCCGTTAATCATGAACAGAGACCGGGGACAAAGTCCGGATTCTCTGTCTGTTGCGGAAGCGGAACAAACAAAGCCGGTAAAGCATATACAATCAACAGGAGGGAACGCGGCGATGGATTATCTCTTAACCGGAACACAAATGCAGCAGGCGGATCGTTTTACGATCGAACATACAGATGTGACCGCGCTGGAACTGATGGAACGGGCGGCACAGTCCTGTATACAGGTTATGGAAGAAGAGCGTATTTCTCTGGATGCGCCCTGTATTGTCTGCGGATCCGGAAATAACGGCGGAGACGGTTTCGCCATTGCGAGACTGCTGGCTGAAAAAGGATATTCCCCAACGGTCTGCATGGTGGGAAATCGAAAGCATTGCACCCGGGAAACCGAATTTCAGATGGCGGCTCTTGATCAGACCGGGATCCCGGTCAGAGATGGGTATGTTCCGGGTAATTACAGCACCGTCATTGACGCCGTCTTCGGCGTGGGGCTGAACCGGGAGATTCAGGGGGATTGCCGGGAAGTTCTCCGCCAGATGAACGAATCTTCCGGCCTGAAGGTTGCCATCGATATTCCTTCCGGGATATCCGCAGATACCGGTATGGTAATGGGGATTGCTTTTTTGGCGGACATTACCATAACATTTCAGAAAAGGAAAACCGGGCTCTTCCTTTCTCCCGGCCGTTCTTATACAGGCAAGATATTTGTAACAGATATCGGGATCTCCACCAGTCAGCTGTGTGCGGACGGGATTTTCCTCCCGGATCTTTGCGACTATCAGAAAATGCTGCCTGCCCGTCCGGAAGATGCCAACAAAGGGGATTTTGGGAAACTTCTGGTCATTGCAGGAAGCAGGGGAATGTCCGGGGCCGCGTATCTGAATGCCATGGCCGCGTATTTAAGCGGCGCCGGTCTGATCAAGATCTATACAGCCGAAGAAAACCGGCAGATCCTTCAATCCGCAGTGCCGGAGGCGATCCTTTGTACTTATCGCGAATTTGACCGGCAGGATCTGACGGAGCTGTTACAATGGGCAGATACAGTCTGTATCGGGTCCGGGCTTGGAACCTCTATGACTTCTCTGGAACTTCTAAGGACCACGCTGGAATCCGGAAAAGGGCCTTTTGTGATTGATGCAGACGGGCTGAATCTGTTATCCGCACATCCGGAGTCTTTTCGCTGTCTATCCGGAAAAACCGCAGTGCTGACTCCTCACATGAAGGAAATGTCCAGGCTGCTTAATACAACGGTGGAAGACTTAAAGGAACACCGGATCTCTCTTTTAAAATCGTTCGTAAAAGAGCATGCAGTGGTCTGCGTTCTGAAAGATGCGCGGACACTGACCGGCGTCCCTGATCAGGGGCTGTTTTTCAACAGGAGCGGTAATTGCGCCATGGCAAAAGCAGGAGCAGGAGATGTGCTTGCCGGCATCATCGCAGGGCTTATGGCTCAGCATCAGACACCTGGGAACGCCGCCTGTCTTGGCGTATATCTCCACGGAAGGTCCGGAGATCTGGCCAGAGAAGCAAAAGGCGTTTACAGTGTTCTGGCAAGAGATCTGCTGGAGTATATCAGTTTCGCATTCATGGAAATCAGCGGGGAAAAACCACAGGAAAGGAAGGAATGGTTATGAACAAATACACAAGAGTCTGTGCCAGGATCGATCTGGACGCAATTGAATACAACATGGAAATGATGAAAAAAAATATCAAAGACAGCACAAAGATCATGGCAGTCCTGAAAGCAGACGGTTACGGACACGGCGCCGTGCCGATTGCAAAACTCCTGGAAGAAAAAGAGTATATCTGGGGCTTTGCTGTAGCAACACTGGATGAAGCAATGGCTCTTCGTAAAAAAGAGATCACAAAGCCGATCCTGGTACTTGGGACGGTATTCCCGGATCAATGGGGCGCAATGATCGAACACGAGATCCGCATGACCCTGTACCGGGAAGAAGTTACCAAAACAGTGTCTGACCTGGCCTGCCGCATGGATAAGGACGTATACATCCATGTCAAGATAGACACAGGCATGTCAAGAATCGGTCTTCCGGTCAATGATTCCAGCGTAGAAAACATCCTGCGGATGAGTCAGATGCCCCGGATCAAAATGGAAGGGCTCTTTACTCATTTCGCCAAAGCAGACGAAACAGACAAAACATTTACGGAACAACAGCTGTCCCGGTATCTCTGGATCAAAGACCAGCTGGAAGAAAAAGGCGTAACATTCCCTTATTATCACTGTTCCAACAGCGCAGGGATCATTGACGTTCCTGAGGCCAATCTGGATCTTGTGCGGTCTGGCATTTCCACTTATGGGCTCTATCCTTCTGAAGAAGTCCATAAGGAAAATGTGCCCTTAAAACCCGCCCTTACACTCATCAGTCATGTGGCTCATGTAAAATGGGTGGAGGCCGGAACTCCGGTCAGCTACGGAGGTACTTATGTCACAGACCGTCCCACCAGACTTGCCACGATCCCTATCGGCTACGGGGACGGATATCCCCGCAGCCTGTCCAACAAAGGATATGTGCTGATCCGCGGACAGAAAGCGCCCATCAGAGGCAGAGTGTGCATGGATCAGATGATGGTGGATGTAACCGATATTGAAGGAGCTGATTACGGGGATCAGGTGGTGCTGATCGGCCGGGATGGCGAGGAGTCGCTTCCGGTAGAGACTCTAAGCGAGCTTTCCGGAAGGTTCAATTATGAATTTGTCTGTGATCTTGGGAAACGCATCCCCAGAGAGTTTATCCGGCACGGAAAAGTAACAGAACAGATCGACTGGTTTTAAATCTTGCGCCTGCGTCTGTCAGATCCTGGAATACTTCCGATAAAAGATGGGAATACTCACTACTATCTTAATAGAATCGGAGTGTGAATAAAGTGCAGGTCAGACGTGGTGATATTTATTATGCGGATTTAAGTCCGGTCGTGGGATCCGAACAGGGCGGCATCCGTCCTGTTCTGGTGATCCAGAATAACATCGGCAACAGGCACAGCCCTACGATTATCTGTGCCGCGATCACATCAAGGATGAATAAAAGCAAGCTCCCCACCCATGTAGAACTGGATGCGGGTAGGTATCACATTGTCAAAAACTCTGTGGTCCTCCTGGAGCAGGTGCGGACCATCGACAAACAGAGACTGAAGGATATGGTCTGCCATCTGGATCAGGAAATCATGAAAAAAATAGATGAAGCTTTAATGATCAGCCTGGAGCTTCATACATAACAAAGGAGTCAAAGGAGTAAAAAACAGACTATGGAAGAGGGCAGTTTATTTCAGCGAATGAAGAATATTTTTCAGGCAGAAGATGAAAAACTGGACGACGGCATGCAAAAAGAAGCGGCGGTCCTGATCCGAAACATCTTCCGGTATATGGATAAAGACGCAAAGGATATCATGACTCATCGAAAGAACATTGTAGCGATTGATGACGAAGAGACTCTGGAGGACGCTTTATTTTTTATGCTGGGGGAGAATTATTCCAGATTTCCAATCTGTCACGAAGACATCGACGAGATCACAGGTTTTCTTCACTTGCGGGAGGCAATGACCTGTTATCTGGACGAAAGTTTGAGAAAAGTCCCTGTCAGAGAGCTGACCGAATACATAAGACCGGTAGTGTTTGTTCCGGAAACCAAAAGTATTGACACGTTATTTAAAAAAATGCAGGCAGAAAAGATCCATATTGTGATCGTCCTGGATGAATACGGGCAGACGTCCGGGCTTGTCGCCATGGAAGATATCCTGGAGGAGATCGTTGGAAATATTCTGGATGAGTATGATGAAGAAGAGCCGATGATCGCAAAGCAGGCGGACGACAGTTATCTTGCGGACGGGATGAGCAGTCTGGAGGATCTCGAGGACCTGCTTTCCCTGACATTTGAAGATGATGAATACGAAACACTCAACGGATTTCTGATCGATCAGCTGGACCGGATTCCGGAAGAGGGCGAAGTCTGTGTGGTAGAATATAAAGGCTATATTTTTACCATCCTTTCTGTGGAGAATAATATCATACAAAGAGTTAAGATTGAAAAACAACAAAAAGAGTGATAGAATATACAAAGTGTGAAAAGATATGATATGAAGAGAGGAATATGAGAAATGTCAGGACATTCAAAATTTGCAAACATTAAGCACAAAAAAGAAAAGAACGATGCTGCAAAAGGAAAGATCTTTACAAAGCTTGGAAAAGAACTGGCAGTTGCTGTAAAAGAAGGCGGAAGCGCAGATCCTGCCAATAACAGCAGACTTCGAGATGTGATCGCCAAAGCAAAAGCAAACAACATGCCTAACGATACCATTGAAAGAAACATCAAGCGGGCAGACAGCGATGCGAACGCAGCAAATTATGAATATATTACATACGAGGGATATGGCCCCAACGGCACGGCCATCATTGTGGAGACGCTGACTGACAATAAAAACCGTACCGCCTCCAACGTAAAAAACGCATTTACCAAAGGCGGCGGCAATGTAGGAACTCCCGGCTGTGTTTCCTTTATGTTTGACAAAAAAGGACAGATCATTATTGACAAAGAAGAATATGAAGGAGATGCGGATGAGCTGATGATGCAGGCTCTGGACGCAGGAGCGGAAGATTTCGCAGAAGAAGAGGACAGCTTTGAGATCCTGACTTCTCCGGACGATTTCAGCAGCGTACGCATGGCTCTTGAGGAAGCCGGACTTCCTATGGCGTCCGCAGAAGTGACCATGATCCCGCAGACTTATGTAGCGCTTACGGATGAAAAGGATATTGCGTCTATTCAAAAAACGCTGGACATGCTGGACGATGACGATGACGTTCAGAATGTATATCACAACTGGGAGGAATAAGATTCCATGGAGGAATTCCGTCAGGATCTGGAGCTGATGTTTGACGACATGCTCCACAAAATCCCGCTATTTAAGAAAAAAACATACAGCCCTGCGTTTTTGCAGGCATTTGAACAATACCGTGAGCTCCTGGGAAAAATATCGGATCAGTGCGCCCGGGAAGGGGCAGAAAAAGCGGACGCGCTTGCCAGCGTGATCCCGGATTATGCGCTTCAGAAGATGCAGAAGCTGTCCAGAAGAGATCAGGAAAAATTTTCTTTGAATTTTAACCTGGCCATGGTGGCATATGTTGTTCCGCTTTTTTTATATCCCAGAGATCCGGAATGTGAAAAACTGGCAGAAAAAATGGTCAGTGAATGGAACGCGGCAAAGGTTACGAAAATGGAGATCCGCTTATCTACCTACGAAAAGATTGCAGCTGGTTTTAAAAAAAGCTGGTTTTCTTTTGGAAGATCAGAGGATTGATTTCAGACATCAAGCATGAAGGAGGACATTGTCTATGAGCAACTACAGAAGAGAAACCAAATGTGTACAGAGCGGATATCAGCCGGAAAACGGGGAACCGAGAGTTCTGCCGATCTATCAGAGCACTACTTTCAAATATAGTTCCAGCGAGCAGATGGGCAGACTGTTTGATCTGGAAGAATCCGGCTACTTTTATACTCGTCTTCAGAACCCCACCAATGACGCCGTGGCGGCAAAAATCTGTGATCTGGAAGGCGGCTGCGCGGCCATGCTTACTTCTTCCGGACAGGCGGCAAGTTTTTATGCCATTATGAATATTGCGGCTGCAGGAGATCATATTGTATGCGCGTCCGCACTGTATGGCGGCACCTACAACCTGTACGCTCACACGATTAAAAAAATGGGAATTGACGCTACGTTTGTGGATCCGGACTGCAGCGAAGAAGAATTAAACGCGGCATTTCAGGATAACACCAAAGCTGTTTTTGGTGAAACCATCGCCAATCCGGCTCTTGTCGTACTGGACATTGAAAAGTTTGCAAAAGCAGCTCACAGCCACGGAGTGCCGCTGATCATTGATAATACCTTTGCCACTCCGATCAACTGTCGTCCTTTTGAGTGGGGTGCAGACATTGTAACACATTCCACGACCAAATACATGGACGGCCACGCCACCTGTGTAGGCGGAGCAATCGTAGACAGCGGCAATTTTGACTGGGAAGCATACGCAGATAAGTTCCCGGGACTTACGACTCCGGACGAGACCTATCACGGAATCGTTTATACCCGGAAATTTGGCAAAGGCGCCTACATCACCAAGGCAACCGCTCAGCTGATGCGGGATCTTGGATCCATCCAGTCTCCCCAGAACGCATTTTTGCTTAACCTCGGTCTGGAAACCCTTCATCTGCGGATGGAACGCCATTGTCAGAATGCCAGAAAAGCTGCCGAATATCTGAAGAACCACGAAAAGGTAGCCTGGGTCGAGTGCCCGTCGCTTCCGGGAGATAAATATTATGAGCTGGCACAGAAATATATGCCGGACGGTACCTGCGGAGTCATTACTTTTGGACTCAAAGGCGGAAGAGAAGCTGCTGTCCGCATGATGGACAGCTTAAAGATGATCGCGATCGTAACACATGTGGCGGATGCCAGAAGCTGTGTCCTGCATCCGGCAAGTCACACGCACCGTCAGATGAACGACCAGGAGCTTATGGAAGCCGGCGTACGTCCGGATCTGATCCGTTTCAGCGTAGGGATCGAAAACATCGAAGATATCATCGAAGATCTGAAACAGGCATTGGAAGAGGTATAAAATCATCCAAACACCTCCATACTAAGAAAAAAGTATGGAGGTGTTTTTGTGGAAAAAAACGAAACAGACGAGCAGATCCGGGAAACCGGGAGCCTGGACCTTGGCAGCGAAACCGGGCGCCACAGGATCCGTCTGCTAACCATTATCGGCGAGATCGAAGGCCATGAGACCGTATCCGGCAATACCAAGGCCACAAAATACGAACATCTTTTGCCAATGCTTGCGGAAATTGAAGACAGTGACCAGATCGACGGACTTTTAATTCTGTTGAACACCCTGGGCGGCGATATTGAAGCAGGGCTTTCGATTGCTGAAATGATCGCTTCCTTAAGTAAACCGACGGTTTCTCTGGTCCTTGGCGGCAGCCATTCCATTGGCGGCCCGCTGGCAGTATCTGCAAAGTATTCATTCATCGTGCCAAGCGGCACCATGATCATTCACCCGGTCCGGTCCAGTGGAATGTTTATCGGAGTCGCTCAAAGCCTGCGGAACATGATCCGCACACAGGACCGTATCACACGTTTTTTATCCGAACATTCCCGGATGACTCAGAAACGCATCGAAGAACTGATGCTTAATCCCAAAGAGCTTGTAAAAGATGTAGGAACCATGCTGGAAGGACCGGAGGCTGTCAGGGAAGGATTGATCGACGAAGTCGGCGGCCTTAGCAATGCTTTGCATAAACTGCACGAAATGATAGAGAAAGAGCATCAGAAAAAGTGTAAAAATATGTAATGACATGCCTTTTCAAAAATGATATACTAATATATAGTATTGCCAATTGTAAGGGGGAACTGATCCATGGCTTCTAAATCTAAAAAGAGAAGAAGCAGACAGACATCCAAACAGAAACAGACCTTTTTAAAAGATGAGATCATAATCTGGCTGACGTTAGCCATCAGCATTCTGATGTTAGTCAGTCTTTTTGGATTCGGAGGATTCATAGGGGAGGGATTTTCCGACATCCTGTTTCTGATATTTGGAATCGCCGCATATGTGATTCCGTTTTTATTGTTTGGCGGAGTTACATTTCTCATATCAAACAAAGAAAACCATCAGGCGCATGTAAAAGCAGCTGCATGGGTGGTGCTGTTGGTTCTTGTATGTACGTTCCTGCAGCTGATCCATCAAAAGGGAGGATTTCTCGGAAGCCTCCTTGCGGATATTCTGACTCCTGCCATCGGCGTGGCAGGTACATACGTTGTGATCCTTATCCTGATGATCATCTGTATTGTGATCATCACCGGGAAATCCGTACTTAATGGCGTGAGAGCCAAAGGCGGAAAAGCATACGACAAAGCCAGACAAGACGCGGTAAGGCTCAAAGAACGCACCCAGTCTATGAAGATACCGCAATCCGCTGCAAAGACACAGAACCGCAGAAAAAACCGCAGGGACCATTATGTAGAAGGCGTGTCTTTTGACACTACGCTTTCTAAAAAATCACCGGAAGTACGGGAACTGACTCCCGGCAGCGAAGAGAAAAAGACGCAGGACTTCCCCATATACAGAGGTCTGGACGACAACCTTGTGAAAACGGAGGAAATAGCAGAAGAGACCCCGTCAAAAGGAACAGAAGCGCGTACAGAGGATGCTCCTGCTGTTGAGGAACCGGGAGGAAAGAAAAAGAAACTGACTGCGCGGGAAATCGAAAACGAGACCCTGGCTGTTACCCGGGCGGCAGCCGAGCCCAGAAAATCTGCGGCAAAAGCTTACCGGTATCCGCCCATCTCTCTCTTAAAAAAAGGCGGCTCCCACAGCGGTGAATCGGATGCTTCCTTAAGGGAAACCGCCAGAAAACTTCAGCAGACGCTTCAAAATTTCGGCGTTCAGGTGACCGTTACCAATGTAAGCTGCGGCCCCTCTGTCACCCGGTATGAACTGCAGCCGGAAATGGGTGTAAAAGTCAGCAAGATCGTAGGTCTGGCAGATGACATCAAATTAAATCTTGCAGCTGCTGACATCCGGATTGAAGCGCCGATCCCCGGGAAAGCGGCGGTTGGTATTGAAGTGCCCAATAAAGAGAATTCTCCGGTCATGCTCCGTGATCTGTTGGAATCTTCTGAATTTAAAAACAGTGTTTCCAGAGTGTCTTTTGCTGTAGGAAAGGATATTGGCGGTAAAGTCGTAGTGGCAGATATTGCAAAGATGCCGCATGTTCTTATTGCCGGAGCCACCGGTTCCGGTAAATCCGTCTGCATCAATACGCTGATCATGAGTATTTTGTACAAAGCAACTCCCCAGGAGGTGAAGCTGATCATGATCGACCCCAAGGTGGTAGAACTTAGCGTATATAACGGAATCCCGCATCTGATGATTCCGGTCGTGACCGATCCGAAAAAAGCGGCGGGCGCTCTGAACTGGGCAGTGGCAGAAATGACAAGAAGATACCAGGCCTTTGCAGATTATCACGTCCGTGACATGAAAGGATATAATGAAAAAATCCGTACGCTGCCTGACAACGGGGACGGAACCGCTCCTTCCCTGATGCCGCAGATCGTGATCATTGTCGACGAGCTGGCGGATCTTATGATGGTGGCGCCCGGAGACGTGGAAGAGGCCATCTGCCGCCTGGCACAGCTTGCCCGGGCAGCCGGCATCCATCTTGTTCTGGCAACACAGAGGCCTTCCGTCAACGTCATCACGGGACTGATCAAAGCCAATATGCCTTCCAGGATCGCTTTTGCCGTTTCCTCGGGCGTGGATTCAAGGACGATCATTGATATGAACGGGGCAGAAAAGCTTCTTGGTAAAGGAGACATGCTCTTTTATCCCTCTGGTTATCAGAAACCTGCCCGGGTACAGGGCTCATTTGTCAGTGACAAAGAGGTGCAGGATGTGGTCGAATATTTGAAAGACCGAAATGAAAGCACCAGTTATGATGAAGAAATCGTCAACCATGTAAATACCGCCGCACTCGGGAATAGTTCCTCCGGGGCCGCGGTTTCGGAAGAAAACGAAAGAGATGTTCATTTTATTGATGCAGGCCGCCTGATCATTGAAAAGGAAAAGGCATCCATCGGGATGCTGCAAAGAGCTTTTAAGATCGGGTTCAACCGGGCGGCAAGGATCATGGATCAGCTGGCGGAAGCCGGCGTAGTGGGGCCGGAGGAAGGCACCAAGCCAAGGAAGATCCTGATGACATCGGCAGAATTTGAACAATATATTGAAGAATCTCTATAAAAGTTGTTTCCAAAAGAAAAATCTGATGAAAATAGATATTCGGGAGGATTTCGCAGTATGAAATGTAGAAATTGCGGTCACGAAATACCGGATGGAAAACTATATTGTGAGTTTTGCGGAGTAGAAGTACAGATCGTTCCAGATTATAACCCTTTAGAGGATATGCTGACTGCACAGATCAAAGTATCTTTTGATGAAGACGGAAATCCCAAAAAAGATACGGATCCCAGAGAAAACTCCGTCCAGAATACGGCCCGTCGAAGTACCAGAGCTTTATCTCCGGAGGAAGAAAGAAAACGCCGCCGCCAGAGAGCCGCCAGAAAAAAAGCGGCGCTGCGAAGGAAAAGGCGAAGGCTTCTGACGATTATGGGGATCCTTCTTTTTCTGATCCTTGCAATTATTTATTTCCTGTACGCCAATTCTTATACCGGAATTGTCCGCAAAGGAAACCGGGCGCTTTCAGCGGGAGATTATCAGGAAGCGCTGGATCTTTTTGACCGTGCAGTTACAAAAAACCATGAAAAACCGGAGGCGTATACCGGCCTTTCCCAGGTCTATCTGGGCGAGGATGATCCGGATGCGGCTGAAGCGGTATTTCTGACCGCTCTTGAAGATCAACGGGACAACGCCGACCTTTATGAGGCATGCATCCAGTTCTATATGGATACTAAACAGCCGGAGCAGATCCCGCTGCTTTTGGAAGACGCAGGGGATACTGCAAGAAAATCTTTAAGCGATTATATTATTTCCAGGCCCAAATTCAGTCTGGATGATGAAGAGACCTTTGAGGATGTACAGGAACTGACGCTTACTTCCGAGGACGGGACAACGATCTACTACACTACGGATGAATCCGATCCCACCACATCCTCTGAAAAATATACGGACCCCATACAGATTCGTGAGGGTAGTACCGTCATCACAGCCATAGCCGTGGATGAAAGAGGAATCCCAAGTCTCCCGGCCAGAAGAAATTATGTAGTGGAATTCCCTATTGTAGACGCTCCTGCTGTGTCTCCTTCAACCGGTCAGTATGAGGAAGCCAGACAGATTGAGATCAAGGTGCCGGAAGGATATGACGCCTACTATACCATGGATGAGTCCGATCCCACCACTGCTTCTGCCAAATACACCGGCCCCATTGACATGCCGGAGGGGACTACGATTTTTAAAGCGATCCTGGTAAACAGTGAAGGACGATCCAGCGGGATCACCACCCGGAATTACGAACGGGTATCCCAATAAAGTGACTTGATATTTTTTGCCAGATATTTTATTATGAAAGAAGTATAAACTAGATTTAGGAGGAAATGAGATGTACAAGATATTAAAAGCCGAAAAACTGGCTGATATGATCTATCTTATGGATGTTGAAGCTCCTCGCGTGGCAAAGCACTGTATGCCCGGTCAGTTTGTCATTGTGAAGATGGACGAAAAAGGGGAGCGTATTCCTCTGACCATCTGCGACTATGACAGAGAAGCCGGAACGATCACGATCGTATTTCAGACTGTGGGAGCCTCTACGCATAAGATGGCTGAATTAAAAGCCGGAGATTCCTTCCGTGATTTTACAGGTCCTCTTGGATGTCCTTCCGAACTGGTGGAAGAAGATCTTGAGACACTGAAAAAGAAAAAAATTCTGTTTGTCGGCGGCGGTGTCGGCGCGGCGCCGGTTTATCCACAGGTAAAGTGGATGCATGAACATGGAATCGACGTAGATGTAATCATCGGTTCCAAGACCAAGGATATGCTGCTTCTGGAAGATGAAATGAAGGCTGTAGCCGGCAATTATTATCCCTGCACAGACGACGGTACATACGGACATGCGGGAATGGTTACTTCCATGATCGAAGAACTGCATGCACAGGGCAACCGGTATGATGTCTGTGTTGCCATTGGTCCTATGATCATGATGAAGTTTGTCTGTCTTCTGACTAAAAAACTGGAGATCCCTACGATCGTCAGCATGAATCCGATCATGGTAGACGGAACCGGCATGTGCGGAGCCTGCAGACTCCATGTGGGAGATGAGATCAAGTTTGCCTGCGTAGACGGTCCGGAATTTGACGGTCATCTGGTCAATTTTGACGAGGCGATGAAGAGACAGCAGATGTACAAGACCCAGGAGGGCCGTGCAATGCTGAAATTACAGGAAGGCGACACCCATCACGGCGGATGTGGCCATTGCGGAGGTGACAACTAATGGCTGATATGTTGAAAAGAGTTCCTGTAAGAGAACAGGACGCAAAGGTAAGAGCAACAAACTTTGAAGAAGTATGTTACGGATATAATCAGGAAGAAGCCATGGAAGAGGCTTCCCGCTGCCTGAACTGTAAAAATGCCAAATGTATCCAGGGATGTCCGGTATCGATCAATATTCCCGGATTTATCGCAAAGATCAAGGATGGCGATATCGAAGGCGCTTATCATGTGATCAGCGAATCCTCTGCACTTCCGGCTATCTGCGGACGTGTGTGTCCCCAGGAATCCCAGTGCGAATGCAAATGTATCCGCGGTATCAAAGGAGAGCCGGTATCTATCGGTAAGCTGGAAAGATTTGTTGCCGACTATGCGCTGGAGCATGATATCAAACCGCAGAAAGCCGAGAAGACCAACGGACACAAGGTTGCGGTGATCGGTTCCGGTCCGTCCGGACTTACCTGTGCCGGCGATCTTGCAAAGCTCGGATATGAAGTTACTGTATTTGAGGCTCTTCACGAACTGGGCGGCGTACTGGTATATGGTATTCCGGAATTCCGTCTTCCCAAAGAGAAGGTTGTAAAGAAAGAGATTGAAAAGGTAAAAGAACTTGGCGTTAAATTTGAGACCAATGTAGTAATCGGAAAATCCACGACCATCGATCAGCTGATGGAAGAGGAAGATTTTGAGGCTGTTTTCATTGGCTCAGGAGCCGGACTTCCTATGTTTATGGGAATCCCGGGAGAAACTGCCAACGGCGTGTTCTCTGCGAATGAGTACCTGACCAGAAGCAATCTGATGAAGGCTTTTGATGATTCCTATGATACACCGATCGCAGCCGGCAAAAAAGTTGCCGTAGTAGGCGGCGGAAATGTTGCCATGGATGCTGCAAGAACTGCACTTCGTCTTGGCGCAGAGGTACATATTGTATACCGCAGAAGTGAGGCTGAACTCCCCGCCAGAGTAGAAGAAGTACACCATGCTAAAGAAGAAGGCGTGATCTTTGATCTGCTTCGGAATCCGAAGGAGATCCTGGTAGATGAGAACGGCTGGGTAAAAGGCATGAAGGTGATCAAGATGGAACTTGGCGAACCGGATGCATCCGGCAGAAGACGTCCGGTAGAGATTCCGGGATCTGAGTATGAGATCGAGGTTGACACCGTGATCATGTCTCTTGGAACTTCCCCGAATCCGCTGATCGCTTCCACCACAAAAGGACTGGAGACCAACCGCAGAAAATGTATCGTGGCAGAAGAAGAGAACGGTCAGACTTCCAAGGCATGCGTATTTGCCGGCGGAGACGCGGTAACAGGAGCTGCTACAGTAATCCTGGCCATGGGCGCAGGAAAAGCAGGTGCAAAGGGAATCCACGAACTGTTATCTGCAAAATAAAGCATGAAATTGTTACGGTCAGATAAGATATAAGATGAACTGACCATGAACAGGGACGTATTCTTTTTAACAGGAAGCAAAAGTATGATGCAAAAGGAATACGTCCCTGTTTTGTTGTATATATGTAACTAGAATCATACATTGGAAAGGAAGCAGGAAATGAGACGTGAATCCAGATTATCAGTAACAGACGTCTGCTATATTGCCATTATGGCTGCCGTAACAGCAGTGCTGGCACAGATTGCGATCCCCATGCCCATGGGAGTCCCTATGACCATGCAGACCTTTGCCGTTACGCTTTGCGGGATTTTACTCGGATCCAGAAAAGGCGCCGTCTCCATGGTGATCTACCTGTTGATCGGCACCGCCGGGGTTCCGGTATTCTCTGCTTTTACAGGCGGGGTGCAGTGCCTTGTTGGACCTACAGGCGGATTCCTGGTGTCTTTTCCTGTTATGGCCTACCTGATCGGACTGGGTGTGGAATGGAAGAAGAAAGGCGCCTTTCTTATCTTTTTACTTCTGGGAACCGCGTTCAATTATGTGGCCGGAGTCCTGTTTTTTGTGGTGACGATGGACAGCACTGTCTGGGCAGCTCTGACGGCCTGCGTGCTTCCGTTTCTTCCCACGGCGGTACTGAAGGCAGTACTTGCTTCGATATTCGGGCTTCAACTCAGAAAACGGCTGCAGCCTTTCTTGCTGTATTAATAATAGTGGACAGAAGGAGAACCTGTTTATGGAACTGGCATTCGTAACGGCGCTTGGTGTAGGCGGCGCAACTATTATCGGAGTCCTGATCGGATTCTTATTTCAAAAAATTCCTCATGAATTCAATGATGTGATCCTTGGTTTTGCGGCCGGTATCATGTTTGCGGCTGCAGTCATCGGTCTGATCATCCCTTCTCTGGAAGAAGGCAATATCTGGGTGACACTGGCAGGGATCCTGGCAGGAGCCGTTTTTCTGAATCTTGCAGACTACCTGACCCCGCATCTGCATCATCTGACGGGAATGGATCAGGAGGCACATACGGGAAAACAGAGTCATATCAACAAAGTCATGTTGTTCGTCCTGGCGATTGCCATCCACAATCTGCCGGAGGGAATTGCGGCAGGCGTTGGCTTTGGAAATGAAAATATCGGAAATGCCATCACAGTAGCCGTCGGAATCGCCCTCCAGAATATTCCGGAAGGTATGGTGATCGTATCGCCTTTGATCCTAGCAGGTGTTCCAAAGCTCAGAGTTTTCTTCATTGCCAGTTTTACAGGCATCATTGAAGTCATAGGCACCATGATCGGATTTGGCGCAGTCAGTATCGCAACGGCCATTCTTCCGTTTGCGCTTGCCTTTGCGGGCGGTACGATGGTCTATGTGGTCAGCGATGAGATGATCCCGGAGACACACAGCCATGGGTATGAGCGCCAGGCAACCTATGCATTGATCCTGGGGTTTATGACCATGCTTCTTATGGATCATTATATCGGCGGATAAGGGAGTAGGAGGAACAGATGAAGATCACACTGGTCACAGTAGGAAAAATCAAAGAAAAATATCTAAGAGACGCGATCCATGAGTACAGCAAACGGCTGAGTCGTTACTGTAAGCTGGAGATGGTTGAGGTGGCGGATGAAAAAACTCCGGATCAGGCCAGCGAAACAGTGGAAGAGCAGATCCGGGATAAGGAAGGCGAACGGATCTTAAAATATCTCAAAGACGATATGTATGTAATCACGCTGGAGATCGCTGGAAAGATGCTTTCCTCAGAGGAACTGGCAGACAAGACAGAGAAACTGGGGATTCAGGGACATAGCAGCATCGCTTTTGTGATCGGCGGATCCATTGGACTTGGACGGGAAGTGCTGAAGCGGTCAGACTACAGCTTAAGTTTTTCAAAGATGACCTTTCCCCATCAGCTGATGCGGGTGATCCTGTTAGAGCAGGTGTACCGGAGCTACAGGATCATGAACGGGGAACCATATCATAAATAAGGGCGGTTTGGGAGGAACTGTTTAGTTCCTCCTTATTTCATACCATAATGCAATCAGAACCTGATGTCATTCTTTCTTCCGTGTTAAGAAAACTCCAATGATCGTAATAATAAAGATAATTGGTGCTACTCTGACAAACAACCATTCAAATGAGTGAAATGCCACTCCAAGAACAGCGGTTTCAGGGTTACTATAATTCCAATCCAGATAAGGACTATTGAATATTACTAAGGCTGCAAAAACCACTATTATGATGGCGGATAATGAAATAAGAAGCCAATGAATAAATTTTCTTCTCGTATTTTTTCTCTGTGCCAGTTGCCAATTTATCACGGCCAGCTTTTCAGAAATGGCTTTTATGTTATCAACCTCCGTTTCAATAACAGTTTCTCCAAGTAACGTGTCAACAGGTGTTTCGAGCGCTTCCGATATGGAGATTAACATATCAGAATCGGGGACCGACAATCCGGTATCACATAGTTAAAGATATTGGTATCATTCAATCAATTTTGCCGATAAAGCGGTAGAAGATTTCTACCTCCTGTTCCCGGCTTCCGTCCTCACCTTTGGCCGCTTCATGGACAACGATTTTTTCAATCAGCGTATTCAAAAGTTCGGCGGTCAGTTCTGTTGGATTGACGCACTCTTTCATCAAGGCAATCCATTTTTCTGCGTCTGCGGCGTTCTGGCTTTCAGTGGCGATAGCAGATTGAAGCTGTTCAATCTTTTCGTCCAGTTCAGCCTGTTCGCTTTGATACTTCCCGGACAGCATAGAGAAGTTGTATTCCGTGATACGCCCCGCCGCCCAGTCCTCATACATCCGGGCAAACAGGGTATCGACTTCGGCTTTCCGCTTCTCTGCCTTTTTCAGTTCTGCGGCCTGCTTCTTTCTTGCGGCGGCCTGTCCCTTATCAGTGGCATTTAACAGCCGCTTCAAGAGCCGTTCTTCATCATGCTGTACCAGCCCCGACCAGTATTGCAGACGGGAGAGGACATAGGCATAAAGCACATCATAGCGGATATAGTGCATGGAGCATTGGCGTGTGCCCTGTCCGTACTTGCTACAATGATAATGGCCGTAAGGCTTGCTGTTCTGCCTGTTTTCCCCATAGGACAGCGACCAGCCGCAATCCGCACATTTTACCAATCCGGAAAAAATCTGCGTCGTACCATCCTTGCACTTCCTGCGGCGGTTTGCTATCTGCTCCTGTACCTGCCGGAAAACCTGTTCGCTGATAATCGGCTCCTGCGTGTTCTCCACCCGCACCCATTCACTTTGGGGCTTGCGTATCCTCCGCTTGTTCTTAAAAGAAATGTTCGTTTCCCGGTAGTGGATGGTATGACCGATATAGGTTTCGTCTTTCATAATGCTCTTGACCTGCGCTATCGTCCATGCGTAGCTTTTTTCCTCCGGCGCACCCGCATAGATGTTTGCGAAAGTCCCGTCACGCTGGAAGTTGATAAATCCCGGCGTAGGAACCTTTTCCTCAATCAGTATTCTTGTGATACTGGCCGCCCCTCTGCCATGAAAGGCAAGGTCAAAAATCTTCTCCACTATCCAGCGGGTTTCCTCGTCGATTATCAGCTTGTTTTTGATTTCCGGGTGTTTCCTGTACCCGATGGGAGCATAGGCGCCGATACGCTGTCCTGTGGCAAACTTTGCTTTGAAAGCGGCCTTTACCTTGCGGCTTGTATCTTTTGCAAACCACTCGTTGAACAGGTTTTTGAAAGGGACGAAATCGGACAGCCCTTTTTCGGTGTCCTCGTTTTCTGCAATGGCGATGTAGCGCACACGCTTCTCTGGGAACAGAAATTCCAGATAGTAGTCCATCATCACATGTTCCCGCCCGAAACGGGAAAGGTCTTTCGTGACAATGCAGTTTACTTTTCCGGCTTCCACATCGTCCATCATGCGCTGAAAATCCGGGCGTTCAAAGTTCGTCCCCGACCAGCCATCGTCCACATATTCACCGACTACATGAAGCCCCTGTTCCTTTGCGTACTGTTGCAGGATTGTCCGCTGTGTTTCAATGCTTACGCTGTCACCATAGTTTTCATCGTCCCGGCTCAATCTCATATAAAGCGCCGTGTTGTAAATCGTAGTATTGTAAGGTTGTTTCATCGTTAAAAATCCTCCTTCTAAAGAAACAACCCACGCTTACAATACTTTTGCTCTATGGCAATTATATCATAAGCGTGGGCGTGTTATCAATGATGGGCTATCAGGTTGAAGCGGCTTTTTCTGCGGTATGCCGCACCACATCTACAATCAGATCACCGAGGGGCTTCCCGCCTGCGGCGAAGTGTTCGGAGATTTTTATACGGTTATTCCCACATACAAAATACTGCGTGCCGTTCTCTGTTTGTATGACCTGCCCTGTCCGGGGTGTAAAAATATCGCTTTCGCTTTTTGCCATCCAGTGTCCTCCATATTCAGTTTTCAAGGTACAATGCCGCACAAGGGCGGCGAAATTTTCTGCTTATATCTATCACCTTTCCTTTACCGTGTGCCGCTGCTGCCGTTTCAGTTCCGCCAGTATATCCGGCGGGATACGGTTAACCAGCCGCTGTAAATTGTCCAGTTCGCTTTTCAGCTTTGCCCGTTCCATCGTATCTTTCATCTTTCCTTTTTCGCTGGCCTTTGCCCTTGCTTCCAACTTCTCATTCTCCGCCAACAGGTCATTGATCGTGACCTTGTACTTTTTCAACTGCCCGGAGAAGTTCTCCATCTGCGGGAACCACTTTTTCAGCATGGAGAGGGCTTCCTCTTTTTTCTTTCCGGCGTTCAGCGGGTTAATGCCGTCAAGGGCGGCTTCAATGGCTCTGGCCTGTTTGGAGAGGGAAACCGTCTGTTTGAAAAGCCGGGTGGGGATATGTTTCCGGCCTGTCTTGCTGGCACTTTCCCCACGCTCCAAGTCAGGATATTTCTCCACCATATAGGCGTGAAAATCATCCTGCCACTTCGTCAGGTTTGCCCGGTTGCCGATAATCTCCTTTGCACACAGGCGGTTGTCCTTTGTCAGCGGAACAAAGGTCAAATGCAGGTGGGGCGTTTTCTCGTCCATGTGTACCACCGCCGACACAATATTTTCCCGTCCTACCCGGCCAATGAGGAACTCCGCCGCCCGCTGAAAGAACGCCTGTATCTCCTTTGGAGATTTCCCCTTGAAAAACTCCGGGCTGGCGGTTATCAGCGTATCGACAAACCGTGTGCTGTCTTTCCTTGTCCGGCATCCGGCCTGCTCGATACGGCTCTGAATGAAGTGGTAATAGCGTCCCGACCGCTTGACGATATGGAAGTTGTATTTACTTCGGCTTGTGTCAATGTCGGGGTTGCTGGCGTATTGTTCTTTCTGTCTTTCGTGATGGGCTTCCAGTGGCCTTGCCGGGTTGCCCTTGTGCTTCTCAAAGCGCAAAATTGCGTGTTGTGCCATTCTGCTCCTTTCCCCATTCCGTTCCTATCCGGGGTTTTCCACAGGGAAAATCCCGCCGGAATTATCTCTGATACGATAGGAATGGAATGGATATAAATAAATCATTTTAATCTTTGTATTTCTATATACCGTCTGGTTTTCGTACTTCTCAAGATTGATTTCCGTACTTCAAAGGTACGGTTTTCAGTCCTCCGGCGTACCAGAACGGGATTTCTTGAAGTCGGTGTTTGGAACCGCTTCATAGGATTTTGGGAAAATGCGGTTGGGTTTTCCACAGCCCTGCTTCTGGATCTCCACCAGTCCGGCGTATTGCAGTTCCCGCAGGGTGTTCACCGCTTTCTGCCGCCCACAGTGGAGCAGGTCAACCACCTCACAGATAGGGTAATACAGGAAAATCCGTCCGCAGTCATCCGCCCACCCATTCTTGCGGGATAACTCTGTCCGGCGCAGGATAAAGGCGTACAGAACCTTTGCCTCGTTGGACAGGGGCTTGAATGTGGGGGCTTCAAAGAGGAAATTCGGGAGCCGGGTGAAGCTGAACGCCTTTTCCGGCTGATGGATATAGATGGTATTTGTCATAGTGCGTTTTGTGGACGGTTAGAAGCCCGTTTTCCGGGGCGGGCGATACTTTATACCACCTGCCCCGGTTGGGGGCTTGCAAAGCCTGATAAATCAAGGCTTTTTTCGCTCCTAACTGTCCACAGCAGACCTCCTTTTCCGTTCACTTTCTGTTTTCTGCCGCCTGTGAACTCTGGCGGCACAGCCGGGGCAGTATTTTGCCCGGTTGGATTTAGGGACGAACACGCCGCCGCAGACCGCACAGCGTTTCAAGTCCTTATCCCGGAAAATCTCCGCTTCCAGCGTTCCGTCCAGCGGCAAGACCGCCCAGCGGAACCACTTACAGCAGATCGAGAAAGAAACCGTCTGCGGGCAGGTGCAGGTGTCCCCATCGTCAAGGACAATGCAGTTGCCATCCTCACAGCAACTGCACTCCCGGCGTATCAGGCTGGCCGCCTGTTTCCTCTGCGCCGGTGTCATGCGGTAAAGGGAACCGTCCGGCCTGCGTTCCAGCGGCGGCAAGTCTTTATAGGGGTTATCTCTCATGCGTTCCCTCCATTTTGCTTTCCGTTGCCGTTCTCCCCGAAAAGGTTTCCTGCCTCGTCGTCGCAAGCTGCGTATCGTTCGTTTCACCGCAAGCGGCAAAACTCACTCGCTCCGCTGCTCCTCCTCTCCCCACAAAGCCATACGGCTTTGCGGGGGCCCCGACAATAGCGGCGTGTTCCGGCGTTGGCACGCTCCCCATACTTCGGGACATTTTGTCCCGAAGTCCGGCTCCTTGCGGTGCTTCCCCAGCCGGGGTATTCCTTTTTGGACGGTCATTCTGTTTTCAAGGTGCTGTCCATCGATGAACTACCCTAAGTCTACACCTAAATGACCATCCGTCCCGTATATCCGAAAGGTAGGAAATCAGCATAAAAAACAGGCTATTTCCACGCTCTCGGAATTGTGGTAAAATGATAAGTACAAAGAGACAAAGCTGGATTTAGTGAAAGAACGCAGAGATGAGGAATACTATGAGAAAGAGAAAAAGAGTTATGAAAATATTTTTTACTGTGATTGTTGCAATGCTTATATTGCTGCTTATTATATACATCAATCATCAAATCCATTTAAAAGGAGAAAATGAATTGCGGTTGCCGTTAGGAAAGATGGTTGAAGTTGATGGACACAATATGAGCGTCTATATTGAAGGCACAGGTGATACAACGCTTGTTTTTATGTCGGGTGGGGGGACTTGTTCTCCCATACTGGATTTCAAATCTCTCTATTCTCTTTTAAGTGATAAATATCAGATTGCCGTTGTAGAAAAATTTGGATATGGTTTCAGTGATGTTGTCGATAAAAACAGAGATATTGATTCCATACTTGAAGATACAAGGGCAGCGCTTACATCAGCGGGATTAACCGCACCTTATATCCTATGCCCGCACTCTATGTCAGGGCTTGAAGCATTATATTGGGCGCAAAAATATCCTGATGAGGTGTCTGCAATTATTGGGCTTGATATGGCAGTTCCAGAGTATTATGGAAGCATGAACATAAATATTCCGCTTATGCGTATTGCAAGTTGGGCGGCAAACATAGGTGCCACTCGTTTTATTCCTGGGCTTTCGGACAGCGATGCCGTAAAGTACGGCACATTATCGGAGAAAGAAAAAGAAATCTATAAAGCAGTTTTCTACAGTCGGACGGCAACTGTAACTATGATAAATGAAACTGAATGGGTGAAGGAAAACGCTGAAACAGTGCATAACATGGGAACCCCGCAGCTTCCAATGCTGTTATTTATTTCGGACGGTTCTGGCGGAACGGGATTCGATAAAGAAACATGGCGGGAAATCCCTATAGAATATATATCACAGATTGATGAAGGGGAATATATAGAATTAAACTGCCCGCATTATGTTCACGACTACGAATACAAAGCAATAAGTGAAAGTATCATTGAATTTCTATCGAAACATTAACTTCCCATTTATCGGGCAGACAAGGAGGGAGAGCATGGAACTATCCATACAAGAACGGCTGAAAGACCTGCGTGTGGAGCGTGGCTTGACGCTGGAGCAGCTTGCGGAGCAGACCCATCTCTCCAAGTCTGCTTTGGGCAGTTATGAGGGGGACAAGTTCAAAGACATCAGCCACTATGCCCTTATTGAGTTGGCGAAATTCTATGAAGTGACCGTTGATTATCTGCTGGGCCGTTCTCAAACAAAAAATCACCCAAACGCCGATCTTGCAGACCTGCGTTTGAGTGACGCTATGATTGAACTATTGAAAAGCGGGTTGGTGGACAATTCTCTTTTATGTGAACTGGCGACCCACCCGGATTTTCCTCGGCTCATGGCCGACCTTGAAATCTATGTGAACGGCGTAGCGGGAAAGCAGGTGCAGGGCGCAAACGCCATTGTGGACGCTGTGAGCGCAACGATTATGAAACAGCATAATCCCGGCTTGACCGACCCGCAGTTAAGGCAGCTTATCGCCGCCCACATTGACGACGACAGCTTTTGCCGCTATGTGATACAGCAGGACATAAACAAGATAGCCCTCGACCTGCGGGAAGCCCATAAGGACGATTTTTTCAGCGTCCCGGAGGACAATCCTCTGGAAGATTTCTTACAGACCGCCGAGGAAACCGCCAGCCCGGACAGCGACCCGGAACAGGCGGCTATGATGTTTATCTGCAAGCGGCTCAAACTGAATTACAAGAAGCTGTCCGAGGAAGAAAGGAAATGGCTGAAGCGGATTGCGCAGAAGTCAGATTTACTGAAAAATCCAAAGCCGCAGCGGGGGAGAAAGTAAGAGAGCGACAAATTTGAATTTGTGGAGGAAAAACGTGTTATGAATTTAGAGGATTTAAGAATAGATTGTGCTATCAAGCAAAAGAGAGGTATTCATTTTATTTCAGCTTCTATTGTGATTTGGCTTTTGGTGATGATGGTACAATTCTTAGATTTACCGATTCTTACCAAGAATTTGCTAACATTTTGTTGTACCGCACCACTATTGCCTTTAGCATTTTTGATGTCCAAATTATTAAAGATCCAATTTCAGGACAAAAGCAATCCACTGAATAATCTAGGTATATTATTTTCGATAAATCAAATCTTATATTTATTGATTGCAATGTGGATTTATCCAACAGTACCAGAAAAAATGCTAATGGTTATTGCTATGATTTTTGGGGCGCATTTGTTACCATATAGCTGGTTATATAAATCAAAAACTTACATGATTATGTCAGTTCTTATCCCTATAGCTTCATTGATTGTTGGATGTAATTCTACACGTTTGATATTAGCGTTAATGATGCTTGTTTTTGAAATTATATTTACAGCATTGCTCATAATAGAAAATAGAAAAATATAATGTCTTGCACAACAACTCCCAGTTTATCGGGGAAATAGCAAAGCCACAAAATGGCTTCCCGCCCATTTCAATTTTGAGGAAAAGAATGCTCCAAAATGAAAGAGAGTGCGGCCAAGCACTTTGAGGGATTGGCCGCCTTGTCTGCTTGTTCAGCGGGACAGTGGGCAGCGGTCAAGGCCGGGTGTAAACCCGTTCATTTCAGCCTTGACGGTTGCCCGCTGTCCTGCTGCTTTTCCGGGAGTGTGGCCACAACTTCGGGACACTTTGTCCACAAGTCGGAGCGTAGGACGAGGGACGGGGGCTTTCATATACGCCCTGTCTGCTGATGAAAACAGACCTGCGCTTGCGGCTCCACGCCACACAAGCACAGCCTGTTTTCCTGCCGCTTCAAATGCCCTTGCCCTCCCCAGCGGCAACCTCATTTTCACGGCAACGCCGACAGAGCGTATAACACACTACACTTTGCTCCGCAAAGTCGTGTGCCAAATGGGGGCGTTGCCCCCTTTGGAAACCCCCACAAGAAAAGGCGGTACGCTACCCCTCCACGGGGCGCATACCGCCTTTTCTTGTTATCCAGCTCTCTGGCTGTATCGGTTGAGCAAAAGTCAGCGTGGGATTGGTGTGGTATCTTTATCTAAGTGATACCCCTTGCTCCCATTTAGAAACTGTTTGTCGCACAACGTTTAGTTTGACAGCAAGATCCTGTTGCGAAAGTCCTTTTGATTTTCTGATTGCTTTAATATTTTCGTTGAGCATTAGGGCTAGACTCCTTTCTTGTTATCGTTACCATTATTGTAGTCGGAATTGCCCGTTGCCACAAGCAACGCATCTTAACATCTTTAGAAAAACTGTATAAAATAGTTGTTTCAAAATTTATTGAACGATATAATGAGAAGTAATAATTGATGAAATATTAAAGAAGTATTGTGACTAATAAATAGAAAACCATTTGTGAAAGGGTTATTTTATGTGTACCAAAAAGGAATTACAATTTAGTATTTTTCTTATTTATAATCTGGCGGAAAAATGGCAGAAAAAACCTACTGACGTTTATAAAATTTTAAATGAAACGCATATATTGGACGATTACATTTTTGTATGTTATGATACTCTGCATACGTTAGGAACAGAATATCTGGTTGAAGATATCACAGAGTATGCAAGAGAAAAAGGTGTTGCTGTATGATTTTATTTCATGGTACAACTGAAATTATAGAGAAACCAAATGTATCGTTCTCAAAAAATTATCTGGATTTTGGAAAGGGATTTTACTTAACGACTTATCAGAAACAGGCTGAAAAATGGGCGTTACGTAAAGCCTTGAGAAAACAGAAGTCTGCAATTGTAAATGCATACGAATTATCCGCTGATCTGGGAACGTATAAAGTATTACAGTTTAAACAGGAGAATGAAAAATGGCTGGACTTTGTATGTGCCTGCCGAAAAGGGGATAATATTTATAAGAACTATGATATCATAATAGGTGCTGTGGCAAACGATGATGTTTTTAAAACGGTAGATATGTATTTCCGAGGAATATGGAGTAAAAAGAAAGCTTTAGAAGAGCTACGTTATTATAAAATGAATGATCAGATCTGCATTATTAATCAGAATGTTTTAGATGAAAAATTAGTTTTTCAGAAAGCGTATCAGGTGAGTCAAAATGCGAAGTAAGAAAGTTATCGACTATGTATATAAACAAAATTTGGAAGAATCTATTATTGAATATTTATCAAAAGAAAAGAAATTGGAATTGAGGCAGGCAATGGATATTTATTATCAGAGCAGATTGGCAAAACAGATTGAACAGGGAACTTATGGGATAGAAAATATGGATTATAAATATCTTGCTCTGGATTTGATTGAGAATGAACCGGAGTTGTTTTTAAAATTGAATTAATATCCGTACTTGGAGATGTTATGGAGAACCGTATCATAAGTGAAGCCCCGGGCAGGAACCCAGGCGGATCAGATCACAGATTTACAAACATACCATATGGCATACCATTTATAACACAAAGGAAAGGTGACGGAAAGATGCAGGCAGTTGTTTATAAGGGAAAGGGACAGATCAGGGTGGAGGAACGGCCGGTGCCGGTGATCCAGGATCCGAAAGATGCGCTTGTCCAGGTGACGATGACAACCATCTGTTCCAGCGATATCCATATCAGACACGGGGCGGTTCCAGGAGCTGTGCCGGGCGTCATACTGGGCCATGAGTTTGTCGGAAGAGTCGTGGAAACCGGGAGCGCAGTGACAAACGTAAAGCCCGGCGACCGGGTGGCAGTCAATGTGGAGACTTTTTGCGGAGAATGTTTCTTCTGTAAAAGGGGATTTGTCAATAATTGTACGGATCCCCAGGGCGGCTGGGCGCTTGGATGCCGGATTGACGGCGGCCAGGCGGAATATGTGCGTATCCCCTTTGCGGATAACGGATTGACACGGATTCCCGACCATGTAAGCGATGAGCAGGCCCTGTTTAACGGAGATCTTCTGTCTACCGGCTACTGGGCTGCAAAACTGGGAGAGATAAAGACCGGCGATACTGTAACTGTCATCGGAGCAGGACCCGCAGGCCTGTGTACCATGCTCTGCGCCAGGCTTTATGCACCTTCCTGCATCCTTGCCATTGATACAGATCCCTATCGGCTGAGTCTGGCAAAAGAAAAGGGACTTGCAGACATTACGCTGGTTCCGGGGAAAGATCCGGCAGAAAAGGTGATCCGGGAATTGACAGAAGGCCGGGGAGCAGATGTAGTGATCGAAGCAGCCGGGGGAAAGGATACCTTTCAGCTGGCATGGAAGATGGCAAGACCCAATGCAAATGTGGTGATCGAAGCCATGTATGAAGAATCACAGACACTGCCTCTCCCGGAAATGTACGGCAAAAATCTGGTATTTAAAACTGGCGGAGTAGACGGATGCTATTGTCAGGAGATCATGGATCTGACTGCGGAAGGGAAACTGGACGCCAGCTTCCTAATTACTCATCGCTGCGGTTTTGCAGATATTATGAAAGCATACGAGGTATTTGAAAAGAAAGAAGATCATGTAATCAAATATGCCATAACATTTTAAGACGAGAGGGCCGATCAATGAGAATGAATCCTTTTTGCCTGACCTGTCTGATCCAAAGTCAGGAGCTGCAGATCAGGAAGTTTCAAGACGAAGAAAAAAAACTCCGATACATGAAAGAAATCCTTGGATATCTGTCTTCCAGTGATCCGGAAGCCTCGGCCCCGGCTCTGGTGAAATCCATTTCCAGAATATACGAAAAGTACTGGGGAGAAAAAGATGGCATGGAAGATGTCAAAAAAGAATTCAATGATTTTCTTCTGTCAATGGAAAAGGATCTGGAAGCACAGATCCGTACGCATCATGACCCTGTGGAAGCGGCGCTTTGCTTTGCACGGACAGGGAATTATATTGACTATTCTGCAGTGAAGGATGTGTCCAGAGAGAAATTGCTGGAGCTGTTTGAAGATCAGGAAAAAGAGGGACTGGAGCAGACGGAGTATACCTGCTTAATGCAGGATCTTTCGCATGCGTCAACGCTGATCTATCTTGTGGATAATTGCGGAGAGGTTGTCCTGGATAAAATCGCGATCAGGATTCTTAGAGAACAGTTCCCTGATCTGCATATTACAGTCATTGTACGCGGGGCTCCGGTTGTCAATGACGTGGATCTGGACGCCGCTTATTACGTAGGCCTGGAGAAGATAGCTGCGGTCATGGATAACGGAAGCGAGATTGCTGGAACGGTGCTTTCAGATATCAGCCCTGCCGCCCGCGAGGAACTGGAAAACACCGATCTGATCCTTGCAAAAGGGCAGGGAAACTTTGAGACGCTTCACGGCTGCGGGCTCAATATCTATTATCTTTTCTTATGTAAATGCGACTGGTTTATGAATCGCTTTGCAGCAAAACGGTTTCAGGGGATGTTGATCAACGAAAGGCGGATGCCTGCTAAACGGCAGTAGCATGTAAAATTTACAAAGTCCGGAGATGAAAGACATAGTGTTTTACCAATGTCAAACAAGAAATCCGGGCTGACCGTAGCGCTTGGATTCCTTCTTTTCATCACGCAGCTTGCAGCGTTCTTCCAGAGCGGCAACGGGATCGCCGAGATTGTGATCAACATCATTCTGCTTGCAATCCCATACTACTATCTGCATAATGCGTACAAAAATTATAAAGACTGATCCAACATGCCAAAGAAGGGTATCCAGACCAGGAAAAACCAGTGGTCAGGATACCCTTTTTCTATTGCTCCAATTATGATACAATGATTATCAGTAAAACGATCGTACAAAAATCTATCAGACAGACGGAGCGTAAAAACAGCATGGACAGAGCAGACAAAAAGAAAGAAAGCACAGACTTTCTGGCAGATCTTGTAAAAAAAATAAACAGTAAACTGGCCAGAACCGATCAGTCTCTTCTGGCCGGACAGAAAGATATTGAACGTATGCATGATTATTACTGGGAAAACTATACAGAAATGGATCAGTATGGTTATGAGAATTATGATAATCAGCAGGCGCTTTTAAATCAGACAAACGCAAATGCAGAGCGGATCCGGATGCAAAACCGCCTTCAGAAGATGTTGGATTCTCCCTTTTTCGGCCGCGTAGACTTTCGATATGACGGCGAATCCACTGCGGAAACGTTTTACATCGGCATTGCCAATTTTGCAGAGAAAACGGGGGAAACGCCTCTGATCTATGACTGGAGGGCTCCGGTCAGCGCGCTGTTTTATGATTATGACAGCGGCCCCGCCGCCTATCAGGCTCCGGCCGGCATCCTGGAAGGAGAGATCCTGTCCAAATGGCAGTATAAGATCCGCCGCGGGAAACTGGTCTACGCCTTTGAAAGTGACACGAAAATTGATGACGAGATCCTGAAGCAGGAACTGGGAAGCACTAGTGATGTAACACTGAAAAATATTGTGCGTACCATCCAAAAAGAACAAAATGCCATTATCCGTAATACAAAGGATAAGATTCTTGTAATCCAGGGTACGGCCGGAAGCGGAAAGACTTCGGTTGCCCTTCACCGGATCGCCTATCTTTTATATCACGACCGTGATAATCTGAAGTCTTCCGATGTCCTTATCCTGTCCCCGGGAGGTGTATTTGCAGACTACATTTCGCATATCCTGCCGGAGCTTGGTGAAGAACCGGTGCAGGAGATGAGTTTTGACCTCTTTACCTACCGGGAACTTAAGGATGTGGCTCCTGACTGTGAAGACCGGTATCATCAGCTGGAACGTCTGATGAAGTTTCCGGATCCGGAAGCTTATGAAAGATATCTGAATAAACAGTCGGAATGGATGTCCGGACAGATGGAAGGATTTCTTGCCACACTGGAAGACAGCCTGATGGATTTCCACGACCTTTCCTGGAACGGTCTGTACAAACGAGAAGCGGAACTGATCCACTTGTTTTATTTCCGCTTTCAGAATGTACCCTTGCTTGCGCGTATGGATGCGGTTATGGAGTATGTGGCAGACGAATACGAAACTCTGAAAGGACGGGACCTGTCCGAAGAAGAGTCCGCGTATCTGCGGCAGAAATTTGACAGCATGTATGTGACAAAAGATATCTATCAGATCTACAGCCGGTTTCTGGAAAGCTGCGGATGGCAGCCCCTGCCGGACGTCCCCTATGAGCGCAGGCTGGTGGAGTATGAGGACGCGGCGCCCATGCTGTATCTGAAATACCGCCTGCTGGGAAAAGGTTCCCATAAAAGGATCAAGCATCTGGTAATCGATGAGATGCAGGATTACTCCTATATCCAGTATCTGATCCTGGCAGAGTTGTTCTCCTGCAGTATGACGATCCTGGGAGACAAATATCAGACACTGGATGAAGAGATGCGGGATGTGACTGCTTTTTTGCCCCGGATCTTTGGAAGCCATGTGAAAAAGATATCCATGAATAAAAGTTATCGTAACACAGTGGAGATCGCGGCCTATGCTTCCGGTCTTTTACATCCGGAGAAAAAGGAAGCAGCCGAATACCTGGAACGGCACGGGAAGCCGGTGGAAGAAGAAACCTTTCCGACGATCGACGAGATGCTGGATACCCTCTGCGGGAAACTTCGGATACAGGGGGAGAATAGTTTTGAGACAGCCGCTCTTCTGTCGATGACAGAAGCAGAAGCTTATGATCTCTATCAGCTGTTAAAGAACAAAGGCCTGTCCGTTTCTTATATTGACAGAGACACCAGCGCTTTTTTGCCCGGCCTTTCTGTAACAACTTTTTATCTGGCAAAGGGACTGGAATTTGATCAGGTATTCATGGCCTTTCGGGAGGATGGAAATCCATTCCTGCCACAGGCAAAATATATCTGTGCAACAAGAGCACTCCATGAACTCTATATGTTTGAGATACCATAACTTTTAGGAAAAGGAGGATCAGAATATGAAAAAAATAATATTAGGAAAAACGGGGATTGAAGTCAGCAAGAACAGCTTCGGAGCTTTGCCTATCCAGAGGATCAGCAAAAAAGACGCGGTATATCTGCTTCAGAAGGCTTTCTACAATGGGATCAATTATTTTGATACGGCAAGAGCCTATTCCGACAGCGAAGAAAAGCTTGGAGCGGCATTTTCTTATATCCGCGAGAAACTGATCATCAGCACCAAGACTGCGGCGCAGACAGGCGAAGAGTTGAAGAAAGATCTGGAAGAAAGTTTAAGAATGCTTCAGACCGATTATATTGACATTTATCAGTTCCATAATCCGGCATTCTGCCCGAAGCAGGGGGACGGAACCGGACTTTATGAAGCGGCCGAAGAAGCAAAAAGAGAAGGAAAGATCCGGCATATCGGTATCACCAATCACCGGATCGCCGTGGCAAAAGAGGCAATCGCCTCCGGGCTCTATGAGACGATGCAGTTTCCGTTCTCTTATCTGGCGGCGGACACGGATCTGGAAATCGTAGAAATGTGCAGAGAAGCGAATATGGGATTTATTGCTATGAAGGCCCTGGCCGGAGGATTGATCCACAACTCTGCATGTGCCTATGCATTTATGGATCAGCCGCAGTTTTCCCATGTTGCACCCATCTGGGGCGTGCAAAGAGAATCGGAGCTGGATGAATTTCTTTCTTATCAGGTCTGTCCTCCAAGTCTCAATGCTGAACTGAAGGCAGAGATGGAAAAGGATAAACAGGAGCTTGCCGGTGATTTCTGCAGAGGATGCGGATACTGTATGCCCTGTCCTGCAGGAATTGAGATCAACAACTGCGCCAGAATGAGCCTGATGCTCCGCCGTGCGCCGCAGGAGGGGTGGCTTTCACAGGAATGGCAGGAAAAAATGAAGAAGATCGAAGAGTGTAAAAACTGCGGGCACTGTAAAAGCAAATGTCCGTACGGGCTGAACACACCGGAATTACTGAAAAAGAATTATGAAGACTATAAAACCTTTTTATAGGGGGATGGCATGTTTGGATATGTGACAATCCTGGAGCCGGAACTGAAGGTAAAAGATTTCCGGCGTTATAAATCTTTTTACTGCGGGCTTTGTCAGGAATTAAGAGAACGGTACGGACATCTGGGACAGCTGACGTTGACTTATGATATGACGTTTGCCATTCTTCTTCTGACCTCGCTCTATGAGCCGGAAATCCATGCGAAGGAGATCCGCTGTAAAGTACATCCCGTGAAAAAGCAGCAGATCCTGCAGGATGTATTTACCGGTTATGGAGCAGACATGAATCTGATCCTGGCTTATTATCACCTGAAGGACGACTGGGTGGATGAAAAGAAAGTATCCGGTTTTCTTGGCACCTGCGCGCTGAGACGCCGGGTAAGAAAAGTCATCCGCAGGTATCCGCGCCAGTGCCGTGTGATCCAAAAAGAGTTGAAAAATCTGGCAGACTGTGAAAAACGGAATGTTATGGAACTGGACGAACCGGCCGGCTGTTTTGGCCGGCTGATGGCGGAACTTATGGTATGGAAAAAGGATCACTGGGAAGAGACGTTACGCGCGCTTGGATTTTTCCTTGGGAAATTTATTTATATCATGGATGCTTATGACGACCTGGAGAAAGACCGGAAAGAAGGAAATTACAATCCTTTAAAGTCCATCTGCGGAGAACCGGGTTTCCATGAGCGGTGCAGGGAAATGCTGTGTATGATGATCGCCGAATGTACCGCGCAGTTTGAGAAACTTCCCTGCATTCAGGATATAGACATTTTGCGGAATATATTATATGATGGTGTCTGGAATAAATTCCGAAAAATAGAAATAGAACGACAGAAAAGTGAGGATGAATCAGAATGAGCAGTAATCCATATGATGTTTTAGGCGTATCTCCTAATGCGTCGGATGACGAGATAAAAAAAGCCTACCGGGAGCTTTCCAGAAAATATCACCCGGACGCAAATGCCAATAATCCGCTGGCGGATCTGGCAGAAGAAAAGTTTAAGGAAATCCAGGAAGCTTATGACACGATCATGAAAGAACGCCAGAACGGCGGAGGATATCAGTATGGTTATGGTTCTTCCGGCGGGTTTGGCGGTTATCAGAGACAAAGTTCCGGGGATTCCCAGAATGTGGAAATGCAGGCGGTTTACAATTTTATCAACAACCGCAGGTTCCAGGAGGCTGTAAATCTTCTGAACCGTATGCCCAACCGTACAGCGGAGTGGTATTATTTAAGCGGCGCAGCCAATGCAGGTCTTGGCAATAATATTGTGGCCAGAGATCACGCTGCCCAGGCCGTGAATATGGAGCCGAACAATCCCAGATACTGTCAGCTTTTAAATCAGCTAAGCTGGAACAGCCAGAGATATCAGGGAAGCCCCTACGGTGGAGGATATGGAATGGGAGGATCTTCCTGCGGAACCGGAAATATCTGCTGTGACCTGTGGTGTGCAGATACGTTGTGTGAATGTATGGGAGGAGATCTTTGTTCATGCATGTAAAAGCAAAAATCATAGCATTCGGCGGCCTTTTACTGGCGCTGACAGTGCTGTTCATGATGCTCGGAGGAATCATAGAAACCAACACCCTGTTCCTTCTTGCCGCAGCGTCCTATTTTGCAGGGATCATGATACGGGAAACCGGACTGCGGATGGGAGCGGCCTTTTATCTGGCCGGTGTGCTGCTGGGATTTTTTCTTGTACCGAACAAATTTTATGTACTTTCCTATGCGGCTATGGGATTCTACATCGTGGCGGTTGAGTTTATCTGGAGAAAGATGGGAAACCTGCCCGCAAGATATCGGAAAAAGCAGGTGTTCTGGATCATGAAATACCTGATCTTTAATCTGATCTATCTGCCGGCGCTGCTGTTTTTCCAGGAACTTCTTTTTTCCGGGAAGCTGTCGGCTCCTCTGTTGATCGGCGCTTTTCTTGCCGGGCAGATCGGCCTGCTGATTTATGACAAGGCCTACGAATATGTCCAGGGACATATCTGGACCCGGATGCGGGGCAGATTTTTGAACTAAAGAGCAGTCAAAAATAAAAGGCGGGGCTCCTATTGAAGGAGTCCCGCTATTGTTGTTGCCACATCTTCACTGGCTATGATAGAAATATTGTTCATCATGATCAGATCCTGCACCTGATGCTCTTTCACGAAATCCATAACATTATTCTGGGTATACCGGAAATCCAGAACGTATACGGTCTGATAATGATCCACCAGAAACGGCACGAAACAATTGCCGTAGGATTCTTTTACCACTACACAGGACGACCCGTCGTCAATCTGTGGATTTTCAATCACTGCAAGCGGCTTGTCTCCGCCGATAAAACAGGAATATCCGGAATTGATATTCCAGGTGCTGACGTCTTCGATCACATGCCAGTCAACCTGTGTGCCGTCATTGTCGGTATACGTCATATCATTGGTGCCCATAGGAATATATGCTTCTACAGAATCCGGATTTGCCGCCATATCCGCGTTCTGAAGTTTCTGATAGAAAGTTCCCAGGAAAGGAGAGAAGGTCATCTTCTCAAAATCCGACAATTGATTCGGTTTCCATCCTTTTTCCTCGCAGAAATTCTCATATACATAATAAGCCGCAAGCTGCGTCCAGTGGTGATCAGAACGGAAGTACAGATATTCGTCATTATGTTTGCGAAGCGTATTGATCGTATCAATGGTTTTGCAGCCTTCTGACAGACTGTAATAATAATCAATGGCCTGTGTCTGATCTGCTCCGCCCAGGTCTTCCAGTTCCTGCTCAGTCAGCATAGCGCCTGAATTGTTGGGAACCAGGATAGAGTATACGTCTGTCTTTCCTTTCAGTTCTTCCGCCGCTTTACTAAGCGCAGAGGTGTAGATGTCTGCCGCAGCCTGATTGTAATAATAGACTGTATACGCCGCTCCGTCTTTCACATAGAGACTGTCCTGGATCTGATTCTGGATCTCTGCCTCCATGGCCCGGCTGTCCGGCGCTGAAATCTGTTTGACCTCTTTTTCTTTTTTCTCTGCTTTTGCCTTTTTAGAAGCCTTCTTATCCGGAATATCATCGGTTTTCTTTTGATTTCCCACCATCATTTTCGATGTGGTGATCCCGAATTTACTCTCTACCTTCTGATCAGCGGCAATCAGCGTATCCCGCATGGGATAAGTATCCGAATACCAGAGAGAAAGTTCCGAGAAAAATTCTCCGTTCCAGAGAGATGAGAGGGTGATTTTCGGAAATTCTGTCAGCTTTCTTTTTTCCACTTCTGAAGTGTCCGGCCGGACAAAGAACAAAAGTCCCAGCAGACAGCCAAGCACCATGATCGCCGCAAAGATCCGTACGCTTAACGCACGACACATGGAAACAATTCTTTTTTGTTTTTTTGTGATTTTTTGTTTTCTCATTTTTTATCTTCCCCTTAAAATTGAAAGTATAAAAACGGGTTGTAACTGTTTCCGATCAGCGCCAGCACAGAGAGGATCAAAAGGAGAGGCGGCACGATCATTTCTGTGATATTAAAGACAGCAAAGGTCACCGGCGTTCTTGCTCCGTACCGTACAAGGATCTGCCGGATCGTCTTTCCGAGCGGCGTACATGCGATCACCGAAAAAAGCAGCAGGAATATATTGCTAAGGAAAACGGTGGTCACATCCATTCCGGAAAATCCGGAAGTACCGATGCCAAAAAGACCGATGAGAACGCTGCCAAGTTCTCCGACATTTTCAAATTTAAAGATAACCCAGCCAAAGAAAACGACCAGAAGCGTATACACATGCTTCAAAGGCCCCGGGATCTTATCGCCGACCACAAACCGCTCCAGGAGCAGGAAGACCAGATAGTAGATTCCCCAGAAAATATAATTCCAGCTGGCTCCGTGCCACATACCGGTCAGAAACCAGACCACCGCCATGTTGCGGATGATCTTCCCCTGGGAACAGCGGCTCCCGCCCAACGGAATATAAACATAATCCCGGAAAAATGTACTTAAAGAGATATGCCATCTTCTCCAGAAATCCTGCACAGATCTGGCAATATAGGGATAATTGAAGTTTTCCAGATAATGGAAGCCCACCATGCGTCCCATTCCAATGGCCATATCCGAGTAAGCCGAAAAGTCCAGATAAATCTGCAGCATATAGGCAAACATTCCAAGCCACAGTCCCATGGTAGACTGAGCGGCCAGCGCATCGCTTCCCGGAAGGATCAAAGAATCCGCGATCTCAGCGCAGGCATTTGCAAGAATTGCCTTTTTTGCAAGCCCGATACAGAATCTACGCACACCCATATATATATCCGTCTGATTGACAGTCCGGTGATCGATCTCATCCGCAACTGTCTCATAACGGACGATCGGTCCGGCAATACACTGATGAAACAAACTGGAATATAAAAGAAGCTTCCAGTATTTAGGCTGTGCATGGATTTCCTCTCTGTACACATCCACCACATAAGAGAGAAGCTGGAAGGTATAAAAGGAGATACCAATGGGAAGTACAATATTAGGGATTTCTTTCGGAATACCAAAAAGGGCATGAAAGTTTTCCGCAAAAAACACGGCGTATTTAAAATACCCGAGAAGGCCAAGAAGAACTACACATTCTCCCAGCATAAACAGTTTTCGCTTCTGTCTGTTTCCGGTATTTTCGATCAGAAGCGCAAAGAACCAGCTGGCAAACGTTTCTCCCGCAAGCAGTATCAGATATTTGGGTCCTCCCCAGGCATAGAAAACCAGTGAAAAGGCCAGCAGTACTTTGTTTTTGTATCTGTCGTCCACCAAAAGGTAGATCGTCAGATTTAAAGCAAGAAAGACAAATAAAAAAATCAGACTTGAAAATACCATAATTTCTCCCCTCTATATCCTTGTAAAGCAATGATTTCTCACATAAATTCTTACAAAATTCCGCAATAACAGACATTACTAGTATACTGTTAAGACCAGGGAAACTCAAGGAAAATATTATTAATAAGTAAAAATTATAAAAAGTAAAATCAACAGACATATTTTTTGTTTTCTCTTACATATGTTTTAATAACATTTGCCGGCGGTATTTACAAAATGATTATGAGACAGAAAGAAGCAGATCATCGCAACAGTAAAATCGCCGAGTGGGCGGAAATCCCAAAAGACATAACCCCGGGAGTCCCTGTCCTTACCATAACCGGGCATTCCGAACTTAGACTGGAAAACTACAGAGGCATCCTGGAGTATACGGATACCCTGATCCGGGTTGTGATCTGCGACGGATTTCTCCATATCGGCGGAGAAAATATACAGATTCGCTCCTATGGTGAATATGAAATGACCGTTTTCGGGAAAATAACCTCTGTTCTCTATCTGCGCCGGGAGGATATATAAAAATGGCCGGCCGTTTTCAGCAGTACCTCTTTGGATATGTAAGGATCCGGATATCCGGCCCTTTCACAGAGCATTTTCTAAACAACTGCGTACGCCGGGGGATCCGTCTGTGGGATCTTTGTCCGGTCCGGGCAGGAGAATATGAACTCTGTCTTTTTGTCAGAGATTTTTTGAAAATCCGAAAGCTCGTCCGAAAAACAGGAACCAAAGTAACTGTGACACACCGGGCGGGCCTTCCCTTTTTCCGGTCCAGATACCGCAAAAGGAGAGGGCTGATCCTTGGCTTTTTTCTCTGCATTTTCCTGCTTCATCTTCTTTCCGGACGCATCTGGAGCATTGAATTTAGCGGAAATCAAACCTGTACTGACGAAGCGCTTTTAAAATACCTGGGGGAAAACAATATTTCCTGCGGCATGAAAAAAACACAGATCAACTGTTCCCGGATCGCATCCGAAATCAGAAAGACTTACGATGAGATCCTGTGGGCGTCTGTTTCCATAGACGGATCCCGCTTAAGGATACAGATCAAAGAAAATGAATACAGGGCAGATGCCGGCAAAGAGACAGACGACGATCCCTCTTCGGCTTCCTGGAAAGGCTTTGATCTTGTGGCCGATCTGGACGGAATAATCCGGGAGATCGTGACACTGGAAGGCGTCCCCCTGGTGGAAGCGGGAGATTCGGTAAAAAAGGGAGAAATCCTGGTGTCCGGCCAGGTGCCGATCCTGAACGATGCAAAAGAAGTAACCGGATATCAGTTTCGAAGAGCCGATGCCAGGATCACAGCCGAAGCACAGATTGTTTATCATGACACGGCAGCCATGTCTTCCGTTGAGAAAACCTATGATTCTGTGCAAAAAAGAGAAAATTTTCTCCAGGTGGGATCCTTTCGTTTTTCTTTTGGAGGAATTCAAAACAACTATAAAAACTGGACCTTTTGGGGTTATGAGAGACATCTTTCCATCGGGAGCCTGGACCTTCCGGTCTCTTACGGCTGTCGTCTTGCAAGCCCTTATACTCCCCGCCGTAAAACACTGGGCCTGCAGGCTGTGCAAAAGATCTTAAGCGCCTCGTTTTCACGCTATAAAGAGGATTTGGAGAAAAAAGGGGTAGAAATTATTGAGAATAATGTTAAAATATACACAGAGTCTCAGGAGGCGGCTGCCTCAGGAAAGCTTAAAGTCCTCACACCGATCGGCGTCTCAAAGCCTGCGAAAGCTCCGGCATCATCGGAAGAGGAAAAGGAGAAGAATACATGGGATTTACAGAAACAGTAATCGAAATACCTGCCGAACACCAGCGTAATGTATTCGGCCAGTTTGATGTTTATGCAAAGAAGCTGGAAAGAGCCTTTCGCGTCACCCTGATCGCCAGAGAAGAACATGTAAAGATCATGGGAGATGCGGCCCTTGCGGAAAAAGCAAAAAAGGTGCTCCTGCAGCTTACAGAACTCTCAAAACGGGGAAACACGATCCAGGAACAGAATGTGGATTATGCGATCTCTCTTACCATGGATGACAGTGAAGACAATGTTCTGGAGATAGATAAGGATATTATCTGTCATACGCTTCAGGGAAAGCCGATCAAACCAAAAACCATCAATCAAAAAAAATATGTGGACGCCATCCGCCGGCAGATGATCGTGTTCGGTCTTGGACCTGCCGGTACCGGCAAGACTTATCTTGCCATGGCTATGGCGATCACGGCATTTAAAAACAACGAAGTCGGACGCATCATCCTGACCCGGCCGGCCATTGAAGCAGGAGAGAAGCTGGGCTTCCTGCCCGGCGATCTGCAAAGTAAGATCGATCCATATTTACGACCACTCTACGATGCGCTTTACCAGATCATGGGCGCGGAAAGCTTTCTGAAAAATTCTGAAAAAGGATTGATCGAGGTGGCTCCGCTGGCATATATGCGCGGACGAACGCTGGACAATGCGTTTATCATCCTGGATGAAGCCCAGAACACAACGCCCGCACAGATGAAAATGTTCCTGACCCGGATCGGATTTGGCTCCAAGGTCGTTGTGACCGGCGACGCCACCCAGAAAGACCTGCCCCAGGGACAGATCTCCGGACTTGACGTAGCTGTATCTGTTGTAAAAAATATCGATGACATCAGCATCTGTAATCTGACCAGTAAAGATGTTGTACGACATCCCCTGGTGCAGCAGATCGTTAAGGCATACGAAGAATATGAGAGCCGGGAAAGCCGGGGACGGGGCGGACGGAAAACTTCCAGAGAAAAAAGGAGACGCTCATGACCATTTATTTTGATGAAGAAGGAGCGGTGAAACTGCCGCTCTCCTGTGAAGAAACTGCAGAGTTTGCCGCCAGGACCGCGCTGGATGTGCTGATGTGCCCCTATGAAGCGCAAATTAATCTACTGCTGACTACCAATGAAGAAATCCGCAGGATGAACAAAGAATTTCGGCAGATAGACCGGGAAACTGACGTTTTGTCTTTTCCAATGATCGACTTTCCTTCGCCCGGGGATTTTAGCCGTCTGGAGGAAATGGAAGACTGTTTTGATCCGGAAACAGGCGAGCTGATGCTGGGCGATATTGTGATATCCAAAGATAAAGTATTGGAACAGGCCAAAGATTACGGTCATTCCATTTTACGAGAATTTTCTTTTTTAATCGTGCATTCTGTGTTACACTTAACAGGGTATGACCATATGAAAGAAGATGAACGCGCCTGCATGGAAGATCTCCAGCGGATGATCATGGAAAAAGCAGGCATCCCTCGCTGACCGAAGGCAAATAACAAAAGATAGTTGGAGTAATATATGGGAGCAAAACAAAAAGAAAAAAATTTCATGGTTCAGGGTTCCATTCTTGCCATCGCCGGTGTGATCACAAAGATCATCGGCGCTGTCTATCGTATTCCTCTGATGAATATTGTAGGCGATGAAGGAATGGGCTATTATAGTGTCGCTTTTTCTATTTATACCGTAGCTCTCACCCTGACTTCCTACAGCCTTCCGCTGGCAGTTTCCAAACTGGTCTCTGCCAGGATTGCCGTGGGCCAGTACCGGAATGCCTATAAAGTGCTCAAAGGCGCTTTTGCCTTTGCGTTGCTGTCCGGTGGACTGGTTGCGCTTATTATTTTCTTTGGCGCCGAATTTATTGCGTCAGATATTATGTCAATGGATATGAGCGTCTATGCGCTTAGAATACTTGCGCCCTGTATTCTGGTAGTCGCGCTTCTGGGTGTTCTTAGAGGTTTTTTCCAGGGAAACGGATCCATGGTGCCGACGGCTGTTTCCCAGATTCTGGAGCAGATTGTCAATGCAGTTGCCTCTGTTGCCGGAGCATACCTTTTGCTCCAGGTTGGTCTTGATCTTGCAAAAAGCAGCAAAAACCAGTCTTTTGGTCCTGCATACGCAGCTGCAGGAGGAACTGTGGGAACCATTGCCGGCGCTTTCTTTGCCCTGCTTTTTATCGCCCTGCTTGCCTGGGCATATCTTAAAGTATTCCGGCGAAAAATGCGAAGAGATAAAAGCCGCAGAAAAGAAAGTTACCAGCAGGTTTACAAAGTTTTGTTTATTACCATTGTACCGGTCATCTTAAGTGCGACGGTTTCCAACATCAGCGATTTTGTAGACAATGCTCTGTTTAGTAATATTATGGCGGCACAGGGATATAAAAAGACAGAATATGCAAGCCTGCTTGGCATTTTAAGCGGCCAGTATGCCACCATGATCAATGTACCTCTTTCCGTCGCGACAGCTCTTGGCGCTTCTCTGATCCCCAGTCTTGTCGCTACCGTGCAGACGGGCAGCCGCAAGCAGATCCATCAGAAGATCACTTCCGTGGTCCGCTTTAACATGTGTATTGCAATCCCCTGTGCAGTAGGTTTTCTGGTGCTTGCAAGACCAATCCTGGATCTTTTATTCTTTACGCAGGACAACGGAACAGCCGCGCGCATGCTTCAGATCGGAGCCATATCTGTGGTCTTTTTCTGTCTCTCCACTGTGACAACCTCGGTACTTCAGGGTCTGGACGACATGATCTCGCCGGTGAAGAACTCGGCCATCGCACTGGGAATCCATGTCGTTTCCCTTTTGCTTATGATGGTAGTCTTTGAGTGGAATATTTATGCAGTTGTATTGAGTAAGATCGTCTTTTCCGGAGCGCTTTGCATTCTGAATGCACACACCCTCCGGGGACGGATCAGTTATATCCAGGAACAGAAACTGACCTTTATGATCCCGACCGCGGCCTCCGCTGTCATGGGCGTTGTCACCTTGGTGGTACATCTGTTATTTGAACTCTTTGCAGGAGAACATGTGGCAACCATAATTGCCATCCCTGCGGCTGTATTTGCGTATGCAGCGGCTCTGGTCCTGTTTGGCGGAGTGACAAAAGAAGAAGTCCTGGATATGCCAAAGGGCGCGACCCTGGTAAACATCTGCCAGAAACTACACCTGTTCAGAGGAGAGTAAAGCCATCATGAAACCGACGAAAAAAGTTGCGCTGATCCACGACCTTTGCAGCGTGGGGAAAGCCGCTCTGACCAATATGATGCCAATCTTAAGCGCAATGGGAATCGAAGCCTGTCCGGTGCCTACCATGCTCCTTTCCACCCACACCGGCGGATATGGTAAACCGGCCATCGCAAAGATCGATCCCTCCTTTATCCGTGAATGTGCGGATCATTTTATAAGCCAGAAGATTCAGTTTGACGCTATCTTTGTAGGATATCTCGGACATGCAGATATGGTGGACGCCGTGATTTATTTCCTGGAACAGTTCTCCGGAACAAAAATGATCCTGGATCCGATTATGGGAGATAATGGAAATTATTATCAGAACTTTGATGAATCATACAGCCGGGCTGTCAGAAGGCTGCTGCCTTACGCCGACGTGATCCTTCCAAACCTGACCGAATGTTTTCTTCTGACCGGCCGTCCCTATCAGATCACCGGCGATCACCGGAACGTACTCGCCCTGTGTAAAGAGCTTATGGCCTATGGCGCCAGGGATATGGTGATCACCAGTGTCCCCAAAGATGACTGCAAAAAAGGCATGGTCCTCTATGAAGATCAGGCATTTCTCTATCTTGGAAACGGAGAAAAGTTAAGTGATTACCATGGCACCGGCGATGCGTTTGACGGAATGTTTCTTGCAAAGCTATTGCAGGGATATACGCTTCTGGAGAGCATCCAGGCTTCTCACGCATTTGTCTGCGCCTGCATCCGCGACAGCGAAACCTATTCTTACCCGGAACGGGAAGGGCTTCTGATTGAAAAAAACCTTACGAAAACTTGTATAAATCAAATTAGTTCTGACCAATACTGTACTTAAAAAAGGAGTGGATCCTGTGAACCGCAAGTATGGTATTGGTTTTTTTACAATTTCAATCCTTCTGATCCTGGCGCTCACCTGCGCGTATCAGCTGACGTATCACAAGGCAAAAGAAAGGGCCGCCGCTGAACACACCCAGAAAAACGAAGCGGTTGTGACAGAGGGAGCGGCTTCCAAGAAAGAGGAAGAGGGATATTTTCTTTTTGAAGTCAACGGTTATATTGTTGTCTACTTCAGCGACCGCAAAACGCCCTATGAATATACCGACATCTCCTACGATGAACTTCCGGCGCTGATCCGGGAAGAGATCCGAAATGGGAAATATATAAAAAACGAACAGGAATTGTACGGATTTCTGGAAAATTACTCCAGCTAGACAGGAAAACATGGACTTTATCTGCCGGATAGTGTAAGATAAAGAACGTGCGAAAAAATGCAAAGAAATGAGGACTTGTCATGGATGAACAAAAGATTGCAAGGATCAATGAATTATATCACAAATCAAAGGCAGAGGGACTGACTGCGGAGGAAAAGAAAGAACAGCAGATCCTCCGGAGAGAATATGTTGACGCATTTAAGCAAAATCTCCGCAGTCAGCTGAATCAGATCTCAATCCAGGAGCCGGACGGAAGCATCACGGATCTTGGGAAAAAGTTCGGCGGCCGGAAAGGAGATGCCTGATATGTTGCAGAAACTGCCAAAAGATCCGGTTATGCTTCTTAGCGTAGTCAACACCCGTCTTCGGGATCAGTACCCGGATCTTTCTACCCTGTGTGAAGACATGGGAGCCAGTACAGAAGAAGTGAAAAATACATTGAAAGGAATCGGTTATGAATACGATGAATCTGGACATCAGTTTGTCTGATGAAATTCCCGCCGATGAGACGGGCAGACAATACTATTACATAGAAAAAGCACGTCTCTATGTGCAGCAGCTTTCACAAAAACTGGGAAGGCCCCTGACATTCTGCGTTACTACATTCGGATGTCAGATGAACGCGCGGGATTCCGAAAAACTGCGGGGAATCCTGCTGGAGATCGGCTACCGGGAAGCGCCGGAAGAATCTGCCGACTTTGTGATCTACAACACCTGCACTGTGCGTGAGAATGCCAACACCAGAGTCTATGGCCGTCTCGGACAGCTCAAACCCCTGAAAAAGAAACATCCGCATATGATGATCGGACTCTGCGGATGTATGATGCAGGAACCAGAAGTGATCGAAAAATTAAAGAAGAGTTATCCTTTTGTAGACATCATCTTTGGAACCCACAACATTTTTAAATTTGCAGAACTGATCGCAGAAAGATTTGCCACCGGCAGACCTGTAATCGATATCTGGGAAGGGACCGAACAGATTGTAGAAAATCTTCCGAATCAGAGAAAATATTTCTTCAAGTCCGGCGTCAATATCATGTTCGGATGCAACAATTTCTGCAGTTACTGTATCGTTCCTTATGTCCGCGGGCGTGAGAGAAGCCGAAGTCCCCAGGCCATCCTGGACGAGATCCGCCGTCTCGCAGACGATGGGGTTGTGGAGATCATGCTTCTTGGCCAGAATGTCAACTCTTACGGAAAAACACTGGACACTCCTGTGACGTTTGCCGCCCTTTTAGCTGAAATTGAAAAGATCGACAAAATCAGGAGGATCCGTTTTATGACCTCCCACCCCAAAGACCTTTCTGATGAACTGATCCAGGTCATGAGCCGGTCCGAAAAGATCTGCAGGCATCTGCATCTTCCGGTCCAGTCCGGAAGCAGCCGGATCCTTCAAAAAATGAACCGGCACTATACCAAAGAACAGTATCTTGCTCTTGTAGACAAGATCCGAAAAGCGGTTCCCGGGATCTCCCTGACTACAGATATCATTGTAGGCTTTCCGGGTGAGACAGAAGAAGATTTCCAGGAAACGCTGGATCTGGTCAGAAAAGTACAGTACGACAGCGCCTTTACGTTTATTTACTCCAGGCGCACCGGCACTCCCGCAGCCGCAATGGAAGATCAGGTACCGGAAGAAGTCGTAAAAGACCGCTTCCAGCGTCTGCTAAAAGAAGTCCAGGACATCGCGGCAAAGACCTGTTCCGTCCATGAGGGAACTACCAAGGAAGTCCTGGTGGAATCCTTAAGCGAACACGATCCTTCTATGGTAACCGGAAGACTTAGCAATAATCTTCTGGTCCATTTTCCGGGAAATCCGGATCTGATCGGGAAACTGATCCCTGTACACTTAACAGAATGCAGAGGATTTTACTATCTTGGAGAACAGGCAGTCTAGCAATATCTGCCATCTATAATTTTTCAAAAAAACGCTCAAACTATGGTGTATGACGATAGTGGGGGCGTTTTTTATGAGAAAGATCAGCGAATATCTTTTTTTATCCGGACTTGGCGGATGTCTGTATTATAGTTTTGAGCTTTTATTCCGCGGGTTCTCCCACTGGTCCATGTTTCTTCTTGGAGGACTTAGCCTTGTATTCTGTACGGTACAGGCGCAGCTTACCAGATGGGTGGATCCGCTGTGGATCCAGATTATACGATGTACGGTTTTTGTAGTTTCTCTGGAATTTATCACCGGGATCATCTTTAATAAATGGCTGGGGTTTACAATCTGGGACTACAGTGACCAGCCTCTGCAGCTGTTCGGCCAGATCTGTCTTCCTTTTGCCGTTCTCTTTTCCGGCCTGTGTGCCTGCGGCATTCTGATCGGGGGTTATCTGGGATTCTGGCTGTTTCAGGAGATACGGCCCAGCCCTCATTTCCTGTGATGCACGAAAGCGGAATTGAAAAAAATATCCCTTTCTTATTCCATGCAGAAATGCTATAATAAAATGTAAATTTCTTAACAGAAGAGGAGAATAAGAGTGGCTGAATTAACCCCTATGATGCGTCAGTATATGGAAACAAAAAAAGAATATCCTGACTGCATTTTGTTTTATAGATTAGGTGATTTTTACGAAATGTTTTTTGAGGACGCCCTGACCGCATCCAGAGAGCTGGAAATCACTCTGACCGGAAAAAACTGCGGACTGGAAGAACGGGCTCCCATGTGCGGCGTCCCGTACCATGCAGTAGACAGTTATCTGAACCGGCTGGTGTCCAAAGGTTATAAAGTAGCCATCTGCGAACAGATGGAGGATCCGGCCACTGCCAAAGGCCTGGTGAAACGGGACGTGGTGCGTATCGTTACTCCCGGAACCAATCTTGACACCCAGGCGCTGGACGAGACCAGGAACCAGTACATCATGTGTGTGGTCTATATTGCCGACAGGTACGGCGTATCTGTCGCTGATGTGACCACCGGCGACTATTTTGTAAGCGAGATTGCTGACAGTGAAAAACTATTTGACGAGATCTACCGGTATATGCCCTCAGAGCTGATATGCAATGAGGCTTTTTATATGAGCGGAATGGATCTCGATCTTTTAAAAACCAAATTCGGCATTACCATATATACGCTGGACGCCTGGTATTTTGATGATGAGATCTGTGCCGGCACACTGAAAGACCATTTTCATGTAGCTGCGCTGGAAGGGCTAGGCCTGGCTGATTATGACAGTGGAATCATTGCCGCCGGAGCGCTCCTGAAATACCTTCTGGAAACGCAGAAGCAGGATCTTTCTCATATCACAAACCTGACGGTGTACGCAAGCGGAAAATATATGCTTCTTGACAGTTCCACCAGAAGGAATCTGGAACTTTGTGAAACCTTAAGGGAAAAGCAAAAGAGAGGCTCCCTTCTCTGGGTCCTTGACAAGACCAAAACTGCCATGGGCGCCCGGACCTTAAGAAAATATATTGAGCAGCCCCTGATCGTAAAAAAAGAAATCGAGCAGCGTCTGGATGCAGTGGAAGAATTAAAGGATCAGGCCATCTCAAGAGAAGAGATCCGGGAGTATCTATCCTCTGTATACGACCTGGAACGACTGATGTGCAAGATTACCTATCAGTCTGCAAATCCGCGGGATCTGATCGCATTTGAACGGTCCCTGTCCATGCTGCCGCATATCAAATGTATTCTTCAGGACATGCACTCTGAACTGCTTAAAGGCATCTGGCAGGATCTGGATCCCCTGGAAGATCTCTGCGATCTGATCCACAGAGCCATTACCGATGAACCGCCCATTGCCATGAAGGAAGGCGGCATCATACGGGACGGCTACCACGAGGAAGTAGACCGTCTTCGGAACGCAAAATCAAGCGGAAAAGAATGGCTCGCGAAATTAGAGGAGCAGGAACGGGAAAAAAACAGGGATCAAAAATTTAAGGATCCGTTACAACAAAGTATTCGGCTATTATCTGGAAGTTACCAACTCTTTCAAAAATATGGTACCTGAATACTATACCAGAAAGCAGACCCTTGCCAATGCAGAACGCTACATTATTCCGGAACTAAAAGAACTGGAAGACACCATCCTTGGGGCGGAAGATAAGCTGTATGCTCTGGAATACCAGCTGTACAGCGAAGTCCGGGATGCCATTGCCGCTGAAGTCCTCCGTATCCAGAAAACTGCAAAAGCAGTCGCCAGTATCGATGTCTTTGCCTCCCTTGCGCTTGTGGCAGAGCGCGGCCGCTATGTAAGGCCAAAGATCAATGAAAAAGGCGTGATTGATATCAAAGACGGACGGCATCCGGTGGTAGAAAAAATGATCCCGGCAGACATGTTTATTGCCAATGACACCTATCTGGACGACAAAAAAAACCGGATCTCTGTCATTACAGGCCCCAATATGGCTGGAAAATCTACATATATGCGTCAGACTGCCCTCATCGTCCTGATGGCGCAGATCGGATCTTTTGTTCCCGCCTCCGGCGCAAACATTGGTCTGGTTGACCGGATCTTTACCAGAGTCGGGGCGTCCGACGACCTGGCCAGCGGGCAGAGTACATTTATGGTGGAAATGACGGAAGTTGCCAATATCCTGCGAAATGCCACCAGCAAAAGTCTCCTGATCCTGGACGAGATCGGCCGCGGGGACCAGTACGTTTGACGGCCTAAGCATTGCCTGGGCTGTGATCGAACACATCAGCAACAGCAAGCTTCTGGGAGCAAAAACCCTTTTTGCAACTCATTACCATGAACTGACAGAACTGGAAGGCAAAATCAGCAATGTCAATAACTACTGCATCGCTGTCAAAGAAAAAGGCGACGATATTATTTTCCTCCGCAAGATCGTAAAAGGCGGAGCCGATAAAAGTTACGGCATCCAGGTTGCGCGTCTTGCCGGAGTGCCGGAGTCTGTGACCAGCCGGGCAAAAGAGATCGTAGAAGAACTGGTCCAGGCAGATATCACCACCCGGATCAAAGATATCGCCGTCCAGACCGGAGGAACTCCCAAAGGAAAGCCCAGACGCTATGATGAAGTAGATCTGGCCCAGATGTCACTGTTTGATACGGTAAAAGATGACGATGTGATCCAGGAGATCGAAAATCTGGATCTGGCCAACTTAACTCCGATCGACGCATTAAATACTTTATATCAATTGCAGAACAAATTGAAAAACAGGTGGTAGATTATGAGTAAAATACAGGTGCTGGATCCGGTGACGATTGACAAGATTGCCGCCGGTGAAGTGGTAGAGCGTCCTGCGTCCATTGTAAAAGAACTGGCTGAAAACGCCATAGACGCAGGAGCGACTGCCATTACAGTGGAAATTGAAGACGGAGGGATCTCCTATATACGGATCGCAGACAATGGCTGCGGCATCGATCATGCCGAAGTTCCTGCTGCTTTTCTGCGGCATGCAACCAGTAAGATCCGCTCGGCAGAAGATCTTGCCCACATTCACTCTCTGGGCTTCCGCGGCGAGGCGCTTTCCAGTATCGCCGCCGTTTCCCAGGTAGAAATGATCACCAAGACTGCTTCAGAACCCTTCGGGACCCATTACCGGATCGCCGGCGGAAAAGAAGAGGGACTGGAAGAAACCGGCGCAAAAGACGGCACAACTTTTATTATACGTCAGCTCTTTTACAATACGCCGGCGCGCAGAAAATTTCTGAAAACTCCCATGACAGAAGCCGGGCATGTCAGCGATCTGATGATCCATATGGCTTTATCCCATCCGGATATTTCCTTTCAATTCATCAATCACGGACAATCCAGGATCCATACCTCAGGCAACGGCAATTTACGAGATGTGATCTATCACATTTACGGCCGCGAGATCGCCTCCAATCTCCTGGAAATCCACATGCAGGCAGAAGGACTTTCTATCACAGGCTATCTTGGAAAGCCTGTGATTTCCAGAGGCAACCGTAATTTTGAAAACTATTTCATCAACGGACGATATGTGAAAAGCCAGATCCTGTCCCGGGCGATTGAAGACGCTTATAAAGATTTTTCCATGCAGCACAAATATCCGTTTACCGCGCTGCTGATCACTTTGGACACAGATAAGGTGGATGTCAATGTTCATCCGGCGAAAATGGAAGTCCGTTTCCAAAACCAGCAGGCCGTTTATAATACTGTCTATGAGGCAGTAAGCAAGAGTCTGCATTCCCGGGAACTGATCCCTGGAATCGAACTGGACTCCCCGTCTTTCCCTGTACCCGGCGCTGTCCCGGAACAGGAAAAGGCGCCTGCGGCACAGGAAAAAGATTCCGGCAAACCAGCCGCCGGTAAAACAACTGCAGACAGAAATACTGCCATACCATCCAAAGAGCGGGATCTTGATTACTTTATGGAACAGATGCGAAAACGGGTCCAGTCCTATCATGACCGCAGGTCTTCCGCAGAGGTTCCCCAAAAAAACCAGATCTTCCGGCCGGACATCCAGACCGACCGGATCCGGGAGGCTGTCAGCTCTTTCTCACCGAAAGAACAGTCAGAACATCCGAAGCTTTCCGGGCAGAAAAAGCCGGCAGAACCGACCGGAGAGCCTGCACAGACAACCCAGTTAAATCTCTTTCAGGACAGGTTTCTGGAGCCTTCCAGCAGACCGTTTTACCGGATGATCGGGCAGGTGTTTGAAACCTACTGGATGATAGAATTTCAGGATCAGCTTTATATCATAGACCAACACGCCGCCCATGAACGGGTGCTGTACGAACGTACATTAAAAAGCATGCATTCCAGAGAATACACTTCCCAGATGATCAGTCCGCCCATCATCCTCAACCTGAGTATGCAGGAAGCTGCTCTTTTGCGGGAACATCTGAACCGCTTTACAAAGATCGGGTTTGAGATTGAGGAATTCGGACAGGACTCTTTTGCTGTGCGCGCAGTCCCTGACAATTTGTTCGGTCTGGCAAAAAAAGAGCTGCTGATAGAATTGCTGGACTCCTTATCCGAAGAAGTTACAAGAAAACTGTCTCCGGAAGTCCTGGATGAAAAAATAGCTTCCATGTCCTGCAAAGCTGCGGTGAAGGGGAACATGCACCTGTCCGCAAAAGAAGTGGACGCTCTGATCCTGGAACTTCTGACACTGGACAACCCCTATCATTGTCCTCATGGAAGACCGACGATCATTTCCATGAGTAAAAAAGAGCTGGAAAAGAAATTTAAAAGGATTGTGTGATCATGAAGAAACCATTGATTGTCCTGACCGGACCGACAGCTGTCGGGAAAACCAAATTGTCCATCGCTCTTGCGAAAGCCATTGACGCAGAGATCATCTCCGCTGATTCCATGCAGGTCTACCGGCATATGGACATCGGTTCCGCAAAGATCCGTCTGGAGGAAATGAAAGGGATCCCCCATCATCTGATTGATGTGCTGGATCCATGGGAAGAATTCCATGTGCAGAAATTCCAGCAGATGGCGAAAAACGCTATGGATGACATCTACAGCCGGGGGCATATTCCTCTTCTGACAGGCGGGACAGGATTCTATATCCAGTCGGTCATCTATGATATTGATTTTACCGCGGAAGAGTCCTGTGGATCCCTCCGAAAAGAACTGGAAACATACGCCGCCGACCATGGGGCAGAAGCGTTGCATCAGAAGCTTTCTGAAGTGGATCCGCAGGCAGCAAAAGAAATCCACCCGCACAATGTCAAACGGGTGGTGCGCGCCCTGGAATATTACCGGCAGACCGGAGAGTGCATTTCTGCACACAACAGAAGGGAACGGCAGAAAGAATCTCCGTATGCGCTCGCTTATTTTGTGCTGACCGACAAACGTGAAAAAATATATGAACAGATCGATCGCCGGGTAGACCTGATGATGGACGACGGTCTTCTGAATGAAGTCAGGAAACTAAAAGAAATGGGCTGCCGCAAAGAGATGGTATCCATGCAGGGACTTGGATACAAAGAGCTTCTGGAGTACCTGTCCGGCGGCTGCAGTCTGGAAGAAGCGGTCTTTCGTATCAAACGGGATACCAGACACTTCGCAAAACGCCAGCTCACATGGTTTAAGAGGGAGAAACATGTGATCTGGGTGCCAAAAGACTGTTTTCAATATGAAGAAGAAAAGATACTGGCATTTATGCTGGAAGAGATAAAAAAACTGGAGGGAGTATCATGTTTGAAAAATTATTCGGGGGTTCCAAGTTTCTGAAACGAATGAACACACTTATGGAAGTTTATGCCTGCAGCAGAAATCCACAGGCGACCTATCGGGAGCTTGTGAAACTAAAGCCGCTGATCCATACACAGGGAGAACAGGCGCTTTATGAATTAAACCGCGCCTCTTTGCTGTATGATATGAAAAAATTCCGGGAAGCCGCAGATGTGATCATGGAAATCCGGCCGCTGAACCCGGAATTTGATGCCAGATGTGCTGCGGTCCGCACCAAGATCATGGATGCCATGTAACGGCGTATAAAAATGAAATCCATTCCAAAAACAATCAGACAAAAGAGAGGATAAACAGACATGTCAGAACAAATTGATGCTTTATATGAAAAAATGGGAATCCGAAAAAGTGTGGTCACGTATGGAGAAAATATCTGCCGTGAACTAAAAGACCGGTTTGAACAGATCGACCAGACTGCCGAATACAATCAGCTCAAAGTCATCCATGCCATGCAGAAAAACAGGGTCAGCGACGCCTGCTTTCAGTTTGCCAGCGGCTATGGATATGACGATCTGGGCAGGGATACTCTGGAACGGGTATATGCCTCTGTATTCCATACTGAAGATGCGCTGGTCCGGCCACAGATCACCTGCGGCACCCACGCCCTTTCTCTTGCCCTGGCCGCAAATTTAAGACCGGGAGATGAGCTGTTGTCGCCGGCCGGAAAGCCTTATGATACGCTGGAAGAAGTCATTGGCATCCGTCCCTCCAAAGGTTCTCTTTCAGAATACGGGATCACTTATTCACAGGTAGACCTGCTTGCAGACGGATCCTTTGATTATGAAAAGATCCGTCAGGCCATTCATGAGAGAACCCGGATGGTCACCATTCAGCGTTCCAAGGGATATCAGACCCGTCCAAGCTTCTCTGTGAAACAGATCGGAGAACTGATCTCTTTTGTAAAACAGATCAAGCCGGATGTAATCGTTATGGTAGACAACTGCTACGGTGAATTTGTAGAAGAAACAGAGCCCAGTGACGCAGGCGCAGATATGGTGGTGGGATCCCTGATTAAAAATCCCGGCGGCGGCCTTGCACCCATCGGCGGCTATATTGCCGGGAAAAAGGAGCTCATTGAAAATTGCAGCTACCGGCTGACCTCCCCGGGACTTGGCAAAGAAGTCGGCGCATCTTTAGGCGTGATGCAGTCTTTCTATCAGGGTCTGTTTCTGGCGCCAACTGTAACGGCTTCTGCCTTAAAGGGCGCGATTTTTGCTGCAAATGTCTATGAAAAACTCGGATATCCGGTAATTCCTGACGGCAAGGAAGACCGACACGATATCATACAGGCGGTAACGTTTGGAAAACCGGAAGGCGTCATTGCTTTCTGCCGCGGGATCCAGGCTGCCGCTCCGGTAGATTCCTATGTGACTCCTGAACCGTGGGCAATGCCAGGTTACGACAGTGATGTGATCATGGCGGCCGGAGCATTTGTCCAGGGCTCCTCCATTGAACTTTCTGCAGACGGTCCGATCAAACCACCTTACGCCGTCTATTTCCAGGGCGGCCTGACCTGGCCTCATGCAAAACTTGGAATCCTGATGTCTCTGGAATATCTGGTGCGCGAAGGGATCCTGACCGTATAATCTGTTGTAAGGAGAGAGGATATGAAGCATATTGTCATCATCGGCGGAGGCGTATCCGGCATGACAGCCGCCATCACGGCCGCAGAACATGGCCCGTCTGCCAGGATCACAATCCTGGAACACAAAGCAGAACTTGGGAAAAAAATACTGGTTACCGGGAACGGACGCTGTAATCTGACCAACCATCGTATGACAGAAGCCTGCTACCGCAGTGAAGATCCCCGGTGGATCAAACATCTGACAGAGCGGTTCCGGTGGCAGGATACGGTTCGTTTTTTTGAAGATCTGGGGCTTCCGGTCAGAGACCGGGACGGCTATGTATATCCAAGATCCAATCAGGCGTCTTCTGTCCGCAGGATTCTCGTCCGTCGTCTGAAGGAGCTGCAGGTGCAGGTGATCCTGGGCGCACATGTCTCCGGCGTTATCCCCGTTGCCGGCGGATTTGAAGTGTGGTTTTCCACTGGCGGGGTTCGCAAAAAATGCAGCGCCAGTCGGGTCATTCTTTCCAGCGGCGGAAAGGCCGCACCGGTACAGGGATCTGACGGGAGCGGTTACTCCATTGCCCGGTCTTTCGGCCATACCATCGTCCCGGTGGTTCCCGCCCTGGTGCAGCTGAAGATAGAGAACCACCCATTGGCAAAGGCTGCCGGTGTGCGTACCGAAGCAAAAGTGGCAGTTACCATAGATGGAAAAGAAGCGGCCCAGGATACCGGCGAACTTCAGATTACATCCTATGGACTGTCCGGTATCCCTGTTTTCCAGGTCAGTCGCTATGCAGCGCGGGGGCTGCTGGAGCAGAAGAAAGTAGCTGTACAGCTGGATCTTGTACCGGAAATGTCAGAAAACCAGCTTCGACTTTTTTTCCGCCAGAGACAGCAACATCTGGGAAGCATCTGTCAGTCACTTACACTGGAAGACTATCTGTGCGGTATTTTCCCGGACAAACTGATCATTCCTGTCTTAAAACAGGCAAAGCTTTCCGGGCGCATCCGTGTTCCTGATCTGGAACACGGTCAGATGGATCTTCTGGTTTCCGCCTGCAAAAACATTTCCCTTTCCGTAGAAGACACCAATGGCTTTGAAAACGCCCAGGTATGTGCCGGCGGCGTTTCTACCGGAGAGATCCTGCCCGCCACCATGGAATCCTGCCTGCAACCCGGACTGTTTCTTGCCGGAGAAGTTCTGGATGTTGACGGGATCTGCGGAGGATATAATATTCACCATGCGGTCATTTCCGGAATGATCGCCGGGAAATCCGCCTCCGAAGAAGAAAGGAGATCCTAAACTTATGATTCAGATCCAGCAGATCAAACTAAAAATTCCTCATACTGACACAGAACTGAAAAAGAAAATCTGTCACATCCTCAGGATCCGTCCAGACGAGCTGCAGTCCTTTCGGATCCTGAAGCGTTCCCTGGACGCCAGACGCAAACCGGAGCTTTTCTATGTCTATACTGTGGAAGTCAGCATCAGGCAGGAGAACCGCCTCCGAAATCGCCTGAAAAAAAATCCGTCTGTCACGATGCGCGGTTCGCTTCCTTCCTATTCTTATCAGAGTTCCGGTACCAAAACCCTAAGCCACCGGCCGGTTATCTGCGGCACCGGACCGGCCGGTCTGTTCTGCGGCTATGCTCTCGCAAAAATGGGGTATCGTCCGATCCTTCTGGAAAGAGGCGCTGCCGTAGACGAGCGGGTCAAAGAGGTAGAAAATTTCTGGAAAACCGGAAAACTGCTTCCAGAATCTAACGTGCAGTTTGGCGAAGGCGGCGCGGGCACTTTTTCGGACGGAAAGCTAAACACCCTGATCCATGACCCTGACGGAAGGGGACGAGAAGTTCTTCGGATTTTTGCAGAACACGGCGCTTCACCGGAAATCCTTTACGACAGTAAGCCTCATATCGGCACAGATAAACTGATCCAGGTAGTCCGTTCTATTCGGACAGCCATTCAGTCTATGGGAGGAGAATTTTCTTTTCGCACCCGGCTGACCGATATCCTGACAAAAGACACGGAAGACGGGTCTCGCATTCAGGCGGCAGTATCGCAAAACACGCTGGATCCCGCTGTCACAGAAGTCCTTAACACGGAAGTCCTTGTGCTGGCGATCGGTCACAGCGCCAGAGATACGTTCTCCATGCTGGAAAAGCGAAAATTTCCTATGGAAGCCAAGTCCTTTGCTGTCGGCGTCCGCATCGAACATCCCCAGAAAATGATCAACCAGAGTCAGTATGGCGCCGTCGATTCCGGTCTTCCGGCCGCCTCCTATAAGCTGACCGCCAATTTCCCGAATGGGCGCAGCGTCTATACCTTCTGCATGTGTCCGGGCGGATATGTGGTAAATGCCTCCTCCGAACCAGGAAAACTGGCGGTCAATGGCATGAGTTACAGCGGAAGAAGTGGGAAAAATGCAAACAGCGCCGTGATCGTCACCGTTACCCCCGACGACTATCCCGGAGACGGACCTCTTGCCGGCGTAAGCTTTCAGCAACAGTTGGAAGAAGCCGCTTATCGGCTGGGAGAGGGCGCTGTCCCGGTACAGCTCTTTCAGGACTTTTGCGCCGACAGGCCGTCTGCAGGGCCGGGACAGATCACTCCCCAGATCAAAGGCTCCTGCCACTGGACGAATGTGCGCTCCATTTTCCCAGAAGAAATTTCCAAATCCCTTGAAGAAGGCATCCGGGATTTTGACCGGAAGATTCCAGGCTATGCCAGGCCGGACGCCGTGATTTCCGCAGTGGAAAGCCGGACTTCCTCTCCGGTCCGGATCCTGCGCGGCCCTGCTCTGGAGTCTTCCGTCCAGGGCGTCTACCCTTGCGGAGAGGGAGCAGGATACGCCGGTGGTATTACATCCGCCGCCATGGACGGACTTCGGATCGCACGCGCCATCAGTCAGATCTACCGTCCCTTTTCTTCGACAGATCCTGCCTGATTCTGCGGAAGTTTAAGAATTTTTTAATGGGATTTCCCTATACACATTTTCTGAAATATGATAAAATGTATTGAGTTTTGAGTTAGACAGCTTGAAATGAGGAGGAGTACATATGAAGGGAACAGGAAGTAAAAACGCCTGGGCTTTATTTCTGTTGTTACTGGCAGGAATCGTACTTGGGGGATTTATCGGGATGCTGGCGGAAGGCATACCGGCTCTTAGCTGGCTTGCCTACGGACAGTCCTTTGGCCTGGACGAACCGATCGTGCTGAATCTGGGGGTACTGGTTGTTACCTTTGGTCTTTCGATAAAGATTACCATTGCAAGTATCATTGGCGTGATTCTTTCGATTTTTATCTATCGTTTCTTATAGTACAGTTTATTCTGGAATATCGCACGAATCTAAAGAGAAAATGAATCAGTCAAATACCATGAAGGAAATACCTAAGGCAGAACGGCCCTATGAGAAATGCGAAAAACTTGGCGCCGCGGCTCTGACAGACGTGGAGCTTCTGGCAGTTCTGCTCCGTACGGGCACCAGAGGAGAAAATGCGATTTCTCTTGCAAAACGCATCCTTTACAGCGCAGGAGAGACCGGGATCCTGGGAATCCATCAGTTCAGCATGGAACGACTAAAAAAGATCAAAGGCATCGGAAGGGTAAAAGCGATCCAGATATCCTGCATATCAGAACTTTCCAAAAGACTTGCGAAAGCATCTTACAGCAGCGCGCTTAATTTTTCCCGTCCGGATACGATTGCCCAATATTATATGGAAGATCTGCGGCACGAAAGGCAGGAGGTTATGAAGCTTCTGATGCTCAATTCCAAAGCCAGACTGATCGGGGAGACAAATATTTCCAGAGGAACTGTAAATTCCTCTCTGATCACGCCGCGGGAACTGTTTATCGAAGCACTGCAAAAGGATGCAGTGTCTATTGTTCTTTTACACAATCACCCCAGTGGTGATCCCACTCCCAGCCGGGAAGATATGCTGACAACCAAACGCATCCTGGATGCAGGCGCACTGATTGGAATCGAGTTGTTAGATCATATCATTATTGGCAATAATTGTTATATCAGTTTCCGGGAGGAGGGCATATTGCAGAAAGGATTCTGACAAGATGGCTAGAAATATATACGGTCTTGATCTCGGGTCTTATGACATCAAGGTCTATGATAAGAAAAAAGACACTATATGGAAGGAAAAGAACGTCCTGGCTCTTACTGAAAAAAAAGAAATCTTTGCCGTAGGGGACGAGGCCTATGAAATGTATGAAAAAGCGCCTTCCTCTATTGAGGTGGTCTTCCCAATGAAAGAAGGCGTGATATCACGCTTCACAGATATGCAGTTTCTGCTGCAGAGTCTGTTGAAAAAGGACCGCCAGTTTGTCCGGGGTTCCGAATATGTGATCGCTGTCCCTACCGACGTGACAGAAGTAGAAAAAAAGGCTTTCTTTGATCTGGTGATCCATTCCAATGCCAAGGCAAAAGAAGTAAACATCGTAGAAAGAGCGATCGCAGACGCTGTAGGCCTGAATCTGGATGTGGAAAACACAAAAGGTCTGATGATCGCCAATTTCGGCGGCGAGACCACAGAGTTATCTGTACTTGCCGGCGGCGGTATGGTTTTGAACCGCCTGTTGAAAATCGGCGGAAGGACTTTTGACGAAGCCGTGATCAACCTGATCCGGCACAGCCATGATTTTCTGGTGGGACGGCACACTGCGGAAAATCTCCGCAAAAGTTTTGGCGTCTTTACCAGTGAAGTAGATGAAGTCATCCCTGCTGCCGGAAGAGACCTGATCACAAGGGTTCCCATGCAAAAACCCATTTCCATCAACCTGGTACGGGCTGCCATGAAGGAACCGCTTCTGGAATGTATCCGTGCGATCCAGTCTCTTCTTGACCGTACGCCCCCGGAAGTACGGCGGGCAATCGTAGACAACGGGATCTTTCTGACCGGCGGGATCGCGCATACCGCCGGACTTGAGACCTACATTGAAGAAATGACCGGCATCCGCTGCCGGACATCCCTGGAACCTGACATCTGCTCCGTCACTGGTCTGAAAAAAATCATCGGATCTTTGGAGTTGAGAAAACTGGCATATTCCATGCTGGAAGAAAATTATAGGTGGATGAGATAATCATGAAAGTAAAAAATCAGACTTCGATGCCAAGTAAATACTGGTTGTTGATCCTGGCCGTTGTTTGTGTGATCCTTCTGGGCATTGAAGGGTTTGTCGACGGCGGCGGGCCTCTCAGGCTGGTTGCAAACTACACCATTATCCCTATGCAGAAGGGCATTAGTTACGCAGGGCGGTATCTGAGCGACCTGTCCGAAAATTTTGACACACTGGAAGAAGTCCGCACAGAAAATGAGAAGCTGCAGTCAAAAGTGGATGAACTTACCATTGATAATACCAGACTTCGCCAGGAACAGTACGAACTGGAACGGCTGCGCGAACTCTATCAGCTGGACGAAAATTACTCTGATTATCAGAAGATCGGCGCCCATGTGATCGCAAATAACGGCAGCAACTGGTTCAATGACTTTACCATTGACAAGGGCAGCAACGACGGGATCCAGGTAGACTGTAACGTACTGGCAGGCAGCGGACTTGTAGGGATCGTAACAGAAGTAGGCCCGGATTATGCAAGGGTCCGCTCTATCATCGACGATTCCAGCAATATCAGCGCTATGGTCCTGTCCACATCTGATATCTGTATCGTTCGCGGCGACCTGAAGCTTGCATCTGACGGAAGGATTCATTTTGAAAATCTTCCCAATAACGATAATGAAATTGAAGTGGGAGAGCAGGTCGTGACTTCCCATGTAAGCAGCCGCTTTGTACAGGGATTGTTTATCGGATATATCAGCGAGATCCAGGTAGACTCCAACAATCTGACACGGTCCGGTTATATTACACCTGCAGTGGATTTCAGCAATCTCCAGGAGGTACTTGTGATCACATCCACCAAACAGGATCTGATAAACAGCGAAACGGATCAGAACGAAGGAGAATAAAAATGAAAAGAAAGCTCATTACCTTTGCTATTATTCTGGCTTGCTTTTTTCTGGAATGTACGTTGTTTGACCATTTATCCTTCGCGCTGATCAAGCCAAATCTTATGATCATCGTAACTTCTTCTTTCGGTTTTATGCGCGGGAAAAAAAGTGGGATGTTTGTAGGATTTATCTGCGGACTTCTCTCGGATCTGTTCTGGGGTGATTCCCTGGGGCTTTATATGCTGATCTATACAGTGATCGGCTATGCCAACGGAGCATTTCAGAGACTGTTTTATGACGATGACATTAAGCTCCCGATTGGTCTGATCGGCGCAAGCGAACTGGTTTACGGGCTTTGCAGCTATATCTGCCTGCATATGCTCCACGGAGACTTTGATTTTCCGGGATATCTGTTCGAGATCATTCTACCGGAACTGGTATACACCATACTGATCACACTGCTGCTTTATCAGGCGATCTTACAGATCAACAAAAAACTGGAAGCAGAAGAACAAAGGAGTGCAAGTAAATTTGTCTAATTTCTGGAAAAAAATCAAATACGGGATTTCAGAGGTCGTAAGCTCCAGAACTTCCGTTGCCATTATTGTCTTTTGCATCATGGCTTCGATCCTGGTACAACGCCTTTTCTATCTGCAGATCGTCCGGGGCGCGGATTATGCGGAAGATTATGAGCTGCAGATACAGAAGACCAAAGAGATCGAAGGGACGAGAGGCAATATCTACGACCGAAACGGAAATCTTCTGGCTTATAACGATCTTGCGTATTCTGTAACCTTTGAATACAGCAGCGATTATAAAAATAAAGATCTGAACCAGACGGTCGAAACCGTGATCCAGATGGTAGAGTCAAACGGAGACACAGTGATCAACGATTTCGGAATTGTTCTGGACAATAACGATAACTATATTTATATTGCCGAGACAGATACGGAAAAGCTCCGTTTTCTCGCCGATGTTTTCGGCTACCGGACGATCGACCAGCTGACCAAAAAGCAGAGGAATATTTCTGCCGAAGATCTGATCAACTATCTGTGTACCGATGAGGTTTACGGATATGATATTGATCAGAAGAAGTTAAGTCGCGCTGATGTGTTAAAGCTTGTGAACATCCGTTACGCCATTTCTCTTAACAGTTATCAGCAGTGGCTTTCCACAACCATTGCGGAAGATGTCAGCGAAGAGACAGTGGCCGACGTTATGGAACATCTGGATACCCTTCCCGGTGTAAATATTGAAGAAGTTTCCATACGAAGATATAATGACAGCTATTGTTTTGCCAATATTATCGGCTATACCGGACAGATCTCACAGGAAGAATATGACGCGCTTTCCAAAGAAGAGCAGGAAAAGTATGCACTTACAGATACTGTTGGCAAGTCCGGTCTCGAGCAGGTGATGGACTCCTACCTGAAAGGGGAAAAGGGGAGTGAAACCCTGTATGTCAATAATGTCGGACGCGTGATCGAACGGGAGAAAAGTAAAGAAGAAAAGGCCGGGAACGATCTTTACCTGACCATTGACGCAGATCTGCAAAAAGCCACTTATCATATTATCGAACAGGAACTGGCAGGCATCCTTCTTTCCAGGATCCAGAACACACTGGACTTTGACCGCACGAAAGTGGATGACGGAAGTGATGTGATCATTCCGATCGGAGACGTCTATCATGCTTTTATTGACAACGAAATCCTCGATATGACTCATTTTGGCGCAGAAGATGCCGGCGCTGCAGAAAAGGAAGTGTACGGCGCTTATCAGGCACGCAAGGAACAGGTTCTGGCAGAGATAAATGAGATTCTTTCAGATCCGGACGCCAGTGCATATAAGGATGCGGGAAGCGAACAGAAAGCGTATCAGAGCTATATTGTAAATACCGTTCTGAATCAAAATTCCGGAATCCTGATGGGTGATGCGATCGACACCGGAGACGAAACTTACCAGGCCTGGCGCAAGGATGAAACGATCAATATCTACACTTACCTGAATTACTGTATTTCTCAGAACTGGATCGACACCTCTTTGCTGGCAGATTATGTCTCTTCCGAAGAAGATTATTCCGACGCTGCTGAAACCTATCAGGCCATCCTTGCATATGTCATGGACGCCATCAGCGATGATACGGAATTTGACAAAATTATCTATCAGTATATGATCAAGGCCGGGGCCGTTTCCGGAAGACAACTGTGCATGATCCTCTATGAACAGGGAGTTCTTCCCATGGACGAGGCGATGTACAATGCCCTGAACACCGGAAGTATGGGCGCCTATGACTTTGTCCGTTCCAAGATCCAGTCTCTGGAGCTTACACCCGGACAGCTGGGGCTGGAACCCTGTACCGGTTCTTTTGTAATGACAGATCCCGCAACCGGAGAAGTCCTTGCCTGTGTTTCCTATCCGGGCTATGACAATAACAGACTTGCCAATACCATGGATTCGGATTATTTCAATAAACTGGCTAAGGATAATGCAAGTCCTATGTACAATACGGCCACCCAGGAGAAGACGGCGCCGGGTTCTACCTACAAACCACTGGTAGCTCTGGCCGGCCTTACGGAAGGGATCCTGGATACCGGCACCTATTTTAACTGTTCCGGCGAATATCAGAAAGTTGATCCGCATCCGAGATGCTGGATCTATCCAAATGCCCATGGCAGTCTGAACGTGGAAGGCGGGATTCAGAATTCCTGTAACTGCTTCTTCTATGAAGTCGGCTACCAGATGAGTCTGAAACGCAGCGGACCGGATGAAAACGGGGACGGTCAGCCGGATGATGTTGCATTTTCCAGCGATCTGGGTACGGATACACTGAAAAAATACGCCACTGCCTTTGGTCTTGGCGAAACCTCGGGGCTGGAGATCCCTGAATCCTCCCCGCAGATCTCCGATGAAACCTCAGTTCTGTCAGCGATCGGTCAGGGTAACAACAACTATACGACCAGTCAGCTTGCCAGATATATTACCGCTGTTGCCAATAAGGGAACAGTTTACAATTTAAGCCTGCTGGACAAAGTAGTCTCTGTAGACGGAAAAGTTGTCAAAGATTTTACGCCGGAAGTAAAAAATACCCTTTCCGACATTTCTTCTACAAGCTGGACAGCTGTTCACAACGGCATGCGTAATGTGATCGCAGTGTCACAGGCCCGTGTGTTTTCCAAACTGAACGCCAGTGGGATCAAAGTATCCGGAAAAACCGGTACGGCTCAGCAGAGCGAGACCCATCCGGACCATGCGCTCTTTGTAGGTTTTGCACAGAGCGACAGCCCGGAAGTGGCTTTTGCGACCCGTATCGCCAACGGATACAGCTCCACATATGCTGCAGAAGTCGGCAACGATGTGATGGAATACTATTATCAGATCAAGCCGGAAGAAGAACTCATAACTGGAACGGCATCAGAAATTGCCGCAAGTACGACAGGGGATTAAAGATTATAACGATGTAAAACCAGTGACAGGAGGAAGTTATTCATGGGCGAAGTTATTGTTATCACATCAGGAAAAGGCGGTGTGGGGAAAACCACAACTACCGCAAATATCGGCGCAGGCCTTTCAAAACTGGAAAAGAAAGTCGTTGTGATTGACACCGATCTGGGACTTCGGAATCTGGATGTGGTCATGGGACTGGAAAATCTGATCGTATACAATCTGGTTGACGTGATCGAAGGAAACTGTCGTCTGAAACAGGCGATGATCCGGGATAAAAGATATGAAAATCTTTATCTGCTTCCCTCAGCACAGACCAGAGATAAAACAGCTATCTCTCCCGGACAGATGAAAAAGCTGACTTCCGAATTAAAAGAGGAGTTTGATTATGTTCTTCTGGACTGTCCGGCCGGGATCGAACAGGGATTTCAAAATGCTATTGCCGGCGCGGACCGGGCAATCGTCGTAACCACTCCGGAAGTCTCTTCCATACGGGACGCGGACCGGATCATCGGACTAATAGAAAAAACACAGATCAAAAAGATGGATCTGATCATCAACCGGATCCGCATGGACATGGTGAAACGAGGAGATATGATGTCTGTCGATGATGTGACAGAGATTCTCTCTATTCCTCTGATCGGCGTCCTGCCGGATGATGAAAAAGTGGTGATTGCCACCAATCAGGGCGAACCTGTCATAGGACTTGGCGGTCCCGCACAGACTGCTTATATGAATATCTGCAGACGGATCGCGGGAGAGGAAGTCCCGTTTCTGGATCTGAAAGCAGGCGGCGGATTTTTTTCCAGACTTTCCGGAATGTTTAAGCGGGATTAGGAGGGTTCGGTATGATAAGAAGATCTTCTGTTTCAATTGCCCGCCACCGGCTGAAAGCACTGGTCACTTCCGACAGGGTGAACTGTTCGCCTGCCGCCTGCGAGGATATCTGCCGCGGCCTCTACGAGACCCTGTCCAAATACATGGAACTTACAGAAGATAATTTTATTGTAGAAATCAAACGTACACAGATCATCATCACATTTTTAGGAGAAGAATTGTGAGATTACCAAACTTTATCAAAAGATATCACTTAAAAGATTATAAAATGAATCTTGTCATTCTGGTTCTTGCGCTCTCTGTTCTTGGAGTATTCGTCATTGGGAGTGCTGAACCGGACAACCAGTCAAGACAGATCATCGGTCTGGTCTTTGGCCTTTGTGTCATGGTATTCATATCACTGATAGATTATGTATGGCTGATGGATTTTTACTGGCTGATCTATGGCTTTGTCGTACTGATCCTTGCCGCCGTGCTGGTGATCGGTACCGAGGTAAACGGAGCCACACGCTGGATCAACCTGGGCTTCACCCAGTTCCAGCCCTCCGAGCTTGCAAAAATACTTCTGATCCTGTTTTTTGCAAAATTTATCACAGAACACGAAGATGATATCAATGATAAATTTACACTTTTAAAATATGCGGTTCTCTGTGCCATCCCTCTGGCGCTGATCATAGCAGAGCCCAACCTGTCCACAACCATATGTACAGCTCTGGTGTTATGCCTCCTGATCTATATCGGCGGCCTTAGCTATAAATTTATCGGCACAGTACTGGTAATCCTGATCCCGGTTGCAGTGATATTCCTCAGTATTGTAGTGCAGCCCGACCAGCCTTTTCTGAAAGATTATCAGCAGGAACGGATCCTTGCCTTCCTGGAACCGGAAAAATACGCCAGTGACGGCGCATATCAGCAACGCAATTCCGTGATGGCAATCGGCTCCGGACAGCTGACCGGCAAAGGCCTTAACAATAACACGACCGAATCTGTTAAAAACGGAGATTTTATCCTGGAGCCCGGCACAGACTTTATCTTTGCCATAGTAGGAGAGGAACTTGGCTTTGTCGGAAGCTGTATTATTATTGCGTTACTGTTGCTGATTGTGATACAATGTATATTGATAGGAACACGATCGCACAACCTGTCAGGACGTATCATATGCTGCGGCGTAGGCGGCCTGATAGGGATACAGAGTTTTATTAATATAGGAGTTGCTACACAACTGATTCCAAACACTGGGGTTCCGCTACCGTTTGTAAGTTATGGCCTGACATCTCTTGTCAGTCTGTATATTGGTATCGGTCTTGTCCTAAATGTTGGATTACAGCCGAAAAAATATCAATAAGGAGTGAGAAGAATGAATATAGGGCTGATAGCACACGATTCCAAAAAGACACTGATGCAGAATTTCTGCATCGCATACCGGGGAATCTTAAGTAAGCATAATCTATATGCAACCGGGACCACAGGTCGGCTGATCGAAGAGGTTACAAATCTTAACATTCATAAATATCTTGCCGGTCCCCTGGGCGGCAAGCAGCAGCTTGGCGCACAGATTGCCCAGAATGATATAGACGCCCTTATTTTTCTTCGTGAGCCATCCAATCCGAAGCCTCACGAACCGGACCTTAACGATGTGATCCGGCTGTGCGATATGTACAACATCCCGCTGGCAACAAACCTTGCCACTGCAGAGCTCATTATTTTAGCAATTGACAGAGGAGATCTTGACTGGCGTGAAATGTATCGATAAACAGATCCGGCTGATTGCTTCCGTTCTTGCGGGATGCCTGTGTCTGACGGGCTGTTCTCTGTTTGAAGCGGACGATCTGGTCGCAGAATATGAAACAAAAACTTATAATCAGGATATTTACCGGTCCGGTCTTTTTGCGGAAGATCTCTGCGTACCGGATGGAAATGTGGAGATGGCCGGCGCGCCGGATGTCAGCGGTCTGCATGCAGCCGCACTTTTTGATGTAGAGGAATCCTCTGTTGATTTTTCTTATCAGGTATACGACCGGCTCTATCCGGCAAGCACGACAAAGATCATGACAGCGCTGGTAGCAATAGAATCCGGAGATCTTTCTTCACAGGTTACCGTATCGGAAGCTGCTTCCGCATCCAGTTTCGCTGCAGATGAATCGGTCTGCGAGCTAGAAACAGGCGATCAGCTTACACTGAAAGATCTTCTCTACGGACTTTTGCTTTGTTCCGGCAACGATGCTGCCGTCGCCATTGCTGAGGCAGTTGGCGGTGATGTGAATACATTCACAGACATGATGAATGACAAGGCCAGAGAACTGATGGCAACCTCCACACATTTTGAAAATCCACATGGTCTTCACAGTGAAAATCATTATACCACCGCCTATGACCTTTATCTGATCTTCAACGAATGTATCCGGCATGAGGAATTTGTGGAAGTGATCCAGGCCGATGCGTATAAACCGCAGATCACAGGAGCGGATGGAAATCCCAGGGAGGTAGAGTGGGAGCCGACTAATTTTTATGCTACGGGAGAAGCTTCTTCCCCGACAAATGTTTCTCTGATCGGCGGGAAGACCGGTACCACAAAGCTTGCGGGGAATTGTCTGATACTGTTAAGCGAAGACGCCTCCCAAAAGCCTTATATCTCTGTGATCATGGGCGCGGACACAAAAGAGCTTTTATACCAGGATATGACAGCCCTTCTGCAGGCGCTGCCCGCATCCGGAGGCACAGAATAAACACAAAGGGGCATCTCGATCTGATGAGATACCCCTTTACTCTATGGAGAATGATGTGCTTTTGTTATGACGAACCAGTGATCCTTCCGTACAGACTGATCAGATATAAACCGCAAAGCCCCACCAGCGTATAGATGATACGGGAGAGCCAGGACAGATTTCCAAACAGGAAGGCTACCAGATCAAACCGGAATATTCCGACCAGCAGCCAGTTTACCGCCCCTATGATCACCAGGGTCAGCGCGGTATAATCAAACCATTTCATTGCAATTCCTCCTTTTTCCATGCTGCCCTTAGTATTGCCGGATCCGGAAGAATTATACACTTGAAATCGAGGTTTTATCATGCAGGAAACTTTATATTATTATCCCTATTCTCTGTATCTGAAAAAAAAGTACGGAGAAAAAGTATATAAACTGCCCGTAAATCTGCCGGTAAGCTGTCCCAACCGGAAAGGCGGAAACAAAGGATGCACATTTTGCGCGGGCGCCGGCGCCGGATTTGAGTCCCTGGACTGTCACATACCGGTGGCGGAACAGATCGAATTAACGAAACAACGAATCCGGGAAAAATATCACGCCTACAAATATATTGCTTATTTCCAGAATTATACCAATACGTTTCTTCCCCTAGAACAGTTCCGCGCTTATATAAAGGAAGCGGCTTCCTGTACAGATATTGCAGAAATCGCCGTATCTACAAGGCCTGACTGCATCCGCGGCGACTATCTTCAAGTTCTGGATGAGATCCGCCGGGAGTCCGGGATACAGATTACGATCGAACTGGGGCTTCAGACTGCAAATTATCATACTTTACTCTCTGTAAACAGAGGCCATACGCTGGCAGAGTTTGTAGACAGTGTTTTGAAAATACGGCCTTACGGATTCGATATCTGTACGCATGTAATTTTAAACCTGCCGGGAGACAGGATCACTGACGCCATAGAAACGGCTAAACTGCTGTCAGCACTTCAGATACAGACTGTAAAGGCTCATTCTCTTTATATCGCCAAAAACACAAGGTTGTGCGACGCCTGGGAAAATGGTACAATAACGTTGTGTTCCAAAGAGGAGTATTTCCGCAGACTAAAGGCTTTTCTGGAATATCTGTCTCCGGACATCGCCGTAGAACGTCTTTTTGGCCGTATCCCCAAAGAAGATTCCGTATTCTGTAACTGGGGAACCAGCTGGTGGAAACTAAGGGATGAATTTTTAAGTATTATGGAACGAACACAGAGCCGACAGGGAATCCGCTGCAGCTATCTGCATGGCGCAGCTCTGAAGCATATGGATCCCGGGCAGGGGAGGACGTAATCTTTGAGTAGTCAAAAACCGACCAATATACAAATTTATCGAAAAAAATGGAATTTTAACATAGGTATTTTCATTTTCGGAGTTATTTTTATTTATCTGACAGCCACCATTCTTCTTTATCTCACAGGGAACCATGTGTCCATCTATGAAGTACGCGAAGGCTCTATTCAGAGAGACGACGCCTACACCGGCCTGGTGATCCGTGATGAGACGGTTGTACAGGCTGACGCCGAAGGTTATGTTAATTACTTTATTCTGGAAGGCAGCAAAGTAGGCGCACAGACCAGCGTATACTGTCTGTCCCCCCGATAAACTCACGTTTGCAGATCCTTCCGCATCCGATGCCTCGCAGTCTCTGACAGCGGAAGAGCAGGCGTCCATTCTTCAACAGACTAAAAATTTCAGCGACAGCTTTCAAAGTGATAATTTTTCTGATGTCTATACCTTAAAGGACACCATTTCTACCGTCCTTGACAGTAAGTCCAACCAGAGCCGGCGCGCCCAGCTTAATCAGATGGCCGCAGAAGATCCTTCCAGTCTTCGGATTTACCCTGCTGCCAGCGATGGGATCGCCGTTTTTTCGGTTGATGGTTACGAGTCTGTCAAAGCAGAAGACGTTACCGAAGATATGATCGCGAAAACAGATTATAAAGTTACCGGTCTGCCTGACAATATGTATGTCAGGGCCGGCGATCCGGTCTACAAACTGATCCGTTCAGACGTCTGGCAGATCGCGATCCTGCTGGATAAGGAGACCGCAAAGGAGCTTCAGGATGTCAGCCGGATCTCCATTCAATTTTCAAAAGATGAGCAGACTACAACCGCAGGACTTGACATCCGCAAAAAAGGAAAAACCTTTATCGGATTCCTCACAATAGAAGCTTCCATGATCCGTTATGCCGCTGACAGATATGTAGACGTAGAACTGATCCTGGAAGACCAGTCCGGGTTAAAAATCCCCAAGTCTTCTGTGGTGGAAAAAGAGTTCTATATTGTGCCAGAGGATTATCTCACTCTGGGCGGCAACTCTAAGGAAACCGGCGTTTTAGTGGATGACGGAACAGACAATGCCCGTTTTCAGGAAGCCGAAGTATATTACCGGGACAATGAAACAGGCATGGTCTATCTGGATACGGATCTTCTGGAAGAAGGAGTCACCTTGCGGAAGGAAGATTCTGATCATACCTGCCAGTTAAAGGAAAAGGCGTCTTTGCAGGGCGTTTACAACATCAACAAAGGGTATGCGGAATTCCGCCAGGTGAAAATCCTTTGTGCAAGTGATGAGTATTACATCATAGAATCGGGAAACGATTATGGTCTGGCTAATTATGACCACATTGCCCTGGACGGAGACGGGATCCATGAAAACGATGTGATTTTCTAGATTATTAAAAAAAAGAAAAAGGAGTGAAGCTCATGCTTTCTGAAAACCTTGCAGAAGTTGAAAAAAATATTTCCAGGGCCTGCTTAAAGTCCGGACGTTCCAGAGAAGAGGTGACGCTTATCGCCGTCAGCAAAACCAAACCTGTCCATATGCTTCAGGAAGCCTATGATCTCGGGATCCGAACCTTCGGCGAAAACAAAGTACAGGAACTGACCGAAAAATACGACGCCCTTCCTTCTGACATCCAGTGGCATCTGATCGGTCATCTGCAGAGAAATAAGGTAAAATATATCATCGATAAAGCAGCGCTGATCCATTCCGTTGATTCTCTAAGGCTTGCTGAAACCATTGAAAAGGAAGCCCAAAAACATGATCTGACAGCCAATGTCCTGATCGAAGTCAACGTGGCAAAAGAGGAGAGTAAATTTGGTGTTTTACCGGAAGAGTTAGATTCTTTTGTGGATAAAATTGCTCAATTTTCTCATATCCGCGTAAAAGGACTGATGACCATTGCCCCATTTACGGAAAATCCAGAGGAAAATCGCCCATTTTTCGCCGGTTTACGCAAATTATCTGTTGACATCGCAGCCAAAAACATTGATAATATTACTATGAGCATTTTGTCAATGGGTATGACGGGAGATTACCAGGTGGCTATTGAAGAAGGTGCAACTATGATCCGGGTAGGCACCGGTATCTTTGGCGCCCGGGACTATGCTCGATAAGGAAACATAAGATAGGAGATTAAATGATGGGAGTATTAGATAAGTTCTTGGATATCATGAAGCTGAACGATGGAGACGACTATGACGACGATCTCTTCGATGAAGATTATGATGACGATTACGAGGAAGAGAAACCGAAAAAAAGTCTTTTCGGCGGACGATCTAAGAAATATGAAGAGGAAGAAGAGGAGTCTTATGAGTTAGCATCCAAATCATCCAGGACCTCTTCACACTCCGGCAATAAAGTAACCCCGATGCGCCAGCCGGCCAGAAGAAACAATGTAAGCATGGAAGTCTGTGTGATTAAGCCGACCTCTGTTGACGATGCCAGAGAGATTACTGAAACCCTGCTGAGCGGCAGAACTGTTATTTTGAATCTGGAAGGACTGGATCTGGAGATCGCGCAGCGTATCATTGATTTTACTTCCGGCGCCACTTACGCCATCAGTGGAAACCTTCAGAAGATTTCCAATTACATTTTCCTGGTTACACCTACGAATGTTGATATTTCCGGTGACCTTCAGGATCTTCTGAACACATCTTTTGATGCGTCTTCCATGCGTACTAGATTTTAATATTTATTAACAAAGAGTTTTATCGTTATGACTAAAGAAGAGATTATGTTGCAAAAGCGTTTCGGCGAGCTTTCCAGAACTGCCTATAACCGCGGGATTGTCACATTCTCTGATTTTCTTAATCTGAATGAATTAAATATTTTACATACCATTCCAAAGGATCAGCTTTCATCCCGTTATGAAACCTTTGGAGGATATGATTTTTCAGAGCGTCAGATGGCAGCATTTCTACCTGATGCTCTTTATTATGAGTATGAATATCCGATTCAGATTCTGGAAATCCTCCCGGTAAACCGAAAGTTTGCAGAGGAACTGACTCACAGAGATTATCTTGGCGCTATAATGAATCTTGGAATTGATCGTTCTAAGATTGGCGATATCCTGACTCGAAAGGATTCTGCTATATTATTCCTGAAAGAAGAACTCGCCGGATACGTTTCCGGAGAACTTACAAAAGTCAGACATACGGCTGTGAAAGTAAATCTCCTTTCTTCTTTTCAGGAAGATTTTGAACCGGAATACGAAGTTCTGAAAGGGACGGTACCGTCCGTTCGCCTTGACACGATTCTTGCGATCGCTTATCCGCTGTCGAGGAACAAGATTACTTCCTTGATTGAAAGCGCCCGCGTATTTGTAAACGGCAGACTGATCACAAGCAATGGATACCGCCTTCGAGAAGAAGATATCATCTCTGTCCGAAAAATGGGACGGATCCGGTACGATGGCATTCTTTCTGAAACGAAAAAAGGACGCTATCTGATCACTGTCCGAAAGTATACCTAAAACCGATTTCCAGTCATATGTATGACGTCTATGGAGGGAACATGCAGATTGAAACCAAAAAAAGATATATCACTTATCTCAAAGCATTTGCAGCGGCCTTTGCCCTTGTCTTACTGGACCAGTTTACCAAGCTTCTTGCAGTGGAACATCTGAAAGGAAAGGATCCCCTTGTAATCCTGCATCATGTATTTGAACTTCATTATCTGGAAAACAGGGGAGCCGCCTTTGGCATTTTCCAGGGATTTCAGGGCTTTTTCATTCTGAGCGCTGTACTGATTACCGCTGCAGTCATCTGGCTGTTTCTTAGGACTCCTTTGGAGGAACATTTTCTTCCTCTTAGGATCTGCGGCATTCTGATCGTTGCCGGCGCCTGGGGAAATTGTATCGACCGTGTGATCCAGGGCTATGTGGTGGATTTTTTTTATTTTGTGCTGATTGATTTTCCGATTTTTAATGTAGCGGATATCTATGTTACAGTTGCTGCCTTTGCCCTGATCCTGTTACTTTTCTTTTATTACAAGGAGGAAGATCTTGAACGAATACTTCACCGTAGAAAGCCAGGAAGGCGAACGGATTGACCGGTATCTTGCCGAAGAGCTGGAAGACCGCTCCAGATCCTATATCCAGAAACTAATCCGGGATAACCTTGTCCTGGTAAATCAAAAACCGGTAAAGGCAAATTACAGGCTTTCTGCCGGCGATTACATTTCTCTTTCCCTTCCGGATATAAAAGAACCGGATATCCCGGCGGAGAATATCCCTCTGGATATTCTGTATGAAGACCCGGATCTTCTCGTTGTAAACAAACCAAAACAGATGGTTGTACATCCGGCTCCCGGTCATTATACCGGCACATTGGTCAACGCACTGATGTACCACTGCGGAGAAGAGCTTTCCGGCATCAACGGCGTCATGCGTCCGGGAATTGTTCATCGGATTGATATGGATACCACAGGCTCTCTTGTCGTCTGTAAAACAGACGCCGCCCATCAGAGCCTGTCGGCGCAGCTCAAAGAACATTCCATTCACCGTGTGTATGAAGCCATCGTACACGGCAATATCAAGGAAGAAGAGGGAACCATAAACGCGCCCATCGGCCGCCATCCCACAGACCGGAAAAAAATGAGCATCCATGCAAAAAACGGGAAACCTGCCGTCACCCATTACCAGGTGTTGCAGCGTTTCGGCGATTATACCTATATTCGCTGTCAGCTGGAAACAGGACGCACCCATCAGATCCGGGTACATATGGCAAGCATCGGCCATCCGTTGGTTGGAGACGTCGTCTATGGGCCGAAAAAATGTCCCTTCCCCAGACTCCAGGGGCAGACCCTTCATGCAAGAATCCTGGGATTCGTGCACCCGGTCACAGGAGAATATCTGGAAATAGAAGCTCCATTGCCACAATATTTTGTGGAATTATTAGACAAATTGATGTATAATACCTAATATACGATAAAGGAGCGTGAAAAGTATGGCAAAAACTTCAACAATTATTACTATAGGTAGAGAGTACGGCAGCGCCGGACGAGAGATCGGCTACAAGGTAGCAGATGAACTGGGAATCAAATTATATGATAAGGAGATGCTCAACCGGGCAGCCAAAGAAAGCGGCATATGCCAGGAATTGTTTGAGACTCATGATGAAAAGCCCACAAACAGCTTCCTTTATTCACTGGTCATGGACACTTATTCTTTTGGATATTCTTCCGGAAGTTACACGGATATGCCCATCAACCACAAGGTATTCCTGGCACAGTTTGATGCGATCAAAAAGATCGCGGAAGAAGGCCCCTGTATCCTGGTCGGACGTTGTGCCGATTATGCGCTGGAAAATTACGACAATGTATTGAGTCTGTTTATCCACGCAAATCTGGATGCCAGAATCCGCAGAATTGCCAGGATCTATGATCTGACAGACGCAAAGGCAAAAGAACTGATACAGAAGACAGACAAACAGCGTTCCAGCTATTACAATTACTACAGCAATAAGAAATGGTCTGACGCCGACAGTTATGACGTATGCCTGGACAGCTCTGTACTTGGCATTGACGGAACTGCAGAGGCGATCCTCAAACTGGTAGAGATCAAAGAAAAAGACGAGCCAAAGCGCTTATAATTTCGCTCATTATTTTACAGAACAGAATAAAAAAGCTGCCCGGTTCTCCTGCCGGGCAGTTTTTTGCTTTTTACCGGATGTGGGGAATGCGTTCGGGCCATCCCTTAATATTTCCATTCAGGATCGCCGTGAACATCCTTTGTTTTACGCCCGGATGTTCTTTATTTAACGTCCGTACCAACTCCTTTGCATACTGCCGCTTAGTCAGTCCGTCGATGGGGCACCTGCTTTTTACCACCGGAAGCTCATATTTGTGCATAAAGCCAATCACATCCGCCTCATCTACAAACATCATGGGACGAATGACCGTCAGTTCCATACGATCCAGATAAGTGCGGGGAGAGAAAGAATAAAAGCGTCCTTCAAAAAAGAGAGAGAGAAGCATGGTCTCCACAATATCATCTTTGTGATGAGCATAGGCCACCTTATTGCAGCCTATGTTCTTCACAGCCTGATTCAGAGCACCTTTACGCATCTTGGCGCACAAAGAACAGGGATTGGGCTCCTTTCGCTCTTCAAATAAAATATGGGCGATGTCTGTCTTTACAATATGATAAGGAACGTCCAGTTCCCTGCAAAGATCTGCCACCGGCGAAAAATCACAGGCTTCATAGCCAAGATCTACGGTAACTGCGCTAAGCTCAAACCGTTTCGGATAAAAACGCTTAAGACCATGCAGGGCATACAGCAGAGTCAGGCTGTCTTTTCCACCAGAGATCCCAACCGCTATATGATCACCTTCCTCTATCATCTGATATTCATCCACCGCTTTTCTGGTATAACTTAATAACTGCTGCAGTTTCATTGTTACTTAACCCTTTCTGTCATTTAATCCTATTTATATATTTGTAGATAAGACAACTAACTTTCCCGAAGTTTTACAGCCGAAGCAGCCTGACGCCTCCGGTCTTCGTCAATCGCTGCATAGTGTTTTTTGGTCGTGTTCACATCTTTATGTCCCAGAACATCCGCTACCAGGTAGATATCCCCGGTTTCTTTATATAGAGAAGTGCCATAGGTACTGCGAAGTTTATGAGGCGTGATCTTTTTATATGGCGTAACCTGTTTTGCATACTTCTTAACCATATTTTCCACAGCCTGTACACCCATCCGTTTTTTCTGTGTAGAAAGAAACAGAGCGTTTTCATGGCCGGAGAGGGGAGCGGACGCTTTGCGGTCTCCCTCCATATAGACCCGAAGCGCTTTTGCGACTTCATCTCCAAAATATACAACCATCTGGTTCCCGCCTTTTCTTGTGACTGTAATTCCCTGGTTCTTAAAATCCACATCCGTAAGATCCAGTCCCACACACTCTGATACACGGATCCCGGTGCCAAGCAGAAGAGTCAGGATTGCCAGATCACGGTCCCTGGTTTTCTTATAATAGGCAAGCGCCTGTCCGGTCAACTTAGATCCTGCAGATTCCACAAAATCAAGCAGAAGAGCCACTTCATCGGCATCCAGTCGGATAATCGCTTTTTCATGAAGCTTTGGCATATCCACCAATAACACAGGATTCTTTGTGATAATCTGATGTTTATAATAATAGTTATAAAAACTTCTCAAAGCAGACATTTTACGCGCCAGACCCTTTTCACCATTCGTCATCAGTTCCTGATCGGAATCACGTTTGTAAACCTTCAGATACTCCATATATTCCTCAATGTCCACCGGTTCCAGACGTTCCAGATCTGCAGGCACAAACTGATCTATCGTATAATTTTTATAAACCGGATTATGATCCATTAAAAAGTGAAAAAAAACACGGATATCATACGCATAATTCATACGAGTTTTTGCAGAAGAACGCGGTTCCATTGCACGAAAAAAATCCTTCGCAAAATCAGGAAGGGTCTTCAAAACCTCTCTGAGGCGAAGGGTCTGATCGATCCGTGTTTGTTCATGATACGTTCTTGTTTCAGCCATAACAAAACATCCCCTTATTATTTGTTCTCATCTGCCATACGAAAACAGGCGGATTCTGAAAAACCTGTTATATTATAGCATAAGTCCGGAAATCTGTCCATATCTTTTGGAAAAATCGAGATTTGACGTATAGATTGATATATCAGCGTGAAGAAGCTGTAGAACGAAGCAAGTTCGAGCTGTGTGCATGTACACCTGTCTTTCACCGTTCATAGTATAAGATCCGAAGCTCCTCGCTTCGGATCTTATATGGGTGAGTATAATATATATCAAATGCAGATTAACTTAGCAAGCCCGGAATTATACAGGGATCATCCACATTGATATGCCGGATATACTGATTGTTTTTATCAGTCAGCGTAATAAACAACGGTCAGATATTCTCCCGACTGTATAGTATCTGCAGTCATGCCATTGATTTTCATGATTTCGCCTACATAACTGCGGATCTTTTCCTGATTATCTGTTCCTGCATATTCAGAGGCAATGTCCCATAAAGTATCACCGGATTCCACCTCGATGCTTTTATAATATTTCTTTAAAGTGTTTTGAGAATCAACATGTGCATCTGCCATACGACTTCCCGCCAGAACACTGAGGGCATAAAACAAATACAAAAGTTGCAGCACAAAAAAACATTTTCTTTAAATAAACCTGTCTCATTCTTTTTCTCTGATGATGAAGTCTTCTGGTATTCATATTCTCTTTCCTCCCCGAATCATTATTTTTCTCTCCCGTTCTCTCGAACAAACGTTCAAAACTTATGTTCTTATTATATATTCCGAACAGATGTTTGTCAACTGTTTTTACTTGAAAATCGAACATATTTTCCGAAACATTTGTTTGCTTTTTGATTCTCGCTGTGTTAAAATATTTTGTAAGAAATGAACTTAGATCATCTGTATGAACTTATAATTTGGGAGGTATAGCATGACACAGGGAAAAATCAGCGCTAAGCAATTAGAAATTCTGGAATACATCAAATCACAGATTCTGGAGCGTGGTTTTCCTCCATCAGTACGTGATATCTGTGAAGCGGTTCATTTAAAATCCACTTCTTCCGTTCACTCCCATCTCGAAACACTGGAAAAGAACGGATATATCCGCAGGGATCCTACGAAGCCAAGAGCCATTGAGATCCTGGATGAATCATTTAACTTTACACGCCGGGAAATGGTCAATGTTCCAATTGTCGGGCCGTGTTGCTGCAGGTGAACCTCTCCTCGCAGAACAGAATATTGAAAACTACTTCCCTATTCCTATGGAATACATGCCGAATCAGCAGACATTTATGTTGAAGGTTCGTGGTGAAAGCATGATCAATGCCGGCATTCTTGATGGGGATTATGTACTTGTCGAGCAGACGCAGACAGCCAGAAACGGAGATATGGTTGTTGCTCTGATTGAAGACGGCGCAACAGTCAAGACATTTTACAAAGAAGAAGGGATCATCCGTCTGCAGCCGGAAAATGATTATATGGATCCGATTATTGTTCGAGATGTACAGATCATGGGAAAAGTCATCGGTGTATTCCGTTTCTTCTAAGATTAAGATTATAAAACAAGCTTGTTTTCCGGAACTTCGGAAACAAGCTTGTTTTTTCATTCTATTATTTTGTTGTATGATCTCCGATAGCGATAAGCCTTTCGCCAGCTTCTTTTCAATCTGTAATCGTATCTTCTGTGAAAGGGTTATGAAAGTTCCTCTATTTCCACTCTTCTGCCGTCGTTCCAGATCCGTTCCAGATTATAGAAACTCCGGTTTTCCCTGTCAAAGATGTGTACGATCACATCGCCGAAATCCATCAGTACCCAGGTTCCGGAATTACGTCCTTCCTGCTGGCGGACCTCAAAGCCTTCCTGATGCATTTTCTCTTCCACACTGTCCATCAGCGCCTGGATCTGGCTGTCGCTTCCGGCGCTGCAGATAATAAAGTAATCAGCAAGTACAGAAATCTGCGAAATATCGATCATTACAATATCTTCGCCCTTCTTATCCTCTAACGCCTGATACAAAAGCTTCAGCATATACTTTGCCTGCTCCATAGCTTTTCCTCCTTAAAAATAATTTTATCTTCTTTATTTTTCTTCTGATTTCATTTTATAATATTCATATGTTTTTTCTGTCATAGGATCAATCGGCTTTGAAAGATGGTTCAGATATTCCAGGGAATCTTCCAGAATCCGGAGAAGACACCCGTCGATGTCACGAAAAGCCAGATGCCTTACCTCCTCCATATTGGGAAGTTCACGGCGTCCCGGCTCGATATAATCAGCAATAAAAATGATTTTTTCCAGAAGCGTCATATGAGGCCGTCCCGTGGTATGACTCGCGATAGCACAAAGCACTTCTCTGTCCTCGACATGGTACTTTTTCGCTGCCAGAAACGCCCCCAGCTTAGCGTGGAGAAGACTGGGATTCTCCCGTTCTACTTCTGATACGTTCAGATGATACTTCTCACACATTTTAATCTTATTCTCTCCCGGAATACACTTTGCACAATCATGAAGAAGCCCCGCAAGCAGCGCCTGCTCCACATCTTCCCCATGGCACATCGCCATAGAAGCAGCGGTGTACATGACACCAAGCGTATGTTCATACCGTTCTTTATCCAGTTCTGCTATTAATTTACGGCGTATTTTTGTAATCTGCTGATTCATAGACACTCATTCTCTCTTTTCTGATTTCAGGGCCGATATAGACCGTGCTCCTCTATATATTGAACCACCGGCTCCGGCACATATGGGGAGATATCCTTCCCCTCTTTTATAAGCTGGCGAAGTTCATGGGACGCAACGTGCATCAGCGGCGTCACCAAAAGCCGTATGTCTGCATGATATTTTTCCTGCAAATACCAGATTTTTTTCTCCATCATTTTTCTGGAGTTTACCTCATCCCGGTAAGCCGCCAGAATGGTACACCGGGGAAAGATCCGTTCCGGATGAACCCAGCTTTCAATGGAAAAAAGCGAGTCGGCCCCGATAATAAAATACATCTGATCCTTCGGATTTTTCTCATGGAAATATTCCAGCGTGCGATATGTGCAGGAAACCTCTTTGCGGTCAGCCTCATAAGTCTCTACCCGGAAATATGGAATCCCGGAAACTGCAAGCCTTGTCATGGTTACTCTGTCCGACGCATCCGCTTCTATTCCGCTACTCTTTTTATGGGGAGGATTGCCATTTGGCAGGAACCAGATTTTTTCCAGTTCAAATGCCTCATAAGCCGCCTCGCCCAACATCAAATGTCCATTATGGATCGGATCAAAGGTTCCGCCCATTATTCCGATTTTCATATCCCGTCACCTTTGGTTTCTTTTTACTTATGGAAGCTGGATCTTTTTATTTTTATCTTTACCTTCCTTGTAAAGTACTATTTTTTTACCGATCACCTGAACCACCTGGGCATGTGTCCTCTCAGCCATCATCGCAGCCAGTTCTCTTGGATCGTCGGCACAGTTTTTTAATACGCTAAGCTTAATCAGTTCTCTTGCATCCAGCGCTTCCTTTACCGCCTGTGTCAGTTCCGGCGTCATGCTGTTCTTCCCAATCTGGAAAATGGGATCCATAGTCATTGCCAGGCTCTTCAAATATGCTCTCTGCTTTGTTGTCATCTCTTCTGCTCCTTATTTATAATAATCAAACTGAAGTCCGTACATCCGCACAGTATCCCCTTCCTGGATACCGGCTGCCTCAAGCTCCTCCAGGATGCCGGTATCCCTTAGGAACTTCTGGAAAAAGATAAATCCTTTCTCAGAATCCAGATTGGTGTACCCCAGCATTTTTTCAATCTTCGGGCCTTCTACCACATACATACCATCTTCCTTTGTTACCGTATAGGGAAGATTTTCATAAAGAAGCTCTTCCTCCGGAAAATATTCCTGACGGAATGTAATCGGTTCCTGTTCCAGCTTTTCCAGCTGTTCTGATACATAATAGAGCAGCTCCTGCACGCCTTCTCCCGTCACTCCTGAGATCGGAAAGACCGGATATCCCTGCGGTTCAAACTCCTTTTTCAGCCTTTCCACCGGATCTTCTCCCTCCGGATAGATCACGTCTGTCTTATTTGCCGCGATCACCTGCGGGCGTGCAGCAATTTCCGGGTTATAGGCTTTCAGCTCTTCATTGATCTTATAGATATCTTCTACCGGATCTCTGCCTTCTGTTCCTGCAGCGTCCACTACATGGATCATCATGCGGGTACGCTCAATATGACGAAGGAATTCATGACCCAGTCCAAGGCCTTCTGACGCCCCCTCGATCAGTCCGGGGATATCAGCGATCACAAATCCTTTGCCATTCGGCAGGTCTACTACGCCCAGGTTAGGGTTTAAGGTCGTAAAATGATAGTTTGCAATCTTGGGCTTTGCATTGGTTACCCGGGAAAGAAGGGTGGATTTTCCTACATTGGGGAACCCGATCAGTCCCACATCTGCGATGACCTTCAGCTCCAGCAAAACCCAGAGTTCTCTGGATGGCTGGCCTGGCTGCGCGTACTTGGGAATCTGCATCGTGGCAGTAGCAAAATGCTGATTGCCAAGACCGCCTTTTCCGCCTTTTAATATCACCTGTCTGCGGTTATCTCCGGACATATCGGCAATCACCTTACCGGACTCTGCTTCCTTGATCACAGTACCTTCCGGGACCTTTAGCACAATATCCTGTGCATCCGCGCCGTGACAACGCCGCTTCCCGCCCGGTTCCCCATCTTTTGCCGCAAATTTTCTCCGGTGCCGGAAATCCTGAAGCGTATTTAACCCTTCGTCCACTTCAAAGATCACATCACCGCCCCGGCCGCCGTCGCCGCCGTCAGGTCCGCCATTGGGAACATAAAGTTCACGCCGGAAACTGACGTGTCCATCGCCGCCCTTTCCGGATCTGATTAAAATCTTTGCTCTATCTGCAAACATAACTGTTCCTTTCTTTCAATAGAATACAACTTATTATAACAAAAAAGAGTGCTGCCTTCAACTGTCACCAGTCCATGCAACACTCTTCATATCGCTTTGATTACTCAGCTGCCACCGGATAGATAGAAACCTGTTTCTTATCTCTTCCTTTTCTCTCAAATCTTACCACACCGTCTACCAGTGCAAATAAAGTATCATCGCCTCCGCGGCCAACATTGATACCCGGGTGGATCTTCGTTCCGCGCTGTCTGTAAAGGATATTGCCTGCTTTTACGAACTGACCGTCCGCTCTTTTAGCTCCCAGTCTTTTGGACTCGGAATCTCTGCCGTTCTTTGTAGAACCAACACCTTTTTTATGAGCGAAAAACTGAAGGTTTAATTTCATCATGGTTGCTGCACCTCCTTGAATGTTAAATCAATATATTCTGCATAGTTTCCGTCATCTTCCATAGCTGTAAGACCCAAAACCATGGTCTTAAAGAGGAGTTCTGTTTCCCTGTTCGGATCCTGCTTTAATCTCACCGAAAGCCTGCCGTCGTCTTCTCCGGAAGACTGTGAAAGCTTTGCTTTCGCGAAAAGCTCCAACGCATTCAATGTGTTGATCATAAGGACCGACGCCGCAGCGCAGACAATGTCGTCGCCTTCTTCTACATATCCGGCATGCCCTTCTGCGTCAAATCCGAGGTGTTCCCCTTTTGCATTCTGAAAGATGGTTACATGGATCATCGGATACTCTCCAGGATTAAGCGTTGATCTTGTCGATCTTTACTGCAGTATACTGCTGTCTGTGACCATTTTTCTTATGGTATCCAGTTTTTCTCTTATACTTGTAAACAACGACTTTTTTCGCTTTTCCGTTCTCTACAACAGAAGCTTCAACGGTTGCACCTTCAACAGTCGGATTCCCGATCTTCAGGCCGTTATCGCTTACTGCAAGCACCTGGTCAAATGTATAAGTCTCTCCGGCTTCTACACCAAGCTTCTCTACTTTAATGATATCGCCTTCGGCTACTTTGTACTGTTTACCACCTGTTGCTATAATCGCGTACATATGGCACCTCCTATTATCATTACTCGCCAACTTCGGTGTCCGCCCTGCGGACTTTGAAACCTCATTGTGCGGCATACTGTATTATAATAGCATAGGTTTTTTCCCTTTGCAAGCGGTTTTGCCTGCTTTTTCTTCTTTTTTTATTACTTTTTCTGCACAGGCAATTCCAGAAGCCTGCAGGCGTTCCCGGAAAAGATCTGCTCCTTTTCCTGTTCAGACAAAGAACACTCTGACAGATAACGGACAAACTCCTTCTGCCCGGCCCATGGAGAATCTGTACCGAACAGGATCTTGTCCGCCCCGTGATTTCTTACGATCCGCACAAACTGATCTTCCGGAATCTTTCCAAACACAACCGCTGTATCAAAATACACATTTTCACCCACCAGAAGTTCTTCTACCTGATCCCAGCACTGATTTCCGCCCAGGTGAGCAAGCACCAGTTTTTCAGGCTCCACCTCCCGGATCACTTCCAGCGCCATCTTTGGCGTACAGTGGATATCTTCCGGGCACTTGGGATCCAGACCGGCATGAACACTAACGATCAGTCCAAGCTCAGAGGCAAAAGACAGGATTCTTTTATACCGGATATCATTGAAACAGGTGTCCTGGTAATCCGGATGAAGCTTAATCCCCTTCAGGCCGGCGTCACGGATTCCCTTCAGGATTTCTTTATAATTCTCACATGCCGGATGGATCCCTCCAAAAGAAAGGATCGGGCCTTCCTGAAATCCGCAGGCAAACCGGTTGACAGATTCTACCTGGGAAGGTTTTGTCACCGCCGGCAGGGATACCGACAGATCCACGCCCGCTTCCTTTGCCGAACGGATCTGATCTTTTGCCGTCCCCAGAGTACTTGGAGTAGTCTGACAGATTTTCTTTAAAAAATCCAGTGTTCTTTCCGCGATCTGATCCGGAAATATATGGGTATGAAAATCAATGACCATGCTTTTTTTCACACTCCTTTATCTTGTCATAGCAGAAGCTGATAATATCTCTTCTGGTAATAATCCCGATAAAATGAGACTGATCGTCAACTACCGGAACGAAATTCTGTTCCATGGCTCTTTCGATCAGATCTTCCATGTTGGATTCCGCCGACACACTCAGGTAATCCATTCTTCTTTGCACCTTTAGTATACTGATGTCTTCCGCATCCTTCAGATTCAGAAGATTCCACTTCTTTAAGGACCAGAGAAGATCTCCTTCTGTGATGGTGCCCACATACTGTCCCTCTCTGTTTAAAATGGGTACTGATGAATACTTGTGATATTCCATAATCTCCAGCGCCTGGCGAAGCGTATGATAGTCGTAGATATAGGCAACCTCGCTCTTGGGCCGCAGGAAAAATAAAATGTTCATAAACCTCTCCCCTATATATCGTTTCTTAAATCATTGTTGTTACAAAGATGTCGTAAACAGCACGGATCGCATCCTCAAAATCATGATTGCGGACGCCAATGATAATATTAAGGCCGCTGGACCCCTGATCGATCATCTTTACATTCACATTAGCATGTGCAAGGGCAGAAAAAATCCTCCCGGATACGCCTCTGGCTGTCTGCATCCCCCGACCCACAATGGCGATCAGAGCAAGGTCCGATTCCAGCTCCAGGAAATCCGGATGCACCGCCCGGTGGATGCCTGCGATCACTTTCTGCTCTTTTTCCGCGAACTCGTCCTGATGTACAAATACGGTCAGTGTATCAATGCCAGAAGGCATATGTTCGATTGCAATGCCGTTCTCTGCAAACACCTGCAACACCTTTACGCAGAACCCCACCTCTGCATTCATCATTGCTTTTTCCACTGTCACGGAAGCAAAATCTTTTTTCCCGGCAATCCCGGTAATGATAAATCTTGGCTTACGACATGTGTTTTCCACGATCAGCGTTCCCGGATCTGCAGGAATGTTGGTATTGCGGATATTAATCGGTATCCCTTCCTGTCGGACCGGAAAGATCGCGTCTTCATGAAGAACCGTCGCGCCCATGTAAGACAGCTCTCTAAGTTCCCTGTATGTAATGACGTCGATCGCTTTCGGGTTGGAGATGATCCTGGGATCTGCGATCAGAAATCCGGAAACATCAGTCCAGTTTTCGTACATATCTGCATGAACTGCTTTTGCCACAATGGATCCCGTAATATCTGACCCACCTCTGGAAAATGTCCGGATCGACCCGTCCGGCATAGAACCATAAAATCCCGGGATCACCGCCCGTTCATTCCGGGAAAGGGTCTCTGACAGGATCCGGTCTGTTTTCTGTTCGTCAAAACTTCCCTTTTCATCAAAAAAGATCACATCCGCAGCATCAATAAAGGTATAGCCCAGATATTCAGCCATAATCTTTCCATTCAGATATTCTCCTCTGGAAGCCGCATAATCACGGCCAGCTTTTTGCATGAATTTCTCCCGGATCTCCAGAAACTCCCGGTTCAGATCAAGCCCCACTCCGAGACCGTCCAGGATTTCCTGGTAACGCTCCCGGATCGCCTGAAGCCGCAGGTCAAATTCCTCAAAATCGTCTCCTTCATCCGTCAGAGCCGCCGCATAACAGCCATATAGCATATCTGTTACTTTGGTATCATCCGGCGTCCGTTTCCCCGGGGCAGAAGGCACCACATATCTTCTGGAATCTTCCTTTTTAATAATCCGGCCTGCTTTCTGAAACTGTGAAGCGTCGGCAAGAGAACTTCCTCCAAATTTTACAACCTTTATCATCTCTTCTGTAATCCTCCAACTACAATTCGCTAAATGCTATTCTACATCATTTTTAAAGATCCTGCAACGATTTCACTGGCTGATCCTTCGCCCCGCCGCTTCCAGCGGGCAATAACCGCCCTCCGGCGTTCTGGCATAAAGATCTGTCCTGTGGATATGAAAAGGATATGCCTCCGGTTCCAGCCCCATATACTTTATAAACGTTTCCATCACCAGGTCGGGTTTCAGGTTTTCCTCACTTCCTGCCGCAAGGAAAAGAGAAAATTTGTCCTCATCCGCTTCCATCCGGTAGATCATGGGACGGATATTGACTTCCTTTTCGCTTCGTTTTGTCTTTTTCATTACATTGAGCGTAGTCTCATTCAGGAACACTTTAAGAGAATCCTTCCATTCCACAGACACAGGAACCGTCTCATACATAGACTTTCCGGATGCCAGCATCGTAATCTCATAGGCAGCTGCCGCCACGATCGTCATACCGCCTGATTTTTTATCCTCCGGGATCTCTGTAAAACTCACCACATCCATGCCTTCCACCATAACCTGGTTCAGTCTTTTTACCGCCTCATCAGAAGCAACCGGTTCTTTCAGTTCAATATCCAGATACTCCCCGTCGCTGGTAACTCCGATCCCCAGTGGCTGTGCAAAAGACATGATCATATGAGGACTGTATCCTCCCGTAAATGCGATGGGGATGTCTGCCCGCCGCATGGCCTTCTGAAAATACCGCATCACATCCAGATGCCCAATAAAACGCATGATCCCGTATTTACGGAATTTAATTCTTGCCTTCAATGCAGACCCCTCCTTTCCATTTCGCCACACCGCATCCGGAACACCGCATCCGGCAGTTTGGCGTTACTTCTGCGTGCAAAGCCCGCTCCCACTCTTTTTTCAGGAACTCCTTCGTTACACCGATATCAATAAAATCCCAGGGAAGTGTTTCATCCACCGAACGCTCCCGCAGATTATAAAATCCGATATCCACGCCAGTGTTTTCAAACGCCTGCATCCATTTCTCGTTGTCAAAAAGATCGCCCCAGGAATCGTAAAGGCACCCCAGCCGGTAAGCTTCCCGGATTACCCGGCCCACTCTTCGGTCTCCTCTTGCCAGAACGCCCTCCAGCACCGTCACTTCTGCATCGTGCCAGTGATATTTCAGACTTTTTTTGTTGAGCTGTTCCTGAAACGCATGCTTCACCACCGCGGCCTTTGCAATATATTCTTCATTGGTGTACATCTTTGCCCACTGAAATGGCGTAAACGGCTTGGGGATAAAGAAAGAAGTACTGGTAGTGATCTGACACTTGCCATTTCTCTGATCTTTGGGGATCTCATAATACCGTCTGGCAATTTTATCCGCCAGCTCCGGTATTGCCTTCATGTCTTCTTCTGTCTCTGATGGCAGGCCCAGCATAAAGTAAAGCTTCACCTTATTCCAGCCGCCCTCAAAAGCCTCCCCTGCGCCTTCCAGGATCATCTCTTCTGTCAGTCCCTTATTAATGACATTCCGCATTCTCTGGGATCCGGCTTCCGGTGCAAAGGTCAGGCTGCTCTTGCGGATATCCTGGACTTTTTCCATGACATCCAGAGAAAAAGCGTCAATCCTCAAGGACGGCAAAGAGATATTGATCCCTTTGCCCTGAAATTCCTCTATCAGAAATTCTACCAGTTCCTTTAACTGACTGTAATCACTGGAACTTAAGGAACTTAATGAAATCTCTTCATGTCCGGTACTTTTCAACATGGAGTAAGCGTATTGTTTCAATTGTTCCACACTCCGCTCCCTGGTCGGCCGGTAGATCATTCCAGCCTGGCAGAACCGGCATCCCCGGATACATCCCCGCATGATCTCCAGCACCACCCGGTCCTGGGTTACTTTGATGAACGGCACCACCGGTTTTTCCGGATAGGTAATTTCATCCATATCCATCACCACCTGTTTGGTGATCACAGACTTTGCATGTGCATTTACCGGATAAAAATCCCGAATGGTCCCGTCTTCCTGATACGTCACTTCATAAAAGGCCGGAACATAGATCCCTTCAATCTCTGCGGCGGCTTCCAAAAATTCCTTTCTGGAGCCTCCTCTCCCCCGGATCTCTTTATATACATCAAACAGACGGTCATAAACGGTCTCGCCTTCTCCGATATAAAAAAGATCAAAAAAGTCTGCCAGCGGTTCCGGATTATACACACAGGGGCCTCCGCCGATCACAATGGGATCCGCCCAGGTACGGTCCGCTGTGTCAAATGGAATACCGGACAGCTCCAGGATCTGCAGGATGTTGGTATAACACATCTCGTACTGGATCGTAATACCCAGAAAATCAAATTCTTTCACCGGATCCTGGGATTCCAGGGCAAACAGCGGGATTTTTTCCTCTCTCATCATCTTGTCCAGATCGATCCAGGGGGAAAACACACGCTCACACCACACATCGTCCCTGCGGTTGAACATATCGCAGAGGATCTTCATGCCCAGATGGGACATACCGATCTCATAAACGTCCGGAAAGCACATGGCAAAGCGGATATCCACGCTCTCCTTATCTTTATACACCGAATTCACCTCCCCGCCGATATAACGGGCAGGTTTTTCAATCTTCATTAAGATCTCATCATTTAAGGCTAATTTACGCATTTGATTGTATTGATTACTCCTTTAATATTCATGATTTTCAAGACTCGCTACAAAATATTGTATTGAATTTTAGATACACTGTCAATGCGTTTCAGGATACCATTTTCCGAAATACTCCATTTACTTTCCCCCTTTTGTCTATTAAGATAAATCCGTTATCTTTACGAATGAGCTTTCAAAAAGGAGGAACACATGTTAGAAAAAATATTTAAGCTGAAAGAAAACGGCACAGATGTGAAAACGGAAATCCTTAGATGAATACAATGCCCTGAACGGAGTCGAAGCCAGTTTCAGTGATGTGGGGATTACCGTACTTCTCGCGGTCATCGGCATTCTGATCACCGGATTCCTTGTGAGCAAAAATGTAAAGGGAAATATCCTCTGGGGAATCCTGATTACCTGGCTGCTTGGAATCCTCTGCCAGCTGACGGGACTGTATCAGCCAAATGCAGAACTCGGATTCTACAGCCTGCTTCCGGATTTCAGCAACGGACTTGCCTGGTTGTTATTTTTGCCTTTTTATTTGTAGATATCTTTGATACGCTGGGAACGCTGATCGGCGTATCCACCAAGGCCAAAATGCTGGATGAGAACGGAAAGCTTCCGCGGATCAAAGGAGCGCTCCTGGCCGATGCGGTTGCAACTACCGCCGGCGCGGTACTGGGAACTTCTACAGTCACTACTTTTGTAGAGAGCGCATCCGGTGTGACCGAAGGCGGACGGACCGGTCTTACCTCCTTTACAACAGCCATCTTGTTCGGTATCGCGCTCCTCGCCATGCCGTTCTTCTACAGTATCTCCGAAGGGATCTCCATGGGCGTGATCTCCTATGTCGTGCTGAATCTTCTCACCGGAAAGGCAAAAGGCCGGATCAGTATCCTGATGTATGTACTGGCGGTACTGTTCGTGCTGAAATACCTGTTCCTGTAAAAAATCTGTTCCAGATCAAAAGCCTTCCGTGAGGGTTGGATGTCATTTCTTTCCAACCATCATGGAAGGCTTCTTTTCTGTCATTTTGTCTGTTTTGACATTTTATCTGTCTGCCAGTTCCCGGATAATATCCTCCCAGCTGATCCCTTTTTCCACCATCAGCACCATGGCGTGATAAAGAAAGTCGGAAAGTTCGTACTTTACTTCCTCCGGATTGGGATTCTTTGCGGCGATCACGACCTCCGTCGCTTCTTCGCCGACTTTCTTTAAGATTTTATCAATCCCTTTGTCAAACAGATAATTGGTATAAGACCCTTCTTTGGGATTTTCTTTCCGGTCAAGGATTGTATTGTACACGGATTCAAAAATCTTTAACGGATTATTTTCATCATAGTCGGTACCAGCCAGCGGCTGGAAAAAGCAGGTCGGATTGCCGGTATGGCACGCCGCTCCCACCTGATCCACCTTTGCCAGCAATGTGTCCAGATCACAGTCAATGGTCAGGGACTTGACATACTGGAAATGTCCGCTGGTCTCTCCTTTTACCCAAAGGCTCTGGCGGCTTCTGCTGTAATATGTCATCCTGCCGGTCTTGATGGTCTGATTAAATGCTTCCTCGTTCATATAAGCCAGCATCAGTACCTCCTGGGTTTTATAATGCTGGACGATGACAGGGATCAGCCCCTGTTCATTGGTCTTAAACTGGGAGAACTCCATAATGCTTTCAAAAGAAGTCATTTTAATATTCTGTTCGGAACATTTCTCTTTAAAAGCGTGGAAATCCATGTCCGGCCGACTCACATATCTGCCGGATAATCCTTTCACGCCGGGCGCCTTCAGAATCTTATATAATTCCGACTCCTCCATGGTATCCGTCAGGATCACACAGGGAATATCCGTAACATTCATGACGGAATCCAGATCCAGTCTGTGCATGAATACGATTTCTCCGCAGCACTCTTCGATCAGATGCTGATGCTTAAACAATGCGTCAAAGTCCTGCAGAGAAACGGCGATTTTTTCCTTTCCAAACCGTTTCGCCGCATCCTCCATCAGTTTGGGGCTGTCCTGCCTGGAAAAATTAATGATCGCCCGTTTTGCCCCTGCGTACAGGATTTTTTTCACATCCTCCTGCCTTTTCACATTGCCTCCCGCAATCATGGGGATCCGTATGATCCGGTTGATCCGTTTCATCAGATCAATGGCTTCTTCATGCTCTTCATCGGAATCTGAAAGGTCAAAAACAATCAGCTCATCCGCGCCGTGATCACTGTAATATTTTGCAAGCCCGATCACATCCTCCGCTATGGGCGTTTTGTCATCGAACCAGGTTACCGCCTTCCCTCCTGCGATCAGGATACAGGGAATCAGTCTTTTATAGCTAGCAGTCATATTTGATCTATCTCTCCTTTATCTCTGTCTGAGAAACTTTTATAAGCTTCCTTTTGTGGTCCAGGCGCCCCGGATCCTGGGTTCCTCCTGTACCGCCATGTCAAGCGCTTTTCCAAAGCTTTTAAACAGCGCTTCCGCCATGTGATGGTTATTGCCGCCGTCCAGGATCTTCACATGAAGGTTCATCATGGCGTTACTGGACACAGCATAGAAAAATTCCCGGATCATTTCCGTGTCCAGTTCTCCCAGACGGGGCACTGTAAATGCCGCGTCATAATTAAGGTAAGCCCTGCCCGACAGATCTACCGCACACAGAGCCAGCGTCTCGTCCATAGGAAGGATACTGTGGCCATATCGCTTGATCCCGGCTTTATCTCCCAGCGCCTGGCAAAGTGCATCCCCCAGAACGATCCCCACATCTTCTACGGTGTGGTGGCAGTCTACCTCCAGGTCTCCTTTTACACTTATCTCCAGATCAAAAAGCCCGTGTCTTGCAAAACCATCCAGCATGTGATCCAAAAACCCTATCCCTGTTTGGATATTGGTTTTTCCGGATCCGTCCAGATTCAGGCTCATGGCAATCTCGGTTTCTTTTGTTTTCCTTTTACAAACCGCTGTTCTTTCCACGCGTTTTCACCTCCGTTACTTTTCAAACCGCACATGAATGGAATTGGCGTGCGCGGTCAGCTGTTCTGCCTTTGCAAAGGCTTCAATATCTGTATGTACTGCTTCCAGCGCTTCTCTGGAATACGCGATAATACTGGATTTCTTAATAAAATCATCTACGGACAGGGGCGAAAAGAATTTCGCGGTCCCATTGGTAGGTAATACATGATTTGGCCCTGCAAAATAATCTCCCAGAGGCTCGCTGGAATACGCTCCAATGAAAATGGCGCCGGCATTTCGGATCTTCATCATCACATCATAGGGATCTTTTGTCTGGATTTCCAGATGCTCGGACGCAATCTCATTTGCCGTCTCTATGGCCTCTTCCATGGTCTCCGCCACCAGGATATATCCGTAATGATCCAGGGACTTCTTTATGATCTCTGCCCGGGACAGTTCTTTTAAAAATCCGTCGATCTCTTCAGAAACTTTTTCCGCCAGTTCCATACTGGTCGTCACCAGGATCGCGCTTGCCAGCTCGTCATGCTCTGCCTGGGACAGAAGATCCGCAGCCACATACCGCGGATTGGCGGTCTCATCGGCGATCACCAGGATCTCGCTTGGCCCTGCGATCGCATCAATGCTTACATGGCCATATACCGCTTTTTTTGCAAGGGCTACATAGATATTGCCAGGTCCTACGATCTTATCCACTTTGGGAATACTTTCTGTTCCATAAGCCAGCGCGCCGATTGCCTGAGCTCCTCCCACTTTATAGATCACATCAGCGCCGGCTTCCTTTGCAGCCACCAGTGTGTTTGGCGTGATTTTTCCATCTTTTCCGGGCGGGGTGACCATTACGATCTCATCCACACCGGCCACCTTTGCCGGCACGATATTCATCAGCACCGAAGAAGGGTAAACTGCCTTTCCCCCCGGTACATAGACCCCCACACGCTGAAGCGGCGTCACCTTCTGCCCCAGCATTGTTCCATCCGGCCTGCTGTCAAACCAGCTTCTCTGCATCTGTTTTTCATGATAGGACCGGATATTGAAAAGCGCTTTCCTTATTACCCGGATCAGCTCCGGATCCGCCAGCTCATAAGCTTCCCGGATCTCCTCTTCTGTAACCTGAATGTTTTCAGCGCTGATATCAGCATGATCAAACTGGCGGGTCAGTTCAAAAAGCGCCGGATCTCTTTCTTCTTTTACGCGGGAAAGAATCTGCGCCACCCTCTTCTCATATTCCGGATACTGATTGGGGCTTCTCTGCAAAAGATCCTCCAGGATATTCTTTCGGGTGTCCGGATCCAGTTTTATAATTCTCATGATTTTCACGCTTCCTCTCTTTTCTTTTTTATCTGCTACAGGATCACATGTGCGCGAATTCTGTCCAGAAGATCCCGGATCCTGTCATTTTCCATCCTAAGGCTTACCGGATTTACGATCATCCTTGCTGACAGCGGGCAGACCTCTTCCAGAACCTTCAGTCCGTTTTCTTTTAAGGTAGATCCTGTTTCCACAATATCCACGATCACCTCTGAAAGCCCGACAATGGGCGCAAGCTCGATCGAACCGTTCAGCCGGATGATTTCTACGGTCTGGTGTCTGATATTGTAAAAGTAATCTTTGGCAATATTGGGATATTTTGTCGCCACCCGGATCAGTTCATGATGCTGCAGAAAAGATGCCGCCTCCGGAAAACCGCACACACACATCCGGCATTTCCCAAAGCCCAGGTCCAGGACTTCATGCACTTTACGTCCCTCTTCCAGTATCACATCTTTTCCGGTCACTCCGATATCCGCTGCGCCATACTCTACATAGGTAGGCACATCCGGACCTTTTGCCAGAAAGAACTTAAGTTTCATTTCCTCGTTTGTAAAAACAAGTCTGCGGGTATCTTTCTCCCGGATCTCTTCACAGCTGATCCCGATCTTTTCCAGTAACTCCATTGTCTGATTGGCCAGACGCCCCTTGGTAAGGGCAAATGTCAGATAACGCATATGTCAACTCCTGTCCGTTTTATCTATGGTTTTCCGCTCGCCGCTGACCAGATTGACCATCGTGATCTCTCCGGACTTTTTGATATAGATCAGCGTGCCTGCGTAATATTCTTTTCCATACTCTACATACTGCTCCAGCAGTTTATCTTTTGCTTTTTTCAAAAGCTCTGCATTTTTTCCCCTTCCCCGGAAATCTCTGGCTACGGCTATGGCTTCTTTCTGCCGCCCTTCATCATACAGAATGATCGTATTTTTTCTGGGATACAGGATCCGGATCTTCTGACGGGTCAGTGCATTCATCAACTCATCGATCACAATAACACAACCGATAGAAGCAGACTGCTTCCCGAACTTTTCCACCAGATGGTCATACCGCCCCCCTTTTACAATGGCGTCTCCGGTTCCGTATGTATACCCCCGGAAAATAATCCCTGTATAATATCCATACGTCCCCATCATGCTAAGATCAAAGGTGATAAATTTTTCCACTCCGTACAGCTTCAGTATCTCATAAATCTTTTCCAGTCTGCGTACCGCCATCACGCCTTTGGAAGTCGGCGCCGTATTTTTAGCCCGCTCCAGGATCTCTGCTCCTCCGAGAAGTTCATTTAAGGAGCCAAACGCTTCCCTGGTGCTTCGCTTCACCTGAATACTGTCCAGATACTCCTGCACTCCATAATAATTCCGGTTGACGATCAGCTCCCGGATCCGTTCTTCCTCTTCCTCACTCAATGAAGCGTCTTCGATCAGACTCCTGATAAAATCCACATTGCTGACTGTAAGCTGAAATTCTTTCAGCCCCACCGCCTGCATGGACTCGATCACCAGGGCCAGCATCTCTGCATCCGCATCCGCAGAATCATCCCCCAGAAGTTCCGCCCCCATCTGTGTGTTCTCCCGAAGCCTCCCCTGGTAACTGGAGTGGTTCACAAATGTACTGCCTGTATAGCACAAGCGGATCGGAAGCGTCTCTTCCTGAAAAAGAGTAGCCGCCGCCCGGGCAATGGAAGGTGTAAAGTCCGGCCGGAGAACCAGCGTATTCCCTTCTTTATCAAAAAATTTATATAATTCTCTGGACGGGATTGTCCCGATCTCTTTGCGGAAAACATCAAAATACTCAAAGGTAGGCGTCTGGATATCATGATACCCATACATATGAAACACCTTTTTCAGCCGGGATTCCAGCGAAAGCTTTTTCCCGCACTCGACATTGTAAATATCCCGGACGCCTTCCGGTGTATGCAGCAATTTCTTCATAGTCCCTCCCACATTCTTCCGCAGTTTTACTTTAGTATGCTAATACACTAAATTTAAAAGTTTCTTGAATTATACGCATTTTCCTGACTATTGTCAAGATTTTCCCTTTCCTCAAGATCCAGGCTGACTGCATCCAGGTAGGGAATATAATATCCTCTTGTAAAATCCATAAAATATCTTTCTTCCAGCTCATCCAGACGAAAACTCTTGCGCCCGCCCTCTTGCGCCCGCATCCAGAACCTGTAAAGTTCCCGAAATCTAAGATAATAAAGACGGTTTCTGGCAGAATAATAAATCAGAACAAAGGCCACTCCGTCCTGTTTTTCAAAACGATCCATAAAACGGACCTGATGTTCATGGATGTTCTGGAGCGGAAACGTATCCGCCACACATTCTTTTGCGTCAAAACACACCGGGATCCCCTGGACCGCGCCAATATAATCGACGGTGCTTCGCTGATCAAAATAGGCCAGCGTGATCTGTCGGTGTTCCTTATCCATCTTTACTGGTGTGATCGGAGTCGGAATCTTCTGGATCAGCGCCAGTCCTTTTTCCAGATACCACTCGTTGGTCCGGTTGACCATCTCTTCTAATGTAGAACCTCTAAGGCCTCTTGAATTCCATGTTGCCATGTCGTCTCCTTTATAATCTTCCAAAAATCTGCCGGCACAGGCGCCCGGAATGTCTTTTGCGATACCTTCTGCAGCGGTGGTCCCATCACAGGAAAGGTGAGTGAATAAGCGTGCAGCAGCTGATATTTTATCCCGGATTCTTTCCGGTATTTCAGATTAAACTTTGAATCACCGTACTTGGGATCTCCAAGGATCGGATGTCCCATATGGGAAAGATGTGCGCGGATCTGATGTGTTTTCCCTGTGATCAGATGAACGCTTAACAAGGTCATCTCCCGATTCCACGCTACCGGCTCATAGGCAGTCTCTATCTTGGTCCCGGAGGCAGTAAGATCGTCCGCAGCAAGGATCTTTACCTGATTGGTTCTTTCATCCTTCGTAAGCCGGCCTCGTATATGGCCGGAATTTCGGATACAGCCTTTGACAATACAGAGATACCATTTCTCGATGGATCGTTCCCGGAATGCCTGATTTAACATTCGAAGCGCGGCAAGCGACTTTCCTGCCGCAACAAGTCCGCTGGTATTGCGGTCCAGACGGTTGCAGACGGCAGGACGAAACGTATGAAGCTCCTCTTCCTTTAACTGTCCGCTTTGGATCAGATAAAACGTAATCGCCTCCACCAGCGAAATATCTCCGGCATTTGCCTTCTGGGACAAAAGGCCGGCAGGCTTATTGATCAGAAGCACCTGTTCGTCCTCATATACAAGATCCGGCAAGATTCCGGCTTCCTCCTTTGTTTTTGGAACACTTCTTTCCTTCCTCCCCGAAAACTTTTCCATGGTCTCGTCAGACAAGAAGAATTTAACGCAGTCCCCCGCCGCAAGCTTCTCCTTTCCTTCCGCTTTTTTCCCGTTTAAAACAATGTTCTTCTTTCGCAGCATTTTGTAGAAAAAAGAAGCGGGGGCTTCTTTCAGGTATTTTTTTAAAAACTTATCCAGTCTCTGACCGGCTTCTTTTTCTTTGATAATGATTTCTCTCATAGGATTCCTTTTTACTGTTACATGGAAATACTGTAAATGATCTTACGAACGGACCGGTCGCGGCGCTGATCCGGCTGCTGGACTGCGGCTATATTGCCAAGACCTTCCACTCTGGCAAGAAATGCGTGATAGTCATGAAAGATTTTCACCGTCATTTTATCATACCGGTTATTTTTCAGCGTGGTCTTAATATGACGCGCAAGTGTAGTCTCATCCGTCTTTGTGCTGCTGGTATATCCGCACACCACATGTCCGGAAATAACAAGCGCGTCCACAGACATCACTTTTTCTTTGCTGGTAATGATCAGGTCATACGCTCTGGTAAGAAGAGCTGCTTTTTCTTCCAGTTCCAGATATTTTTCCCTGCTGATACTCTGATATGGCGCCATCGTGATAAATTCCACCAGCATTTTGGCAGCCGGCAGGCATCCCACAGCAGCAGCCACTGTAAACAGATTCATCCGGCTTCCTGTCTGCTGATATCCCAGAAAAAACACCGCTGCAACGATTGCAAATTCCCCCACAGCGAACATCAGATACCTCATTTTTCTCGCCTTGATATATCCGGGCTGTCCCTTTTCAATTTTCATCCTTCTACTACTCCTCTTTCTTTTGATATGATCCTCCGCTGAACTCTAGGAAGAAGCATGCTGTTTTCCGTCTGATTCCGATATATGATTGACCCTTGCCATCACAGCTGCCAGCAAAACGTCCGGCAGCAGTTTGCAAAGAACTCTTGCCGCCTTCATAGATGTTCCGTATACAGACACGCTTTTTCCTCTTGCCGCGTCTTTCAGAGCCTGCCGCACCACGCTGGCAGCATCTGCCCGGACCGTTTTTTTCAGATTTCCCGGAAGTTCTCCGGAAATCCGGAAAAATTCTGTCTCCACCGGTCCCGGACACACGGCGGTCACCAGGATCCCTTTCCTCTTTAACTCTTCCCGAAGAGCCAGGGAAAAGCGATACACATAAGATTTCCCTGCTGCATACACGGCAAAACCGGGCTGTGGACAAAAAGCCGCGGCAGACGAAACATTCACGATCCTGCTGCCCCTGTCCATAAACGGCAGACAGATCCCTGTCATCTTCGTCAGCGCTTTCAGATTCAGGTCCACCATTCCCAGCTGCTCTGACAGAGGAATGGCGTCAAACGCGCCCATTTTCCCGTATCCGGCCGCATTGACCAGCATGCGTATCTTTCCAGATCTTCGGTCCAGCTCTTTTTCGATCCTCTCATAAATATAATCTCTTTTCAGATCTCCGTCAAAGATCCTAACCGGGACCGTACTTTCTTTTTCCAGTTCTTTCAGCCGATCTGTTCTTCTTGACACCACCCAGATCTCATCCAGCTGCCGGTAAAGCATCGGGATCTGTCTTGCGAACTCCCTTCCCATCCCGGAAGAAGCTCCTGTGATCACTGCAATTTTCATGATTTCTCCTTCTTTTTTTTATGCACATTCCGAATGGTTTTTTTCCTGGTGTGCGCCTTCTTTTTTTCGCTCACGGCCATCCCCGTTTTCGGGCGGATCAGACAGCGCCTGTCATATCCCACCAGATCCATCCGCCCCGTCTTTTTCAGCGCCTCCAGGACAAGATCGTAGTTTTTGGGATCCCGATACTGGATCAGGGCTCTTTGCATCGCTTTCTCATGAGGATTTTTCGGCACATAGACCGGTTTCATATCCCTGGGATCCACACCGGTATAATACATGCAGGTAGAGATGGTGGAGGGCGTCGGATAAAAATCCTGCACCTGCTCGGGCATATAGCCCAGATCCCGCAGGTATTCCGCCAGCTTCACCGCTTCCTTCATCGTAGATCCCGGATGCGACGACATCAGGTAAGGCACCAGATACTGATCTTTTCCCAGTTCCCGGTTTATCTTCTGATATTTCTTTACAAATGCCTGATAAACTTTATTTTCCGGTTTTCCCATCCTGGCAAGCACTGCGTCCGAAATATGTTCCGGCGCCACTTTCAGCTGGCCGCTCACATGATAGGCACACAGCTCCCGCAGGAAGGTGTCGTCCGGATCTGCCATCACATAATCAAACCGGATCCCGGACCGGATAAATACTTTTTTTACACCTGGAATCTTCCGCAGTTTCCTAAGAAGAGCCACATAATCCCGGTGATCCGCCGTAAGGTTTCTGCAGGGCTCTGGGAACAGGCACTGCCGGTGGCTGCACACTCCATGCTCCAGCTGCTTTTTACAGGAAGGCATCCGAAAATTCGCCGTTGGTCCTCCTACATCGTGAATATACCCCTTAAAATCGGGCTCCTCCGTCATAGACTGCGCTTCCCGGATCAGCGATTCGTGGCTTCTGGTCTGCAAGATCCTGCCCTGATGGAAGGCAAGGGCGCAGAAACTGCAGCCTCCAAAGCAGCCCCTGTTGCTGACCAGAGAAAACTTCACTTCAGATATTGCCGGAACCCCTCCGTCCTTTTCATAAGAAGGATGATACGTCCGCATATAAGGATAGGCATAAATATCGTCCATCTCTTCCTGGCTAAGCGGCTTTGCCGGAGGGTTCTGCACTACAAAAAGATGCTCTCCGTAAGGTTCCGCCAGGCACTTCCCGGCGATTGGATCTGTATTACAGTACTGGATGTAAAAGCTCCTTGCATAAGCCAGCTTATCCTGTGTCAGCTCCTCATAGGCAGGCAGGATAACCGGTTCGTAAACACTGTCCAGAGACCTGGCCTTAAACACTGTTCCGGCAATGAATGTAAGATCCTTTACGTCAATACCGGCGTCAAGAGCATCCGCGATTTCCAGGACAGAGCGCTCCCCCATGCCATAGGAGATGATATCTGCTCCGGAATCCAGAAGAACCGATCGCTTAAGCCGATCCGACCAGTAGTCGTAATGAGCCATTCTCCGCAGGCTTGCCTCGATCCCGCCCAGGATAATGGGCACGTCTTTGTACGTCTGCCGGACCAGATTGCTGTACACGGTTGCCGCGCGGTCCGGTCGTTTTCCCATCACTCCTCCCGGCGTATAGGCGTCCGTCTTCCGCCGCTTTTTCGATACCGAATAATGATTCACCATGGAATCCATGTTCCCTGCAGAAATCAGAAATCCAAGCCTGGGGCGTCCGTATTCTGTCACAGAAGACCGATCTTTCCAGTCCGGCTGTGCGATCACTCCCACTTTATAACCGTGAGCCTCCAGATGCCTGGTAATGATTGCATGACCAAAGGACGGATGATCTACATAGGCATCCCCGGATATATAGACAAAATCTACCTGCTCCCAGCCTCTCTCTTCCATATCTCTGCGGCAGAGAGGCAAAAATCCCTGTCTCATGGCAGCACCTCGTATGTTTCATTTGGTATATCATGATAGTCCTGTATATAATAATCTGCCAGTTCTCTCTTTCGCATTCTCTGCGGCTCTGAAAAATCATCCTTCACCGCGCAGACACGCATCCCTGCATTTTTGCCTGCCAGAATCCCCATCGGAACATCTTCAAACACCAGACATCTCTCCGGAGAAACCTCCATCTCTCCGGCTACCATCAGGTATACATCCGGCGCAGGCTTTCCGGCTCCCGCCTCTCCGGCAGTACGCACAACATCAAACAGCCCGCCGATCTTCAGTGCCTCCAGCGCGTCTTCGGTCAGTTCCCTGGCGTTGCTGGTGGCAATCCCGATCTTTTTCCCCTGGGAACGCATCTCACAGATAAATGCATGAGCGCCTTCTTTCATCGCCACCTGAGTACGATATTTTTCTCTCGCCATCACAAGCCATTCATCCATCACTTCCTGGCGGCTCTGTGAAAGCTGCGGAAATGTATCCAGAAAAAACTGAGCCACTTCCGCATAACTCATGCCCTCCATGGCTTCATGAAACCCTTCCGGCTTCTCCAGATCATATTTCCTTAAATAATCATCATCAATGGACGGCCAGATCCACATGGAATCCAACAGGGTTCCATCCATATCAAAAATAATCCCATCAATATTTTCCAGCATTTTCGTCTGTAACACTTGCAATCTCCTCTTTGGTCAGCGGCCGGTATTCCCCGGGCGCCAGCGCCGGATCAAGCGTCAGTTTCCCCATAGACAGTCTCTTTAAGTAGAGCACCTGCATACCTACAGCCTGAAACATCCGCTTGATCTGATGATATTTTCCTTCCCGGATCGTCAAAAGGACCTGGGAAACCGGGCCGCTTGCAAGGATTTCCATTTTGGCCGGTCTCGTCCTTTCTTCCGTCCCATTTTCCCCAATATCCACTCCTGCTTCCAGGATCTTTTTTTCTGCCCCGGTTACCTTTCCTTCTACACGGACAAAATACGTCTTATCCACATGATGGGACGGGGAAAGCAGCCGGTGTGCCAGCGCCCCGTCATTGGTGATCAGAAGAAGCCCTTCTGTGTCTTTATCCAGTCTGCCTGCAGGAAACAGGTCTTTTCTCTTTTTTTCCCGGATCAGGTCTACCACCACGGGGTCTCGCCTGTCTTCTGTAGCGGAAACCACGCCGGCCGGCTTGTTCAACATATAGTATTCATATTTTACATAAGATACTGGCTTCTCCTCAAAGCAGACCTGGTCACTGGTTTCACTGACCTTTTCTTCCGGGCGAAGAGCCGGACTTCCATTGACCGTTACCATGCCTTTTCTGATATATTTTTTTACTTCCTGCCGGGTTCCGATCCCCATCTCAGCTAGGAATTTATCCAGCCGCATCATCCGCAGATCCTCCATCCGGGCAGATATTTATTCTTCAAAGTTCCTTTGTTCAGTTTCCCGAATCCCAGAGGAAATCCGTCCACACAAACCAGATACCATCCAGAAGCGCCGGCACCTGTAAGATCTTCCACTTCCAGAGTTTCTCCCTTCAGATACCGGAGTACCCGCTCGTCTTTGGAAGAAAGATCGATGCAGGCGTCATAAGTCTCCTTCTGAAGCGTCATGGCAAAGGCCTGGCTTGGCTCAAACCGGTTCTTTTTCAGTTCTCCCAGCAAGAGGCCTGTACGTAAAAACCTAAGACCTTTCAGATCCGGCAGGCCTTCCGGCAACTCATAGATCCGGTCTCCCCGGATGTCCAGATATTCCTCCCTAAGGGGCCTGGAAACATGCTGCCAGAATTCCAAAAGCTCCTGCGGTACTTTTTTCTTCCGCATCCCTGCGCCGGAAAACGACTCCGGATCCCTTTCCTTTTTGCCCTTCTTCTTTAAAAGCGCAAGGTAATGCCCCTCCCCTTTCATCCGGTGAGGAAAGATCCGCACGGTTTTCTTAAGATCTGCCGGGCATTCAGGCGCTTCGTCCGGTATCCCCGGCGCAAATCCCTCGTAGGGCTCTATAGGAAGGATCTCAAAGTCCGGAAGCGTCCGGAGCAGATGGGCAATGACCTGCTCATTTTCTCTCCCGTCAAACGTACAGGTAGAATAAAGGAGCATTCCGCCCGGTCTTAACATCGATGCAGCCTGTAAGATCACATTCTTCTGGATATTACTGAAAAATTCCGGGCCATGTTCCTCCCAGGCGCGCACCATTTTCCGGTCTTTTCGGAACATCCCCTCCCCGGAACAGGGCGCATCAATCAGGATCTTATCAAAATATTCCGGAAAATATTCGGAAAGCTTTCCCGGCTCCTCGCAGGACACCAGCACATTTCCGATCCCGAATACTTCCAGATTTTTCAAAAGTCCCTTAGCTCTGGAGCTGCTGATGTCATTGGCCACCAGAAGTCCCTGTCCCTTTAATCTGGCTCCCAGTTCTGTCGCCTTACCGCCGGGCGCCGCGCACAGATCCAGCACCCGCTCTCCCGGCTCCACCGGAAGACGGCTTGCCGGCGTCATGGCGCTTGGCTCCTGCAGGTAATAAAGTCCCGCATAATAATACGGATGTCTGGCAGGCGCACAGGTCTCTCCGTCATAATAATATCCATTGGGGATCCATGGCACAGGCCAGATCTCAAAAGGACAGATCTTTTCAAATTCTTCTGGCGTTATTTTCCCTGTATTTACGCGCAGCCCATAATACCTGGGCTCTTCATAGCAGCCAATATAAGCCGCAAATTCCTCTTTCAAAAGGCGTCTCATTTTATCTTCAAATGCAAGAGGCAGATGCATGGTATTCCTCCTGTTCTTTTGTTTATCCGCTTTTGAGCACATACATATTTTAGTATATCACATTCCCAGCCAGAACTCTAGAAATATGAATAGATTAATTTGTGTTTTTCCAGATGCCGCAGCAGATAGTAAGGATTCAGGCTGATCTCTGTTCCGTCCCGATACAGATAGATTCCCAAATGCAAATGTACGTCAAACTTACCTGTCGTTCCTTCCGGTCCATATCCGGAATCCCCCATATACCCTAACAGTTCCCCGGCCCTTACACGTTCTCCTTCTTTTAGATTCCCATAGCTGTCCAGATGTGCGTAGTAATAATAAGTACCACTATCAGATGTGATCCCGATGCGATATCCGCCTTTTTCCAGCCATCCCAGATTTGTCACCACCCCGTCGCAGATACTCAAAACAGGATACACTCCTCTCTCATTACAGGAAGCCATAAGATCGGTTCCCTCATGCCCAGAAACACCCTTGTAACTTCGCTCTTTCATCCAGGAATCGGTATAACTGATCTGCAGCGATCGATCCGCACTGGATAGGGGAATCGGAAAATAAACCGCTTCTTTTTCCACATTTTCGAGGAGGTTTCTGCACTCCCTCGACAGAAGCTCCGTCTCCCGGCGCATGTCATCACAAAAAAACTCCCTGCGATATTCCGGATCCTCCGGCGTCAGCGCTCTTCTTTCATTTTCTTTTCCTTTCTCTTCCAGAGTTCTTATTCCTGTCGCGCAGAACAAAGCCAGAAGAGCCAATAAGACCATAAGATTTCTCCCGCTGCGATATTGCATGGACTGTCTCCGGTTTTCATTTTTCATCAATATATGAAAGCAGACGCAAAATAAGACCGGCGGCTTTTGATCGGCCGCCGGTCTGAAACAGGTTTTACTCTTTCCAGACAAATTATTTACATTTCTTCAGAATTGCCAGAAGATATTCCCAGGTTCTCTGCACAGATGCGATATCCAGATGTTCATTAAAAGAATGAATATCCAGAAGGTTGGGTCCGCAGGATACACAGTCCAGATCCGGACGCTTCCCTAAGAAAAGTCCGCACTCAAGTCCGGCATGCACTGCAGATACCACCGGTTCTTTCCCATACAGTTCTTTATAAGTCTCTACCATGATCGGACGCAGTTTGGAGTCCAGCTTAAACTGCCATGCCGGATACTCTCCGGTCGTCTCTCCTCTGGCTCCCACCAGGATCGCACACTGTTCTACCTGCTCTCTCATCTGCTGTTTCCTGCTTTCTACAGAGCTGCGGATCAGGTACTGTGAGGTAACAGAGGTATCGTCACACTCCAACACGCCCAGGTTCAGGGAGCTTTCCACGATCCCTTTTAATTTGCGGCTGTATTCCTGCAGTCCGCTGGGCGCGATTTCCAGATATGCAATGATCCTTCTGGTAGAATCCTTGTCATAAGCATCCATGTGAACCTCTTTATCCGTCTCATAATCTACGGCAAGTCCGGGCTCTTCCCCCATAAACTCATCTGCCCAGATCTGACGCATCTCGTCGGTCATCTCCGCCACTTTTTCTGCCTGGTCCGCAGGCACCAGCACGCCTGCAGTAGCATTCATTGTAATCACATTGGACTTGCTTCCGCCAAAAATCTCTGTCAGACGCAGGTCTGTCTCCTTCCCCATACGGTACAGAAGCCGTCCCATCATTTTAATCGCATTTCCTCTTTGTTTATGGATCTCGTTTCCGGAATGCCCGCCCAGAAGCCCGTGGATATGTATCTTTACCAGTGTTCCCTGCGCCGCTTCCTTCTTTACCGGGATCACAGTCTTATAAAAAATGCCTCCGGCACATCCTGTAGTCAGGATTCCTTCTTCTTCCGAATCAATGTTGATCAGCATTTTTCCTTTTAACTGGGACAGATCCACTGCCTCGGCTCCGCCCATTCCCTGCTCTTCATCCACGGTAAATACCGCCTCAACAGGAGGATGCGGGATATCCTTACTGTCCAGGATCGCCATAGCCATGGCAACTGCGATACAGTCATCCCCTCCAAGGGAAGTGTCTCTTGCTCTTACATACCCGTCTTCCACATAAAGATCCAGTCCGTCCCTGCTAAAATCGTGAGTCGAGTCCGGTGTCTTCTCACAGACCATGTCCAGATGCCCCTGCAGGATAACCGGCTCACTGTTCTCATATCCGGCAGTCCCCGGTTTTTTTATGATTACATTATTGGTGTCGTCCTGAGCGACTTCCAGCCCTCTTTCCTTTGCAAACGCCACGCAGTAATCACTGATACGCTTGGTATCGAAGGTTTCATGGGGAATTTTGCAGAGCTCCTCAAAAAAATGGAACACCTGCTTTGGTTCAAGATTTTCTAATACAGCCATTTCTTTTTCCCTCTCTTCATTAGATTTTTACTCTACGCTTATTATGGAACATTTGTGATAAAAATTCAAGCTTCCCCATAAAAATGAATTAAGAATTCCAAAGGGAAGGAGATCCCCCTTGAAACACCTCCAGACTGCTATACTGCCGACGCTTTGCTTCCTCCTCCTTTTATGCTTTCCCGGCACAGTATTCCAGGGAGCAAAAAGCGGACTTCTTCTCTGGTTCCACACAGTTCTTCCCACACTGCTTCCTTTTTTTATCGCAGCAAATTATCTGATCCGCACAGACGCGGCCGGATGGATTTCCCGGCTCACCGCGCCGGTTTTCTGCCGTCTCCTGAACATAACTCCTTACGGCTGTTTCGTCCTGATCTGCGGATTCCTCTGTGGATACCCGACCGGCGCCAAAACTGCCGCGGACCTCCTAAGAGCCGGCAGGATCTCTCCTTCTGAATGCTGCTATCTGTTATCCTTCTGTAACAATGCAAGCCCTGGATTTATCCTGAACTTTCTGGTCCTTCAGTGTCTGAAATCCCCGGATCTTGCACTGCCTTCTCTCGTACTCCTCCTTGGCGTTCCTCTTCTGTTTTCCGCCGTCTTCTACCGCCTGCATTTCCCCCTTGCCCACCGGCGTTCCGGGACATCTTCCAGACCCGAAATACCGGCGGACAACACTGCAAATAAGGCGTTGCGCGCTTTATCTTTCAAACCAGACAAAGGCTCCGCCGGCATGGCAGACCTCTGTATCATGGACGGCATCAGCTCGATCACCCGGATTGGCGGATACATCATGTTATTTTCTATCTTTTTTTCCCTTCTCCAAAGAATCCCGGATCCGCCTCTTTTTGTGAAGTTTCTGATCTCCACTGTAGAAATGACTACAGGCGCCATGTATCTGTGCAGCCTTGGAGCAGATGGCGCCCTGGAATATGCAGCCGCTATTTTTCTGATTTCTTTTGGCGGGCTTTGCTGCGCCGCCCAGACATTCTCTGTCATCAGGGATGCCGGGATTCCCCGTTTCCCTTATATCGCAGAAAAGCTGGCCACCGCATGTGTGACCAGCCTGATCGCTTATTTCTATTATGTTGCAATATATAACTAGGATTACTCCGCTGCCCCATTGTCAACGAAATCAAAAGATTCCTGCTTTTCTTCTTCCTGATCCCCGCCGAACTCTGCCTCCAGACCTCTTGCCGACTGCTCCGGAATCTCCAGTTCAGAACGATTGTTCCGCACCATATCGTAGCACTCCTGCAGAGAATTTACCAGTCCGTCATATTTGGTCGTATAACTGTCCAGTGTGTGCCCGATGATGCTCTCCGCGTTTGCCAGCAGATCATCGGTATACTGCATTGCCCCGATACGGATGTCATTGGCATCGCTGGTGGCATTGTCCAGGATCTGCTGCGCCTGCTCAGTAGCGGCGGTTACGATCTCATTTGCCTGTGCATAGGCCTGCTGCATGATCTCATGCTCGCTGACCAGCTCGTTGGTATGGATCTGCGCCTCTTCGATCATGCTGTCAGCCTTTGCCTGTGCGTCAGCCAGGATGGCGTCCTTATTTGCGATGATCTTCTGGTAGCGCTTTATCTCATCCGGAGTCTTCATCCGCAGTTCCCTTAACATCTCGTCCATCTGGTCTTTATTTACAATAATCTTGGATGTGGACAGCGGCTGAAACTTACAGCTGTCGATGTACTCCTCGATTTCTTCAATGATCTGTTCAATACGGCTGCTCATAATTTACACTCTCCTTTTACATTCATTTTCTCTTTTATGCAGTCTGATACATAATCAGGTACAAACTGAGAAATATCCCCTCCAAAAGCTGCCACTTCCTTTACCATGGTAGAACTCAAATACGAATATTCCAGGCTGGTGGTCAAAAACACTGTCTCCACTTCCGGCTCCAGTTTATGATTGGTCTGGGCCATCTGCAGCTCATACTCAAAATCCGTAATCGCGCGCAGCCCGCGGAACACTATGTCCGCCTTTGATCTTCTTGCAAAATCTACCAACAGCCCCTCAAAGGGCTCTATTTTGACATTTGGCATATCTTTTGTTACTTCTTTTAACATTCTAACACGTTCTTTTACAGAAAACAACGGGGTTTTTGCTTTATTATAAAGCACTCCGACAATTAATTCATCCACCAGTCTGGAAGATCTGCGGATGATATCCAGATGCCCCAGCGTTACCGGGTCAAAACTTCCCGGATAGATTCCTCTTAACATACTTCTTTCCTTCCCGCAGGCGTCAGAAACACATGCTTGTTTGTCTTGTATTCTTTGATTTTTAAAATATCGTATCCCAGATCCTCCGCATAAGACAGATCCGTGTCTTTCGAGGCTTCGACGATCACCACGCCCCGGTCCGCGATCAGATCAGAATCCGCCAGATAAGTGAGGACTTTTTTCTCCCATTCCTGCCCATAGGGCGGATCCATAAAGATATAGTCAAACTGCTTTTCCCCCTCCAGCTTATACAATGCAGTCATCACATCCATAGACATGGTCATTCCTCTGGATTCCAGATGGGTTTTTTTCAGATTCTCTTTGACACAGGCCATTGCCCTGGGATTCTGTTCTACAAAAACAGCTTCCATGGCTCCTCTGCTTAAAGCCTCAATGCCGATTGCTCCGCTTCCTGCAAACAGATCCAGGAACACACAGTCATACAGGAAGGGGGCGATCACATTAAAAAGCGTCTCTTTGATCCTGTCAGTGGTCGGTCTGGTGCCAAGTCCTTCTATCGTTTTCAGTTGAGTGCGTTTTGCACTTCCGGCGATCACTCTCATCTGCATCTGCTCCTTTTTCTTCTGGTTTTACTTTTCCGGCAATCCCCTTATCCTGTGATTTACAGGTGCAGTCCCCGGTAACGGTTGATACAGGCAAACAGTTCCTGTTTTCTGGGAAGGCAGAGATTCCCTGGAATCATCCCGGCTCCTGTCAGCGCCTTCCATCCATCCAGGTCCACCCTCTGATAGATATTGTCAACGATCTGACGAATAGCAGTCTTTCCGTCCATCAGCTCCTCTTCTGCATATTTCATCATATATCCCAGGCATTCCAGCTGCTCGCTGTCCGCCAGCTGTTCCACATATCGTAAGTCGATATGCTCCTGTCCCAGAGTCACTGCGTCTCTTCCCATAGTCTTGATCTTGATCCGTCCCTTATGGTAAATCCCCGGATTAGATCTGGGACAACGGTCAAATCCCGGCCTCTTTACAGCTCCTTCTGGAAAATGCAGAGCCGGATATCCTTCCGCCGCTTTTTTGGCCATCTCCGTAATATCCTTTGGCACATAGTGATCCATCTGGATGATATGATCGGCGATCTGAAAATAAGCGCCGGAACTTCCTGCCACCAGGATTGTGGAGATCCCGCATGTGCGGTATAACTCTCCCGCCCGTTCAATAAACGGAGTGATCGGTTCCATCTCCCTGCATATCACCTGCTGCATCAGTTCGTCCCGCACCATAAAATTCGTAGCGCTGGTATCTTCATCAATCAGAAAGGCCGAAGCTCCGGCTTCCATGGCCTCCACCACATTAGCGGCCTGTGAAGTACTGCCGCTGGCGTCTTCTGTATCAAAAGCTTCTGTATCCTTTTGATTTGGAAGATTTGTGATAAACATAGAGATATCCGTATGTTTGATGGAACGTCCGTCTTCCGCCCTGATCTTAACTGCATCCGCATCTGTCACCACATATTCTCTTCCGTCTCCCGCAATGTGAGGATACACACACAGCTCCAGCGCCTTTAACAGTGTGGATTTCCCGTGGTAACCTCCTCCTACGATCAGCGTAATCCCTCTGGGGATCCCCATCCCAGTGATCCTGCCCCGGAAAGGAAGATCCATTTCCACTTTCATAGATTCCGGAGACACAAACGGCACGCCGCCCTTCATAGGACGCTGAGACACACCGGACTCTCTTGGGAGAACCGACCCGTCCGCCACGAAGGCCACCAGCCCACGTGCCTTTAGCTGTTCCCTGATATACGCCTGATCCTCTGCCAGTTCCATGATCCGTTCCGTCCGCTTCTGATCCAGATTGCGGCAGATACAGGAGTTTCTGACACACTGTGGAAGAAAGTCAAAAATAATTTTTACAAGCTCCCTGGCATTAATGGTGCGCCCATTGGCCGGGAATCCCACTGCAAACCTGATCACGATGTCCCCGGTCAAAGGATCAATACTGCAGGCGCTTCGCTCCAGCACCTCCTGCCCGCATCTGGTCACAGACAAAAGTCCGCTTTTGCCTGATCCTTTTGCCTGAAAAGAATACTTCCCCGCGGTTTCCCCGAATCTGCGGATCAGCTCATCCTGAAGCGCAACCCTCTTATGGGGCTTATCATAAAGCTTTTCCGGGAATCCTGCTGTCCTTCCTTTCACCTCAATGTGAAGCGCGGATGGACCGGCAAAAGGGTCTCCCTGAACATGGTCGATCCCCAGTCGGTACCCCGGAAACTGATACAAACCTTTCGTCTCTTTATATGCCGGATATCCTTTTCTGTCGATCCGGCCCAGTAATTGTCTTAAATCTTCTGCTGTTTTCATATTAATATGCCTTCGCCTCTTCCCTTGTCATCCAGAAATGAATGCCTGTGGTGGAATCCATCCACCGATCCTCATTAAAATCTCTGACTTCCACCCATTCTCCTTTTTTATAGATGAAATTTTCATCCACCAGAGACCAGGCCTCGTCAAATTCTTCTGTATAATCAAAGCTTTTAATTGTCAACACCTTCGCCCTGCTGCAACGGCAGGAAGGCAGTGTGGCGGAAGTACGTTTTGCGTCCGCCGGGATCAGAAGCTGTACCAGACGGTCATTGAAACATTTTTTATATCCGAGAAATGCTCCTGTTTCCGGACAGCGCATCCGAAACCACTGCGTGTCTGCATCTGACCGGATACCCTTCAGATCCGCATGCTCCAGTATGGCGCCAAAAAGATTGGCTCCGCTGATATTACTGTTCCGAAGATCACAGTACCGGAAGGACGCCGTTTTCAGATTGGCATTCTGGAAATCAGCGTCTTTTAACGGACATCCGTCAAAAAGAGCGTTTTCAAGACTGCTCCCGGAAAAATCCACCTGATTTAAAGTCGATCCCTGAAAAGAAGACAGCGTAAAATCTATATTACTTAAATCCCAGCCGGTAAGATCCGCATGCTCCAGTTCCCGTTCCCGAAAAAGAAGCCTCTCTCCCGTCTGTCTTTGCACTAACGCTTTCTTTAATTCTTCCTTTGACAGCCACTTCATTGCTCCTGCCATGGTCACCGCCCCTTTTTCCTGTTTTCAAAAGCAACTCATTCCTGTATACTGTATTTTAACATATAATCTATGTTTTTCAACATGCTTATTTTCAACAGGTCTCGACATGCGTACCACCAGGATTTATAATAGAGAGCAGTATCTATCTTTGCAGAAAGGAAAATCAGTCATGAAATATATTTTAGCTTCTGCGTCTCCACGCAGAAAGGAACTGCTCACCCAGGCAGGTCTTGCCTTTGAAGCAGTTCCTTCTCATATAAAAGAAATCATCAGAAAAGAAGATCCGGCAGAGATCGTGATGGACCTGTCTCTCCAGAAAGCCGAAGATGTTTACCGGACTCTGCAGCCGGTAAACCGCACAGTGATCGGCGCGGATACCATCGTCGTCTATCAGGGCGAGATCCTTGGAAAACCGGCCGATGCTTCCGAAGCTATGGATATGTTAAGCCTGCTGGCCGGCCGGACCCATCAGGTGTACACCGGCGTCACCCTGATCTTAAACAGAGGCGGTGATCCGACTGTGCGAAGTTTTTATGAAAAGACCGATGTGACTTTCTATCCCATCGACCGTTTTGATCTGCAGGATTATATCGCCTCCGGCGATCCTCTTGACAAGGCCGGAGCCTATGGCATCCAGGGCCCCTTCGCCATCCATGTGAAAGAGATCCACGGAGACTACAATAACGTAGTGGGGCTTCCCATCGCCCGTCTTTATCAGGAACTGAAAACCTTTCCGGATTAACCGGCCATCTTCATATCCAGATATTTCGCCGCTGCTTCGTCAATGGATTCTCTCATTACGCGGATCAACTGATCTACGTCTTTTTTCGAGGCGATCAGCGGCGGGATCATCCGGTTGACACGGTCGCCGATCGCTGTAAACAGTACTTTTCGCTCCAGCGCCTCATGCTTTACCTCCGCCGCGATCGGAAGATCATACTCGCATCCCACCAGAAGACCTTTTCCACGAGCTTCTTTTACATGAGGGAGTTTTGCAAGTTCCTGTCTCAGATACCGTCCTACTCTTCTTGCATTTCCGCTTAAATCTTTGTCAAGAATCTCTGTAACCGAAGCGAGCGCTGCCGCACAGGCAACCGCGTGGCCCGCATAAGTAGAGCCGTGAGTTCCCGGCGTAAAGGCTCTGGCAACCTCATTTGTCGCGCAGCAGGCGCCAATTGGCATGCCGCCTCCCATAGCCTTTGCCATAGAAACAAGATCCGGTTTCACGCCATACCCCATATATGCCATCGGAGTTCCGGTGCGTCCCCATCCGGTCTGCACCTCATCCAGAAGAAGCAGCAGGCCTTTCTCATCGCACAGTTTCCTAAGTCCTTCCATAAATTCCTGGGTAGCCGGATATACTCCGCCTTCTCCCTGTACAGGCTCAATCATGATCGCAATAGTATGGTCTGTGACCTTTGACGCAAAATCCTCCAGGTTATTATATTCTGCATAGGTAAATCCTTCCAGCATAGGGCCGAATCCCTGTTGGATCGCGGTGTCCGGCTGACCTGTTGCCGCCATGGATCCAAAGGTTCTTCCATGGAATCCTTTCTGTGCTGTAATGATATGATATTTATCCGGTCCATAATGGTCGATCCCGTATTTTCTTGCCATTTTGATCATACATTCATTGGCCTCTGTACCGGAATTCTGATAAAAAATCTTATCCATTCCAATGGTATCACAGATCTTTTTTGCCAGCAGTGCCTGCGGAATCGTGTACGGATAATTGAAGGTATGCATGATATCATCCATCTGATCTTTGGCCGCCTTTACCACTTCCGGATTGCAGTTTCCGGGGCTGTTGACTGCTACGCCGCCGTAGAAATCCAGATATGGTGTCCCTTTTTCATCATACAGGTACATGCCTTCGGCCCGCTCTGCGATAAAATCATACCGCTCATAAGTTTCCACCATATACTTGTTTACCATTGCCTTTAATTCCTCTGCTGTAAGTCCCGTATCTCTTAATCTCATGATATACTCCTTTCTCTTCCCTTGTTGCGGTTATCCACTGCCGTTTTCATAAGAAGGAATCCTGCTTTGCACGATTTCCTATGAAGCAAAAAAGGTGCCGTATCCTAAGATACGGCACCTTTGCCTGACATATTTCGTATAACTTTATGTTCTTATTTTTAAAATCCTTTTCTAGTTATACTTACGCTTTCTAGCAGCTTCAGATTTCTTTTTACGTCTAACACTTGGTTTTTCGTAATGTTCTCTTTTACGAATTTCCTGCTGAATGCCGGCTTTCGCGCAGTTTCTTTTGAATCTGCGTAAAGCACTATCCAATGTCTCGTTTTCTTTCACGATTACATTTGACATACTCTCACACCTAACCTCCCTCCAGTCCTATATTGTGCATCATATGACTGTTCGGGTATATTTCTTGCACACATAGAATTATAGCACATATTTCGTCTACGTCAACATTTTTCGTATTTTTTTATGACAATTGTTCTTTTAAAACCTCCGGCACCTTAGCGACAGCGGCCTCCATGCCTTCCGGATTCTTTCCTCCGGCCTGGGCCATATTCGGGCGTCCGCCCCCGCCTCCGCCTACAAGTCCGGCAACCGCTTTGATCAGATTGCCTGCATGGGCGCCTTTCTTCACGGCTCCATCCGTGGCCATAGCCATCAGGGACACCTTGCCGTCTGTAGCGGATGCCAGTACGATCACACCTTCACCCAGCTTTTCTTTCATCTGATCGCCCAGATCCCGCAGACCGTTCATGTCTACGCCGTCCAGTTTCACTGCCAGAAGCTTCACGCCGCAGACCTCTGTCACCTGATCGGTCACATCACCCATGGCGTCTTTTGCCAGCTTGCTCTTTAAGCTCTCTACTTCGCTGTGCAGTTCTTTATTTTCACTCTGCAGGTGAGCGATCTTCTCTTCCAGCTTATCCGGATTGGTCTTCAGTAATCTGGCGGCCCGGTTCAGCTTTTCTTCCAGTGCGCGGTAATAATCATCCAGTCCCTTAGCCGTCAGGGCTTCGATTCTCCGCACGCCTGCCGCCACACCGGTCTCGGACAGGATCTTGAATGCCCGGATCTGTCCGGTATTTGGTACATGTGTACCGCCGCAGAACTCAATGGAGAAATCTCCCATGCTGACTACCCGGACGATATCGCCGTATTTCTCTCCAAATAATGCGGCTGCCCCGGTTTTTCTGGCCTCTTCGATCGGCAGGTTCTCAACTTTTACCGTGAGATTCTTACGGATCTGTTCATTCACGATATCTTCCACCTGCTGCAGTTCTTCCTTAGTCAAAGCGGAAAAATGAGTAAAGTCAAACCGCAGTCTCTCTGCATTCACAGAAGATCCTGCCTGTTCTACATGGGTGCCCAGTACGCTGCGGAGCGCCTTGTGGAGCAGATGGGTTGCGCTGTGGTTATTGGCAGACAGGGTACGATTTTCTTCATCCACCAGAAGTTCCGCCTGATCGCCTGCTTTCAGCATTCCCTTTGTCACATGACCTACATGGCCGATCTTGCCGCCGTGAAGCTTGATCACATCCTCTACCTGGAATTCTCCCTCTGCAGTGCGGATCACACCTTTATCGGCCTCCTGACCACCACTGGTGGCATAAAACGGAGTCTCGTCTACAATGATCGTGCCTGCCTGTCCCTCAGTCAGCGCCTCCACGATCTCAGTCTCTGTAGTCAGAACCGTGATTTTCGATTCACAGGATAACTGATCATATCCTACAAATGCAGAGGTGATCGCCGGGTCAATGGACTCATATACCGTCACATCCGCGCCCATATAATTGGTGACTTCGCGGGCATTACGTGCAGTCACTCTCTGCACTTCCATGGCTGCCTTAAAGCCTTCTTCATCCACAGAGATTCCCTTCTCCTCCAGGATCTCCTTCGTCAGATCCAGCGGGAATCCATAGGTATCATACAGTTTAAATGCCTGATCTCCGGAAAGGACTTTCTCGCCTTTTTCCCGGATCTCTGCTTCCATCTCGCTTAAGATAGATAGACCCTGGTCAATGGTTCTGTTAAACTGATCTTCTTCCTTATCAATGACCTTCAGGATAAAGTCTTTCTTCTCTTCCAGTTCCGGATACCCATCCTTGGATCCTTCGATCACAGTAACGGCCAGGGTAGTCAGGAATTTCCCCGGAATATTCAGAAGTCTTCCATGACGGCAGGCGCGTCTTAAAAGCCGGCGCAGGACATAACCTCTTCCTTCATTGGAAGGCATGATGCCATCAGAGATCATAAAGGTAACGGAACGGATATGGTCAGTAATAACACGGATGGATACATCCGTTTCATAGTCCTTGCCATACTCTGCATTTGCCAGACGGCTTACATGCTCCCGCAGTTCCTTAATCGTGTCTACATCAAACATGGATTCTACATCCTGGACGATGCAGGCCAGACGCTCCAGGCCCATGCCGGTATCGATATTTTTCTGCTCCAGTTCGGTATAGTTGTTATTGCCATCATTATCAAACTGGGTAAATACGTTATTCCAGATCTCCATGTACCGGTCGCAGTCGCAGCCTACGGTACAATCCGGTTTGCCGCACCCAAACTCCGGCCCTCTGTCATAGTAAACTTCCGAGCAGGGACCGCAGGGGCCGCTTCCGTGCTCCCAGAAATTGTCCTCTTTTCCAAAACGGAAGATGCGCTCCGCCGGGATGCCGATGTCTTTATTCCAGATCTCCCACGCTTCATCATCATCCAGATAAACCGACGGATAGAGTCTGTCCGGATCAAGGCCTACTACCTCGGTCAGGAACTCCCAGGTCCAGCCGATGGATTCTTTCTTGAAATAGTCGCCAAAAGAAAAGTTTCCCAGCATTTCAAAAAATGTACCGTGACGGGCTGTCTTTCCCACATTTTCGATATCTCCGGTACGGATACATTTCTGGCAGGTAGTCACACGCTTGCAGGGCGGGATCTCCTGTCCGGTAAAATAAGGCTTAAGCGGTGCCATGCCGGAATTGATGAGCAAAAGGCTCTTATCATTATGAGGTACCAATGAAAAACTCTTCATTGCCAGATGTCCCTTGCTCTCGAAGAACTCCAGGAACATCCTTCTTAATTCATTTACTCCGTATTTTTGCATAATTTCCTCCTGTATTTAGGCTATCTTTTAATTATAAAGAGAGCCCCGGCGTTTGTCAACGCCGGGGATTTTAAAAATCACATCAATGAAAGTTACACTGTATCACATATAATCACTCTGCAATACTTCTACCAGATCACACTTCAGGATCTGCCTGCCGCCCAGGTAATATGCCAGCCCCACAAAGCCAAAAAGCACTGCGATAAAAAGCGCGACAGGAACGATGGGAGCCGCCGACCAAAATTCCATCGGGTTCAGGTAGCTTGCCCGTATCATCAGCCACACAAACACAGCGGTGACCGGCAGCGTGATCAGAACAGGACGGCCTGCGATGACGAGGGCCTCGACACAAAACATTTTTCGCATACCTTCCGGCGTCATGCCGATGGACATATATCTCGCAAATTCTCTTTTTCTCTGCCGGACAAATCCCAGTGTGTTGGAAAATACATTGGCGATCCCGATGAGGGCCAGCAGCACACACAGCGCCCCAATGATCAGTTTGTATCCGTTCAACATGGCATTATTGTCTATCTTTTCCTGAATCCGGTTTTCTACCTCGAAAGAAATGTCATGCCCCAGCACATTCGTCAGCTCGTTCTCGATCGCGCTCAGTTCTGTCAGGGTTCTATCTTTTTCTGAAAGAATGCGAATATAGGTGTCTGGCTGGGCGTTTCCAATCGTTCCCTGGATTTGTTTCCAGGTGGAGAGGGATACAAACTGGACTAATGCATAGTTGTCATATTCCTCTCTCAAAACCGGCGGTTCCTGTGTAAGGCTAAGAACCGGGATCGCCACAGCCGCAGCGGCATCTTCCAAGTTCCGCAAAGTCACCGCGTCCTGGTTCCCTGACAAAAACGGAACGTATTCCTTGTATCTGAAATTGCTGTTTCTGTTATCCCAAATGCGGTTCAGAGCAACGCTCCCGTTCTCCGGCGAAGAGACGCCGATCTGTTCGCAGTATGCGGCAAAACTGCTGTCATCCATGATGACGATGGGAGCCTGAATGGCATAGATCCCATCCGCCATACTGACCTCACTTCCGGCTATTCCATCAAGACCGCCCAGGCTTTTGACCTCTTCGCTGAGGGCGTCCGCCCCAATAGAACAAACGGCGTTTGCCTTTTGATAGATCACACTGTCTGTATCAGCCAAAGCATGGATTTCATCCGTGTGAGAAAAGTCCCCGATCTCTGTGTCCTTGAGGGTTGCCATCACATCCCATGCATCCTGGTAGCGCTCAAAGTAAGTATGGTTTGTGCTGATCCCGGATAGAGTAAAAAAGCTCAGCATGAGAGCAAAGCCCAGAAAAGAGAGGGTCAGCGACAGCGTGGCGGTCCGCAGAGATTTTCTCTGTGCTTTCAGCGCATTCCCGGCAAGCTCCCCTTCGGTTCCAAATAAATGCGCAAGAATACGGGATTTTTTTCTCCGTTTTAGCTGTAATTCTCCCGTGTTTTTTATGGCTTCCAGTGGGGTCATCTTGCTCAATTTCCTGGCTGGCAGCCAGGCAGAAATCAGTACCGTCAAAAACGAGGTCAGAATCGTGACTGCAAACACCAGCGGATGATAGGCAAAGGCAGCTTCATGTCTGCCGATAATACCATCGGCGAGAATATTGACTGCCTGGATGGCTCCGAAGGTCAAAGCGATTCCGACAAAACTTCCGATCAAAACAGGAATCACACAAAGCATCGCCGCTTCCTGTAAAAGACAGGTGCGAATTTGCCCCGGCGTCGCCCCAATGCTGGAAAAGATGCCAAACTGATGTACACGGGCATTCATAGATACAGAAAACGAGTTATGAATGATTAAAATCAACGACACCGACACAAGCAGGAGTACAAAGAGATAAAAAGCCATCAATAAGGGCGGATGGCTGTCCTGCGGATCGTTAATGAAATAACTTGACAACAGTGTTTCATGATATGATACGGAACTTTCGGGAACGCCTAACTGCCGGGCGATCAGAGGCATATCCTGATACACGGCCCTCATGTCATCGAAGCAGATATCGACTATAAGAGTCTGGCCGTCTGATAAATCCTCATTAATCACAGCCGTTTTTACATTGGCGAAATTTTCAATTTCAGACACTTCATCTTCTTCGAACGCTCCACTAATGCGTCCCTGCCAGTTTCCTTCTTCTAAAACAACGGATTCTATTTCATAATTCCAGAAGTTATAAAATAAACCGCACAGTAAAGAAAGAAACAGAGCAGAAATAAACGCAGAGGTGAGAACGGATACGCTGGAAGCCCGATTCTTTTTGATAAATCCTATCGAATAGTCTTTCCACATATCCTTCACCGACCTTTCTCCTCGAGGATCCCTTTGTGCCACTTAGCTGTATCGCGGAAATGATCGCCGACGATTTTCCCATCTTCTATGGTAATGATGCGATCCGCCTCCAATGCGATCTTTTCATCATGGGTAATCAAAAGAATCGTCTGTTCCAGGTTACGGTTAGATAATTTTAGCAAGTCAATAATTTCCTCTCCGTTTTTCCGATCCAGGTTGCCTGTCGGTTCATCGGCAAGCAGGAGAGCCGGGCGATAGATCAGAGAGCGGGCGATGGCGACGCGCTGCTGCTGTCCGCCGGAAAGCTGGCCTGGCAGTGATTCCAGTTTGTCTTCGATTCCCAGGGAATGTACAATCTGCTCAAAGTATTCTTGATTGGGTCCTCGTTTGTCTAACAAGAGCGGCATAAGTATATTTTTCCGGACAGTCAGGGTGGGGATCAGGTTATAAAACTGATAGACCAGCCCGACCTTTCTGCGCCGGAAGATGGCTGCCTGCGTCCGGTTCATGGCAGATAGTTCTGTCCCCTCTATCAGGACTTTCCCTTCTGTCGGCTGATCCACACTTCCCAAGATATGCAACAGTGTAGATTTTCCCGAACCGGATGCCCCTACGATTGCTACAAATTCTCCTTTTTGTACGGACAAGTTAATGTGGTTAAGCGCCACGACCTGATTGTCTCCGGAGCCATACACCTTACGGACATTTTCGCATCTTAGTATTTCCATGTCACTTTCTCCTTCCTCTGTCCCCCGCGCGTTCCACAGCATAAAGGGACCGCTTTGCGTACAGTATAGCAAAGTAAAGTGACATCTCAGTGACTGTATATCCTTATTTCAAAACAAGCGCCGCCAGTTTGCAGATTGCGGGCGGTTATGGTTCCATTCTGCAATTCAAAAATGGAACGGGCAAGAGCCAGGCCAATTCCGATTCCATCGGGAGCAGCACACCTTCCCCGGTAAAAACGATCAAAAAGATGAGGTAAGTCCTCTTTATCAAAACCCGCCCCGTCATCCCATACACGAATTTCTACATAGAGAGGGTTGCCAGAGTATTCACAATGGACTACGCCGCCCGGTTTGGAATGTTCCATACAATTCTTTATGAGATTGATGAGGGCTTCCATTGTCCACTCCAAATCTCCCAAAAATTCGATACAGCCATTTTCCGGAATGTCAACAGTAATATGATTATTCCGCAATAGGTCGTTTAGATTATCTGACGCCAGATTTAACACAGTATAAAGATCAACCTTTTCCCGCTTGAGCGGCAGCGTTCCGGCATCAATTTTAGAAAGCATAAGCAAGGATTCTTCCAGACGGTTTAATCGTTTCAACTGCTGTCTGACCTGTTCTGCGTAAGTTCCGGGAACCTCTTTTTCCATAAGCTGCAACGACAAAAAGGCCGATGTGATCGGTGTTTTCAGTTGGTGTGCGATATTGGCCAGGTTCTCTGCGAAATTTTTCCTTGCGGCAACTGCCATTTCTCTTGTTTGGTAAAGCGATGTAACTGTTTTGTATATCTCGTCCTGCAGATGGGAATATTCATCTTCCTGCGTTTGTACCAGCGTCCCCCCTGCGCCAATGTTGACCTGCTCCAAATAGGCCGTCAGATCGACGATCCTCTTTCGATTTTTTCTGCGGAACAGAAAGATTGCGGCCGCAAAGGCGCAGGCAGTCACAAGAAAAAACAGAATCGGGAAAAGCACTGTATCCGGCGGGAAATCATAGCAAAAATCATCGGCCCGGTATCCGTATTTTTCCAGATAATCGTTCCCCTTAAGTTTTTCTTCCGTCAATGAATGATACTCTTTCAGTGCCGCTAATAACTGCGGCTCTGCTTCAGGAACGTTTGCCAATATGGTTTCGCACAATGCCGAAATATGTTCAAATGCAATCTGCCAGTACGTATGCAAGAAAAAAGCGGCGGTAAATATCGTGCCCGCCGCAAAAACAACAAACGGAAAAATCAGAAGTATATTGTGTTTCCACTTTTTACTCATTGTGTGTCCTCCATACGGTAGCCAAAACTTCGGATCGTTTTTAAGCAGGCTGGATAGTTCAGCTTTTCCCGCAGTCTTTTCATTGTGACCGTCAGCGTATTATCGTTCACATAATTTCCGCTGCAATCCCAAACCTGCTCTAATAACAGGTTTCTGGTAATCGTTTTTCCCTTGTTTTCCATCAGGATCAGGAGAAGTCTGTACTCCGGCTGGCTTACAACAATTTCCTTCTGCCCGTCATAGACAGCTGTTTTCTCCTTATCCAACATCAGGTCATCACAGAATAGCTTTGTATCGGTTACGGTTTTGGTTCTCCGTAGCAGAGCCAGAATACGGGAATACAAAACAGCAAGATCAAAGGGCTTTACCACATAATCATCCGCCCCGTTTTGGAAGCCGGTAACAATGTCATGGGAATCACCGCGAACCGTCAAATAGATAACAGGCAGAGTTTTCCATCTTTCCCGGATCCAGAGGCACAATTCATTTCCCTGTCCGTCCGGCATATTCCAGTCCAGCAGGACGATCATAGGCAAATGACCGATCAGGGCTTTCTTGACATCGGCAATCCTATCAAAAACATTCACTTTGCAATTCTGCTGCTCCAAATATTCTTTTACAGACTTACCAATTGTTTCGTCATCTTCCACGTAATAAACTTCAATCATGATAGTTCCTTCACAAGCCTTTGGATAGTATCTTCCTCTTCTTCCAGAGCCTCTGCAATCTCGGAGACAGATTTACCCTTTGCGAGCTTTTTTTGAATCTGATTCTTTAATTTATTCTCTTCTCCCTTTCGCACGCCAACCTTCTCGCCGGCCTCCCACGCTTCCTCACGTTCCTGTCGGATATGTTTTTCCTGATCGTATTCATAAATACTCACGTTCTTCGCCTCCCTGCGATTCTTCTCCAAGAACTCCTTTAAGACCCCTTCCCGAATGCACTCTGTAATAGCACGCTCTACCGCCTCCGCAATGGGCTGGTCTTTGGCATACTTTCTCACCCGACCTGTATATTCCGCATACTCCCATAACGTATGGCAGGCTTCCATCAACTCCGGGTTATGTCCCTGATTCACATTCAGCATCAATATTTCCATCTCCAGCTTCGGGACTTCTTCCTTCACCGCATATAGTTCGGAAAGTTTCAGAATCTGTCGGTCCGGCTGTTCTTCTTCTCCGTTATAAAAAACCACGAACCGGGGCGCCGGAATTTGTACTTTTTTCGTTCCATAGAGGTTGGCATCCGCTGTCATCCCCGACAGAATATCTGACAGATAAAACAAAAAACGCAATGCAAGGTTTGGACTATACGTGGATTGATGCTCATAAAGCGACAACCTAGCGTCAATAAGAAAAGACAGATCATTTCTCATCGACATATAGATGGCGTTTTCCAGGGTGTTGATCTCCAGAAGTTCCGGATCTTCATAATGTTTTCCACTGACTGCATTATACAATTCTAACAGTTTCTTCTTATCCTCGAAAATCATAACGAATAGGCGCGCCTTATACAGACGATTCAGTCTTTTTTCCATCCTGTTTCCTCCTTTAAAATGAATGATTCGCAGGAGGCATCCGCCATCTGGAAACCTCTCTGCATTGTTTGATTAGGATACAAAGCATTGAGATTTCTTTTGACGAATAAAGTCAGAATGTTCGATGCGGCAGACACCGCCAAGAGGTGAACCATTAGAAATGAAAATGCTTTTATTGTGATAAAACTATCACCGATTTTATTCCATGTCAACTCTTTTTAAGAGGATTTTCCAGGAACTAATATACTTGTTTAGTCACTATCCTAAAAGTCTATTTCGTACTCCAGATACCTTCTGGATTCATTCTGTGTCTCGCTTACAAGAGTCGCATTTCCTCCGCATTTCATTCCTTTTATAACAGCATCTATTTTTACTGCCTCACTCTCCTTCAAACCAGAAGAATTACTGAGTTTAATCATAAGTTTTTGATGCAATATAGGACTGTGTTCATTTATTCGCATTTCTATGAGATTATTGATACTGGGATCATATTTTAAATGTTTCAATTTTGGTTTCACTGGATCGTGTCCTGGAAAGCTCATCTCTGCTGCTATTTCTGCCGCTATGTAATCCCTGCCTTCAATGTTTTGTTCTGCGTTTACAGCTGTAATTCCTTCCTTTGCTTTTCCTTCTTTTTTCTTCTTTGAAAATGAAGCTTTCTGTTCTTTATATGTGACTTTAAAATGTTTTGCCCCAAGATCCTGGGCGATTTTTTGTAATTCATTAATGCGTGCTTGTTTTAAGTAGTTAAAATATTCGTCAAGTGCAATATACATTTCATGATCACTTGGATTTACATAGTAAAATTCTTCATTGCAGTCTGGATAGAATGACAACCCGAACTTATCTATAGAATCGCGAAAAATATTTATCATGCGAAGATCTTTTTTATCAGATCGGAAGCCAATCGAATTTTGACAAACTTCGCTTTCCACATATTTTTTATCTTTTTCAGTCAACCTGATAAACTTAGGTATTACAAAATCTGTATCATTCAACTCCTCTAAAAATAGCGGCTGCAATGTTTTCAATTCCAACTGCCGTGCTTTCTCGTCTACAGTTTCTTTCAAAGCATGCGCTTTCTTCTTTACCGTATGTCCGACATTTCCAGCCACAATAGTCACATCTTCCAGATCAAATTCACCATCTTCATTCTGATCAGCCATACGAATGGTAATCTCTTTGGATTTCTCCAGGATATTTTTTGCATTTTCTCCAACATTTGAAACTAATTTACTGATCTTTCTCTCCATTTTTTCTCACGGGACAACTTTCGTTATCCTTCTCCTCATACTATTGTAGTAGTGTTTTTTGTCCCTCTCCAAGGACTGCGAATTCCATATGAAATATATAAATATATACGGTTACTAAATATACTGTATTTTATTATACACTGATCTCTTATGATTGAAAATATTTTACTCTCACATTTTGTTTTGCAAAAAGGGCCATTGCTTATGCAACAGCCCTCTTCCCTTACTCTTCCACTAATGACAGATGTAGTTCTACTTCTTCTATATTCTGATTTTCGGTAAGATTATCATATTCTTCTCCATTACTGTCTTTTTGCAATGTGAAGTTTATTTCTGTATTAGGAGCAATATTTTGTTCTGTAACTTTGTATTTTTTTAGTTGCTCTTCATCTGTGGGATCAATATAGCTCCCGTCGTCCGGAATCAGCACAAACTTAACAGTTGCCGCGCCGTAAGCATCCCGGAAGTCTCCGGCTAAAGACAAATATCCGCATTCCTCCAGATTTCTCCCGACATAATCCCTGATATAATATGTATATGCATCCGGAGCTGTTTGGATTGGAGTCAGCGTTATTTCCGTATCGTCTGTGTTTCCGACTTCTTTCACATAGAGTAATATTTCCTCCACTGTCTGACTGGAAATCAGCCCATTCTCATCATTCCCTTCTTCATCTTTTTGGAATGTGTATTTTATTTCCGTATTGGGTTCTAAATTTTGCGCCGCCACATAATACTTTTTTAATTCATCTTCATTCTCAATGTCAATATACTTCCCGCTTTGATTGATCAGAGCCAGTTCGATATATCCCTCGCCATAATGATCCATCCTGTCTCCGCCCAGAGACGTATATCCAAATGATGCCAGATTTTTCCCCACATAATCTTTCACATACCAGGTATATTTATCTGGTGACGTTTTAATGGTTACTTCTTCATGTTTGGATATCGCATTCTTCGTCTTTGATTCTTTTCCATTCTTTTCTGCATCATCTTGATTTACATTCTGATTGCAGGCCGTCATCAATAATACCATGATAAATGCCAGGATCAACGTATACTTTTTCTTCATCTTTTTATTCTCCTCTGTCCTTTATTTTATAAACTTTTCATGGATAATTCTCTTTATTTCTTCTATTCTGTCCACATAGGTCATCCCCTCCTCCTGATTCGGCTTTTCCGGCATCCCCCGATTTTTCACCATGGATATAAATGCAGTCTGGACTTCCAGTTCTGACATCTGGCTTCGGATTCTTTCTTTTTGCTCATCCATTTTCTGTTTTCTTTGTTCTTCTGGAAGAGACAATAGCTGTTTAATCTCCCGCAGTTCAAAATCCATCTCTTTGTAGATCAAAATCTCCCATATCCGTTCCAGATCCGAATCTCTGTACAGCCGGTAATTCTGTGAAGATCGTTCTAACGGAAGCAGTCCTTCATCATCATAATACTGCAGCGTCCTCCTGCTCACTCCTGCCAGCCTGCTTACATCATTTGTCTTTTTCATTACGGCCTTTCCTTTCTCCGCATACAGAAAGCATACGCTATCACGCTTCCGTAATAGCAATACTCTTTTGCGGTACAACCTGTTTTTTGTGTCGTGAAAGGCCATGTAAATTTCGCGAATGACAGACAAAAAAATCCCGGTTGTCCCAAAATGATTTTTTGGACAACCGGGATTTTCTCCTGAAGTCTTACTTTATTCTATATTCTATTGCCAGAGTATGCGGATTAATCCAGCTCAATCTCTTCCAGCTCTTTGGGCGGGATCTGTCTGGAGGACGCTTTCACAAAGTCCTTAATCTTCTTCTGAGCCTTTGCAACCGGAATATTGGTTCCCGCGCCGGCCACACAGCCGCCGGGGCAGCCCATGCCTTCAATGAGGCATCCGTTCATTTTGCCTGCCTTGGCAAGAGCCAGTACTTTCTTACACTCTGCCAGACCTTCTGCATGCTCGATGTTTACTTCCACATCCGGATAATACTCGCGGATACATTTGTCAATGGCTTCCGCCACGCCGCCGGCCACCGCATAGCCTCTTCCGGCTCCGGTCGCGTCATGGAAGGAGGATTCTGCCTCGTACTTGGTCAGGTCAATATCTTTGGCGTCAAACATCGCCTGCAATTCTTCAAAAGTAATGACAAAGTCCACGTCGCTGCGGACGGTTCTTCTCATGGCTTCCAGTTTCTTTGCGGCGCAGGGCCCGATGAATACCACCTTGGCATTGGGATGCTGCTGCTTGATGGTGCGGGCTGTCGCCACCATAGGCGTCAGTTCCTGAGACACCTCATCCACCAGATCCGGGAAGTATTTCTTTGCCAGCATCGCCCAGGAGGGGCAGCAGGAAGTCAGGAGGAAGGGAAGTTCCCCTGTGGTTACTTTTTCCACATAGTGGTGCGCTTCCGCGATCGCGCCGATGTCTGCGCCAAGTGCTACTTCATAGAACGCGGAAAAGCCCATTTCCTCCAGAGCCGCTTTCAGATTCCTGGGGGTGATATTATCTCCAAACTGTCCGTAAAATGCGGGAGCGATCTCCGCAACAATTTCCTCTCCTTCGCTCAAGGCTCTTGCAAGCTGGAAGATCTGAGACTTATCAGAAATAGCGCCAAAGGGGCAGTTTACCATACACATTCCACAAGACACACATTTGTCCGGATCCACATAAGCCCGTCCCATCTTATCGGAAGTGATGGCGCCGACTCCGCAGGCCTGGGCGCAGGGGCGCTCCTTCTTTGCAATGGCGTCATAAGGGCAGACAGATTTACACTTTCCGCACTTGATACATTTGGACTGATCAATATAGGATTTCCCCTTTACCATGGAAATCGCTCCTTTTGGGCAGACTTCCATACAGGGATGAGCCAGACATCCTTTACACATATTGCTGACTTCGTAGCCCTTTTCCTCGCAGGCCTCACAGGCAGACGGGATCACCTGCATCAGCGGCGGCTCGTAATATTTATCGGAAATATTGCTTGCCTCCATTCCTGCTGTCAGATGAACAGGCTTATCCTCCGGCCGCAGAGAAAGTCCCATGGCAAGTCTCAGTCTTTCGCTTAAGACTGCCCGCGCCCGGTATACGCTTTCCCGGTACCGTTTTTCATCATTGACCATCCGGTAGGGGATCGCCTCCACCTCGTCATTGAGCGTCTCTGCAAAGTTTTCCTCATTGGCGCGGAAGCCAAGTCTTGCGACCTCTTCAAAGACCTTCCTTCTTAATTTTCTTACTGTGGTATCCAAACCTCTTACCATCGTATGCTCTCCTTTGTCTTGTTTTTATACTCATACTATGGACAGGCTGTCCTGTCTCTATGTATTTTACCCTGTTTTACAGCAAAATGATATGGTGTTTTTTGCAGGTTTCCCGCATCTCTTCCGGCCAGATGCTTGCCTGTACCTCGCCGATATGGGCTCTGTCCAGAAGCAGCATGCAAAGTCTGGACTGGCCGATGCCGCCGCCGATAGTATAGGGAAGTTCCCCGTTTAACAGCATCTTATGATAAGGAAGTGCTTTCCTGTCTTCACAGCCTGCTTTCTTCAGCTGCTCTTCCAGGGACTTTTCGTCCACGCGGATTCCCATACTGGAAATCTCCAGCGCACATCCAAGCGTATCATACCAGAACAGGATGTCTCCGTTCAGTTCCCAGTCATCATAGTCCGGCGCCCGCCCGTCGTGGGGCTTTCCACTCTTTAACTTGTCGCCGATCTTCATCAGGAACACACAGCCGTATTCTTTGGTGATCAGATTTTCCCGTTCTTTTGGCGTATGATTTGGATATCGGTCTTCCAGTTCCTGAGTCGTGATAAAAGCCACTTTATCCGGAAGCTTTTTCACTGCATGCGGGTATTTGTACCACACTTCATGTTCCATATGTTTGATGATCTTAAACAGCGTCTTTACCGTTTCCTTCAATACTTCTTCGGTACGCTCCTCTTTTGTGATCACCTTCTCCCAGTCCCACTGGTCCACATAGCAGGAATGAAGGTTATCCAGCTCTTCATCTCTGCGGATCGCGTTCATATTGGTGTACAGACCTTCTCCCGGCTGAAATCCATACTCATGCAGAGCCATTCTCTTCCATTTTGCCAGGGAATGTACCACTTCCATGGTTTCTCCTTCAATGGCCGCCATATCAAACTGCACCGGACGCTCCACGCCGTTCAGATCGTCATTGAGGCCGCTGCTTTTTGCCACAAAGAGCGGAGCGGAAATCCTCTCCAGATTCATTTCTTTTCCCAGTTCCTTCTGAAAGGTATCCCGGATATATTTGATCGCTTCCTGTGTGGTCCGCACATCCAGTCTCGGATCATACGCATTTGGTATTACAAGTCCCATCTTTCCTCTCCTCCTTGTTGTTATTTACTTTTTGTGAAAAACTTCCTGTGCATAATAGACGGACTGCATGGCGTCTTTTCCATAAAAATCCGCGCCGATCATATCCGCATATTCCTGGTTCATCACCGCGCCTCCTACCATGACTTTGCAGTCCGGTTTCTCCCGGCGCAGCAGGCGGATCGTCTCCTCCATACTGGCGACCGTTGTGGTCATCAGAGCGCTTAAACCCACCAGTTTCACATCTTCCTCCACCGCCGCTTTTACGATCACTTCCGCAGGCACATCCTTTCCCAGATCGCGCACATCAAAGCTGTAATTTTCCAGCAACACTTTTACGATATTCTTTCCGATATCATGAATATCCCCTTTTACAGTTGCCAGGATTACCACCGGCCGTTCTTTTGCTTCTCTTTCCTGATCGGAGAACGCATTTTTCAGAACCCCAAATGCACTTTTGGCCGCATCCGCGCTCATCAGAAGCTGTGGGAGAAATACCGTTCCTTGTTCAAATCCTTTTCCTACCCGGTCGAGTGCCGGGATCAGATACTGATTGATGATGTGCAAAGGATCCATCTTTCCAAGCAGCTCTTCTGCGCCTTTGGAAGCTTCTTCCTTCAGACCTCTTTCAATGGCTGTCTGCAGATCCATTGCGCGGCCTTCTTTTCTGGCTTCACAGACATCTGCATTCCCGTATGCTTTGATATAGGAAGCAAAGTTTGGATCCTGACCGGTAAGCGCCCGGAAAGAATGGTAAGCGCGCATCATATCGTCGGACATGGGATTGATGATCCCTGCGTCAAGTCCCGCCTGCATCGCCATAATATAAAAGCCTGCATTTAACGCAGCCCTTGCGGGAAGTCCGAAAGATACGTTGGATACGCCAAGCACAGTAGCCACTCCGTACTGTTCTTTGACGCCCCTCAGGGCCTCCAGCGTTACAAGCGCACTGTGTTTATCAGAACTTACGGTCATGGTCAGCACATCGATCACAATATCTTTTCTCCGGATCCCGTATTTTTCCGCTTCCGCTATGATCTTCCCGGCGATCTGGATCCTGCCTTCTGCCGAATCCGGGATCCCCGATTCATCCAGGGTAAGCCCCACGACAACGCCGCCATATTTCCGGATCAGTGGAAATACCTGATCCATGGACTCCTGTTTGCCACTGACCGAATTGACCATGGGCTTACCATTGTAAATACGCATGGCCGCTTCCATGGCTTTTCCATCCACCGTATCAATCTGCAGCGGAAGACTGGTGACACTCTGAAGCTTTTCTACGACCTCTTTCATCATGGAAACTTCATCAATATCCGGAAGTCCTACATTCACATCCAGAATATGGGCTCCTCTGTCCTGTTGTTCAATCCCTTCTTTCAGAAGATAGTCCAGATCCCGTTCCTTTAACGCCTGCTTCAGCCGCTTTTTCCCGGTGGGATTGATCCGTTCCCCGATGATCACCGGCGTCTTCCCGAGGATTACTGCTTTTCCGTAAGATGACACCACCGTTTCCTCTTCTGTGTCAACCTGTGACACCTCTCTTCGACCGATCCGCTTTGTCATCTGCCGGATATGTGCCGGTGTGGTGCCACAGCATCCGCCGATCACAGCGGCGCCGTCTCCCACGATCCTTTCCATCACTTCCGCAAAATCCTCCGGCGTCACATCGTAGTAAACTTCACCGTCCCTTTGCCTGGGAAGTCCCGCATTGGGTTTTACGATCACCGGCAGCGAAGTATGACGCACAATTTCCTGAAAAATGGGCAACATCTGTTCCGGCCCCAGACCACAGTTAATACCAAGCGCATCCACCCCGAGACCTTCCAGCATAGCCATGGCAGAACGTACGTCTGCGCCTGTCAGCAACCGTCCCTTTTCATCAAAGATCATCGTCGCAAATACCGGAAGGGCAGTCTGTTCCTTCGCTGCCAGCACTGCCGCTTTCATCTCATAGGTATCGCTCATGGTCTCAATATGGATCAGATCTGCTCCTGCCGCCTCACCCCATCGCATCACCTGTGCAAATGCCTGATAGGCCTCTTCAAAACCCAGATCTCCCAGCGGTTTTAAAAGTCTCCCGGTTGGTCCGATGTCCAGGGCAGTGTATACTTCCCTGTCATCATGAACACCCAGATAAGCCGCTTCCTTTACATGGATCACCGCAGCCGTCACAATATCTTCCAGATCATATTCTGAATCATGAAACTTCAGCGCATTGGCGCCAAAAGTATTGGTCAGCACAATATCGCTGCCCGCCTCAAAATAACTGCGGTGGATATCGATCACCTCTTCCATATGCGTAAGGTTCCACGTCTCCGGCAATTCGCCGGCTTTCAGGCCCTTTTCCTGAAGAAGCGTCCCCATCCCTCCGTCAAAATACAACACTTCTTTTCCCAGTCGTTCTTTTAGCATTCTCCCGTATTCCTCCGATAGATACAGTCTTTCTTTTCACATTCCTCACAGCCGCTTCCCGGACATGCAAGATCGGTTCCTCCGATACCGATCACTGCCGTCACGGACTTGGATGGCGTCAACATATATCCGTCTGTCATGGTAAGTCCGATCTTCCTTGGCGCATCCAGCATCCGAAGGATCTGTTTCTGACACAGGACGGAAAAATCTCCATATCCCGGGCTGAATCTCGGCCGCAGATACCATCCTTTTTCCTTCATTTCTCTGCCAAACTCTTCCTGCCATCCGTCCAGATATTCTTCCAGCAGTGCTGCGGCGCAAGCCTGCATAACGGCAGCCCTTGCCATTTCTGTAAGAGCAGCCCGCCTGATCTGAAGATCCACCTGTCCGCCAAGCGTAGCCCCTAAAAGGACCACTTTCTCACATCCCCGCAGGTTGCGGAAAAGATGACGGCTGTCGATCCGGTAATCATCAATAAAAACCTGTCCGTCATCCGGCGTATGTAAGTCAAAAATGCGATAGACGATTCGTTTATCCGCCGCTTCCGAAAGCTCCAGAAAGGAGCTTTCGACCAGGGCAAGAGTTTCCTCATCTACCGCATGGTTTCCATACCCCAAATAACGAACAGCCTCTCCTGTTCTTTTGTCCATACGAGTATCCCTATTCTTCTTCCATTTTTACAATATGTGAAAGATTATTCATAATCGCTTCCGCCACTTCCGGCTTATTCATCGAATACACATGCACATGATTGACTCCATTGGCAAAAAGATCGATGATCTGATCGGTGGCGTATGCGATCCCTGCCTGCTGCATGGCCTGCTGGTCATCTCCAAATCTGTCTACTACAGCAAGGAACCGCTGCGGAAGCATAGTCCCGGACAAAAAGCCGATCCTCTTGATCTGCTTTGCGCTGGTGACGGGCATGATTCCCGGCACTACCGGAACTGTGATCCCCTTTTCCCGGATCCTGTACAGGAAATTATACAAGATTGCATTGTCAAAAAACATTTGTGTAGTCAGGAAATCCACACCGCAGTCTACCTTATGCTTTAAGTGGATAATGTCGTCCGCCTTGTGTTCTGTCTCTACATGCCCTTCCGGATAGCAGGCAGCGCCGATGCAAAAATCCCCCAGCCCTTTGATCTCTGTGATCAGCTCACTGGCATACCGGTAATGATTGGGCAAAGGAAAATCCGTGTCCTGCGGAATATCCCCCCGCAGAGCCAGCACATTCTCAATCCCCTGCTCTTTCAGCTCCTCCACCACTTTATGTACCATATCTCTGGTAGACGATACACAGGTCAGATGGGCAAGACTCGTAACTCCCATATCGTGCTTCAGATGAGAAGCAATCTTCACCGTATTTTTACTGGTGCCGCCGCCGGCTCCGTAAGTCACACTGATGTAAGACGGATGAAGTCCGGCGATCTGATCTGCCGCCCGCACCACGCTGTCAAATCCCGCATCTGTCTTTGGCGGGAATATCTCAAAAGAAATGTGCGGCTGACTGCTCTTTAATATCTCTTTTATCTTCATAAGTCTTCTCCTTGAAATCAGGGTTTACATATTATCATATAAATCTTCGTACTGTTTTGCAGAATTGCCCCAGGAGAAGTCTTTTTGCATACCTCTTTCTGCAATCTTATTCCAGTCTCTCTTCTTGTCATAGAAGATCCGCTCCGCATAACGTACTGTACCAAGCATTTCATGGGCGTTATAATTCATAAAGGAAAAACCGGTCCCCGTTTTCTCGTATTCATTGTATGGTTCCACAGTATCCTTCAGTCCTCCGGTCTCACGGACGATCGGCACCGTTCCGTAACGCAGACTCATCAGCTGGCTTAAGCCGCAGGGCTCAAACAAAGAGGGCATCAGGAAAGCGTCGCTGCCCGCATAGATCTTGTGAGACATGGCCTCAGAATAATAAATATTTGCAGATACCTTTCCCGGATATTTCCATGCAAAATGCCGGAACATATTCTCATACTGTTCTTCTCCGGTTCCAAGCGCCACAATCTGTACTGCGTCCTGGCACAACTCGTCCATTACATAAGCCACCAGATCAAAGCCCTTCTGATCCGTCAGTCTGGACACGATCCCGATCATCATCACCTTGTTGTCCTGATCCAGATTCAGCTCTTTCTGAAGCGCCAGCTTGTTCTTTACTTTTTCCTTGCGGAAACTTTCCACATCGTAATTCTTTTCAATATATTTATCCGTTGCCGGATTGTAATCTTCATAGTCAATTCCATTGACAATCCCGGACAGACAGTTGGAACGGGCGTTCATCAGGCCGTCCAGCTTTTCCCCGTAAAAGGGCATCTTAATCTCTTCCGCATAAGTATGACTTACCGTAGTGATACGGTCTGCATAAACCATACCGCCCTTCAGGTAATTGGCGTCCTTGTATGCTTCCAGTTTATCCGGAACAAAATAATACTGGGGAAGTCCGGTGATATCTCTCACCCGCTTGGTATCCCAGATGCCCTGGAACTTCAGGTTATGGATCGTCATAATGGTCTTGATCCCCCTGTAATATTCATTGCCATAGCGGAAGTTGTCAAGGAATACCGGGATCAGTCCGGTCTGCCAGTCGTGACAGTGGATGATGTCCGGCCGGAAATCGATCAGCGGCAGGGAACTTAAAACCGCCTTGGAGAAAAACGCAAATTTTTCAATATCTGCATACATCTCTCCATATGGCGCAAAACCATTGAAATAATATTCATTGTCGATGAAATAAAACAGAATTCCATCATATTCCAGTTCCAGGATCCCTACATACTGTTTTCTCCAGTTCAGATCCATGTAAAAATGCGTGCGGTATGTCAGTTTATCCTTCCACTCCTGCTTCATGCACATATATTTTTGGCAGCATCACCCGCACATCATACTTTTCTTTATCAAAATACTTCGGAAGGGAACCGACAACGTCTGCCAACCCTCCTGTCTTAATAAAAGGTACTGATTCAGAAGCTGCAAATAGTATTTTTTTCATGGCTTTTCCTCCCAACCTCGCGATATACATCTATTATATCCTATTTTTTATCAGAAGAAAAGCATTAGTTTTTCGTTTCTAACCGGATCGTATCTGCGATCAGCGCAATAAATTCCGAATTCGTCGGTTTTCCTTTTCCGTTACTGACCGTATACCCAAACAAATGGTCCAGTGTATCCAGCTTTCCCCGGCTCCAGGCCACTTCGATGGCGTGCCGGATCGCCCGTTCCACCCGGCTTGCCGTAGTCTGATGCATCTTGGCCACTGTCGGATACAGTACTTTGGTGATAGCGTTCAGGACATCCATATCCTCCACCGCCATCATGATCGCGTCCCGCAGATAATGGTATCCTTTGATATGGGCAGGGATCCCGATCTCATGGATCATATCTGTCACCCGTGTTTCCAGATTTACTTTCGGATCTCTGGGCGCAAAATCTGCTGCTCCCGTTTCCATATGCCCGCTTCTTGCCGGCTGACCGGTCTGTTTGATCCGGCTGACGATCATATCGTTTTGAAACGGCTTTAAAATATAGTAATTTGCTCCTTTTTTGAAGGCATCTTCTGTAATCCTCTCCTGTCCTACTGCAGTGATCACAATAAATCCAGGCCTCTTTTTCAGATCTTTGTCCCGGCTTACCGTTTCCATCACACTAAGCCCGTCCATCTTCGGCATGATCAGGTCCAAAAGAACCACATCCGGCTGTTTTTCCCGGATCAGACGGTACGCATCCTCTCCGTTATTGGCTTTTCCCACCAGCCGGAGTTCTTTATCGCTTTCAACGATTTCGCCAAGCAGATCCAGTATTCGCTCATTGTCGTCGGCGATTGCCACGCTTATTTCGCCCATTTTGCCTTATGCCTCCTTCTCCTTACATCAAAAACCGTCGAGATAAATTATATAGTTCTGCCAATGGCAAAGCAAGAAATTGCTGTCGGGGGGGGAAAGCAGGAACAATTCTCGACATTTTCAGGGGGAGTCGACATTTTCCAACATCTCATCAATAAAGATCCCATACCCTTTCGCCGCGTCCTTTACAAAGACGTGCGTAACCGCTCCCACCAGCTTTCCATCCTGGATAATGGGGCTTCCGCTCATTCCCTGCACGATTCCTCCCGTGGCCTCCAGCAATGCTTCATCTGTCACTTCCAGCTCCAGACCTTTGTTGCATTCCCTGGCATATTTGTCAACTTTTGTAATACGGATCTTATATTCTTGTTACCTCCCCTTCCACTCCACAGCGGATTACAGCCTCACCTTCCCGGATCTCTTCCTTTTTGGCTGTCCGCAGGGGTGTCTGGTCGCTAAAAAGTGCATCAATCCGGTCAATTTTTCCATAGATGCCATCTTCTGTATTTTTTATAATACTCCCCAGGACATTGTAGTTGTTGTAGACAATTATCCCCTCCATACCGCCCGGCTCCCCGCTTTTTCCTTTCTGTACGTCCCGGATACTGGTCTCATAAACCCTTCCACCGGAAGTCTCAAACAGCAATCCGGTATCCACATCGTGAATGCCATGCCCCAGAGCCCCAAACCGGCTGTCTCCATCGAGAAATGTGATCGTCCCAAGGCCCTGGGCATTGTCTCTCACCCAGATCCCCAGCTTATAATTTCTCTCCTTATCCAGGACTGCACTGGTCCGGACATCAATGGTTCCATCTCCCCTCTTTAATGTCAGCACCACCTCTTCACTCTCCAGTTCTTCTACCTCATGAATGAGCCCGGATTTGTCCTTTACTTTTGTCCCATTCACCGCAAGGATATAATCCCCGGGGCTGACCAGATTTCTGGAAGGTTCTCTGGCGATTCCGTCCGTCCCGCAGATTGCCTCTGTCCCCAGCACCATCACTCCTTCTGTTTCCATATAAATGCCAATAGGCATGCCTCCGGGGATCACCAGCTCCTCATCTCCGGCTCCGGCGCTCACCTCACGGCGGAACGCTTCCTGTCTTCCGCGGATCAGCTCATAACTTCCGCCTACCGCCAGGATAAACACCACCCACATGATCAGAATTCTTTGACACCAGTATTTTTTCATTTTTCATCCCTCACAAAAAAAGATAGATGTCATTGTTTCCGACATCTATCTTAGTATGTGAATCTTTTTTGATTTTTACCCGGCATTTCGGAGTTCATTTTTCTTCTGGACAGCCAGCGCTTTCATTTCTGAAGCGCTCTCCATGACTTTATCTGTGATCTTTGCTCCGCCCAGGATCCGGGCAAGCTCTTCAACAGAACCCTCCTCGCTCAAAGGCGCGATCGATGTTCTTGTCTCGCCATTTTCCACCGACTTTTCAATTCTGAAATGATGATCCGCCATGGCCGCGATCTGCGCCAGATGCGTAATGCAGATTACCTGATGGACGCTTCCGATCAGCGCCATCTTTTCAGATACCTTCTGTGCGGTCCTTCCACTGATCCCTACATCGATCTCATCAAAGATCAGAGTTTCGATCTCATCTTTTTTTGCCATCACTGTCTTAATAGCCAGCATGATCCTGGACAATTCTCCGCCGGACGCCACTTCCGACAGCGGCCTTGCCGGCTGGCCGGGATTCATGGAGATCCTAAATTCAATCTCATCTGTCCCCTCTTCTGTATACTCTTTTGTCTCCTCAAAGTGGATCTCAAAGCGAACCTTTTCAAAATTCAGTTCCCGAAGACCGTCTTCAATCTCTTTTTCCAGAAGCAGGGCCTGCTTTTTCCGAAGTCCGGACAGTCTGCCCGAAGCGCTGACAAGCTCTTTTTCGGCTTCTTCCAGCCGAATCCGCAGATCCTCCAGATACCGGTCATAGTCCTGAAGGACTTCGATCCTCTCTTCCCGTTGTTTCAGATATTCCAGGATCTCCGGGATCTGATTCCCATATTTGGTCTTTAAACGATTGATCTCATTCAACCGGCTTTCTGTCTCGTAAAACTCTTCTTCTGAAAACTCACAGCTTTTCTGATACTCGGAAAGATCCCGGTTAAAATCATTCAATAAACTGTCAATCTGAGTCAGCTGACTTAGGATCGCATCAGCCTCCTCGTCATACTGGGAGGCATCAGACAGCGCGCGGATCGCACGGCTTAGCGCGTCGCTTGCATTGCCAGGTCCCAGGCTGGTATAATGATAAGCCTCTTCGATCCCTTCTGAAATCTTTTTTGCCGCATTCATCTTCCTGTAAAGGCTTTCTAATTCCTCGTCCTCTCCAGGCCTTAAATCCGCATTCCGGATCTCCTCTGCCTCAAACTTCAGGAAATCCAGTTCTTTTGCTCTTCCCGCCTCGTCCAGCACTGATTCCTGCCACTCTTTTTTCAGTTTCTGATACTTTCGGAAGGATTCTTTTGTACGCTGCTTTTCTTCCGCGATCACGTCTTTTGCGTAGGCATCCGTGATCCCCAGATGATTTTTCTTATACAGCAACGACTGATGCTCATGCTGGCCATGGATGTCAATCAGCACGCAGGCCGCTTCTTTCAAAACAGCGATGGACACCGTCTCTCCGTTGATCCTGCTGATGCTTTTCCCGGGCATCAGCCTCCGGGACAACGTAACCATCCCCTCCTCTGGAAAAATGTCCAGATCTTTTAACCGCTGAATCTGTGCTTCTCCTTCCAGCTGAAAAGTAATTTCCACCAGCCCGTAATCTGCTCCCGGTCTTAGGATTTCTTTGTGATATCTGGCGCCCAGCGCAAGATTGACCGATCCCAGGATGATCGACTTTCCGGCTCCGGTCTCGCCGGTCAGGATATTCAACCCGTCCTGGAACTCCACTTCAATCTCATCAATCAGAGCCAGATTTTTCACATGTAAATACTGTAACATCCTTCCTCCTATACGATCCTGCTGATCTTATCCATCACTTTCACCGTATCTTCCGCACTCCGGATGGCGCACATAATGGTATCGTCTCCGGCAATGCACCCTACCACTTCCTGCCATTTCATGGCGTCCAGAGCAGCTGCCACTGCCATGGCCATTCCTGCCACGGTCTTGATCACCAGGATATTCTGCGCCATATCCATGGAAACATATCCGTCTTTCAGGACGCGCATATACTTTTCATTGATGCCGTTTTCCGTCCCCTGGTGAACTGCGTAGCGCTGTCTGCCGTTTTCTGCCGGGATCTTGGTAAGCTTCAGATCACGGATGTCTCTGGAAACCGTAGCCTGAGTCACCTTAAACCCTTCCTTTGTCAGATAATCCGCAAGCTCCTCCTGGGTTTCGATATGATATTTATGAATCAGTTCGATGATTTTTGCATGTCTGTTTACTTTCATATATAATATCCCCTTTTCGTTAATTCCCCTTCATCTTTCTTCGCAGGGTTTCCAGAAAGCTGACCTTACTTAGCTTCACAAATTTGGTTGAGGCATTGGCCTTGCGGATCTTCACCCATTCTCCGGTTCTTAATGTCCTTGCGTCCGCCCCGTCAAAACTTACGGATGCCTCTTCTATGACGCCACCCCGTCCCATGCCGATCTCTACGGTGATCTCATCTTCCGGGGACAGCACGATACTGCTGGTGTTCAATGCATGAGAACAGATTGGCGTAATGACGATCAGAGAAGCCGTAGGTTCTACGATCGGCCCTCCTGCCGACAGATTATAGGCCGTAGATCCGGTTGGAGTAGAGATAATAATCCCGTCCGCCTCATAAGAATTCAGCAGAGAACCGTTGACATAAAGATGAAAATGAATCACATGAGGTTCTCCCTTCCGGCTCACCACAATGTCATTCAGTGCCACATCGCTTCTCTGTTCTTCAAAGGTTCCTTCCAGCATCATCCGCTCTTCCAGCTCATAGTTTCCCTCCGCGATCTTGCGGACTGCCTCCTCGATATGCGTAACCTCTACTTCCGTCAGATATCCCAAAGTTCCCATATTGATCCCCAACACCGGGACATCCCGCTTCCAGAAGCCCCTTGCCACTTCGATCAGGCTGCCGTCCCCGCCGATCACCACGGCGCAGTCCAGATCCCCGGGTATGGAATCTCTGATAATTTTTTTCTTTTCATCCTTCCTGCAAAGTGTACAGGTTTTCCCCTCCTGCTCCAACAGGCGACGAACTTTCGCGGTCACCTGATGGTCCACGTCTTTCCCGTCGTTTGTCACAATCAAAAAATGATCCATAATATCTGTTCCTTCTGTCTATTTTGCCAGCGTCTCAAATGCAAGGTCTACTGTTTCCGCCTGCCTGTCTGTATCTACCTGGGATCCTGGCCGGTCTGTTTTTTCAAGATGAACCAGGTACTCTATATTTCCTTCCGGGCCTTTGATCGGAGAAAATTCCAGGCCGCGGACCAAAAATCCGATCTCCACCGCATAGTCGATGACTTTTGCGATCACTTCCCGGTGCGTACTTTTTTCGCGCACCACGCCCTTTTTTCCCACTTTTTCTCTGCCAGCCTCAAACTGCGGCTTGATCAGAGCCACAACCTGTCCCGTCGGTGTCAGATAATCCCGAATCGGGGAAAGCACCTTGGTCAGTGAGATAAAAGACACGTCAATGGAGGAAAAATCTACCGGTTCTCCCAGATCCTCCGGCGTCACATAACGGATATTCGTCTTTTCCATACACACGACCCGGGGATCCTGCCGCAGCTTCCAGTCCAGTTGTCCCCTTCCCACATCTATGGCAAATACCTTTCTGGCGCCGTTTTGCAGCATACAGTCCGTAAATCCTCCGGTAGAAGATCCCACATCCGTGCACACCTTTCCCTCTACACTCACGTCAAAGTTTTTCATTGCCTTTTCCAGCTTCAGGCCGCCCCGGCTGACATAGGGCAGTGCATGCCCGCGGACTTCGATCGACACATTCTCCGGAAAAGATGTGCCTGCTTTATCTTCTCTTTGTCCGTCTACAAATACATTTCCAGACATAATAATTGCCTTTGCCTTCTCCCGGGAAGCAGCCAAATTTCTTTTTACCAATAAAACATCCAATCGTTCTTTCATCATCTCTCCTGTCCTGCCCGAACCGCTTCCAGAATATGCTCTGCCACAGATGCCGCGTCGATGCCCGCCGCCTGACGCAGAACGGCTACGCTTCCGTGTTCAATGTAAGCATCCGGCAATGCCTGGATCAGTACTCTTGCAGGCAGTTGTTCTCTGCACACAAAGGCGGACACTCTCTGCCCGTATCCTCCGGCTTCTATATTTTCTTCCAGCGTAACGATCCATTCATGATCTTTTGCCAGCTCCCGGATCATCGCTTCATCCACGGGTTTTACAAACCTTGCGTTCACAAGGGTGCAGTTAAGGCCTTTTTCTTTTAAGATCTCCCGTACCTTCAGCGCCTCCTCAAACATATGTCCTACGCTCAAAAGAGCGATTCCTTCTTCCCGCAGGATCATCTCACTTTTTCCATAAGAAACCGGGGCCCGGTACTCCTGTCCGCCGTCAAAGGCAGTCCCCCTCGGATAACGAATGGCCACCGGCCCCTCATAGTCCAGTGCAAATCGCAACATATCTGCCAGCTCCCACTTGTGCTTGGGAGCCATCACTGTCAGGTTCGGCACACTGCCAAGATAGGACAGGTCAAAAATCCCCTGGTGGGTCTCCCCGTCGCTTCCCACCAGTCCCGCACGATCTACGGCAAACACAACCGGAAGATTCTGCAGCGCCACATCGTGAATGATCTGATCGTATCCACGCTGGAGAAAAGAAGAATAAACGGCAAACACCGGCTTCATCCCCCCGGCCGCAAGCCCGGCCGCAAAGGTAACGGCATGTTCTTCTGCAATCCCCACATCAAAGAAGCGCTCCGGATAACGTCTGGCAAACCGTTTCAGTCCGGTCCCGTCTGCCATGGCCGCCGTCACAGCGATGATCCTGTCATTTTTAGCCGCGCAGTCGCACAGTACCTTACCAAACACATCCGTATAGGTGTCCTTTTTCTTCTCTTCCAGGATCTCCCCGGTCTGCACCTGAAACGGTCCGACGCCATGGAATTTATCAGGCTGTTCTTCTGCCGGCCTGTATCCTTTTCCTTTTTTTGTCATCACATGGACCAGTACCGGTCCTTCCACCCGCTCTGCCTCCCGGAAGGCCCGGCAAAGAAGGGACAGATTGTGTCCCGGGATCGGCCCCAGATAAGTGATTCCCATATCTTCAAAAAACATCCCCGGCACCACCAGCTGTTTGATGCTGCTCTTGGTCTTCCGGATCTGGCTGATCATATGGTCTCCCACCACAGGCACCGTATGAAGCGCATTGGTAACTCCTTTTTTCAGCCCTGTATAGATATCTGCCGTCCGCAGCCTTGCAAGGTAGGCGGACATCCCGCCCACATTTTCAGAGATGGACATGTGATTGTCGTTTAAGACAATGATATAATTCGTCTTTAATGCCGCCGCATTGTTCAGCGCCTCATAGGCCATTCCTCCGGTCATGGCGCCGTCTCCGATCACCGAAACCACATGGTAGTCCTCTCCTCTCAAATCCCGGGCGCGCACATATCCAAGCCCCGCGGAAATAGAGGTAGAACTGTGCCCGGTATCAAAAGCGTCACAGGGACTTTCCTTGCGTTTGGGAAACCCGCTCATACCGCCATACTTTCTAAGATCATCAAACCCTTCCCTCCGGCCGGTCAGAAGCTTGTGTGTATAGGACTGATGTCCCACATCCCAGATGATTTTATCCTCCGGCAGATCAAAGATCAGATGCATGGCCATGGTCAGTTCCACCACGCCCAGATTGGAGGCAAGATGTCCGCCTGTCATACTGACCTTTTCCAGAAGGAATTCCCGGATCTCGCCTGGAAGCTTTTCAAGTTCTTCTTCTGAAAGTTTCTTGATATCGTTTGCTTTTTGTATCTTATCTAATACCATAGACAGCCCTCTCTATCTGTCTCTGTGAATCAGCGCAAGCAGCAGCTGTTCCAGAAAATCATGTTCTCCCGGCAGCTGACGGAGCAAGGAGACCGCCTCGGCAGACCGCTCTTTTACGATCCGGCCGCACGCCTCGATCCCCATCAGTGTCACATAGGTACTCTTTTCATTTTTTTCATCGCTTCCGACCGGTTTTCCCAGCGTCTCACTGGTACTGGTCACATCCAGAATATCGTCCTGGATCTGAAATGCCACGCCCACGTTGCGGGCTATCTGCTCGGTTTTTCTTACTTCTTCCTCAGTTGCTCCGCCCAGGATGGCGCCAATCATCATGGCTGCCTCAATAAGCGCAGCTGTCTTCAGCTCGTAGATGGTATCCAGAACCTCTCTTGGCACAGCATGTCCGGTTTCCTTAACATCGACCACCTGTCCGCCGATCATCCCGTAGATCCCCGCCTTTCTCCCCAGAACCTGCAGAGCCTTCCCGATGGTCAGGCTCTCAGCGGGAGCAAGGTCAAAGGCACGGAAAGCAGTCTCAAATGCGTAATTCAAAAGAGCGTCGCCTGCCAGGATCCCCATATCTTCTCCATATACCACATGGGTGGTTTTTCTGCCTCTTCGATATTCATCATTATCCATAGCCGGCAGATCATCATGGACCAGAGAATAAGTATGGATCATTTCCAACGCCGCCATAAATACCGGAAGCGCCCGGGACTGTCTGGGAAACAGAGCGCATACTTCCTGCATCAGAAGCGGTCTTAAGCGCTTTCCGCCTGCCATCAGACTGTAGCTCATAGCTTCCATGATCATCTCCTGACGGCCTTCCGGCTCTGGCAGGTACTGCCTGAGTATATCTTCTACCGCCTGTACTTTCTCCTTCATCTGCACTTGAAAATCACATTTCAAACTCATGGGCTTCTCCTTTTTCATCTAAGACCAGCATTTTCTTTTCTACCTGGTCAATGGTGTCGTTACATTTTTTTAACAAATCCATTCCCCTGCGGTACATGGCAAAGGAATCTTCCAGAGACAGATCTTCCGTCTCCATCCTGGCCACCGTCTGATCCAGAGCGGCAAACATCTCTTCGAGAGATTCCTTTTTATCTGTTTTCCCCATGATTTTCCTCCTTCATCCCCGTTGCCACAGCAAGGATTTCCCCGTCCGTCACGCAGATGGACAGCGTATCGCCTCGCTTTACATCCCTGATACTCCGGATTCCCTTTCCACTGTCTCCTCTCACATAAGCGTACCCCTGATTCAGCTTCTCTATAGGAGACAATCCTTTCATTTTCTCAATATAGAGCGCCAGACGGTGTCTTGCATCGCGCATCTTTTCCTCCATGGCGCCGCGCAGTCTGTCTTCACACTCCACCGCCCGCTGCCGCTGTTCCTGAAGTCTGGTCCTTGGATGCAGAGCCAGCAGGCGTGTCTGATGCTGTGCAAGACGCATCCTGTAAAACTTAAGCGTCTGTTCCTGCATTCTCCTTAGCTTCATCGACACCTCACGCATCCTGTCCCTGACCTGCCGGACGTCGTAGACCGCAAGTTCTGCGGCTGCAGAAGGCGTAGGCGCGCGCAGATCCGCCACATAGTCCGCGATGGTCGTATCCGTCTCATGCCCAACTGCAGAGATCACCGGAATCTGGCAGTCAAAAATGGCTCTGGCCACAGATTCCTCATTAAATGCCCACAGATCCTCTATCGAACCGCCGCCTCTTCCGACGATGATCACATCCACCTGTTTTTCTTCCAGGACCCGGATCCCCCGAACCACACTGTCCGCCGCCCCTTCTCCCTGTACCTTCGCAGGATAGAGGATCAGCTGCACATAAGGATTCCTTCTGCCCGCAATATTCATAATATCCCGGATCGCCGCTCCCGTAGGAGCGGTTACGATCCCTACCGACTTTACATAAGCCGGGATCGGTCTTTTATACTCCGGCGCAAACATTCCCATTTCTTCCAGGCTCTTTTTCAACGCCTGAAACTTCTCGTAAAGCGCCCCCTCTCCATCCAGCCGGATCTCTCTGGCATAGAGCTGATAGGAACCGCCTCTTTCATAGACACTGACAGAGCCAAACACAATGATCTGCTGTCCCTCGGCCAGACGAAAAGCGAGCCCGCCCCGCTGCCCCGCAAACATAACGCAGGCAATCGTTCCGGACTCGTCCTTTAACGAAAAATATATATGTCCTGATGTATGATACTTGCAATTGGAAACTTCACCTTTGACATAAATGCGGTTCAGCATATAATCCTGGGTGAACATGTTCTTAATGTAAGCATTTACCTGCTTTACCGTATATACATTTTTTATCATGACATCCCTCTGGTCAATCTGCAAGTTTCGCAAGCACACCGTTGACAAACGCCGGGCCTTCTTCACTGCTGTACTTCTTGGCAAGCTCTACAGCCTCGTTGATGGCCACTCCTGTAGGAACCGTATCATCCCACTTCATCTCATAAACGGCAAGCCGCAGGATCGTAAGATCCACCTTGTTCATTCGGCTGGTCTTCCACCCCTTTGTATGAGTGTTCAGCAATTCGTCAATGGCTTCGATCCGATCCGCTATCTTCTGTACTTTTGTCCTTACATATTCCCGCTCGGCGGCGTCCGCGTCCTCCATCTCTTCTGCATAAGACTTCACCTGCTCTGTGAAATCAGCCCCGGTACAAAATTCAATGCCGAACAGGATCTTAAATATCTGCTCCCGCAGTTCTGATCGCTTCACTTAATTTTCCTCCGGAACTTCCACGCCTGCCACACGGATATTCACATCCGCCACTTCCAGTCCGGTCATATTTTCAACGGCCGCCTTTACCTTCTCCTGTACTTTTGTGGTAATATCCTTAATGGCATAGCCATACTTCAGATTCAGGGATAAAGATACGGTCACAATGCCTTCCAGCACATCCACTTTTACCCCTTTGGAAAGAGACTTCATCCCCAGTTTGCTGATCAGCTCTCTGGTGGCATTTCCTGCCATGGACGCAACGCCTTCTACTTCCATAGCCGCCAGTCCTGCGATCATGGCAACCACTTCATCTGCAATCTTTACTTCGCCCAGGTTTTCATCCGCCTGGATCGTATATGTGCTTCTTTCCTCTTTACTCATAACTGGAAACCTCCTGTCTGGTTTAACACTTCTATACATTATAACAAATTAATCTGCGTTTGCCTAGACTCTTTACCGCCCAAATTCTGACAGTACCAGTCCCTCATTCCGCTCCTCTGTCATGCGGATGCTCCACTCATTTACAAATAAAAGCAGGGGACGTCCTTTTAAGTCTTTTACCTTTTTCATATCCGAAGTGCCGGTGATCTTTTCCACCTCTGTCCTGCTGCTCTCGATCCACCGGATATATTCATAGGGAAGGCTGTCCATCCGTATCTCTACATTATACTCATTTTCTAGCCTGTACTTTAACACGTCGAACTGCAGGACGCCCACCACGCCCACAATGATCTCTTCCATACCAGTGTGAAACTCCTGGAAGATCTGGATCGCCCCTTCCTGAGCAATCTGATTGATCCCTTTTACAAACTGCTTGCGCTTCATGGTATCTACCTGCCTTACCCTGGCAAAATGCTCCGGCGCAAACGTAGGGATCCCTTCATAGGCAAACCGGTCGGAAGACGTGGTCAGCGTATCTCCGATGGAAAAGATCCCCGGATCAAAAACGCCGATAATGTCCCCTCCATAAGCCTTATCAATCATCTTTCTTTCACTCGCCATCAGCTGCTGTGGCTGGGAAAGCCGCACCTTTTTTTGCCCCTGCATATGCCATACATCCATGCCGGCCTCAAATTCTCCGGAACAGATCCGCATAAATGCGATCCGGTCCCGGTGCGCCTTGTTCATGTTCGCCTGGATCTTAAAAACAAAAGCAGAAAAATCAGGCTCTGTCATGGGATCGATAAGACCGGCGTCAGACATCCTGGGAAGCGGAGGAGTCGTCATTTTCAGAAAATGTGTAAGAAAAGTTTCCACACCAAAATTCGTAAGGGCAGAGCCAAAAAACACCGGGGAAAGTTTTCCCTGGCTGACCAGTTCCTGGTCAAAAGCAGCGCCTGCCCCATCCTGCAGCTCAATCTCTTCCTCCAGCTGAAGTTTCTGCGAATCAGTGATCAGCCAGGATATCTCCGGATCGTTGATCGACACCTTTTTTACTTCTCCCTGTGTAGTTCCTTTCTGTGTTCCTGAAAAGATCTCCACCTGCTTCTCGGCCCGGTCATATACGCCGCGGAATTCCTTTCCGGAACCGATGGGCCAGTTGATGGGGCAGGTGGCGATCCCAAGCTCCTGTTCAATATCATCCAGAAGTTCAAAGGTATCCATGGCTTCCCGGTCCATCTTATTAATAAACGTAAAGATGGGAATATGACGCATGGTACATACTTTAAAAAGTTTACGGGTCTGGGCCTCTACGCCTTTGGACGCATCGATCACCATCACCGCCGAATCTGCGGCCATCAGCGTACGGTAGGTATCTTCCGAAAAGTCCTGATGCCCCGGAGTATCCAGGATGTTAATGCAGTAGCCTTCATAGTGAAACTGCAGAACGGAAGAGGTAACGGAAATTCCTCTCTCCTTTTCAATCTCCATCCAGTCGGATACCGCATGTCTTGCTGTCGCCTTTCCCTTCACGCTTCCCGCCTGGTTAATGGCTCCTCCGTACAACAGAAACTTTTCTGTCAGTGTCGTTTTCCCCGCATCCGGGTGTGAGATGATCGCAAATGTCCTGCGCTTTGCGATCTGCTGCTTTACTTCTTCCGAAATTTGTGACATATATGATACACTCCTGTTTATCTGTGATAGCTGTGTTTATGCGCTATTAGTCAGTATATCATACCTGTCTGGAATCCTCAAATCCTTTTTACGGATTCTCTTCCCTCTCGCTGTTCACCGGCGTGATCACCACATTCTGCGCCGGTACTCCGGTCTTTCTTGTGACGATATCCTCTATCTGTGCCAGGTCTGCTTCGTTTAACTGCGCTTCTGCGACCACCACATCCGCAGAATCTGCCGTCATACTCACAACTGCATCTGCAAATCCTTTAGACGCCAGAAGAGTCTCCGCCGCCGCTTCCTTCTCTGCATAGTCTGTCATGGCCACCATCTGATCCAGGGCGTCCTGCTTTTGTGCATCGCTTAGGTTTTCATTGTCAATAATGGCAAGCAGAGATTCTTTGTTCTGCGCCCGCACCTGCTCTCTTGTAACCTTTGCCTCTGCCACGATCCCTGCAATCTCGCCGCTGGTCAGTACTGCCTCTCCAGGCGTCCCTTCTACATTTCCGTCCTCGCCATCCTGTCCGGGCTCGTTGTCCTGGCTCTCGATATCCTCCGCAGAAGCCTCCAGATCCTCCTCGGAAATATCCAGAAGTTCCTGACTTGCAAGATCTGCGTTTGCCTCTTCTGTATCCGTTCCAGACGGAAAGATCCGGTCAGAAAAATTTAAGTATCCTGCTGCCGCGATCATGACAGCCAGCGCTGCAATGATGATCTGATTCTTTTTAAATAGCTTCTTCAATGTTTACTCCTCCTGCTCTTTTATTGTCTTGCAACCTGCCTCTTCATTATCCTAATCTTATGCGCTTCTATCCCAAATAATGCCTCTACCGCATCTGCAAGCTCCTGTTTGACCGCACTGTTTCCTCCTCCGGTTGCCACAACCAGAACTCCCCGGATCCCCGGACTTAGTTCTTTGCGGACATAAGGGACTTCTTCCTGCCCCTCTCCTGCGGTATAGACTGTAGTTTCCTCCCTGCTGCTGTTTCTCGTGATCCTTTCGCCTCCCTGGCTGTCGGACTCATTTACCGATTCTTCCGCAGAGGAACTGTCTTTTTCAATTACCTTCTCTGCGGAAGATTCCAGTGTAATCATAACTGACACCTGCCCTGCTCCTTCCACCTGGGACAGGATCCTGGACAGCCGCCCTTCCAGGTCCCGGATCTGCGCGCTTTCCTCTGCGCTGTCTTTTGCCCCTTGCGTGGCATCGGATCCTTCCTTCGTCCCTCCGTCCCCGGAAGGGTCCTGATCCCGGACAGGCAGGGCAACTACTGCCAGTAAAACTCCGGTCAGAAAAAGGATCAGGAGCTGATCTTTTTTCAGTTTCCCCGGAGACCAGCCGGTTATCATTTCTTTGATTTTTTTAAGGTCCAATTGCTATCTCCTCCACATCAATCCCTGCTTTTTCCTCCTGCTCTTCTTCCGGCGCGATCTCCCACAAGATTTCTGAAGCCTGCCGGATCTTTTCCACCTGGGTCTGGTACTCCCTGCTTTTCGATGGTTCTGTCAGGTTCTTCTCCATTCCAAGCAGCTGAAGGGCTGGTGTGAGAAGAAGGATCACCAGGACCATTCCTGTAAAAAAACGGATATATTTTCGATAATCTGACTCCGGCAGAACCTGCATTGCCGCAGTGACCATTACCATATAGAATGCCAGATTTCCCATCCACTCACAAAAAGCATCCAACCACATCCCTCCTTATATCCTGCCTGTCGCCGCCGTCACCACAGCCACTGTTAAAAGAAACAACACTCCCGCTGTAAAAATCACCCGCATCAGAAGTCTGCACCCCTCCCCCACCGTCTCTACCAGCCCGGTGATCCTGGGATCTGACACTGGCTGGATCACTGCTGCCGCAAGTTTATAAAGCAAAGTCATAAACGCCATCTGAAAAAGAGGGACCAGACAGACCGCCACGCAGATCAGCGCCCCTGTCATGCCAATCCCATTTTTCACAAGCACCGCCGTCCCTGCCGCCACCTCGGCCATGCCCCCAAATATCTCTCCCACTCCCGGGATCGCCTGAACCCCGCGGGTAACGATGCTTCGTTTGACCGCGTCGATCGCCGGACTGATCATTCCCTGTACAAGATGGATCCCGGCCACCAGTGCAAGCAGTGTTTTCAATCCCCAGGATATAACAAGAAAGACCAGTTCCGCCGCCCTGGTCAGATAATGATCCAGGGACAGATCATTTAATACCCGAAGGACGATGTAAATGTGGATCATCGGAAGTGCCACTCCGACGATCAGAACTTCTGTCAGATAAATGGAAAACAAAACAAGATTATAAAATGCCACTGCCGTCACACTGCCTCTAGCTACAGAAACCGCCGCAAAAAAGAGCGGACTGAACACACCCATAAACGACGTCAGCGTCCGGATCCCTTCCTCTGTCCAGTCCATCACTGCCTGAAGGGTCTTTAGCGTCAGGGCTGTCATCATAAGATACGCCGCGTAAAAACTGATCTGGGAAAGCTGACTGCTTTGAAACACTCTGGAAAAATTAGTAAATATGGCAGCAATTACTGCCAGCAGAAGGATCGGGCCAAGCGCTTCTTTGCCGGTGCGGATCACATAAGCCAGCTGATCCTTTGCCACTCCAAGGATCAGGTCTGCTGTCAGTTCCAGGTTCCCTTCCAGCACTTCCCCAAGCACCTGACGAAAGGACAGATGTTTCTCCGGAAAGAGTTCCTGCAGCATAGCGTCCACCTCATCATCCTCCATCTGCGCGAGGATCTGTTCCTCCCACTCCTTTTGCCTGCGCTCCCGCTCCTCTTCCTGGTCACCCAGGCTTTCTTCTTCCTGTCCGACAGCTTCGTCGGAACCTGCTTCCCTGTCCGAAAGGCTTTCTTCTTCCTGTCCGGAAACGGCAGACGCATCTGCTGCAGGCGCCGAAAAAAAAGAAAGAGACAGGACACACAGAAAAATCCGGAACCATCTCTGTACAGCATTTCTCCTCCTCATAACAAAAAATCCTGGATGGTGGACAACAGTGTTGTGAGGATCGGCAGACTTAAAACCAGGATCGCCAGCTTGCCGAAGATTTCAATCTGCACCGCTATGGTCTGATAGCCTGCGTCTTTACAGATCCCGGAAGAAAATTCCGCCACATAAGTAATCCCCAGCATCCGGATCAGAGTTCCCACATATGCAGTATCCATGTTGATATACTCTCCCAGCACCGCAAGAGATTCCACCATCACACCCAGCTTTTTTAACACTGCAAAGAAAATAAACAGGCTTAAAAAAATACTAAGATAGATCCCATACTCGGGTTTTCCACTTTTAAACGGCACCGCAAGAAGCACGCCCGCCACCCCCAGAACACCGATCTGTATCATGTCCATCTTCCGTCCCTCCCAAACTACAGCGAAAACAACTCCTGAATCTGCGTAAACAGATCATAGATATACGGGACAATCCAGAAAAGCACAAGCAAGAGCCCGGCAAGACTGGTTAAAAAGGCCTGTTCCTCCCGGCCGCTGTGCTTTAGCACCTGGCTTAAGATTGACACCAGGATCCCCACTGCCGCAATTTTAAACAATAGACTGATATTCATATTCGCCTCCTTCAAATCAGCAAGATAGAAAGGAACAACCCGCCCATCAGGCCCAGGCAGCGGCAAAGGCGGATCCTGGTCTTCATCCCTTCCCTTTTTTCTTCCATAGACAGCCGAAGCTCTTCCAGATAAAGATCCAGACTGCGGATCTGCGCCTCCATATCAATACTGCCAAGCTCCATTCCCAGCATTTCCAGCCGTTCTTTTTCCTTCCCTGGAAGTCTGGATCCGGCAGAAATCACCGACATTCCATTTTTCCAGATTACAGAAAAAGGAATCCCATCCCGTTCCTGCATCTGCTCCGCCATGCCAGAGAGCCACTGATCAAAAGGCGCCCCGACTTCGCCCGCGATTTTTCCAAAGGCTTCCCCCAGGCAGGATCTGCTATATAAGATCTCGCTTCTAAGGGCATACAATACTCCCCGGATATGACGCATTGCCTCGTATTCGTCCTGTACATGTTCCGCAGCAGACATTCCTGCAAGAAGCGAAGCCGCCATGATCAGGACGGCTCCGGCCAGCTTCAGCATACCGGCTCCTCTCTGTACAGCAGCGTTCCACGATTGTCATAGATTCCCAGTATCTGTCCGGCTCTCTTCTGGCTGCCAAGCAGGATATATCTCTCAAAACTGCCGCTTTTGACCAGCTTTTGAAGGAGGGGTTTTCTCCTTAGCTCTTCCATAGAAGCCGCGTGAACCGTCGCCAGGATCCTGCAGCCACAGTGCATGGCGTATTCCATCGCATGTACATCCCGGGCCGTTCCAATCTCATCAACAGCAATGACTTCCGGGCCCATGGAGCGGATCAGCATCATCATTCCCTCTGCTTTGGGACAGCCATCCAGAATATCTGTCCGTCTCCCCAGGTGGTTCTGGGCCACCCCGCGGTAACAGCCGCCAAGTTCCGACCGCTCGTCCACAACCCCTACAGACCTTCCCTGACAGTCTTCATTCCCATCGGAAATCTGCCGGATCATATCCCTCAAAAGAGTGGTCTTTCCACAGCGGGGCGGGGAAACCACCAGTGTATGGTACAGCTGTGTCCTGCCGCTAATATAAGGCATCACCGCATCCGCGCACCCGGGGATCTCATGAGACATCCGAATATTGACAGAAGACACATATTTCAGATTCTTCACCCTCCCATTCTCCATGATCACCTGCCCTGACATCCCTACCCGGTGTCCGCCGCAGGTAGTGATAAATCCCTGCCGCATTTCCTGCTCATAAGCATACAGCGAATAATTGCTGACATACTGTAAAGTTTCCTTCAGGTCCTTCTCCGTCACCACAACAGGTCTCCCCTGACATGTTGGAACCCGCTCCCTTCCGCGATAGATCAGGATCAGGGGCTGTCCGGCCCGCATACGGATCTCCTGAAGAAACGAATAGTCAAGCTTCGCCCCTTCCACTGCGCTTCGAACACTTCCGGACAGCAAACATAAAATTTGATTCTCCCGCATCTTTGTCCACCTCTTTCTACATCAATATATGCCCGGATCAGCAGGATATTCCTGGCAAAATAACAATTTGGGACGTAGACCTTTTGCAAAGGTCTACGTCCCAAATTGCGTTTCAGGGTGTCCCTTTTCGTCAAACACCCTGTACCTTTTTGATTTTATTCTGCCACATCTTTGATGCTGAAGGAGAATCTTCCCATTTTATCTTTGCCAAGGCATACGACTTTTACTACGTCGCCAAGTGTCAGCACGTCTTCTACGCGGTTGACTCTTTCTTTGGCAATCTTGGAAATGTGTACCATTCCTTCTTTTCCCGGAGCAAACTCCAGAAACGCTCCAAATTCTTTGATGCTTACGACTTTCCCTTCCAGTACCTGTCCGGCTTCAAAGTCTGTAACGATGGTATAGATCAGTTTTCTTGCCTTTTCCATACCTTCTGCCTCTGTTCCACAGATGGATACGGATCCGTCGTCCTCAATATCAATCTTCACACCAGTCTGCTCGATGATCGCATTGATGGTCTTTCCTCTTTGTCCTACGACATCGCCGATCTTCTGCGGATCGATCTGCATCTGGATAATCTTCGGCGCGTATTCGCCTACTTCCGGTCTCGGCTCTGCAATCGCCTGATTCATTACTTCGTCAATAATGTATGTTCTGGCCTTCTTGGTCGCTGCGATCGCTTCTTCGATGATCGGTCTGGTCAATCCGTGGATCTTGATATCCATCTGGATCGCAGTGATACCTTTATGTGTTCCGGCTACCTTAAAGTCCATATCTCCAAAGAAGTCTTCCAGACCCTGGATATCTGTCAGTACCAGATATTCATCGTCCGTCTCTCCGGTCACAAGACCTGCGGAAATACCTGCCACTGCGCTCTTGATCGGCACACCTGCAGCCATCAGTGACATAGAAGATGCACATACACTGGCCTGTGAAGTGGAACCATTGGATTCAAAGGTCTCGGATACGGTGCGGATCGCATACGGGAACTCCGTCTCACTGGGCAGTACCGGGATCAGGGCTCTCTCTGCAAGCGCTCCGTGTCCGATCTCGCGTCGTCCCGGTCCTCTGGAAGGTCTGGTCTCACCTACAGAATAAGACGGGAAATTGTAATGATGCATATATCTCTTGGAAGTCTCGGTCTCATCCAGTCCGTCCAGCCTCTGTGCGTCGGACAGCGGCGCCAGAGTGGTAATGTTGCAGATCTGAGTCTGTCCGCGTGTAAACATGGCAGATCCATGTACTCTCGGGATCAGATCCACTTCTGCCGCAAGGGGACGGATCTCATCGATCGCACGTCCGTCCGGACGCTTATGATCCTTTAAGATCATCTTGCGGACGGTCTTTTTCTGATACTGGTAAACAGCTTCGCCTAATTTTTCAAGCCATTCTTCCTTCTCTGCAAATGCTTCTTCCAGTCTCTCTGTAATCTTGCGGATATTTTCTTCTCTGGTCTGTTTGTCATCCGTAAATACGGCTTCTTCCATCTCTTCCTGGGGAACGATCTCACGGATCGCATCAAACAGCTCTTCCGGCACTGCAAAACTTTCGTAAGCATGCTTTGGCTTCCCGCACTCTGCAACAATCGTTTCAATAAATGCGATCACCTTCTGGTTCAGCTCATGTGCCGCAAAGATCGCGTCGATCATCTGCTGCTCCGGCACCTCGTTGGCGCCCGCCTCGATCATGATCACCTTTTCTTTGGTGGATGCAACCGTCAGAGCCAGTTCTGAAGCGGTCTTCTGGGCCTCTGTAGGATTGAATACAAATTCTCCGTCTACCAGTCCCACCTGTGTAGTGGAGATCGGTCCGTCAAACGGGATATCAGAAATGCAGGTAGCGATCGCCGCGCCCAACATCGCCGTAAGCTCTGGTGAACAATCCTGGTCTACAGAGAGCACCAGATTTTCCAGCGTCACATCATTGCGGTAATCCTTCGGGAATAACGGACGCATAGGACGGTCGATCACTCGGTCAGTCAGGATTGCGTTTTCAGACGCCTTTCCCTCTCTCTTGTTAAATCCGCCCGGGATCTTTCCAACCGCATACATCCGCTCATTATATTCTACACTTAACGGGAAAAAGTCGATTCCTTCTCTCGGCTTTTCCGATGCAGTGGCCGTACACAGAACCGTAGTATCGCCATAGTGCATCAGTACCGCGCCATTGGCCTGTTTTGCCACCCGGCCGACATCTACACGCAAGGTTCTTCCGGCCAGTTCCATTTCATACTTTTTGTACATATTTTTCTCCTCTTTTACAAAATATTTCTGCGGACAGCCGCCACCGAAACTACTGAAAAAAGCACTTGCAGCTTCTCAAATGCACTTTTCAGTGGTCTCGGCTCTCACACAGCCGCCCACAATCTTAAATATTATAGCACACCCACCAGAAATATTCCACTACAAAAATCAGCATCTATCAAGACCTTATCTTTGATACAAAAGAAAAAGCCTTCTCCGGTGTGAAAATACCGAAAAAGGCTTGATTTTCTGGACTTTCACGAGCATTTGCTGTCTGTGGAAGCCCAGCTTTTTTATTCTATTGTCGTTGTTTTACCCGAAGCGGACGGTGCCGGAAGTCAATCCAGCAGGCCCGGAATAGGTAAAATTAAAAAGTATGCCAAAATTAAAAGGTTTAAAATCAACAATTGATTCCTTTTCGGAAGCACCATAAAAGAGTATCCTCAACGAATCTGAATAGCAGCAAAGCATCTTCCCGTGAGGGAATATCTTCGTGATGAGGCCCTAATCCAGACATAGCACTATACATCGTCTGAAATAGACGGAAACGATTTGCGCCAGATTTATTATTTATCCAATAGGTGTATATCTTTTTTATGGAAGTTAGTGATGCACCATTGTCAATCACAGTTTCTCCTGTTGCCGCCAAAATCCCCTTTACATAATCATTATCTACCGGATCTAATTTTTTGAAGAAACTCTCAAATAAGGAACGGCAATTATCAATACAGCTTATATACTGTGCATTCCCAAAATTCGTTGTTGCCTCATCATATAGGTGAAGCAACTCACTATGATGCATAGATAGCATAGAACGCAAATAAGATATATCACTACTTCTTTCCGTTGTTCCGTCTGACGAAGGTATAAGAGAATATGTGTAAGTCGTCCAATACTCATCTTCTACTGCTTTAACATCGATTTCGTAACCGATTATTCCGAGATAGTTTGTGAGTTTATCCATCTCACCATCTTCGATACGATGAGTATGGCTCAAAATTACATTAAGAAATCTGAGTAATGCATCTTCTGATGCTTCGATTTCTTGGCATAACAACAAGCATACATATTCAGGATTATACTGGTCATTGTTATTTTGGTATCCTCTATTATACCAATAGGGATTTAATCTGAACGCATAATCCTCGACCAAGCTTGACAATCCTGCTTCGCAAAGAAGAACCTTTCCATCGTCATTTTTCTGGGTACAGCGGCGGAGCAATTTGCCAAAAATCGAATAGATATTTGAACGTGTAATGCGCTCCTTGCTGTCAAATGTTATGCTCAATACTGTCACCTCCTAAGTCTCTATCTATTTCTCAATCATCGTCTGTTTCTTCATCCAGTTCTATTCCGAGCAGCTCTTGAAATCGGTCAAAATTATATGGATACGCATTATCTCCGTAGATTTTCACTGCCTTGTGGTCATTAGAAAAGTATATCTCCAATTCCCACTGTGTTCCATCTAACACCATACAGCCAAATCTATGCAGATCGTATTTGCTGCGCCACTCTCCAATGTGCAACTCACGAAGACCGTCAAGGAACTCATCTTTGCTACAAGGATAATCTGGCTCAATATCGAGATTGGTCGGTTTCAGAAACAGCGAATGTTCAACATCCAAATACAGCCGTTCCTCATCCAATGTGTAAGTGCGAGTTTCATAGCCACCAAAATAACCACCGATTGAAAATACCAGTTTCTTAATATTCGGAATATTAGCATCGAAATCGGCGGCCTTCAACTCACCCTGTGATGGTTTGTATGTTCCTCCCGCTGCTGTTAAGGCTTCCTTAGCCCTCTCAAGATACAAGCGAGCACACCACAAACGGGTAGATTCGCTCGGATGAATTACCGGCTGTTCACCATAGTCTGGATGCTCCATCGTATTTTTCAGGTGGCCCATCTCTTTCTTTAAGCCACGAATAGCTGTCATTATTTGTTCTGCTGATTTTCCTTTTAGGTATTCCTCGTAGTATCCTTCTGGACTTATCATCATGATTGGCCACCTCCTATCATTTTACTTAAACATTTCGTCGTTCCAAACCAAGCGTACCAGCTGCACCAGCAGGGCAACACGCTCCGTAATTTCGGCTTTACCAAACTGGTCATAAGCCTTGAAATTCAGGCCGTTGTCAGCAATAAATTTCTTGAATTTCGGATTGTTCTGATATGCAAGTTGGCCCAAAGACTCGGTATAGATATTACCTTCGTTTGAGCAATATTTACTCAACTTGTAGCCATAGCGGGAATCGTTCAAGCTGGCATTGATGCTCTTATGCAGTAACAACAGAGCGCCAATACTATTTCTCCAGCGTCTGAAATCTTCCTGATCTGTATACTCATCAGTAAACCACTCATAGTGGTCAGTGATGATATGCTCAATTTCAAACGGATTTTTAGTTTGAGTGTTCATGTAGTTGCAGTAGTTGGACGCAACGCCAGTGCTTTCTTCGATAAATCCGGTAACACGGGCCAGAATGTTTTTGATGTACTTCTTGGTAAAACTGTTCAGTCCCAAATCCGGCAGTGCCACTTCAGGCTTGAAATCCAGATTATCGTATTGCTGCTGCAGCTTCTGTTTCAGTGTAGCCACATCGCACATACGAATATCCTTCGTCACATTGAATACAAAATTCTTGATGGTACTGTAGTCCACGGAACGATAATTAGTTACTCTGGATACGATAAGAATATCGATAAATCTTGCTGTCAGGTTGATTTTTTCAATAATTACAGGCCAAGAATCCTCGTAGCATATAGGCGCAAGAAGCATCTGGGGCTGCAAGGTGAAATTCACCTGAGCGTTATAGTATACGTATTTTGTGTTCTCGGCGAAAGTAGTCTCTGCCTGACGGATACGCTGATAAACCTCTGCAAATTTAGCAAATTTCTTTATAAACAATTCAAAATCTGCAGAAGAATCCAATCCCAGCTTATCACGTTCATCACGGACCCATTTGTGGAAGGAGCCACCAATGATATCAAAATCCTTGTTGACCGCACCGGCCTTGGTTTCACGGATGGTTTCTGCATAATGCGCACGAAGCCATGCCTTGATAAAAGTCTCATCGCCTTTGTCGTCGTCCTTTTTCAGAACGAGGACCATGTCTTTCCACACGCCATTCATCTTTTCACGAACGGCATCATCTCTGATTTCAGACAGAATATATCCTTTCAACATTTCTGTAGATGTCAGGCTCAAACCACGGTCGTTCATTGTAACGAAAACTTTATGAGCGTCCTGTTCTGTGGTGGCCACGATCTCAATGAAGAAAACCTTCTCCGCAAGCCAATCACAAAAATGCAGGAGCATATCGTCCGTAATGTCTGCCGGGAATACGTCAACGATATCTGTGTAGCGACCATACAAATTACGAACGGATTCTCCGCAATTTGTTATGTCAAAATCCTTGTTGTTGAAGATGGCCTCCATGCATTCCTGACGGTCATCCACATTGATGTTAAAGGACTTCGTACCAAAAGACTCCGAAAAAATCATAGTCTCGATCATGTTGTAGCTCTGACCGATTTTCTTCAAGCGATTGTTCAAATACATCAGCAGCAATGTCAAAGACGAAAAGCGCTGCTGGCCATCGATAATAGCATTCTCACGTCCAGCTAAAACGATGGACCCCATAAAATATGCGCCATAATCCGCTACAGCCGGACGAGAATCACCCGGCTTATAGTTATCCAGAAATTCAGAGGTAAGGTCGTCGATAAGCTCTTCGATATGCTTACGCTGCCACATATACTCTCTCTGATAATAGTGGATGGAGTATTTCGTATTTTGCAATAATTGTTTTAGATTCTTCGGTGAACCTTCTATCTTTTTCATCGGTGTTCTCCTTGTGTTATTCTTCGTCTTCAAAAAGTTCAACATCGATTTCTTCGGAATCCACTATTCCTATTGGGTATTCACGAATCCATCCAGTAATATGAAGAGTTTTGCCGCAGTACGGGCATTCGCAATCAGTATCGCTATCAAAGCTGTATACAGCATCAGGACCCATACCGTTTTCCTTTTCAAAACTACTTACATCTTGAAGATATTCTTCTAAATCGACTTCAAACTCAATCCCACAATCCGGGCATTCGATAGTTCTGATAAACGAAAGCTTCCAATTTTCCGGATCGTCTTCGTTGTCGGTGAATAATCCGGGAGCATTATATTTAATATCGGCAGCTTCCATTTCTACGCTTGTGTTACCACACGATAGCAGTTCGTTCTTCAGTCTTAACCTTCCGGTACTACCATCTTCTTCGACAAACTCACGATGGTCACGAATGAACGTTGCAGCTTCACGAGAGAAGCCGTTTCTCTGCAGCAGTATGGTCAATGGATTGGTGGTACCAAACTCCACATACTCATACCAATTGTTTTCGAATTCGGTCACATTGTGAATCTTTTTATACTCATTCGAAAATCGCAGAAAGTAGTTAGAAATACTAAACAAGATAATATTTTCAATAACTTCCAGCGTTTCTGCAAAAACGACGTTTCGGTGTTCCTTGGAACGGTCGTTATATGTAGTCGGCGGTTGATACATGGACACACGGAAATTTTCCGGATGATCTCTGCGATATTCTATGGCCTTCTTCATAATAAAACTAAGGCCCGTTCCCTCCATCCACTGACAGAGAATTACAGCATACCATCTGCGCAATGACTCCTTGCCAAGGGAAGATCTTTCATAGGTGTCCCACTCAAAAATAGTGGCGAGCTTGTTTAGAAACTCAATGACATCAGCATATCTGAAGCCGCCGTTGATGCACGGAGGGTATTCCAATCCGTCTCTAATGGCCTTTATAAGCCTTTTTGTCTGGTCGACCGAAGTGTTAATGTCATCATCAGGTAACGTTGGAGAATCCGAAAACTTCGCCCTAATGTCATTCTCATCAGCGACAGACAGCAGATCAGAAAACTCCCTGCGGACAAGGCTGTCTCTGTCTTCCATGATATCCCTGAGCAAAATCAATCCGAATTTGCGCATCATAACATATGATTCTTCTGATTGAAGGGCCTCACCCTCTGCATTCACTCGCTGTGGGATGACAGAACTTCCACTTTTTAAGATATCGACAACATATTGCTTCTCTACTTTTTTCAGGCCTTTTGGATTTGTCGTTATAGAAAGTTCCTGCTCCGGTACCGGTGTTTGCAGCATTTCGATATAATCTTCCGGCTTTACAGATTTTTCTTCGGAAACGAAAAACACATTTCCGTATAGATTGTAGCTGATTCGACCTACACGGCCTATCAAATTTCTGAAATCAACCGGACTCATTGCACTACGGAAAATCTTATTATCAGTAATGAATAGGTTATCCGCCGGTAAATTGACACCTTCAAGCAAGGTGCTTGTGCAAAACATTGTAGTAATTTTTCCAGACTGGAAAAGCGTCTCTATTCTTGTTCTTATAGAGGCGGGCAAATAACCAATATGGTATGCTACGCCTTTTTTGATCATCCCTGCCAGATAATAATCGCCATGAACTTCCCGTGTAATATCACGTGATAAAGCATCAAGCTCTGGATCGTGTTTCTCCAACACTCCCTGTGAGTCAGCAAAATCTCTCGCCGCAGCGATTGCCTTTGAACGACCGTTGTAATACACGATAGTCTGCGATCTTTCATTCTCTGGTAAACGCATATTCTTTGCTTCAAAATAAAGCAACATAGTTTTCAAAGATGTATTTGCTGCTTTTATATCAGCGACCTTTATAACCGATTGCGTATGTTCATTATAAACGCTAACCTTCTGGCCCAATAAATCAAGCAAAAACTTCACTTGTATAACCGGTGAATACGTGGAGGCCAGCTTGCTCTCATCGTTGTTCTCGATTACATCATTCATCAAACGCAAATATACCTGTGGATTAGGTATATTCGGAGAAGCGAAAATGAAATGTGGCTTCTTAGGCCGCTTCAGCAGCATGTCGACCACTTTGTAATAGAATGGGCCACGGCTGTTTTTACCTGAGAGCTTGTGTGCCTCATCCAAAAACAAGTAATCAATTTGCAGCTCCGGCCTGCTGATAAGCAAGTAAAGCAAACGCTCTGGCGTTAGCACAAAAATATAGTTGTGATCTTCTTCCAACGCTATGTCGCTTGCTGCGCTGACAACACGGTAGTTTCGCTTTTCCAGATTGTCATTTAAATCATTTATAATGCTGCTACGAACTTCGTTTATCAAAGCCTTTGTCGGAACAATCAGCGCATAATTTTTCTGAGCGCCCTGAAGGATGATCTCATCCTTAATGAACATGCGCATGATAAACGATTTACCCATTGAAGTAGGCCCAGAATAACTAAAGCATGGGTCATCCAAATGGTCATAGGCAATTTTTTGTTCGCTAAAAAATTTCTTATCTGTGTCTGCCGGTATTGTAAGGTAATCACTTCTATATTGCGCAAAAACACGCTCAAATGTAGAAATGTCCTTGTAGTCAGCATTAATCTTCTGCAAGCCTCTATGGTTTCCAACGCTGGAGAACACAGAGCCTGCATATAATTTGACCAAAGAATTATCCGGGTACAGTTCGTTCAAAAGAACAATAATCTCCTGCGCCCACATTTTATGTCTGACACTGGCTTCCGGATGATTTGACTTGGACAGCAGATCTGCAAAGCGCAGTGCGTCCAAGAGGTCAAATTCTTTAACTTTTCCTTTCGCTTCAAGCTGAAATAGGCGCAACGCATAATTAAAAAGTATCTTCTCATGAATTTCGTTTAGATACTCGTTGCTATCGATGTCAACGAATATGGCGTCGCCTAATTTTTTCTTTTCTTCGCTCATATCAAGTCAACATCTCCTTCCAGCACCGCCTCCATGATGGATTTCTTTTCTTCCTCGGCATCGTTAAAAGGTAGCACATAAATATAAAACGAGTGCATTCCCAAGCCGCAATCCTGAATCTTCTGGAGAATATACGGAATATAACGCTTTATGTCAGCCTGCATTTTCTGTTCGGCAAGTTCCTCGTATTCGTGAACCGGATAGTCTTTACCAAGGCCCAAAGTGTATCCAAGGAACACGCCATACGATGTGTTGTATCTATTGGTTTTTGAAGGATTCGGAACAAGAATATCTTTCACAAGTGCAGCTTCTTCATCTGTAGCCATGCGTTCAAAAATAAGCTGATTGGCCATGTGAATTTCCTGTACCTCGTGCTGTTCGATACGGCAAATTTTCTCGAAAGCACCGTCAATGGCATAACCGAGGTCACCGACAATATTGGAAGAGCCAAACACCACTTGATGGTACGGGCGTCCTGACACACCACTGGTTAAAAGATGAATGCTGTCAGCGATGCTGTCATACTGCTTTCCGTCAGTGCTAATTTCGACTCTGCTCATCAATTTCGGTGCATGGAGCTTTTCTTCCATGAAAGTGTAATTTAGCACCTCGCCCAATTCGCCACCAGTACCCTGAACATCAGCACCGCCGTTTTTCTTAATCACACGCAGCGCCTGCGATACAACAGCATCTCTATTTCCGGCCTGACTGAACTTTTCGAGCTTTGCTCTGGAAAACACATAGTCTCCCATGCTCATATACAGATAAGCCTTCAAATCCTCCACATTGATTTTGTTATTACGAATTACAAGGTGAAAAAGGCGCAGTTCTCCCTCGGTGGTCCAGCTAACCGTTTCCGGCTGCTGAACTTCCTGAAAGACCGAATCGAAGTCACCATGTGTTAATGTTTTCGATAGCGCTTCTGCCATACTGCGCCTCCTCACCCTAAATTATTTCTTGTCCGTTCCGTAAGGAGCCGTTTCTTCAGCAACCTTACTTGCCGGAGCTTGATAATCTGAATAGTTTATTGTTTTCTTTGCGCCTTGCTTTTTACCCTGCGGCTCATAGGTCATATTAAATACCAAATCAGAGAGCCACTTCTTGAAGGACGGATTATCTTGGAATTGCTTAAACAGTTCCATATTGTCTGCCATGATTGCAAAGATAACCTGCTGCAATGCACGTTCACTTTCCATACGGGCATTCTGCTCGTCGGAGTTCTTCATTGCATTTTGATAGCGCTCATCCTTTGCCACCATATCAGGAATTTCAAGAATCTGTCTGCGGACATTGTCTGCATCGTTCCAGTTGATGTTGCCGAACATATCGTTGAAGTCATTCAGAATGATAGACAGCAGGTCCATTTCAGGATTGACGATATGTCCGGTCTTACCAGCCGGTACCGGTGCTACCTCAGAATCCGCATCTTCCAGCTTAATAGACATACACTCCTGTGCTTCCAGACGATAGCTATCCAAATCAATAACGTCAAGAATGCCTTCGGAGAAGTCATCGTCACGAGGCGACGGCAGCTTCGGAATCAACAGATTCAGGAAAATGGAGAGACGTTCCCAATCTGCGTTTCCATAAGGAAGAATTGCACCAAGGAAACCGTATGTACGGCAAAATGCCTTAGCAGCGCTCTTAAACTTAATCTGATCTTCTGTGTCAAGGTCCTTATAAATAGCTGCACAAGCATCCAGAATCGGATCGAGTCTATCACGCTCTGCGCCATTCAAATACAGGTCAACCAGCTTTTCAACGTGGCTCTCAGAATAAACCTGATAATCTTCCATCGTTGCGATAAGATCATACAGCTTATTCGGGTCCGTTTCACCGGAAAGCAAAGTGGTTCTGTAATATCTCGAAAATGCCTCTTCAATCATTGCAGGCTTGTTATAGAAGTCTAATACGAAGGTATCATGCTTCTGCGGATGGCAACGGTTGAGACGAGACAAAGTCTGCACAGCACGGATGTCATACAACATCTTATCCACATACATCGTATGAAGCAGAGGCTCGTCAAAGCCAGTCTGGAACATATCCGCTACAATCAACAGACGATAAGGGTCTGTCTTAAATGTAGCCGGAATCTTAGCATCCGGGAAGCCATTCATAGCTGCAGAAGTCAATGCAGGCTCCTGTCCCTGATACTTGTGTTCTCCAGAGAATGCCACGATTGCCTTGTAAGAGCTGTGTCTGTTTGCAAGGCACTTATTGATTGCATAGTAGTATTCGATACAGCGAGGAATGCTGGAGCTGACCACCATAGCACGGGCCTGTCCACCAATCTTTCCTTTAGAGATGACCTGCTCGTGGAAATGCTCAACCATCATTTCTGCTTTTTGTGCGATGGTATAAGAATCACTTTCTACAAATGAACGCAGCTTCTTTTGCGCTCTCTTCTTGTCGAACATCGGGTCATCCTGCACCGTCTTCATGAGTTTATAGTAGCTGGCAATCGGTGTGTAGTATTTCAGCACGTCGAGAATGAAGCCTTCTTGAATGGCCTGCTTCATCGTGTACACGTGGAATGGGCGATGTTTTACATCGTCGCCATCCTGATACGGAACACCGAAGGTCTCCAGCGTTTTATTTTTCGGAGTGGCTGTGAAGGCAAAGTAGCTGGCATTAGTCAGCAGCTTACGGCCTTCCATCATTGCATTGATTTTATCCTCATTATCCATCTCATCTTCGGAGGCAAGGCCGGAAAGAGCCAAGTTCATCTGGGCAGAGTTACGTCCACTCTGGCCGGAATGGGCCTCGTCAATGATAACTGCAAAACGATTCTGCTTATGGGACGCACCGATGTCCGGCACGACATAAGGGAACTTCTCAATTGTTGTGATAATAATGCGCTTTCCATCTTGAATTGCTTTACGCAAATCACCGGAATGTTCAGCCCAAGCTACCGTATTTGCCACCTGCATAAACTGCTTGATGTTATCACGAATCTGCTTGTCCAGAATACGGCGGTCGGTAACAACCAGCACAGAGTCGATCATCGGATGACCGTCCTGCTCCAATCCAATCAGCTGGTGGGCCAGCCAAGAGATAGAATTTGACTTACCGGAGCCAGCACTGTGCTGAATCAAATAACGCTTGCCGATACCGTTTTCCTTTACATCAGCCAGCAGTTTTTCCACGCAATCCAGCTGGTGATAACGAGGGAATATTTGCTTTACAGACTTCTTCTTTGTTTCTGAGTCCTCTTCAATAACAACCTGCGCATAATTTTCAATGATGCGACTGAGCTTCAGCTTGGTAAGAATATCCTTCCAAAGATAGTCTGTCATCAGGCCATCTGGATTCGGAGGATTACCGGCACCATCATTGTAGCCTTTATCAAAAGGCAGGAACCAGCTGTTCTTACCGTCCAGCTTTGTGCAGAATTTGATTCGTGCGTCGTCAACGGCAAAATGCACCATGCAGCGCTTGAATTGGAATAACAGTTCTCTTGGGTCACGGTCAGTCTTGTACTGCTCAACTGCATCGTCCACATCCTGCTTTGTAAGCTGATTCTTCAGTTCAAAGGTGATGACCGGCAGGCCATTGATGAACAAGCAGATATCCAGCGCCAGATAGGTAGCATCCATAGAATACTGCAGCTGTCTGGTGACACTGAAAACGTTCTTTTCAAACATCTCCTTAGCCTTGGCGTTATTCTCGGTCGGTGTCAGATAGAACATGATCAGATTTGCCGGATAGATTTTCACACCATTGCGTAGCACATCAATAATGCCACGCTTAGCAATCTCACCCTGCAGGCGATTTAGAAATTGCTTCTTTTTCAAAGCAGATTTGAAAACGCCTAACTTCTCAAGCGCATCAGGCTGCGTGTCCTGTAAAAACCTAAATAGGCGTGTTTCATCCACGGCATACTCACGATTATAGTCAGCATTCGTGCCTTGCTCATATCCATTGTGATCTACCAGCCATTTTACGATAAGGGTCTCAAGACCACTTTCTTTTGTGTTGGTAAATGCCATGTTTTACACCTCCTCTGTCACACCCTCATCTTCTTCAGCCTCTGCTTCAGCTTCATCCTCAATATACTCATACTCAGGGATGATAATATCTCGTACATCAATTTGACCGGTTACAGCAGCCGAAATAAGACTCGTTCTGTATTCATCAATCAACATCATTTCTCTTGCCAGCAACGATTTACTCGAAGCAATGATGTTTCCTTTTGTAATCGCTTTTTCGGGAATCAATCCATTGAAAACCGAAGTTTTCCATCTCAAAAACTCAAGAATCTGATTTTGTTCTTCGATTGTAGGAAATGGCACATATATGTTTTTCATTTCGCTATATCGTGTGGTCCACAAGTCAGCTACAATACCTCTACCGTTTCTATAAAATTCCTCGATAAAAGTGTGGCTACGTAACAGATAATGATAATATAGTGACGTATTCTCTCTCGGCGAAAGAATTATATTAATCAAAGATACTGACCCGTCATACTTTGAGAATCCACTTGATCCTCGCCTGTCCGAACGACTATTAATAACAAAATCGCCTGCAAGTACCTTTTTTCTGTTTTCACTATCCTTGGATTTAGCTGCGGTATCGAGCTGAGGAACAACACCAAACTTGGTCACAGAAAGAGGCATATATTCCAAAGCCGAACATTTTTCAGATCGTTCTGTGAACAAATCATTGATCTTTTTCATTTCCCAGTGTTTGGGGATTTGTGGAATCCATTCAATTCCCGTTTCTTTGTAATCCGGATACTTTCTATATTCGCTCATGATAACACCTCACTCAAAATTCCTGCCATCTGCATTTCAACATCTTTGATATCAACGGCAATTGTATCAATATCTCTGATTTGTCGAGGCTCAAAGAAATATTTTGTAAAAGTCAATTCATAACCGATCAGTGTTTTCTTTTCGTCTACCCATGCATCCGGAGTATACGGAAGAATTTCTGTCTTCATATATCCATCAATCCCACCCTCGTATTTAAAAGGAACGATTGCTGTATTGGTTCTTGTTTTATCGACAATCGGGCGTCCCTTCTTGTCTTTTTTGACATTTCCTTCTGAATCGTACTCAGGCAGAAGAATGGTAATTCTCCAGTGACCGAACTCGTCGTTATCAAAACATTTGCTCACAGCACTTTCTTCCATACTCATGAATATGCGAATAATCTCGTTTCTAAGAGCAGGGGTAATTTCAGCATTCTTTTTTCCCATATTCTTCCACATGGATGACTTCATTTCAGTGGCATTAATAAGCTGAACTTTTCCTTTTCTTTCTTCTGTTTTTTTATTTGACAACACCCAGATAAATGTCCCTAACGGAGTGTTGTAAAACATGCCATCTGGGAGAGCAATAATAGCTTCTACCAAATCATTCTCGAAAAGAAATCTTCGAGCATTACTTTCGCCACTACCAGCATCACCAGTAAACAATGAAGAACCGTTATGTACTTCTGCAATACGGCTTCCCAGAGGAGTGTCTTTTTTCATTTTTGCTACATTATTTAATAGGAATAACAACTGGCCGTCACTAACTTTGGGCAACATAACCAGCTGAGTTCCATCTTCGAGGTATGCATTAAATCGGCTATCCAGAATATCTTTTTTGCCACCCATTTTTTCAGCATCAGTTTTCCAGCTTTTTCCGTAAGGCGGATTTGCCAACATAAAGTCGAACTGACGAGTAGCATGGCCATCTGCGGAAAGAGTAGAGCCGTATGCAATGTGTTCAGCCTGTTCGCCGTCACCTTTCAAAAGCATGTCTGCCTTACAAATAGCGTAGGTTTCCGGCTGTACTTCCTGACCAAATAAATGAATAGAAACTTCCTTTCCTCGACGCTTCGCTAAAGTTAAAAGTCTGTCTTGAGCCACTGTGAGCATACCACCCGTACCACAAGCTCCGTCATAACAGGAATAAGTTGCATCCATCAATCTGTCGGCAATGGGAAGAACAACTAAATCGGCCATTAAATCAACAACGTCACGGGGAGTCCAGTGTTCACCAGCCTCTTCATTGTTTGCCTCATTGAATCTCCTAACCAATTCTTCAAAGACGGTACCCATACCGTGGTTATCCAATGCAGGCAGCTTGATTTGTGTTTTCGAGTCATCCTTATAAACCGGATTAGGACTGAGGTTGATATCATGAGAAATAAACTTCTCAATGACAGCACCGAGAATATCGGCCTCAATCATCGTATCGATCTGATTTTTGAACTGGAACTTTGCCAGAATCTCCTGTACATTAGGTGAAAAGCCATCCAGATAGGCTTCAAAGTCTGCCTTTAATGTCTGCTTCTTTGCACGGCTGGTAAGATCACGCAAGCGGAATGGCGAAGCGTTACAAAACGCCTGTCCAGCAGTATTGCAGAGTGCAGGCCACTGATTTGTGATACCCGCATCATCCAACATTTTCTTCATTTCTAGAACTGCCGGTTTGGTATCTTCCAACATGGCGTCCAAACGGCGAATGACCGTCATTGGCAGAATAACATCACGATACTTACCACGAACATAAATATCTCTCAAGCAGTCGTCTGCGATTCCCCAAATAAAATTAACAATTGCATTATGCACTTGATTATCCATAATTTTTCGTTCCTTTCTGATTTGTATGAGCAGCTACTTGCACTGCACCATACTAATTAAATCATATCTCCTGTCCGATATTTGGGACTTATTCTTCATTTTTTGCATTTTCTGCGGCACCACCGGAGCGAATCCATTCATCCACTTCGGATAATTTAAACTTCCACAGACGTCCAACCTTGTAAGCAGGCATATTTCTTTTTGCAATCCACTGCAGGATCGTTTCACGGCCTACACCAAGATGTTCCTGCACTTCTTTCAAGGTTACCCATTTTTCTACTACTTGCTCGTTCACGCTATTTCCCTCCATACTTACGTGCGTTTGAATTTAGCATCAATTGTTACTGAGAATAATGAATCTCTTTTCGGGAAGCAGTTTTCTCCATCGGAGTCCTGCATCTCCCAAAAACAATGAAAAACTCCATCAAAGCCACGGCCATCAAAGGTCGTGGTTATTTTTACGCTTTCTTGCGGTTTGACGGTCGGAATTGGAATTTCTGAAGGCGCAGCCTCCGGTCTATCCTTCGGCCCACGACGGTACACAAGTTTTCTGTTTACCCACATGACCTTGCCAGCATTCATAATCGACCACGTGTGACTCACGGTCTGGTGGCTCTGAATCTTATATGTTGGATTTGTGCCTACATACACATCGTCACCCGGATACAGAGGCTTAAAGACCGATACTGTCGTTTCATTATCTGGTGACGCAGCTTTGGCTTCCTGATAGGCAGCTAATATAAGGTCGTCAGCTTCTTCGTCATCGCCACAATCAATCAGTGCCTTCATCTGCAGCGCTAAGGCTGTGGAGAGGACTTTTTTATTTGGCTCGCTTTTTTCGGGAACGCTAAACGCCAACAACACATCCATGACCTTGCCATCGGCGATGTTTTCATAAAAGAAATCTTCCAACGCTTTCTGATTGTCATGGCCTCGAAGATCTGCTTTCTGGGCCTCTACAAAAACTTTATCTCCACTGTACAACTGTCTTTTGTAACTGACAGATATATACGCAGTTCCACCTGCTGCCTTAAACAATCCATCTATGAAATTCTCTCGATTAGTGATTGTGGGACAGGATGGATATATCCCTTTACAAAAGTTTTCGAGTACCACTGCGTCACCTCATTTCTCCATGCTGCAAGTCGCAGCTACACTTATATATTATTTATTATATCACATAAACCCACAAAAAACAACACTTCAAAGGCATCGAAAGTTCTAACAAGTTGTAAACTCACTAAAACTCACTCCTCAAAAAAGCGTTATTCGAAGTGTTAAAAGTGTTATTTCGCCTGCATTTGACCTTATTTGAAGTGTTATTGTCGACTGGTATCCTTTTAGTAGATCGATGAAAGGCAGGTGAAATTCATGAAATTATCCAAGAGAGACTGGATCATTAACATCGAGAATGCCGCTTCCAGAGTGGCAGCCGAGTACGGCAAAGCCGTGGTTGATTCTGTGTTCCGTCGTTACGGCGCTCACAGCCTCAGCGATTTAGCCTCTTGCTACTACAGCGAAGTTTTCGCCGATTTAGAGCAGATCGCCAACGACTAAAACAAAAAACGTCCTGAGCAAGACGTTAAACTACTTTCTCCGAAATCAGCTCACCTTCTTCGTGGCCACGAGGTGTGTTCGCAGCTGATGGACGAGAGAACTTTAATATAGAGTGCCAGCTTGCGAACGGCTGGTCACCGGAATGAAGCGGAGAAATCCGCATGAGGTGACCATCTATGACAATCAGAACTGGCAGCCATACCGGTTATCTCCGCTTCGGTTTAACAGCCGAAAGGAGTAAATCGTATGGCAAACAAAGAAAACCAGAGTAAAACAGAAACCCGTCGTATCTACATCCGCAGCCAGCGTCGCTGGCAGGAAGTACCCGAAGAAATCTATCAGGAACATACCCGCTTCCATGATACCTACCGTCACAGAATGCAGGACCGTGGCCTCTGCTGCTGCCCTCGCAATAAATGGTGGGTCTGCAATGCCGACTGCTTGACCTGCGAATACCGCAACGCCGACGTCATCGCTTCATTGGATGCACCGATTGGTGAAGAGGACGATGACCTTGTTCTAATGGATACCATTGCTGATGAAAGCGTGGCCGTATCTGAACTTGCTTCCGACCGCATCGTGTTGGAGCAGCTGTTCAAACGCCTCGCTGACCTGATGCCGGAAGCCGAAAACATCGGTAAGCTGCGCATGCAGGGCCTCTCCGATGAAGCCATCGCCAAGGAAATCGGTATCCCTCGCACCACGTTTCTGTCCCGCATCAAGGCAGCAAAGAAGCTGCTGGCGCAGGAATACCCGGACTTCTTTTAATAAGTAGACAAGCACTCTGGCCGCTGGCAAAACCGGCGGTCAGAAACTTTTTCAAAAAAATCTTCCTTCCCTTCGTCAAAAGCCATCGCTCATCTCCAAAAGGGAGTGTAAGGAGCAGAAAACAAGCTGCTCCACCACGAACAGGAGGTGAACAACATGAGCAAAATGAGCGAAATGGCTATGACCATCGAAGAGTTACGCACTGCTGCCGCTGCTATTACTGATGCCGCCAACTATCTGGCGCAGCTGTTTTCCGGTGAGGAAACAGATAAGCAGCCGGAGACATCCGCACCGGTGCAGAAGCCTGCATTGACGCTGGAACAGGTACGTGCAGTTCTTTCTGAGAAATCCCGTGCCGGTTATACAGCAAAAGTGCGTGAGCTGCTCCAGAAATATGGTGCCAGCAAGCTCTCTCAGGTGGACCCGTCCAATTATGAAGCGCTGCTTCGTGATGCGGAGGTGATCGGGAATGCCACCTAAAGCACACGCTATTTTATCAGCGTCCTCATCCCATCGCTGGCTGCACTGCCCGCCTTCTGCAAGGTTATGTGAAACCTACGAAGACAAAGGCTCCGATTACGCTGCCGAAGGGACCGACGCACACAGCCTCTGTGAATACAAACTCCGCATGGCACTGGGCATGGAGGCAACAGACCCGACCGAGCATCTGACTTGGTATAACGAAGAAATGCTGGACTGCGCCAACGGCTATGCTTCCTACATCTTAGAACTGGTGGAAGTTGCCAAAGAAACCTGTGCCGATCCAGTGGTCCTCATCGAACAGCGAGTAGACTTCTCCTGCTGGGTAGAACAGGGATTTGGTACATCAGACGCCATCATCATTTCTGACGGGACGCTCCGTGTAGTGGATTATAAGCACGGCCTTGGCGTTCTGGTGGAAGCAGATAACAATCCGCAGATGATGTGCTACGCACTCGGTGCCTTGGAGCTGTTCGATGCCATTTACGACATCGATACCGTGGCAATGACCGTGTATCAGCCAAGACGCCAGAACGTATCCACTTTCGAGATGTACAAGGATGACCTTTACCGCTGGGCTGATGAAGTCCTGAAACCGACCGCAGAGCTTGCCTTTGCCGGTGACGGAAACTTCCTCTGCGGCGAGTGGTGTGGCTTCTGTAAAGCCAAGCATGAGTGCAGGGTCAGAGCCGAAGCAAACCTGATGCTGGCGCAGTACGATTTCAAGCTGCCTCCTCTATTGGAGGATACAGAGATCGAGGTCATTCTCTCCCGTGCAGACCAGCTGGTTTCTTGGGTCAACGATATCAAAGAGTACGCACTCCAGCAGGCTATCTTTGGTAAGGAATGGACCGGCTTCAAACTGGTTGAAGGCCGCAGCAAGCGTCGCTACACCGATGAGGCTGCTGTTACCCAGACCGTAACCGACGCAGGCTTTGACCCGTATGAGCGCAAGCTCCTCGGCATCACTGCTATGCAGAAGCTGCTCGGCAAGAGCCGATTTGACGAACTCCTGTCGGCCTATATCGAAAAGCCACAGGGCAAACCCACACTTGTACCGGAAAGCGACAAACGCCCGGTCATGAATAATGCAAAAACTGATTTTATGGAGGAAAACAATTATGAGTAAGAATGTAAAACCTGTAAATCCCATGAAGGTCATCACTGGCCCTGAAACCCGCTGGAGCTACGCAAATGTCTGGGAGCCTAAGTCCATCAACGGCGGCACTCCTAAGTATAGCGTGAGCCTTATCATCCCTAAGTCCGATACTCGCACTGTTGCCAAGATTAAGGCTGCTATCGAGGCTGCCTATAAGGAAGGCGAAGCGAAGCTCAAGGGCAACGGTAAGACCGTACCTGCGCTCTCCATTTTGAAGACTCCTCTTCGTGATGGCGACCTTGAGAGACCTGACGATGCAGCCTACGCCAATGCATACTTCATCAACGCCAACGCTACCACTGCTCCCGGCATCGTGGACGCAGACCGCAATCCTATCATGAGCCGTTCCGAGGTTTACTCCGGTGTCTACGGTCGTGCCAGCATTACCTTCTACGCTTTCAATAGCTCTGGTAACAAGGGCATCGCCTGCGGCCTCAACAATCTCCAGAAGATTCGTGACGGTGAGCCTCTCGGCGGCAAGGCCAGCGCTGAGTCCGATTTCAATACGGATGAAGATGAGGATTTCCTCGACTAATGACCTGATTTCCCAGCAGGGCGGCGGAGCAATCTGTCGCCCTGTTTGGGTATGGAAAGGATGTGACAACGCATGAAAACACTCAGTATTGATATAGAAACCTACAGCAGCACTCCACTGCAAAAGTCTGGTGTTTACCGTTATGTGGAGGCTGAGGATTTTGAAATTCTGCTCTTTGGCTATAGCGTGGACTCCGGTCCAGTGCAGATCGTCGACCTTGCCTGTGGAGAACACATTCCAAAGGAAATCCTGCAGGCGCTTGAAGATGAAGCTGTCACCAAGTGGGCCTTCAATGCCACTTTTGAACGCATCTGCCTCTCTCGTTTCTTGGGCTATCCTACCGGCGATTACTTAAATCCCGAAAGCTGGTGCTGCTCCATGATCTGGGCCGCTACTATGGGACTGCCTTTGTCGCTGGAAGGTGTCGGTGCCGTTTTAGGCCTTGAGAAGCAAAAGCTCACTGAAGGCAAAGACCTCATCAAGTATTTCTGCCAGCCTTGCGCTCCTACCAAATCCAACGGCCAGCGTACCAGAAACAGACCGTTCCATGCGCCAGACAAGTGGGACGCCTTCAAGAAATATAACCTTCGAGATGTGGAAACGGAAATGGGCATCCAGCAGCGTGGTGTGGTATAAAAAAAGTTGACAGCTTATTCTCAAGGATTTCATAATAAAACCAAGAGAATAAGGAGGTATTCAAAGTGGCACGTAAATATGACCATGAATACAAAGTACAGGCAGTAAAACTTGCCAAAGAAATCGGCGGCGCTAAGGCTGCTAAAGAATTAGGGATTCCCGAAGGAACCATCCATACATGGCTGAAAGCCGTAAGGGCCGGTAAGCTGGATATTGGGGAAGGTTCCCATACCCCTGCCAGTGCAATGAGCCTGTCAGAAGAGATTACCATGCTGCGTAAGCGGGTTAAGGAACAGGATAAAGAAATCCGTCGCCTGAAGGAAGAAAACGAATTTCTAGAGGAAGCCAGCGCTTTTTTCGCCGCCAGCCGTCGGAAGTCAGTAAAAACCAGAGAATGATATTTCTGGCTTTGAAAACAGAGGACGGCAGGATTACCGGAAAATTTCATTTTATTGCCGGATGCTTGGTATCAGCCGGCAGGGCTTCTATAAATATCTCGCAAACAAAGACCGTCCATGGAAGTACCAGGATCTGGCGGATGCCATGAAAGAAATCATCAGCGAGGATGAATGTAACGATACTTATGGACGGATCCGGATGTATCAGGCGCTGTTGCTGAAGCAGCCGGAGGGCGTACATATACCCAGTGAACGGACCGTATACCGGGTTATGGATCAGATCGGCCTGAGCCATCGGCCAAAGAGAAAGCCGAATGGACTTACAAAGGCAGACCGGGAAGCCATGAAATCGGATGATCTGTTGAAGCGGGATTTCCATTCAGATGCCCCATTAGAAAAATGTATTACAGATATCACGGAGATCCCGGCGCGCAATGGGAAACTGTATGTATCTGCGATTTTCGACTGTTTTGATCTTAGTGTCCTCGGTCTGTCAATGGGGACAAACATGAAAGCAGATCTGTGTATCCAAACACTGGAAAATGCCCTGACTGCATATCCCGCATTGGAAGGAGCGATCATCCACAGTGACCGTGGGACACAGTATACCAGTGAGTCTTACCGCCAGACCATCCGGGAGCACCACATCCATCAAAGCATGAACCGTGCAGGAGGACGCTGCCATGATAATGCACGATGTGAGAGTATGTGGGCCAGAATGAAGACAGAGCTCCTTTATGACCGCTATGACACAAGGCAGATGACGGTAGAGGAATTAAAGGCGCTCATTTGGAGATACTTCCTCAGCTACTGGAATAACCGGAGGATCTGCTCTGCCAATGGCGGGCTTCCTCCCATGATAAAACGCAGGCAGTATTATGAGGATTTGGAACTGGCAGCATAGTCAGTGATATCCTTGAGATAAATGTGTCAACTAATCTTGACAATATCAGATGCAGACCCAGAGAGCCGACATTGAAGCCTTCATTGAGAGCTTCGAGGCCCTGCCGGAAACGCTCACCGAGTTCAAACTGGAAAACTGGCACTCGCTGGTGGATTATGCCACCGTCTACAGCATCGACGATATCCGCTTCACCTTCAAGCACGGACAGGAAGTACAGGCATAAACCCATAGACGCAGAAACGCCTCACCACTGGATTTGATTCCGGCGGCGAGGCGCTTTTTTCTGTTAATCTTTGTAATTGTACTTTTCTGCTTCAGATTCCGGCACATATTTAGCACAGCCTTCACCTCTATCGTATACGATTACCGTTCTTTCTCTGCCATCATCCTCATCGTAAGGATGGCAATATGGGCAACGAGAATATTCGGACTCATCATAAACACGATCGCAATTTGGACACATCTGCATTCTTTTCACCTCCTCGATTTCACTGTGAAGCGTTTTTTACTTTACGCAGCGCACTTCGTATATGTATCTACAAGTGTTTGATTCGGTAATAGCGTTATGCCCAAGGCCGCAGCCTCCGCAGCTTTTTCGATTGAATGATGTCTTCCACCAGATAGATTTCTGATGTGTTGACAAACGTCAAACGGCCCCTGTGGAGAAGTATACAGGCGAACTGGCGTAACTTCCTCAAGTACCGGTTGAGCTGTTTGCACTATGGTGACAGGCTCAGATATCTTATCTGGTGTTTTACTTAAGCTGTTTTCAAGAGCATCCCACAGTTCTTTAATGGCATCCTTGTTCTTAAGGCCAAGAATGATCCCGATAATTGCTGTGGCACTGACTCCTGCGATGATCAGCTCAGTTTTGTGGGCCTTCACCCAGCTGATAAATTTATTATTTTCACTCATGGTGCGTACCTCCTGTTCCTTTTGTACTCACAGTATAGCATACATATCAGAAGCCAGAGTTCGCATTTTGAGAACTATCATTTTTCAGAGAGACAGGCTTTGCAGAAGGTAAAGGCGTGACTGTTACCCAGCGTCATAAACGACAGCATCATCTGCATTCCAACCGCAGAGTTCATTTCTGTCGACAAATCAGTATCAACCATACCTACCACATAACGCAGAGCAAGATAATAATCGGCCAGATCGGACCATTCCTGTTCCGACTTTAAGGCTTTCAGCGCTTCAGTGACAATACCATCAAAATCCGAAACAAAACCAGCTTTTTTCTCTGTAATAGAACTGTCTTCCGTATCCTTGAGCGACATATAGTCTTTAATGTTCAATTTTTTGGAGAGCAATTTGTTTTGCAATGATAGAAGTTTGTTTGTATCGGCTATCTGGGACCACCATACAAAAACACTCCAAACAAGGTTTGCTACAGCTTCTGGGGAGTCTGATTCGTCGGTAGCCTTAACAAATGCCTCAAATATCCTTACAATCATACTGCCTGAAAGTACTTCCGCATTAGAAAAGGCCTCTAACAATCTTTGCGATAAGTCATATCCATTTTTAAAGTTCGGGTTTTTCATGGCTTCTTCAGAGCGATACAAAGGCAAAATCACCCTTAGCAGTTCTGTTGTATGGGCGGATGAATTTAAATCGATAGATATGTTTTCCAATCCGGTCAAATCAGTATAAAGAAGTTCATCTACCGGCTTATTGTAATGTGCCGACAACAATTGAAGCGTTTGTAGATCTGGTTTTCTACTTCCGTTTTCATATCCCTTAACCGTTGACTTCGCACAGTGAATAATGCTGCCCAACTCGTCTAATGTCTCGTTATGGATTATTCGTAAATGCTGAATATTTCTGCCTAATTGGTTATCATCCATTATCAGCATCCTCCTTTGTTTTGAATCCGGGCCAATGTTTCCAGCATATGCTTCCCGATGGCTTCCGGGTCATTTTTATACGCATCGCAGATGAGTCGCAGCCCATCTGGTGTTAATATTCTACCGTTGTTTTTATCATAGCACATTTGCCTATATTCTTCGAGTTCCTTTTTCGTTATTGTGGGCATAGCAAATCCTCCTGAATATAAAAACAGCCGGTTTTCTGCAAAACCGACACCCTAAACGACACCCCGACACCCCTGTGCCTATGCCGCATTTCTTTGTATCAAATAACGAGTCTTAATTTCCTGCAAAGCTTCCTGCAAATCATACTGCACAGATCCTGCAAACCAGCAGTACAGCAAAAAAGACGCCGTGGTTCCAATTAAAACCACGGCGTCTTTTTTGCCATTCTTATTTTCTAAGACCAAGTCTTTCGATCAAAGAACGGTATCTCTCGATATCATTCTTTCTTAAGTATGCAAGAAGACCTCTTCTCTGACCAACCATTTTCAGAAGACCTCTTCTGGAATGATGGTCCTTCGGATTTGCCTTAAAGTGATCTGTCAGGTCATTGATACGTGCAGTCAGGATTGCGATCTGCACTTCCGGTGAACCTGTATCTCCAGGTGTTCTTCCGTAATCTTTTACGATCTGTTCTTTCTGTTCCTTTGTAATCATGTTTTTTTCCTCCTTTTTCTTATATAAACGCCGGATATTAAGCAGCGGTCGGAGTGATCCTGCCACCGAACATCGGCTCACACTTGTGTAGTATACCACGGGCGCCACCAGATGTAAAGACTCTTTTTCAGACTATTTCTTCTGTTGCTTCTGTGTCTCAAAGAACTTCCGTCCGCAGGCAATATCCCGGTCCACCTGCTCTTTCAGAGCATCCACTGTCTCAAATCTTCGTTCCGGCCGGTGAAACGCCATCAACTCTGTCAGGATCTCTTTGCCGTAGGCGTCCCCTTCATAATCCAGCAGATAGCTTTCCACCAGAAGCCGGCCGTCCCGGCTTACCGTAGGCTTCACTCCTACATTGGAAATTGCCGGATGCCAGGAACCGTCCACCCTGACCCTTCCAAAATAAACGCCATTTGGAGGCGCGATCTTCTCCGCAGGCCAGTGAAGATTTACCGTCGGAAATCCCAGTGTTCTCCCCAGCCGTCTGCCGTGTTCCACCACGCCGTCCGCGCCGTAATAATACCCGAGAAGTTCTGCCGCCTTTCCCACATCTCCGGTACGCAGCACTTCTTTGATGTAAGTGCTGCTGATGATGCGGTCCTGATACCGCTCTTTTTCTATCACAAACAACTGATATCCGTAGGTTTCGGCATATGCCGCCAACATATGGACATCTCCTTTTTTTTCATATCCGAAGTGAAAATCTGTTCCGACCACCACATATCTGGCATGCAGTTTCCGGCATATAATCTCTTCAATAAATGCTTCCGCACGCATCCTTGCGAAATCCGGAGTAAACGGACATTCCACCAGCACATCCACCACGCCGTCCAGATGCAGATACCGTTCTCTTTGATCCATGATGATCTGAGGCGTGATTCCCTTTTCCTTCCACAAGGGATGCATATCAAACGCGCAGACAATACTGTTTAAATTTTCTTTTGTGCTTAACTCACGAACCTTTGATACCAGTTTCTGATGCCCCCTGTGGAGACCGTCAAATTTACCAAAGGTTACTGCTGACTCCCTGCCGCTCTGGTATTGCGACAGTTCTTTGATATACTGCATATGACTGTTCCTTCTTTATCAGATCTGCTCCTCCCGCTCCGGGAAGAACATTTTTACAATACCGAATACTTTTTTTTCTTCTTTCCAGGCATACAAAGCGATAAACCGGCCGTCTCTGTCATAGAGTCTGACCCTGCAGCCATCTGCCAGCTCTGCCACAGAGTCTGACTTGGCGGTCCATCCTTCTACCGCCCGGCAGGGAAGTTCCCCGCCATTTCTTGCAAGCTTCTCCCAGTCCGGCTTCACCTGTATCACAGGGTCTTCCGGGAAGACCTGATCCACAGCCAGGATCCGTCCGGCAAGCGTTCCTTCTTCTTTGCGGCTTGCGATCTCCTGAAGCTTCATACTGTCCTTCAATTCAAAGATCCCGGATCTTGTGCGGAGCAAAGACTCCATACACCCGCCGCATCCAAGTTCCTCTCCGATATCATGACACAGGGTGCGGATATACGTCCCCTTGGAACAGGTAATCTCCATCCACACTCTGGGAAGCTCCATCTTCAGGATCCGGATCTGACGGATCGTCACCGGCCTTGCCTCCCTCTCGATGGTCTTTCCCTCTCTTGCCAGTTCATACAGCTTCTTTCCAGCTACTTTTACCGCCGAATACATAGGCGGTATCTGCCAGATATCACCCTCGAACTTCCGAATTGCCGCACGGACGTGTTCTTCTTCCAGAAAAGAAGGATCCGCAGATGTCAGTACTTTTCCGGAAATATCCTGTGTATCCGTAGAGATCCCCAGAAGCAGTACCCCTTCGTAAGTCTTCTCTTTTTCTGTCAGAAGATCACAGAGCCTGGTAGCCTTCCCCAGACATACGGGCAGCACCCCTTCTGCGTCCGGATCCAGCGTCCCGGTATGTCCGATCTTTTTCTGTCCCAGGATTCCCCGTAATTTTGCCACCACATCGTGGGAGGTATAGCCTTTTTCTTTATAAACATTCAGGATTCCGTGCATCATGAGCGGTCCCCTGCTTCTTCTGCTTCTTCCAGAAGCTCAAACTGTTCTTCCAGCTGCCCGGCCAGATTGGTCAGGATATCCTGGGGCGTTCCTGCCATGGAAAATCCAGCCGCCTTCTCATGACCGCCTCCGCCGAAGAACGCAGCCACCTTGCTCACATTGATCCGTTCTTTGGACCGCAGGCTCACCTTATAAAGACTGGAGCCGGTCTCATACATGAAGACCGCCACCTCCACGCCCTTCGTCACCCGGAGCTGGCTGACGATGCCATCCAGGTCCACCGGAGTTACACCGTAAAAGTTCATGGTCTTCTTCGTGATATACGAAGCAATACATCTGCCGTCCATAAAGACAATGCTTTCCAGAAGCGCCCTGCCAAGGATCTGATTCTGGGCATAGCTTTTCTCATAATAAGTATCCTGGATCAGCTTTGCCGCGTCCACACCCTTTTCCAGCAGGTTTGCCGCCGCCCGGAAGGTAGCCGGCCCGGCGCAGGTGTACTGAAACACCCCAGTGTCATGAACAAGACCCATGTAGAGGAGTTCCGCTGTCTTTTTCGATATTTTCTCATCTTCCAGAAAACCATAGACCAGTTCCGACGTAGAACTCGCCTCCGGAACCACATGATTTTCTTCCGCAAATCCTTCATTACTGATATGATGATCAATGCACACGGTATGGGCCGCTCTGTCAAAAAGCGGCATGGAAAATCCCAGTCTTTCTTTGTCGCCGCAATCCAGGCAGATAAAGAGATCGTACTGTTTTTCCTCCTTCGCCTCATGTCGGATCACCCCTGCCGGCACCCATGGTTCAAAAGCTTCCGGAATCTCCTCCAGATAAACATCCACCTGTTTTTCCGGCAGGTTCTCTCTAAGATACTGATACAGTCCCATGCAGGAACCCACACAGTCCCCATCCGGGTGCAGATGCCCGCCGATCGCAATTGACGCAGCCTCTTTGATCCTATTCTTCCACATCCTCATCACCTTCCGATGTTGTCATGCCTTTGGTTACTTCGTCAATCTTTTTAGACATATTTACTCCATATTCAATGGACTGATCTAATACAAATGTGATCTCCGGCGTATTTCTAAGATTGAGCGTGCGCGCCAGCTCCCTGCGGATAAATCCCTCTGCGCTTTTCAAACCCTCCATGGTGTTTTTCTGCGCTTCCTGATCCCCCAGCACACTGATGTATGCCTTGCAGGTCTTAAGATCCGGAGCCACTTCCGCCGCCACCACAGACGTCCAGGGGGCTACGCGGGGATCCTTGATCCCGCTGCGGATAATATTACTAAGCTCTCTTTGCACCTCGGTGTTGACTCTGGTATTCTTGATACTTCTTTTTTTCATGCTCCATCCTTCTTTCATTCAGGCGGAGAAGACCCCTATCTTGGGATCTCCACCATCTTAAATGCCTCTACCAGATCGCCTTCCTTCACATCATTAAAGTTATGGAAGACAAATCCACATTCATAGCCTGCCCTTACTTCCTTCACATCATCCTTAAACCGTTTCAGGGATGCCAGCGCTCCCTCGTATACCACCACACCGTCTCTGGTGATCCGGACAGAACAGTCTCTTTCAAAAGTGCCGTCCAGCACATAAGAACCTGCAATGGTACCAACGCCGGAAGCTTTGAACAGCTGGCGTACCTCTGCATGACCAAGCACTTTCTCCTCGAAGATCGGATCCAGCATACCTTTCATGGCTGCCTCCACATCCTCGATGGCATTGTAGATCACCCGATACAGACGGATGTCCACGCCTTCTCTCTCAGCAGTCTCTTTTGCGGTCGCATCCGGGCGCACATTGAAACCGATGATGATCGCATTGGATGCAGATGCAAGGCTGACGTCAGATTCATTGATGGCTCCCACGCCGCCATGGATGATCTTGACTACCACCTCATCATTGGAAAGTTTGAGAAGACTCTGTTTGATCGCTTCCACAGATCCCTGCACATCCGCTTTTACAACAATGCCAAGTTCTTTTAAGTTTCCTTCCTGGATCTGTGTAAACAGGTCATCCAGAGAAAGTTTGGACTTGGTCTCTTCCAGAAGCTTCACTTTGCCCTGTGAGATAAAGGTATCGGCAAAATGTCTTGCCTCTTTTTCATTGGCACAGCATACAAATACTTCGCCGGCATTGGGCACGTCATTTAAGCCCAGGATCTCTACCGGAACAGAAGGTCCGGCTTCTTTGACTCTTCTTCCCTTATCATCCATCATTGCGCGGACTTTGCCGTGGGCGCTTCCTGCCGCAATGGCGTCGCCCACGCGAAGAGTTCCTTTCTGTACCAGCACAGTAGCCACAGAACCTCTTCCCTTATCAAGCTGCGCTTCCAGCACCAGACCACGGGCCCGGCGGTTCGGATTGGCCTTTAATTCCATCATCTCTGCCGTCAGAATGATCATTTCCATCAGGTCTTTCAGACCTTCGCCGGTCTTTGCAGATACCGGTACAAATACGGTGCTTCCGCCCCAGTCTTCCGGGATCAGCTCATATTCTGCCAGTTCCTGTTTTACACGGTCGATATTGGCACTTGGTTTATCAATCTTATTAATCGCCACCACGATCTCTACGCCTGCAGCTTTCGCATGGTTGATCGCCTCTACGGTCTGCGGCATCACGCCGTCATCTGCGGCTACCACAAGGATCGCGATATCGGTAGAGCTGGCGCCACGCATACGCATGGCCGTAAATGCTTCATGTCCCGGAGTATCAAGGAAGGTAATCTTTTCCCCATTGACATCAACCACATAAGCGCCGATGTGCTGGGTAATACCGCCTGCCTCCCTGTCAATCACATTGGTATGACGGATCGCATCCAGAAGAGAAGTCTTGCCGTGGTCAACGTGTCCCATGACGCAGACAACCGGCGGACGCTTCTTCATCTTGGACACATCTTCTTCATCTTCCTTCAGAAGCTCCTCGATCACATCCACCACTTCTTCTTTTTCACACAATACGTCAAACTCCAGAGCGATCTCCTCTGCAGTCTCGTAGTCAATCTCCTGATTCACCGTTACGATCTTGCCCTGCAGGAAGAGTTTCTTTACGATCACCGACGGAACCACTTTCATTTTGTCCGCCAGCTCCTTAATGGTCAGCGCCTCCGGGATCACGATAGATTTTACTTCTTCTACCTTCTGTTCTTTCTGCTGAGGCTTCTGAAGCTGCTGTTTTGGCTCATTTTTCTTTTTGCCCTTTCCGCTTCTTTCCTCTTCATCCTCCCGGCGGTAATCCTTCTTCTTATAATCTTCTTTTCCCTTGCCTTTGGAACGCTGCGGCTTCTGCCCTTCCATGGCCGGCGCCGGAATGCTGCCGCCGCTTCTTCTGTCATTTCGCTCTCCAGGCTTTCTTCCCTGACGGCGGTCTCTGTCATGGTCGCGGGTTCTGTCGCGATCCTTTTCATGATCCCGACCCTGCTCCCGGTCTCCTCTTGCCGGACGTCTGTCCGTTCTTCCGTCTCTGGTCTCTCTGGTCTGGGCGCCTCTGTCCTGACGTCCCTCATTTTTTCTCTCCGGTCTTTCTGCCCGCTCCGTTCTTCTCTCCGCCGGTTTTTCCATTCTCTGGGGCTGCTCTGCTTTTGGAGCCGCCGCCTGTTTTGCCGGCTCTGCCGGTTTCACCGGCTTCGCCTCCGGTTTGACGCTCTCAGTCTTTGCCGGAGCTGCCTGCCGCGCCGGACGTCCATTATTTACCTGCATGGGCTTCCCCTGGATCACCGGACGACCTCCCTGCGGACTGCGTCCCATAGCCCCTCCCTGTGCGCGGTTTCCAGGCCTTCTTCCCTGCTTTCCCGCATTTTGCGTATTCTGGGGCCGGAATACATGCACGATATTTTTCTTCTTTGGAGCCTCTGCTTTCTCCTGAGCCGGAGCCTCACTCTTTGGAGCCTCCTTCCCAAGTCCACGTCTTACCAGCTCTGCTTCACTTTCCTCAATGCCGCTGCTGTGACTTGTTACTTCTATCTGATTTTTGCCAAGGAACTCGATGACCTCTTTGCTGTCCACTCCCAGCTCCTTTGCCAGCTCATATACTTTTACTTTCGCCATACTTTCTACCTCCTCTATGCAGTTTTAAAATCCACTTACCTCTCCAAATGTTTCATGATCCCTTTTGCAAATCCCTCATCCAGTACAGCAAGAGATGCGCGGAACTGCTTTCCCATTGCATGACCCAAGGTATCTTTATCTCCGTAAAAAAAGACCGGTACATGATAATAATCACACATATTGCGAAATTTCTTTCTGGTATTTTCAGACGCATCTTCCGCCACGATCACCAGCGCCGCCTTCCCGGACTTCACATCCCGTTCAGTGCAAAATTCTCCGCTGGAAACCTTTCCGGCTTTGGTCGCAAGACCAACCAGCGACAAGGCTTTATTTCCTGTCAATTTCTTCCATCTCCTTTTCCAGCATTTCGTACACTCCGGCAGGGATCGACTGTTTAAAGGAACGCTCCAGCCCCTTATTTTTCACAGCCTTTTCCAGACATTCCCGGGTAGGACAGATATATGCTCCGCGGCCGTTTTTCTTTCCGGTAGCGTCCAGAAGAAATTCTCCTTCCGGCGTGCGGATCACACGGATCATTTCTCTTTTATTTTTCATCTCCTGGCAGCCCACACAGCGGCGCACAGGCATTTTTTTATTCATCGTCCTCTTCTCCCGGCTCTTCGTAATCTACTGGACTCGTCATAAACCTCTGTCTCGTCGTAAGCGTCTGTTTCCTCATAAGCGTCCTCATACGGCTCTTCATACTCTTCCTCATAGACGCCCTCGCTTAATTCCATATAATTCTCCGGCAGTTCTCCGGACTCGATGGCCTGGGTCTCACTCTTGATGTCAATCTTGTATCCGGTCAGACGGGCTGCAAGCCTTGCGTTCTGTCCCTCTTTTCCGATCGCCAGCGACAGCTGATAATCCGGAACGATCACACTGGCTGTCTTCTCATCCGGATCGGCCATTACAGAGATCACCTTGGCCGCGACTTAACGCGTTTTCAATAAAGATCGCCGGGTTATCGCTCCAGTTGACAATGTCGATCTTCTCTCCGCGCAGCTCCCGCACGATCGTATTGACTCTGGCTCCGTTCATTCCCACGCATGCGCCTACCGGATCCACATCCGGATCGTTGGACCACACTGCGATCTTGGTACGGCTTCCCGCCTCTCTGGCAATACTCTTGATCTCCACAATACCATCTTTTACTTCGGTAACCTCTGCTTCAAACAGTCGTTTCACCAACTCCGGATGTGTTCTGGACACCAAGATCTTGGGACCCTTGGTGGTATTCTTTACTTCCACCACATAGAGCTTGATTCTTTCCGTAGGCTTGAACACTTCGCCTTTCACCTGCTCATTTTCCGTCAGCATGGCGTCTGCCTTGCCTAAATTAATGCTGATGTTCCTTCCTACATATCTCTGAACGATACCGGTCACGATATCTTTCTCTTTTTCAAAATACTGATCATAGACTACCTTGCGCTCTTCCTCCCGGATCTTCTGCAGGATCAGGTTCTTTGCATTCTGTGTGGCGATCCGGCCAAAGGATTTGGATTCCACAGGAATCTGCACAATATCGCCCAGCTCATATTTCCCGTCGATCTGTCTTGCATCCTCCAGGCTGATCTCTTCCAGAGAGTCCTCTACATCCTCCACCACTGTTTTTTCTGCAAACAGCTGGTAATCACAGGTTTCCCGATCCATGATCAGCTTGATGTTATCAGCCTTTCCAAAATGGTTTTTACAGGCATTCATCAGAGAGTTCTCAATAGCGTCCAGGATGGACTCCTTGCTGATCTCTTTCTCCCTTTTCCAAAATATTGAGCGCTTCCAGTAATTCAGTGTTCATGATCTTATCTCCTCCTATCACCCTTAAAAATCAAATGCCAGGCGGATCAGCGCAATCTCGCCCTTGTCAAATGTTTTTTCTGTCCTGTCTTCCAGTTCTATGGTCACGGTATCCTGGTCAAAAGACTTAAGAATCCCCGTAATCTCCTTCTTTTTATCTACCATCCGGTAAGTGCGGATCTCTACCTCTTCTCCCAGACTTCTCTGGAAATCCTTCTCCTTCTTTAAAGGCCGGCCAAGCCCGGGGGAGCTGACTTCCATAATATAAGAATCGTCAATATAATCTTCCCGGGTCCAGGATATCCGAAAGCCTGCGGCTCACCATCTCACAGGTCCATCCACTGTGATCCCGCCCGGTTTGTCAATGTAAGACCTAAGATACCAGGTGCCGCCTTCTTTCACATATTCTACGTCCACCAGTTCAAATCCATACTCGTCTACGATCGGCTGCAGAAGTTCTTCTGTCTTGGCTTCGTAAAATTCTCTTTTTGACAATGTAAAATTCCTCCCTTATCAACAAAGAAGAGTGAACTTTTCGTTCACTCTTCTGCCGATTTACTTATGCAACTATAGGAAGTATAGCACCATTTTCCCGTGAAATCAAGGTCTTTTTCATATTTCCCCGGCTTTTTCCCCTGCTTTTCTTCCAAACAGACGGATAAAAAGCAAAATGATAAGGATCCCGAAAAGGACACCTCCGCTGTCGATCAGCACATCCGTAAACTGACAACTTCCGCCCTGGTACAAACCTTTGATGAAATTCATCGCCTGCCGCATAGAGCGCGCCTGCTGCCAGCGCTATCCCCACAGAAAGCCGCTGTTCCAGCGCCAGCAGGCAGGAGCAGCGCCCCAAGCACCGCATACTCGCCGGCATGGGCGCATTTACGCACCGGGGTAGTCGATCCGCTCTGCAAAAGCCTCCTTACGGGCCTCGCTCCAGTCATCGTATTCCGGTACAACACACCGCGCCAAGGAAGGCCCCCACCGACAGGCTCATCCGGGAGGACTCATCTGCGGGCTTCGCAGAAAAGCCAAAGATCACAGCCATCCAGCAGAGCACAAGCGCCGCAAGGATCTTCCCCCGTCTGCCAAGCGGAAAGAGTTTCCCCTTCCGGCTCACCGCCTCCCGCCCCTTCATGGCCGCTCTCCTTTCTGGAACGCCAGCATCATTTCATTGGTCAGACTGATCTGGTCTGCTGTCACCTGCATATCTTCCCGCTTCAACCCCATTCTGCCAGAGAAAGTTCTTCCTCATCCAGACGGATCTGATCGGAACCGTCCAGCTCGCAGAAAAATCCCATCAGCAGGGTATCCGAAAAAGACCAGGGCTGGCTTTTGTAATAGGTAAGATTTTTGACCTTTAAGCCCACTTCCTCCATGACCTCTCTTTGCACCGTCTCCTCCAATGGTCTCCCCCACCTCTGCGAATCCGGCGAGCAGCGCGTAAGAAGTATATTCCCCCGTCCTGCATATTTGCTCATAAGGATCCGGTCGTGATCCGTCACCGCAACGATCACTGCCGGGCAGATCTTCGGAAACTCCATCAGACCGCAGGCCGGGCAGCGCATCATCCGCTCCTTCTCATCATGGATCATCGGTTTCCCACATCTCCCGCAGAAACGCCGGCTCTCATACCACTCCTGCAGCTGACGGCCGGTAATCCCTGCAAACCGGAAATATTCCGGTCTTGCCGTTCTTAAGATCCAGGTATCTTCAAACCCGTACCCCATCTCCAGAAGTGCGGGAAAATCCTCCGGTCTCCCCAGATAAAATCCTTCCTCGTCAATGGAAAACAGATACCTCCGGGTCTCCGGCCTTTGCATCTGCAATGGTGGGAAACTGAATCTTTCCATCCTCTTTTTTGATCAGAATCTTTGCGATCCTGATAGCAAAGAAGATAATCCCCGGATTTTGCCGGCGCCGGGCGGTATGTATTCTTATATCTTTTTGGCGCAATATCCTGTATCATCTGATTCCTTCCTTCTTTCTATGCCATATGCTGTACCTAGCCGCGGGTCCTGGTTCCGTTTCCGTCCCGCTTTGCCATCTTCAGCCGGTTCAGCGACACTTCTGTTTTCGCCGTAAACGACTTTCGTCTCAGTTCCCTCTTCAAAGAGATAGGCGTGCTCCAGCCTCATCCTTTTTCTTCAGCCGGATCCCCCGTACGCCAATGGCGCCCTTTTTCTTTTTCTGGACACTTCTTCAGCCCGCGACATCCTTAAGAAATATCCTTCTTTTGTCTGCAGCACCACGTTCTGATTGTCATGGATCAGCGCCACCGTCACCACCGCGTCGTCCGGCCTGCAGTTTGGTGGCCATGATCGTCCGCTTGGGCCACCTGGAATCCCCGGCCTTCCACCTTCTTGGACCATCCCCTGCCGGGTGGCAAAAAGGAGCATGGAACAGCGCAGCTGTCTCTTCCTCGCACAGGTAGACCGCCTCTTCCTTTGTGCTGTCAAAGTTGCTCACATTATCCACCGGAATTCCCCTTATCCCGGAACTTGCCAAAGGGCAGATCCAGCACCTTGATCTGGTGCATTTTCCCCGCCGTCCGTAAAGAGACAGATCCGCCCCCGTATTTTTTACAGGTAATGACTTCCCCGGTTCTCTGCGTCCGCCGCTTCTTTATTTCTCTCATAAGTGCTAACGTCTATCGTCCCTTGCGTAGCCAAAACGATCCATCAAAAAGACCACATCCTGCTCTTCGATCTTATTTTCCTCATAGACCGCTTCTTCCGCATTCTCGATCTTCGTCCGCCGCTTTTTTCCAAAAACCGTCTTGATCTGATCCAGCTCCTCCATGATCACTTCTGCCATGGAATCATAATGATTCAGGATATCCTCATACCTCGCTATATTTTTCAGCGTGTCCTGATGCTCCTTCATCAGCGCTTCAATTTCCAGTCCGATCAGCCGGTAGAGGCGCATTTCCAGGATGGCGGTAGCCTGACGTTCGGTAAAACGCAGCATCGCCGCCATTTTTTTTGATACTTTTGACTTAAACGTAATATGTTCGGTCTCCCCTCTGGTCAGACAGTCTTTGGCGTCCTTCACAGAACGGCTGCCCCGCAGGATCTCAATAATCAGGTCGATCACATCACAGGCCTTGATAAGACCTTCCTGGATCTCTTTTTTATCCTGCTCCTTTGCCAGCAGCGTCCGGTACTTCCTGGTGGCAAGCTCAAACTGAAAATCCACATGATGTTCGATGATCTTCTTAAGCCCCATGGTCTCCGGCCTGCCGTCCGCAACTGCCAGCATATTTACGCCAAAGGTATCCTCAAGCCGGGTCTTTTTGTAGAGCATATTGGTAAGATTTTCCACATCCGCGCCCTTTTTCAGCTCCAGTACGATGCGGATGCCTTCCTTGGAAGACTGATTGGAAATATCCGTGATGTCGCTGGTCTTTTTGGACTCTACCAGGGCGGCGACATCATTTAAAAACTTACCGATCCCGGCGCCGATCATCGTATAAGGGATCTCCGTGATCACCAGTCTCTGCTTTCCACCTTTGCCTTCCTCAATCTCCACTTTTCCCCGGAGTCTGATCTTGCCGACGCCCGTCTCATAAATTTCCAGCAGATCGTCTTTATTGATAACAATGCCTCCGGTCGGAAAATCCGGGCCTTTGACATAACGCATCAGCTGTCTGGTGCTGATCTCGTCATTTTTCATATACGCCTTGACCGCGTCAATGACCTCGCCCAGATTGTGCGTGGGAATGCTGGTGGCCATACCAACCGCGATGCCTTCCGCTCCGTTGACCAGCAGATTCGGGATCCGCACCGGCAGCACGGAAGGCTCCTTCTCCGTCTCGTCAAAGTTGGGAACAAAGTCCACGATATCCTTGTCCAGATCCGCCAGGAACACCTCCTGCGTCAGCCTCTCAAGCCGGGCTTCCGTATAACGCATGGCCGCGGCCCCGTCCCCCTCGATCGATCCGAAATTACCGTGGCCGTCCACCAGGGTCATGCCCTTCTTAAACTCCTGGGCCATCACCACCAGAGCTTCATAGATTGAACTGTCTCCATGCGGGTGATACTTACCCATGGTGTCCCCCCACGATACGGGCGCACTTCCGGTAAGGCCTGTCATAGCGGATCCCCAGCTCATACATATCATAGAGCGTTCGCCGCTGCACCGGCTTCAGGCCGTCCCGCACATCCGGCAGCGCACGGGAAATAATCACACTCATCGCATAATCAATGTAAGACTTCTTCATCACATCAGAATATTCCGTTCTGATAATCTGCGTATCCTGCATAATATTCTCCTCATCCGGGGACGTAGACCTTTTGCAAAGGTCTACGTCCCAAATTGCGTTTCAGGGTGTACCAAATTGAATTTCAGGGTGTACCCTGTTAAATATCTAACTCTGCTTCTGTCGCATTTTCGTATATGAACGCCCGCCTGGGCGGCACTTCTGTTCCCATCAGCATTTCTGTTACAGAGGACGCCATTCTTGCATCCTCGATCTCTACCAGTTTCAGCATCCGGGTCTCGGGATTTAATGTGGTTTCCCACAACTGTTCCGCGTCCATCTCCCCAAGGCCCTTGTATCGCTGCAGGGTGAATGGCCCTTCGTGAGTTTTTCGGTATTTTTCCAGGGCTTTATCGTCGTACAAATATTCTTCCTCACCTTTCTTTGGCATGGCTTTATAAAGGGGCGGCATGGCAATGTATACATGCCCTTCGTAGATCAGTTCCGGCATAAACCGGTAGAAAAGTGTCAGAAGAAGTGTGGATATATGGGCGCCGTCCACATCTGCGTCGGCCATAATGATGATCTTGTCGTACCGAAGTTTCGTAATGTCAAAGTCATTGCCATACCCTTCGGAAAATCCACAGCCAAAAGCATTGATCATGGTCTTGATCTCGGCATTTGCCAGGATCTTGTCAATGCTGGCCTTTTCTACATTGAGGATCTTTCCCCGGATGGGAAGAATGGCCTGGTACATCCGGTCTCTGGCCGTTTTTGCCGATCCGCCGGCGGAATCTCCTTCTACAATAAAGATCTCACACCTGGACGCATCCCGGCTCTCACAGTTGGCCAGCTTGCCGTTGCTGTCAAAGGAATACTTCTGCTTCGTCAGAAGATTTGTCTTTGCCCGCTCTTCGGTCTTGCGGATCTTCGCCGCCTTTTCCGCGCAGCCGATCACTTTCTTAAGATTCTCTACATTCCGGTCAAAGTAGCGCACCACTTCCTCGCCAGTCACCTTCCCGGTAGCCTTTGCCGCATCCGGATTATCCAGTTTTGTCTTGGTCTGTCCTTCAAATCTGGGATCCGGATGTTTGATCGACACGATCGCCGTCATCCCATTGCGGATATCCGCCCCTGTAAAATTCGCATCTTTTTCCTTCAGAATGCCCAGTTCTCTCGCATACTGATTGATCACCGTGGTAAATGTAGTCTTAAAACCAGTCAGATGAGTGCCGCCTTCCGCATTGTATATATTGTTGCAGAACCCCAGCACATTTTCATGGAATTCATTGACATACTGAAACGCCGCCTCTACCTCGATACCGTCACTTTCGCCTTTAAAATACACCGGCTCATGGATCACTTCTTTTTTTTCATTCAGTTCCCGGATAAATCCCAGGATCCCGTCCGGCTCATGATACTCAATATGCTCCGGCGTCTCGCCTCTGAAATCTTCAAAAATAATGGTAAGCTTGGGATTTAAGTAAGCCGTCTCATGCATCCGGCTCTTAATCTCCTCCGCCCGGAATCTGGTCTTTTCAAAAATAGTGTCATCGGGCAGGAAATTTACGCGGGTTCCCGTTTTCCTGGTCTTTCCGATCACTGGCAGGAGCCCGTCCTCCAGCTCGATCACCGGTTTGCCCCGCTCATATCTGTCATGAAAAATCTGGCCGTCCCGACTGATCTCTACATCCATATGGGCAGACAGAGCGTTGACCACCGACGAGCCCACTCCGTGAAGGCCTCCGCTGGTCTTATAAACCGAATCATCAAATTTTCCTCCGGCATGCAGCGTAGTATACACCACACGGGCCGCCGACACCCCGGTAGCGTGAAGATCCACCGGCACCCCGCGGCCATTATCCGCCACAGTAGCCGAGCCGTCCCGCTCCAGCGTCACCCGGATCTCACTGCAAAATCCAGCCAGATGTTCATCCACCGCATTATCCACCATCTCATAGACCAGATGATTCAGTCCTTTGGTCGATACGCTGCCGATATACATTCCCGGACGCTTTCTGACCGCTTCCAGCCCTTCTAATATTGAAATACTATCTGCATCATATGTATTCTTCTTCGCCATTGATCTGTTACCCTTTCTTTCCATCTTTTGCGAACCCGCTCTTCCAGGCAGACTTTTCCATACTGCACCTATCTTAGCACAAAATGTGGTATGAATCAAACATATTTTATCCTGTCAGTACAGAATCTAGTGTATCTGCCAAAAGTTCCATGGCATTTCGCATCTCCTCCACGGTATTGGTCTGAGCTCCCGCTTCTACCAGAAGAGTCCTGGGCGCCAGGTGCATATTATAACGGTAGGCCCGAAGATAAATGTGCCTGGTAAATCCGGGATACTTCCTGGCCGCCTGGATCTGCATCTGCAGGGAAAATGCCAGGTTGTCTTCAATATAGGGATTGGGAAGATAGCTGATCGTTCCATTGGCCCTGCTGCGGCTTAACCCGTTAAAAAACATGATCTGGGCCACCTGCTTCCCTCCGATTTCTGTCACCAGATGCGTCCCTTCCGCCACTCCGTCCCTGTGCAGATCGATCACCACCTGGATACTCGGATGTTCCTGCAGGATCTTCGCAATCTCAGGCTCCGCCATCTGATAGGCCATGCTCCGGTCCAGTTTCCCGTCGATCAGATCATAGACCCCCTGATGATGCAGTGTTTCTATCTGATAAGTATCGTTTAAAAGCGACGCCAGATACGCTCCAATCCCCACGATTGACGTGTTCACATCTCCCGGGACGGAATCCGCAAATGTCTCCTGGGAATGCGTATGATAGATCAGGATCTTAGGCCCGTTTACCTCCCGGTCAATCTTCAGATCCTTTCCCAGCAGTTTCTCTGCATTCAGGAGCTCTGCGTCCGCCATAGTGCTGCTGTCTACGGTATAAAAATTCCCCAGCAGATATTCATAATTCTGCAGTTTTTCCATAGACGTATCTATGGCAGGCAGCGCCGGGGCAGCCGATGCCTGGGCAGTTTTATTTTCCCCCACAAGATTTCCTTCTTCATCCACTACATTCTCATCATTCTCCTGTCCCGCAAGGATCATCTGGTAGGTCTTCCCATCTTCCACCTCTGTTCCCGCAGCCAGGCATTTCTCTGTGTACACGCAGGCCGGGATCAGTTCCATTACCCGGCGAAGCAGCCAGGCCTCCGGATCTGCTTCCGCCTGATCCGCTTCATAAACCACCCCGGCAAGGCAGGTACGGGCTGCTCTTTCCAGCAGCAGCCGGTTGACTGCGCTTCCTGCAGCCGCCGCTCCTTCCCCCGGGAACTCTTTGATAAGCGCCGCCGTCAAAAGCGCCGCCACAACAGCCAGAAAAAAACGGCTGATCCTGTGCTTCCGGCCCAAATGATCCCCCTCTTCTTAATGATGTCTTAACACTATATGAATTTTTCAGATGGATTATGAGCATGTCCGGAAGAAAAAACCAGATTCAGCGCCTCCGATATCGTATAGCTGATCCGTTTTACCGTTTCATCAATGTCCTTTGGGGTCACAAACATTCCATGAAGCTGCGGCGAGATCAGCTCCTTTACCAATTCATACTTTTCCGCAGCGCTATATCCCTGCAGCACCACACCCACGCCGCGCAGCGTCTCGGAATGTTCCATGGCGCAGATCAGATTCTCCATCGTATCATTTACAATGGTCGCCGCATCCACCACGGTAGGCACCCCAATGGCAACCACCGGAACACCTGTGGTCTCTTCCGTAATCCCGTTCCGGCAGTTCCCTACGCCTGCCCCCGGGTGGATCCCTGCGTCACTGATCTGGATCGTCCGGTTCAGCCTTCTTGAACTTCTGGCCGCCAGCGCATCGATTACCACCAGAAGATCTGGCTTCGTCTCTGACACAATCCCCCGGATGATTTCTGCCGTTTCCATCCCCGTCTGCCCGGTCACCCCCGGCGCCACGGCGCTTACCATTTTGATCCGATCCTCTCCCATGGCATAACGCCCATATTCCTTTATAATGTGCCTGGAAATATTCAGATTATCCACGACATAAGGGCCTAGCGCGTCCGGCGTCACCTTCCGGTTGCCAAGACCTGCAACCAGCACCGAATACTCCTCCCGGTCCGGCCGCAGAAATCCTTCCAGATACTTTGCCAGCTCCACTGCAATCTCCCGGTGGTAATCCTCATCCGGCACCGCCATCCCAGGCGCTTCCATGGTAATGTATGTTCCCACCGGCTTCTTCATGATCTTTGCTCCATTTTCCGTCTCGATCCGTACCGTAGTGATCTTAATCTCCCGCTCTGCATCCTCCTGCTCTTCCACCACCACACCAGGAATCTCCACATGATCCGCCTCAAACCGCTCCTTTTGCTCCAGCGCCAGATCTGTCCGGATACTATACTTCTCAATCATGCCTCTCATCCTCATTTCCGTTTCCTTTTATTTGCTAGTTTTTACAATTATTACGGAAATATGTATTGACAGGATTCATTCTCTGTCCTAAAATAAACTAGTATGTTTCGTTAGAACGTCCGTGTCCGGATCTAACGAACTGGCAATCGATCAAAAACAATCGAAATACACGATATCGGAGGTGGACAAATTGGCTAACATCAAATCTGCAAAGAAGAGAATCTTAGTAAACGAAACAAAAGCTGCAAGAAACAAAGCGATCAAATCCAAAGTTAAAACTTGCGTAAAGAAAGTTGAGGCGGCTGTAGAAAACAAAGACGTTGAAGCAGCAAAGGCAGCTCTGAAGGTTGCTACCGTTGAGATCAACAAAGCAGGAAGCAAAGGCGTTTACCACAAGAACACCTGCTCCAGAAAGATCTCCCGCCTGGCAAAAGCCGTAAACGGAATCGCTTAATCAATAAATGAAAAAGGCATAAAAAAACAGCCAATCCGTCACTGGCTGTTTTTTTGTTACCTGTTTTCTTTTATCTGTCCACAAAGGCCCTCACCTTTTCCAGGATTCCCAGCTGACCGGCATAGGCCATAAGCCTGGGGACATTTGCCTTCGGCGACTCCAGATATTTCTGAAACAGCTGTTCTGTCCTCTGGCTGTCTGTATTGCGCCAGTCCCTCACCACATCACAGAGCGTCCGCTCCAGATCATAGAGCCTGACCGGATGCCCCTGTGGCGTCACTCCCTTAGTAGCGCCGACCTCATAATGCTCCTTTTTCACCTGATACACATGCACGTCCCGGCTGCGAAGATGGGAAGCATTATAGCCCTCCCGCACAGTTACCTCCATCCTCGGCGGCTGCTCCTTCTCCATTCCCAGCAGCCACAGAGAAGTTGCGTGGGAAAAATAGATCTTTTTATTTCTTAAATATAAAATATAGAAAGGATCCGGCGTGGTATCCTTTGTACAATACACGCCGTGGGCAGCTTTTATCATCTCAAACCGTTTGACGTATGCTGCCAGGGTCGGCTTGGAGATCCCGTGGCTCACCACCTCACAGGTCAGGAGATACCCGCCCCCGTCATGCACCAGCCAATCCAGTTCTTCTCGCTTTCCCATGGTTACGACCTCCTATCAGTCCTCTGGATTTAAGATTCGTCTGTCACCAGAACGCCCCACTGCGGAATACCGACTCCCCATCCTTCTTTATCGGGGAAATAATTCGCCCACTGTCCCGTTCCTCCGTAGACATCGTAAGAAACGATGATCCCTTTATCATAGGGAACCACTTTCCCATTTCCATAGTAGATAACCAGTTGTGCTCCTTCTACCGGCGGAACCGTAAGGTCGGATTCCGTAACCGACGGATAGCCGGAAGACAGATAATGGTTCAATGCCTCATCCTCTGTAAGAAGAATCCCGCTTAATGCTTCTCCATCATTAATATTCAGGCGCTTTATACTTTCTTCCGCATAGGGATCCGCAAGCTCATAGAAATACTCCAGATCAAAATACTTATGGAACCAGTCGCTGAAGCTTAATCTCTCATCGGAAGACATGGCCCACCAGGTCCATCTGGCAAAAAGCGGACTGTCCGTGCCCGGCATAATTCCTTCCAGATCTCCCTCCCAGGATGCCACACCTCCCCACAATGTCTCTTCTAGATTATTGCTGACCCATTTATGACATTTCCTAAGATCCCGCTCCCAGTTAATCCCTTCATCCGGCGCCGCGATCAGATAGCCGCCTGCAGCGGTCGCTATGGTAATGCCCTTCCGTATCTTAATATTTCGTTCTGTCAAAGATCCGCCTTCTTCATCCTGGAAGACCCAGTAAGATTCCGCAGGTTCCTCCGGTGTATCCGGCTCTGTAGATTCTCCCGGTTCTTCCGGTTCTTCCGGTTCTTCCGGGACATCCGGCGCCGGTTCCTGCTCTTCCTCTGCATATTTTCCCTGGTATCTGGAAATAATGGCCGCACATTCTGCCCGGACAAGAGGGCCCGTAGGCTCCAGAAGCCCAGTGCCCTTTCCCTGAATGATGCCTGCTCCGATCGCCCACTTCATCGCATCAGACGCCCAGGCAGACACCTGACCGCCATCCGGATAACCAGCATAACTGCCTGCAGGCGCAACATCTTCGCCCTTGCTCTGTGCATACCGGTACATGATCGTCACCATCTGCTCTCTGGTAATCTGATCTGCCGGCCCAAAGCACCCGTTGTCATATCCGGTCAGTATGTCAGTCTCTTTCCCCCAGACAATCGGTTCCGAGAAGTACCATCCGTCCGGCACATCCGGAAAAAGCTTCTGATACTCTGTCTGCGGCTTTCCCTCCATATTATAAAGTACTGTCGCAAACTGTCCTCGCAACAGGACATCGCCAGGCCCAAAATAGCCGGTATCATATCCATTCATATATCCTTTTTCTGTCACATCTGTGACCACCTGATAAAACCAGGCTCCCTCTCCCACATCCGGATAACTGTCTGCTCCCTTTGCCTGTACCGGAACAGACAACATACTGACTGCCAGCGCTGCCACCACAGCAAGCATTCCCAATCTCTTTTTCATCTTCTATTCCTCCTCGTATCCTCATAATCTCTGGAAATACTATACACCCTTCTTTTTCTCTTTGCAAGAAAGATAAAATCAACCATTCTCCGTCTCGCCGGCCAGCCACTGCTGCACCACCGCAGCAGTCTCTCCCACCGCCTGGGCGATCTTATCTACCGTCATCCCCATACTGGCAAGATTGAAGGCAACCGCCTGTCTGCCACGAGCTTCTCCTCTGGCTTCTCCTCTTTTCTCAATTGCTTCTGTTAATTCACACATATATTCTATGCCTCCTTCCTCGCACTTCAGGTAATGGACTCTCCTGGACAGATCCCCCTGGCTGTCATCCTCCGGGTCTGCCGTCTTAAAATACTTCATCAACGCCGCGATCTCCGACCCGTCGTCCACCTCGGTATTCACATAGGTGACACTGCTGCCGTCGTCATATGCCAGTCCCTCATCTCCCAGGTACTTCCGTACCGGATAAACTGTCTGAAATGCTTTCCAGATGTCTTTGTCACTGACGTAATAGATCTGCAGGCCGGGCAGTTCCTGAAATGTCCGTCCCTTATCCAGGAACTGACTGTCCGCCATAGCCCCGTAAAACCGGGTCCGGCGGGGCGGATAAAAAAGCATCGCTCAAAAGCGTAAACTGCAGTGCAAATGTCAACCACTTTTTTACATTGTTAGGTAAGATGTTTTTTACACCGTATGGTAAGGAGTTTTTTACATACCTTAGTAAGCAGATTTTTACATCGTAAGGTAAGCACTTTTTTACTTTACCCGGTAAGCAGTTTTTTACATCCCTGTTTCTCCCTGTGGGTAAAGGTCAGGGTGCTTCAGCCGGTAGGATTCCCCACGGAAAGAGTAACACTTGGCATGGTGCAGGATCCGGTCCAGCATTGCAGTGGTAAGTACCGGATCCCCCATCATCTCAGCCCAGTCAACGATCTCTTTGTTGGTGGTAAAGATGATGGAACTGGTTTCATAGGTATCACTGATAAATGTGAAAAACCTGTTTGCCTGTCCGCGGCTGATCGGTGTGTAGCCGATCTCATCAATTATGACAAGCTGCGCTTTCTTGATATTTTTGAGCCGGAATCCGGCTGCACGCTCTGTCTCTGCGGTATCAAGGATCTTGATCAGGCTGGTCATCTTCTCAAAACATACAGTATAGCCGCTGTTGACAGCCTGTAGGCCAAGGCCACAGGCAACCATGGTCTTACCGAGGCCCGGAGGCCCCGCAAAGACAAGGTTTCCGCAGTTGTCCAGCCAAGATAATTCTTTTAAAACGGAGAGTTGTGCGTGGGTGATACCTGACTCCAGCTCTTCCGGATCAAACTCTTCCAATGGTCGGATATTTGGTGGAAAATGCGCTGCGGAATAGTTGCGCTTCCGACGCCGTTCATTCCGACCTTTGACTTCGGTCTCAAGAACAGCCAGAAGGAATTCCCTGCAGGAGGAGACCTGCAGATCTGCAGTTTCCAGAAGATCCGGAAGCATACGCGCCGCGTGCTTCAAGGCGAACGTTTCAAGCAGGGCCGTGAGCCGCTGTACGGGGATATGGCCGGTATCCATACTTTTTAAGATTTCACGGTTCATCGAGCAGCAGCCTCCTTCCTTTCTGTGCGTTCCTGAAAGGCTTTTGCATAAACGGAAAGATCCGTATAGCTGACACTGCCGGATGGAACCTGGGCACGGCAGTCGTCTGTGGCCAGTTCCCGGCCGGCTTTTGCAAGGCTGTAAACAACTTTAAACTGTGAGAACTGATACCGGTATTTCTGGCAGCATTCTTTCATCACCTGCGCTACCAGGGATTTATCCGGATTCTCAGAATCAAGGAACTGTTCAATTGCCCGAAGCTGTTTGGAGATATGCCGTGGATTTTCCTTTTTCACACCATTGATGAAGTGCTGGAAGTCATAGCAGTTCCATTTCCCACGGAGACGTTCCATGATCTCGATCCAGTCTCCGGAGTCCTGTTTCCGGTGTTCCGGGAGCTGATTGACACTTCCTTTCCTCTCGCTGAGATTATGGGAACAGATATAGTTCAGCTGATCGTCATAAATGTGGATTTTCCCACTGACAACTTTGAATCGTACCGTTTTGAAAGCATAATCACGTGGAACCGAATACCTGCAAGATTTATACAGGACGTAAGGCATTGCCGCGATTTCATAAGTGCGGAACGTATTCGGAGATGTTTCATACACGGATGGAAGAAGAGGCTGCATGGCTGACCGTTCAACGCTGTCGTAGACTGCTTTTGGGACCCGTAAGGTGGAACGGTGGATCCGCTGGTTTTTGCGTTCCAGCCATCCGGGAAGGGAACGCCATACATCATCAATACAGGTGACCTTCCGCGCACTGAAGAAGTTTTTCTTCACGAACCCAACAGAGTTTTCGATAGGTCCCTTGCTTTCCGGGTCCGCCTTATTACACACCCAGAGCCGGATATCCTGTTCTGTACAGAAATCTTCAAAGGTCCTGGTCTTGATGACTTCACCATAGGTTTCACTGGAGACAAACACGGCGTCCTGATCGATGACCAGTTCTTTAGGGCGCCCTCCAAGCCTGCAGAAACTATGATAGATCGCCTTACAGGCTTCTTCCGAGTTATACTTGTGATCCTGTGCATAAACGCATAAAAAACGACTGTAACGCAGCAAAAGGCAGATGAAATGGATGTGCGTTGTTTTTGAGAGAGTCTCCTCACCGAAGTCGATGAGCATCTGTTCCCCGGGCGGTGTATCAAAAACATAATCATAGATACGGCGGTGCTCCGGTTCCCTGTTGACCTGTCCGGAATCCTCAAGATAATGGATGTAGTTCCGGAGAGTCTGCTGGTTACCGGGAAGTTTTTCATAGTCTCCGTTTTCGATGAATTTTTCTTCCAGGACATCGTAAACAGATGACATACAGAAACTTTTCCCACTGTTCGCCTCAAGGATCCTGATAATCGTGCTGCGGAAAGGTTCTGCGTCAAAGGTTTTTGGTTTTGCGAGCTTAGCGCCGGGATCATCCGGGAGCACATCCATGTCATAATACTTGCTGATCGTGGGACGGCTGGGAGGCTTGCGCCCCTGCGCTTCATAGTATCTGATAATATCAGCTTTTGTGTAACCTTGCAGTTTTAGATCCTGTATTTCCTGCATTTTTGTTTTTGTCAGCATAAAGGTCTCCTCTCTTGTGTACTGCTTACAGTATACAAAATCGGATGAACCGCTGACTCCTCCTGTGATAAAACTCGCCGCAGGGGATGTAAAAAAGTGATTACCGGACGATGGAAAAAACTCCTTACCCTGTCATGTAAAAAAGTCGTTACCGCGTGATGTAAAAAACTCCTTACCGTACCATGTAAAAAACTCCTTACCCTGTGGCTGTAAAATCACCTTACCACGCACACTGCAGGTTCTCCCGTATCCGTTCCTCTTTCGTAAGCTGTCGTGGTACTCTGCTGCTTCTGTTAATGATCTGATCCCTCTCTTTTATCGGTAAGTTGTAAACGGTTGCTCTTTGATTCCTATCATTGCCGGCAAATGATCTTACTGGTATTATGTCATACAACAGCGAAAAAGTAAAGATGTGTTTATAAAAAATCGCCACTTCATTTGAAGTGACGATCATAACACTACCTGCTTCTATCTTCTGCCATTTCTTACATTGTGTAAGAAATCTACTATGAGACTATTTTTCATAAGAATAAGTATACCCCCATAAGCAATAATCGATGAAACAATTGAAACCCCTAGCCGAATATACAAATTCATAAAATTGTGTCTACAAAATACACATATAACTATTATCAACACACTCCCAATTATAACAGACGCTATATCTTTCCTTTTTGCGTTTGGCGAAAAAAAATCTTTTGCATATTGATAACTTATTACCATACCGATACCTTCAGCAAACATAGTAGCTATGGCTGCCGCATTCTCTTGCATAACAGGAATACAAATACAATTTACGCTTATATTAACAACAGCACAAATAGTAGTAGTCCGAAAAACCTTCTTTTCATTTTTTGTTGGAATTAAAATACAAGATGTAAAAAACCAGTTAAATATACTTAAAATGAGGGCGAAGCATAATATAATTAACGAAGTTTGTGCTGGTAAATAGTTCGCATTTGATATCAGTAGAATAATATCTCTACTTAGAGCTGTTAATCCAATAACTGCTGGTAAAACCAATGAAATGAGCACGATAAAAATCTGATTTAATGTCTTTCTAAACAAATCTTTTTTTGCCGTTCCCCAATAATTAGATAATCTGGGAACAGATACAATTATAATAGCCGCCAGAAGATTTTTTACTACCGAATATACTTTTGACGATACCGAATACAAGGCAACATGATACTCCGTGGATAACAATCCTAAAACCAATACCCCTGAATTAACAAAAATATTGGTCGTAACTGTATTTCCAAATATCATTAAAATTGGTCTAATATGATTTTGAAAATGAATTTTTTTTAAATCCCATATAATTTTAATTTTACAATATTTTGTTCTCGAATACATATAGAGCAAATTAGCTCCACCTGTTGATACCGTCGTAACAATTGCATAGTTGATTAAATCATCTGGTTTTTTTACTAACACAAAAAGTAATATGAGTGAAAAAACATATGCCAAAATTGCTCTTATTGTAATATACAAATATTCTTCATATATAGAATAGACCCATTCACAACCCAAAGTAGTCGTCAAAATCACACCACTTAAAATAAATAAGACTACTCCATACCCCTGAAACTGTGGCAATATTAAAATAGTTATCCCCAAAATAATATAGGCAAGAATTGTAGACAAAACATTAATTGTGAAAACTTCCGATGCAAACTGGCTGATTTTTTTATAATCAGATCGTAATTTAGCGCCCTCACGTATTGCATATGTATTAATCCCTAAGGCAGCAAACAACTGAAAATATGTAATCACTGAATATGCAAAGTTATATCTCCCCACATTATCCATCGCCAGAACTTTTGACACATACGGAAAGGTAATAAGCGGAAAAACAACCGACAGAGCTGTTCTAAACATATTTAAAACAGCATTTACACTTAATGATTTCTTCTTCATTTTTGTCATCCCGAGAACCTATAAAATTTGCTCTTTTCTTATTCGAAATTTAATTTTATTCAAAGCAAATCTTTTCATAATCAAAACTCCCCCTACAATTATAATAAGATTCGTAATTGTAAATGTACTGGAAAGGAATGAAAATGGTGTTGACCTAGGAGCATAAAACAGTCGCATAAGTATAAAAATAATAAATGTACTTCCTATAATGCTTTTCCCATACCTATTATTCGAAAATTGCAAAAGCCATCCATAAATAAAATTAATAATGATTACTCCTAGAATACCAAAATTTTGAAACATTTCTGCTATATAGCATGACCCCAATCCGAAACCTTGTGAATAATTATAAGGTATCACAAGATACGATATTGTATCCCCATACGAATTCCCATACAATGCCTGCTCTACTGATTGAGGCGCGTAAGATGAAAAATCACAAAACAGTTGCGTTATTTCATTGTATTTAAAAAAATCAATTATCGTACCAAACGCATACCATTGTTTTGGAATTTGATCCATCAACTCCTTGCCATACTCAATGACAGTAATACTTACACCTTGATCTCTAAAAAATTTGATGATCCCACTTCCAAGCGAAAAACCCGTTGAATCTCCAGATCTAATATTACTAACATAGACCAGAAGCAAAATTAAAACTGGTACACCTATTGCAATTGCCAACAACTCCTTTTTCCCAATCCATTTTTCTTTTGGCGTAATAAAATTACGAATTAGGAAATAAAAAAACACAACCATGAGCGACAAAACAAAATCTGTCCTTCTCCCTGTAGCTAAAGTTGTACTTTGTACACCAAGATAAAGTAATGTAGGGAAAATAACACTTTTTTTGCTTGGTTTGGTAGACAAAAATAAAAAAAAAGCAATCGGAAAAATTTGTTCCAATTTATTTATTACAAAAGGTAAATTATTGTCGGCTCTTAAATATAAGTTCTCATAAGACGTTGCAGAAACATAACGAATATTATTAATGGATACACTTAATGCAGGAATTGTAGAAATAAGCATAATTATTAAAGCATAATACCGGATATTTATATTGGTCTTATCATTGGAATCCTCAATAAATTTCATTACTGGTTCTTTATGCTTCATTTCTGACCATCTATATCCTATATACAAAATTAATTGCGACAAATATAATAAGCAATATGTGTGAAGCAACGTATCATTATTAAAAATAAAAAGAGGCTGACTTTCAATCAAATAACTAAAAAAAGTTCCTCCCAACAAAAAAACAAAATAAGTAATTTCAAAACACAATAAACTTGCCCGTTTTCCCTGACCATCAATAGAGTATAGTAAAATCAGAAACCAACTGATAAATGTTCCCATATATAATAAAGTCGAATCCTGCAGCAAGAAAAACAGCCCTTGTAGTACAAAAACAATACTTATTCCTAAATCAAAATATATTGTTTTTTTATTAATATTAACCATGCTTATATCCTCTGATTTCTTCATAAATAAGAACTAAAAGTGGAGATCCTAATTTTAATAGAACATAAGAAATACCTATGTTTTTTATTCCCTGGAAAACACCTATTTGTCTTTTAATATTCACTAAATTCTTATTATTAAGTACAACTTTAACTCTTCTATAATTGCCTTTTTCTCGTTTCAACCTGCAAATATTTTCCAGTGCATTCAGTGCATATATCAGAAATCTCATATTCAATCTTTCTTTTAATTTCTTATTATTATGAATCCTATCAAACAAATATAAATCATCAAAAATTTTTTCTATCATTTTCCAGTATTCCACGGTATATCCATGAGTAATAGAAGAATCTATCTGGCGGTACGCATACAATTTCTTTGAATATATAGAATATAAATTTTTAGAATACAAATGAACCTTAACCAAAAATTGAAAGTCCTCGGATCTCCTTACACTTTCGTCATATCTTAAATGATATTTATCAATAATATTACGCTTAATAATTCTTAAACAAGAATATGACGGTACATTCTTACCCTTCGGTGAAAATATCATATTTTCCAGAAAACTTTCATAAGATTCCCCTTGCAAAAAACCATCCTGAACATAATTAATGCTATTTTGTTTTTTATGCCCTGAACAATCTGTAATATAATAGCCAAAAAGTATAATATCGGGAGTGTTATTTTCTAATTTACTAATAGCCAGTCTATATGTATCAATTTCCAAATAGTCATCTGCATCAACAAATGTAATATATTCTCCCTTCGCTTTTTCTATCCCTAAATTCCTAGCTGCACTTGGTCCTTGCTTTTTACAATGAAGCACCTGAATTCTATCATCCCTCATTTTATATGATTCAGCTATTTGAATGGTCCGATCAGATGAATTATTGTCTACTAAAATAATTTCTATATTGGAATAAGATTGATTTATCAAACTCTCTATACAGTCACCGATATAAGTTTCCGCATTATACATAGGCACAATAACACTAATTTTGTAATTCATTATATTTATTTGACCTCTTCTAACACTTTTTTATATTTATACCATTTTCCAACTTGATCAGGCATCTGGGTAATATCCGGATCTGCAGTGCAATTCCCCTCTACGATGCAAATCTCTCCACTATCCTTTATGGCTATATCCCACCCAACAAACTTAACATTCTTTCTAACCATTGCAGCTTTTTTCACAACATCTACAACCTGATTCCAAAAAGGAATATTAAAGCCTATAATCTGTTCATGCGATTTTGGATGAATATAAAATTTGCGATTCAACTTATCTACTGCGGGAGTAATTACAACCCCTGTTTCCGGATCAATAATCGCAGCCATTCCAAAATGATGAAAATTATCTGTGCACTTTTCTCCATTTCCGCATCTGAACACCGCATCCATAATTTTCACTTCATTATTTGGTAAAACAAGAGTTATTACTCGTAAAGTATTTACTGATTTGGGATTAAATTTTCCCATCTCTTTATGCTGATGAATAATCTCTTCTGCAATTATATGTTTTCTTTTACATTCTTTATATAACTTGGATAAATCATGTCCGTCAGCAGAAATTAATTCTATTCCATTACCGCCACTTCCTTCTTTAATTTTTGCCATAAACGTATCATTTTTCATGACAAATTCATTGAATTCTTTTTCCGAACATTCATCTAAATCTATCCAACTTCTTCCCAAGTAGTTATTGAATATTTTATTGAATCTACATTTATCATCAAAATCCGGCTGCTTTATAGAACCGTTAAATATCTTTATAATTTGCTTTCTATTCCTTGCCACAATAAAACTTTTACGATCTACGGCTTTTCGACGATAAAAATTGTATTGAAAATAGTCGTTTATTCCAACTCCATATCGAAAAACAGACCATGCAAAATCGAAAGAAATCATAGCTTTCTGATAGAACTTAAGATCTGATGAAATAAATGTCTTCATTAGTAGATTGTATTTTTTTATATGTAAAATGATATATTGTATGCCATTACTTGTCGTATACCCCATCAATCTTTGATGTTCGTTCATCACAAATCCTCCTCCTACTTTTCAATCCATTGCCCTGCCCCTAACTTTATAGCCCTTTCGTAGATTCGATTAGCAAATAAAATATCTTCAACAGCAAGTCCTACCGAATTAAAATAAATAAATTCAGCATCTGATTCTCGTCCCGCTTTTTCTCCGGTAATGATTTTCGCAATATCTGCGTATATGTCATTATCCGTCAATTCTCCGTCTTTATACATCTGAACGATCGTTTGACTTCGATGTTTAACACATTCCCAACAATCACAAACAATTTTCGAAGCTTTTTTTGCCACAGCATATTCATCTTCAATTCCGGCAACATGAATATACAGTGCCCCTTCTTTAATCCATTTTGCCTTTAACACCTGCTCTTGAGAACTGATTGCTGTAACAATGATATCCGCACTTTTCACTGCGTTCTCAAAATTATTTCCACAATCAACAAACACAACATCTGGATATTTTTTTTGAAATTCATCAATAAACTGTTTTACACTGTTACAAGTTCTCGAAGAAACAAAACATCTTTTTATATTTTTATTAATAAATTTTATTAATTTAAAATGTGCCTTTGCTTCTTCCCCTGCTCCTATAAATCCAATAGTTTCAGAATTCTTTTTTGCCAAATACTTAGCTGCAACAGCGCCAACCCCTGCCGTTCTAAGACTCGTAAGCTCCGTAGCGTTCATTGCACACTTTAATTTTCCTGTGTTAATTTCAGAAAGCAAAACAAACCCTTCAACATTTTCAATTCCCTTCTTCTTGTTTTCCGGGAAAACCGACACCCATTTCATTCCGCATGTGTCAGTCTTTCTCAAGGTGGCTGACATACAATTTATCCGATTCTGATATGTTGTATCAAATATTTGAGAATTTTTGTCTGGTTGAATAGTTGTTCCCTCATTCATCATTTTTATCGAATCTTCCACTGAATCGAGCACCAACTGATAATCATCCTCCAAAACCGAATGAACTTCCGAAGATGACAAATATAAAAAATTACTCTTGTTCATATTACTAATCCCTTTCTATTTCAGTGAAACATTTTTTATGTTTAACATTCTCTCAATCATATTGTTACCATCTTGATCTAAGACTTTATACACATTATGTATTTTTTCAATAGTACCTTGTAATTCGTTTATATCATCAAACACAAAATGTATAAGCGTAACAGCTTGAGAAAATGTTCCTGACTCCTTAATCTCATCTTGCAAACTAATTTTTGAAATTACTGTTACAATTTCTGGAGATTTTTGCAAAGTTAGATATCCACTGATTTCTGAAACTTTACCAGCTCTCGAATAAAGTGGATATACTGCATAATATTTCTTTTTCATTACTTTTTCAGGTATGATAGAAATAAAATTTTTTATCTCGCTCTTTCCTGTTAATGCGTAAAAGATATCTGCTGCAACTTGATTAATCCCATACATATAATTAATCGGATAAATAGATGCTGAACCGCCATAACGATATCCTGCTTCATTAAAATAAAAATCTGATCCGTCGTAAAATACTTCAATCCAAAAACTACCTTCCTTAATCCCCAAATCAGCGACTAAATCAGAAATATTCTTTTCAAATTTTTCACGAAATATCTCTTTTAAGCTACTTTCAAAAACAAATAATCCTCCCACATAGCTTCCATGCTCTTTGTAACGAACAGGATATTTATCTTCCAAACCCGAAAAATAAAGCTTTCCTTTAGATATCGTATAAAATACTACTACCCCATCATTCTTGACAAATTTTTCTACAATAACCTGTTTTGTCGGAGAATTTGTTCTTGCTTTAGTAATTCCTTCTTTTAATTCTTTAGCATTATGACATACTTTGAACCCACTGCTTCCACAACCGTCTGCTGGTTTAGTTATAACGGGAAATTCAACATTTTCCTCACACACCTGCTCCAGCTTCACTTCGGGAACACACGGCAGATTATGTCTAATACATAATTCTTTAAAGATTCGTTTATCCTGTAAGGCATCCCATTGATTCTTTTTACAATAACAAGGTAGTCCTAATTCATTTAAGTATACACAAGCCGCAGATATAACTGCTTCATTTCCCCCCATATACACGCCATCTATCTTTTTTTCGATTATTAATTTTTTCATCTCTTCTGCATCAGTCGAATTAACCTGATATTGTTCAGAAGCAATCTCAAAAATACCTGCATTTTGTGAATTCCCCGTTGCCACCAATACAATCTCATATTCATCTGCAATCTTCTTTATTGCGTCTTTCCATAAACTTCCACCCAAAAGAAGAAGACGTTTCCCTTTAAGCTGATTCTTTATATGTTTATCCACGTTTTATTCTCCACTTCCACTATTTTTATATACATTTTTCCTTCGCAAAACTGTATCTATTGTTTTAATAAAAATAACCAAATCCATTCTTAGACTTACTTTTCTTGCATATTCTGCATCATATTTCAGTCTAGTCTTTGTATCTATTGAATTTCTAAAAAAAGCCTGCGAATATCCTGTTAAGCCTGGTCTAACTTCAAGCCTTTGTATCTGAACACTGGATAAATCTTGTAACTGTTTATCTGCTGTATCTGGTCGTGGTCCGATAAATGACATATCCCCCTTCAGAATATTAATCACCTGCGGCAATTCATCAATAGATGTTTTTCGTAATACTTTTCCTATCTTTGTGACACGAGTATCATCTGGTGAATTAAATGTTGAGTTATCTGCATTTCGTATATCAGGAGCATTCATCTTCATAGAACGAAACTTAAGCATTTCAAACACATTGCCTTTATACCCTCTCCTTTTCGCCTTGTAAAAAACGCTTCCCCGATCTTCTAAATATATCAATGGACCTAATATCAAAATGCTCAATCCGACTATAGGCATTAAAATAACAGAAAACATAATATCCAATAATCTCTTAAAACATTTCTTGTACATTTTCCCTCTATTTCCCCCTAAATTATTTCTTCGGCAAAAGAAATATTAACTGAACTGATTTATGATACATTGACTTTAATTTCTTCTAGCGCTTTTTCACAATTCATTATTGCATCTTTGTTACTTTCTCCCTGTGCAATTACACACCCTATCCGATCAAGGCTATTGTGAACATTTGTAATCCTACTTCCATCATCCTTAAATCGTAAAACCTCTTTAACGCCCTTTATTGAAAGTGCTCTTTCTATTCCTGATACGTCTTTTAATTCTCCTGCTTTCCCTGTGAAAAATCTAATTGCACTTCCATAATTCTGTTTTTGTGGAATATCTAACCTTTCTCCACAGGCATTCTGTATTACTAATTTCATCATATCTATTCCTGTAGACAACGGCACCAAATGAGTCGTAATAAAATCACCACCCATTCTCGCCCCTAATTCAATCATCTTTGGAATTCCTTCTGGTATCTTCATTTCTACATGTACTGGCCCATTCTGAATTCCAATTGCGCGAATTGCCTGGGCAGCTACATTTTTAATTTTGTTTTGAATTTCTACATCCAGAGCAGATGGTTGGCAATGTCCCATTTCCACAAAAAAAGGAGCCCCTGTTGTCAATTTGTCCGTAATGGCAAGAATATGAACCTTCCCATTTTCGCAAATCACTTCTACGCTTACTTCTGGTCCTTCCAGATATTCTTCTACAAGAATTTTCCCTGTTTTACTAAACTTTTTTGCATATTCATAAGCATGTTCTGCTTCTTCTGCTTTATTTACAAGAATTACCCCTCTGCTCCCCGAATTTTCTTGTGGTTTAAAGATAACAGGATATGTAAACTCCTCTTTTTGATTCATAAAGTCCTCATAACACTCGACTATCCAAAACGCAGGAGAAGGAACTTTATTCTCACTAAAACTTTTAATCATTTCAATTTTATCCGTTGCTTTAATCGCAACATCTTGTGTTAATCCTGGAATTCCTAATTTTTCAGATAGCACTGCTGCTGTTCTAACCGGCATATCAGTTGCAACTGTCACAACTCCATCAATTTTGCATTTTTTCGCCACTTCTAATACAGCATTTGTATCAATCGTACTAACTTCATAAAATTCGTCTGCCAGATCTTTACCTAGCGCTTTTTTATCATAATCAACTGCAATAATACGGTATCCTATCTCCTTTGCTTTTTTTATTGCCTCAACCTGCATAATTGATGCTCCGAGACACAAAATCGTTTTCATGATTTTATCTCCTATTTTGTAACAAATATTATATATTTACTATTCTACAGATACTGCCTATAAATCGCTGTTCCCACTTCCACCACATACTCTACTTCCTCATCTGTTAATTTTGTATGCAGCGGCAATGTGATCTCATTGGCAAATTTCTGATATGCATTCGGATAATCTTTGATATCAAATCCCATCTTCCTATACGCTGTCATCATGGGCATGGGTTTATAATGCACATTGCAGGCAATTCCTGCCTCTGCCATTTTTACAATCATTTCCTGTCTCTGTTCCGGCGTAATCCCTGGTACTCTTGTAAGATACAAGTGCCCCGATGACTGATGCTCTTCGTTATAATGATCCAGTACTTCCACACCCAACGGGCGGAAAGCCGCGTCATATTTCCCAATGATTTCTTTTCTTCTTGCCAGCAGATCCGGGTAACGTCTCATTTGCGCCAGACCAATCGCTGCTGCCACATCCGTCATATTGCATTTGTACCAGGGTCCGATGATGTCATATTCCCAGGCCCCGAGCTGAGTCTTGGCCAGTGCGTCCTTAGATTGTCCATGCAGGGACAATAGCTGATACCGGCGATAAATCTCTTCACTGTCGATACCTTCAATCTCCCGCCATGTTACGGCTCCGCCTTCCGCAGTCGTGAAGTTCTTCACTGCATGAAAACTGAAATTACTAAAGTCCGCGATACTTCCTGCCGGTTTGCCATGCCAGGTTGCGCCGAACGCATGCGCTGCATCCGCCACAATGATTACCCGTCCGATGGCTTTCTGGATGGGATTGGCCGCATGAAAAAGTCCTTTCTTTCGCTGGACAATCTCATATATCCGGTCATAATCACAGGGAATTCCGCCCAAATCTACGGGAATAATCGCCTTTGTCTTTTCTGTAATGGCTGCTTCCATCTGCTCATAATCCATTTCCAGAGAATCTTTCTGTGTATCGACCATGATCAGTTTTGCACCAACGTGACATACCACCGAAGCGCTGGCCGTATATGTATAGGCGCAGGTAATTACTTCATCCCCTTCGCCGATTCCCAATAACCTTAATGTCATCTCTGCACAAGCCGTCTGTGAATTCAGGCATACTGCACGACGAACGCCGCAGAAATCAGCCACCTGCCGTTCCAGTTCCTTTGTTTTCGGCCCGGTTGTGATCCAGCCGGAGCGAAGCGCTTCTGCTACTTCTTCTATTTCCGCCTCTGTGATATCCGGCGGTGAAAATGATATATTCATAACCCTTTTCCTCACTTTTTTTCATATAAAAAAGCCGGCGGTTATTTTTTCGCCAGCTCATCTTCTTCTGTTCTGATCCCAAACAGAATCTTCCTTTTTTCTCCCAGCAGCTCTTTCTCGATCAGCACATACCGCTTTCGTATCCGCTGTCTGACGATATGGTCAAAATACCGTCCCACAGCTCCGTCCGCCCAGATGATCTCTTTTTCTTCATTGAGCCTGACCAGGGATCTTTTTACCACATGACCTTCGCTCTGGATTTCTTCCAGAAATTCCTGCTCTTCTTCCGACACGCCAAGAAAGACCTGATCCTCTTTCAGTAGCTTTGTCAGCTTCGGCACCTGCCTTAGCATAACGTACAACCCTTGCGGGTCTCTGGTGTCTGCAAACAGATATCCGGGAAACAAAGGCGCTTCCTGGATCCGCCAGACGTTTCCTTCCTTCCGGGCACATTCCCTTCGGATGTAAAAACATTCTTCATACAGCTCTCTGGGGATCACGGTTCGGATCATCTCCAGCACCTTTTCTTCTCTGCCTGTCTGAATCTGGATCACATACCACACGTTTCTCGTCTCCTTTTTGGGTGCGCTTCGCCATTCCGCGGTTTTCCCCGGATCTTCTTTCGCATCCACTCTTACAAATATCCCCGTCACCCATGGCACAGACCACAGGCAATGGTCCTGATCTTTGTGTTTTTCTGAACGTATTTTTCTCGTCTTTCCCCTGGATGTCGTTTGTCAGCTCTTGGAAATGATCTCAAGCCCGGCCTGCACAGGCGCTTCCATCCCATGCAGCGGAGCTGCGATATCCGCCAGCCGTTTATGCCGGTCAATCTTTCGGATCCTGCGCTCCATACCCACCAAAGGGCCGCTGCTTACATGGGTGATCCCGTCCCGGATATAGCCGCTGGACATAGGCAGGTGATGTGCATCTCCACAGAGACGCCGCAGAAAATCTTCCGCCTCCGGCGGGACACTTTGAAGCATCTCTCGTTTCCCGCCTGCACAGGCATACGCCCGGTAAGGCTCCAGTTCTCTGGCCAGTTGCTCCGGATCTTCCGTCTCGAGAAACAGACAGTCCGGAAACATCTGCCGGGTCTCCAGGTGCCAGCTTCCCTGATATCGCTTCATTCGTTCGCAAGTGAACATAAAAACATCCTGCAATGCCTGCCTGGACAGATTTGCCTTGCAGGATTCCATGACTTTCTGCGCTTCTCCGGGAAGACATTTCATAACACACCACATCAAAATCACCCCTGTTTTTTTCGTAGAGGAATCAACTCTACGAAAAAACAAGGGTGTTTTTTGTAAGAATCACCGAAAAACAAAGGGATTATTTATAGAAACAAACAGATTTTTTGAGATTTTTGTTGTAGAATATAGCTAGTTTGGTATATGTTGTGTTGGGGTACAATAGATAGGTAACAAAATAAAAACAAGGACCCACCTTGATGTGATATATTGGAATTGTCGAGAAACCAATAGTCCGATCAAAAGGAGAATCCTTGTATGTCGAGTTTATCACACCCCAAATATCAGCGTCAACGTATTGTTAAATATGCTCAGAATCATTCTGTAACAGAAACGGCGATCCGTTATAAAGTAAGCCGAAAAACGGTCTACAAATGGCTTTCTCGATACGATGGGACAACAGCCAGTCTGGAAGATCGTAGCCACAGGCCTAAAACATCGCCAAAAAGTCATACAGAGCTGGAACTACGGCAAATCCGGCGCCGCCTAAAAAAATATAAATGGACAGACCTGATCCTGGCATATCAGGAACTGGTAGAAAAAGATGGGTATAGGCGCAGCTACGGGGGATTTAAACGAGTCGCTGCCCGGCTGAAAGCCTTGAAACCAGTGAAAAAGAAGAAAAAGAAACGAAAGATCAAGCCTTATCAGCGTGCAGATTACCCAGGGCAGAAAATACAGATAGATGTGAAGTATGTTCCTTCCTATTGCGTGACAGATGGCAGGAAATACTATCAATATACAGCGGTAGACGAATGTAGCAGATGGACTTATCGGGAAATGTATGATGAACACAGTACCTATAGTTCCAGAGATTTCCTGGTGAAGCTAATCAAACATGCCCCTTTTCCAATCCGGGAAGTGCAGACGGATAACGGATCGGAGTTCACCAATCGGCTGTTGGTAATTAAAAGTACGCATTTAACAATGTTTGAAGAGGCACTTAAGGAGTTGGAAATCCTGTATCACCGGATTCAGATCGCAACTCCGCGACACAACGGGAAAGTGGAACGGCAGCATCGAACAGATGAAGCAAGGTTCTATAAAAAAATGCGTATGTATAATCTGGAAGATGGGAGAAAACAGCTAGCCGTATATCAGAAGAAATCAAACACTTATATCAAAACCTGTTTAGGAATGAGAAGTCCGAATACGATAGTAAGAATGTATCAGGGAGTTATGTTTTAAAGCAGACAAGGGCGACAGCAAAGGATGCTGCCGCCGCACACCATTATATCACAAAGAGAATGTCAAGGTCAGGTAGTATTCCCTGCGGGAATCTCCACCTTACCCTTGACATTCCTTTCGGGGTGAAGTGTTACCAATCATTGACACCTATACAAATATAGCTAGTTTGGTATATGTTGCCTATTGAATAATAAAACCTAATGTGTTATAGTATTAAAGGTTTCGTAGAGTTGATTCCTCTACGAAACCTTTTCTATTTTAGGCTCTTTACCATGTCTCCTGCAGCTTCTGCATATGTTCCCGCTTCCGCTCCATGGACGAATGTACATACCGGTTCAGCGTAATATTTACACTGGCGTGCCCCAGGATCTCGCTTAATGTTTTCACATCGAATCCCCTCTCGACACAGCGGGTGGCAAAGGTGTGCCGCAGGGCATGATAATTGATCTCTTCCATCTGACACTCTTTCAAATACCGCTTGAATATATTTTCCAAAGTTCTTGGCTCAATAAAGCGTTCCTCGCTTCCAGTGAGCAGATACGCCCGTTCCGGCAGATTTCCAAGGTCGGTCAGTCTTTTTTGCAAAATAGGCGGAATAGGAATGTCTCTTAATGATTTTCTGCTCTTGGGAGTGGTCAGGATCACTTTTGTCTTTTTGTCACCGACACTTCCCGGGGTCTGGATCCGCTGCATGGTCATCCGCACCTGCACCACCTTTTCTCCAAAAAGGATGTGTTCCTTTTTCAGGGCGCAGACCTCCCCCAGTCGCAGGCCCATATACAGGCTCAATAGAACGCCTGTTTTGGTAAGGCTTCCGTCTCTTAATAGAAATCTTCCAAGAGTCTCCTGTTCCGCCCGGTTCAGGATCCGCACCGGGGACTCTTCCTGACGCATGCGGATCTGATCAAAACGGCAGGGACTCTCTTCGCCGCAGGCTGCGCCGTAAAGGCAGATTTCTCTTAGTACACTGATAATGTCTTTGACGGTTTTTTCTTTCAGGCCGCCTCTCTGGTCCTTTCTTCCTTCTTTTAATTTTTTCCGGACAAATGCTTCTACCTGCAGAGTAGACAGGCCGGACAGATAGGTAGTTCCTAGTTCCGGGAGAATATGATTGTACAGAAGATTTCTGTATTTGATATAAGAAGTTTCTTTCAGGTGCCTTTGGATCATATCCAGCCAGTTTTGGGAAATATCCGCCAGCACCCCAGTGTTGTTTTGTGTCTCAGATGTAATTTTGTCATTGCTCATAGCAGTCGACCGCCCTCTCTTTTTGAGTAAATTATAGGACGATTTTTCCTGCTTTACCGTTATTTCAGCTCGGAGTATCCAAAGCTGTTGACAATCGCCTCCACCCGCCTTCCTTCCTGGCACATGGGGCAGTCTGCAGGCTCGTAAGCCCGGTAATCCGGCAGATCTCTGCTGGTAAATATAGTCTTGATCTCCATGCCCGCCACTTTTGTAACCGCGCTGAAGATGGCGCAGACCGCGCAGACAGTTCCGCCATAATAGAGGACAGATTCGATGGCTCTTAGGATCGTCTTTCCGGTGGTCACAGACGCTGCCAGGATCATTACCTGCTGGTCTTTGATCATCCGCTGTTTATTGTCCCGGAAAAGCATCTGTCCCATGGAATGGTACTCAGGGGTAACTACAGAAATGTTGTTGCCCGCGCTTAGGGACATCCGGTTGGAGTCTGCCAGCTGTTCTGCCAGAAAGGTGCCGATGACCTCTGTCTCGTCCAGGCAGACGATCGTATTTACATAAGTATTCGTCAGATATTCTTCCGCCAGCACCTTTGCCGCCTCTCTGGAGTTATTGTGCCGGGTCTTCACCGTAGACATGTCAATGTAGGTGTTAAGATGGGAGTTGCTGGTGGCAAAGTGGCCTTTTAAAATCTTAATCCTGGCCTTCGGATTTTTTGCCGACCTAAGATCCGCCATTTCTTCGATTCTGCTGTTCATCCCTCTTCCTCCTTTTCCTTCTGTCAGTTTTTATACGTTCCGAAGATTTCTGTATTTATTCTATCACGCAGAAAACGGCGCCGCAACAGTTTCTCTGCCGCGGCGCCGCCTGTACTTCTCTATGTTTCTCTGTATTTCTCTGTCTTTTGTTCTGACTAGTTGTTGATCAGTTTTGCAGAATCGCTCCAGCTGTAAAGGCTTCTTACTTCCTCTCCTACCTTTTCCATCTGATGCTCTGCAGCCAGTTTCCGAAGTGCACGGAAATGTGCTCTTCCGCCGGCGTCGCTCATCTCCAGCAGGAAGTCTTTTGCAAAGGATCCGTCCTGGATGTCTGCCAGGATCTTTTTCATTGCTTTCTTGGTATCCTCAGTGATGATCTTCGGTCCTGTGATGTAATCGCCGTACTCTGCGGTGTTGGAGATGGAGTATCTCATGCCGCCGAATCCGGATTCATAGATCAGATCTACGATCAGTTTCATCTCATGTACGCACTCAAAGTATGCGTTTCTCGGGTCATATCCTGCTTCTACCAGAGTCTCAAATCCGGCTTTCATCAGAGCGCATACGCCGCCGCACAGAACTGCCTGCTCACCAAAGAGGTCTGTCTCTGTCTCGGTGCGGAAGGTGGTCTCCAGGACGCCTGCTCTTGCTCCGCCAATGCCCAGAGCGTAAGCCAGGGCTCTGTCCAGTGCCTTTCCGGTGTAATCCTGCTCAACGGCAACCAGACACGGAGTTCCTTTTCCTGCAAGGTACTCGCTTCTTACTGTGTGGCCCGGAGCCTTCGGAGCGATCATGGTCACGTCTACATTTGCCGGAGGTACGATCTGCCCGAAATGAATGCTGAAGCCGTGTGCGAACATCAGCATATTTCCTTCCTCAAGATTTGGCTCAATGTCTTTTTTGTACATTGCCGCCTGCTTTTCGTCATTGATCAGGATCATGATAATATCTGCCTGTTTTGCCGCTTCTGCTGCTGTATATACCTTCAGCCCCTGTGCCTCTGCCTTTGCCCAGGACTTGCTTCCCTCATACAGTCCGACGATCACGTCGCATCCGGATTCCTTTAAGTTCAGCGCATGTGCGTGTCCCTGGCTTCCGTAGCCGATGATCGCGATCTTCTTTCCTTCCAGTAAGGATAAATTACAATCTTCCTGATAATAAAGTTTTGCTGCCATTTTTATCATTCCTCCTAAATAAATATAAAAATGAATTATGTATTGTTAAACAGCGGCAGAACCTGTCATTCTGTCTCCATTTAATAATCTTTGGTTCAATTTTTAAGCTTTTCGATGTTACCTTCCTGATCGATGAGCGTTACGTCCTTGATGCCCCGGTTCAGTCCTGTGATGCCGGTTCTGGCAAGTTCCAGGATCTCATAACCCTCCAGAAGATTTAAGAAAGCTTCCAGCTTAGACTGGGTTCCTGTAAGCTCTACGATCAGAGATTCCTGCTCAACGTCCACGATCTTAGCCCGGAAAATATCCGCCACAGAGATGATCTCTGCCCGTTCCTTTCTATCGGCACGGATCTTCACCATGATCAGCTCCCTGTAAACCGACTCCACCGGATCCAGAACCTTGATCTCGATCACATCCTCCAGCTTGCGGACCTGCTTCTCAATCTGAGATAAGATCAGCTCATCGCCGCTGGCAACGATCGTAATGCGGGTAAACCTGGGATCCGCGGTCACGCCGGCGGTAATACTGTCAATGCTGTAGCCTCTGCGGCTGAACAGACCGGCGATCCGGCTTAACACACCTGCGTTGTTATCAACCAATAAAGAATAAACTCGTTTCATAACTGCACCTCTTTCTTTGTTTTCGATTAAAAACAGAGTGCGTTCTGTTTTTAAATCATAACAATATTTTCTCTTTTTGTCAATACTATCTGAAAAACAAATCCATTTTATAAACAATACTCCAGGATTCCTTCCACCGTAGCCGTAATCCCGGACGCTCCCGCCGTCAAAAGCTCCTCCTCTGTCCCAAAGCCATAGAGTACACCCAGGCAGTCGATCCCGGCCTTTTTCGCGCCAAGCACGTCATGCTCCCGGTCGCCGATCATCAGTACCTTCGCCCGGTCCGGCACCTTGCATGCCTCCAGGGCATATTCGATCACCTCGGCCTTCGTCCCTCTCCCGCCGTCCAGCTCCATGCCGGCCACATATTCAAAATACGGATCCAGATGGAAACAAGAGATAATCTGTCTTGCGAACACCTCCGGCTTAGAAGTCGCCACAACCAGATGCCTGCCCGCTTGCTTCAGCATTTTCAGCACCTCTTCCATCCCGTCATAAACACAGTTTTCGTAAATGCCCCGGTCCCTGTAATATTCCCGGTAATACCTGACAGCCTCCAGACACCGCTCCTCGGAAAACCCATAAAACTCCCGGAAGGACTCCGTAAGCGGCGGCCCGATAAACCGGTACAATTTCCTTCGGTCCGGCTCCCGGATCCCATATTTATCAAGCGCATACCTTACCGCATTGGTAATCCCGGAAGAAGAATCCGTAAGCGTTCCATCCAGATCAAAAAAACAATACTCATAACTTTTATTTCCCGCCTTTTCCACTCTCTCCTCCTGCCTTTCCATTTCTTCACAAACACACAGATATTATACTACAGATTCCGGAAAAATCATTCGGGTACACCCTGAAATTCAATTTGGGACACCCTGAAACGCAATTTGGGACGTAGACCTTTGCAAAAGGTCTACGTCCCAAATTGTTACCGCAGCAGTGATTTTCCTGTCATTTCTTTCGGCTGCTCCATGCCCATCAGCTCGATCAGCGTGGGGGCGATGTCCGCCAGGCAGCCGCCTTCTCTTAATTGATATTTGGGATCGGCGTTGATCAGGATGAACGGCACCGGATTGGTGGTGTGTGCAGTGAAGGGCTCGCCGGTCTCTTCATCGATCAGCTGCTCTGCATTTCCGTGATCCGCGCAGAGGAACATCTGGCCGTCTGTTTCTTTGATGGCTTCTACGGCTTTTCCAACGCATTCGTCTACAGCCTCTATAGCTTTGATGGCAGCGGCTTCTACGCCGGTATGGCCGACCATATCCGGGTTTGCAAAGTTGATGATGATCACATCGTATTTGCCGGAGCGGATGGCTTCGGTCAGCTTATCGCAGACTTCATAAGCGCTCATCTCCGGTTTCAGATCGTAGGTAGCCACCTTGGGGGACTTCACCAGGATGCGGTCTTCGCCTGCATTGGGCTCTTCCACGCCGCCGTTAAAGAAGAAGGTGACATGCGCGTACTTTTCTGTCTCGGCGATCCTTGCCTGTTTCAGACCATGAGCCGCCAGATATTCTCCAAATGTATTGGTAATCTCTTCTTTCACAAATGCGATCTGTTTATTCGGGATCGTCACATCGTATTCAGTAAAGCATACATAAGTGGTCTTTATTCTTTCTCCTCTGTCAAATCCGCTGAAGTCGTCCTCGCAGAAAGTGCGGGTGATCTCTCTTGCCCGGTCCGGACGGAAGTTAAAGAAAATGATGGAATCATTGTTCTTTATGGTTGCCACCGGATGCCCGTCTTTTTCCACCACAGTTGGCAGCACAAATTCATCGGTAGTGTCTTTGTCATAGGAGGTCTGAATGCCTTCCGGACCGCTCGCCGCTTTTTCACCTTCCCCATATACCAGCGCTCGATACGCCTTCTCCACACGGTCCCAGCGATTGTCCCGGTCCATAGCGTAATACCGGCCCATAACAGTGGCCACCTGGCCCACGCCGATTTCCTGCATCTTTGCTTCCAGCTGCTCTACATATTCTTTTCCGGAAGCCGGAGGCGTATCTCTGCCGTCCAGGAAGCAATGTACATAAACCCTGGAAAGGCCCTGTCTCTTTGCCAGTTCCAGCAGTCCGTAAATGTGCTCGTTATGACTGTGAACACCACCGTCAGAGACCAGTCCCATCAAATGCAGGGAGGAATCGTTGGCTTTTGCGTTCTCACAGGCGGCAAGAAGCGCCTTGTTTTCAAAGAAATCACCATCCTGAATCGCTTTTGTAATCTTTGTCAGATCCTGATATACAATGCGTCCTGCGCCCATATTCAGATGTCCCACCTCGGAATTGCCCATCTGGCCCTCCGGAAGTCCGACTGCCATGCCGCTGGCATTTCCTTTTACAAATGGATACTCCTGCATCAGCCGGTCCATGACCGGCGTCTTCGCTTCTGCCACCGCATTTCCTTTTACACTTTCATTCAATCCGTATCCGTCAAGGATCATAAGAACTGTTGGTTTTTTGCTCATTTTCCTTTTCCTCCCTATATGCTATATGAAAATCTTTTTTACTGCTGCCTGCGGATCCAGTCGCAGGCAAGCTCCATCCAGGACCTGCTGGCTTCATTAACGCCCGTGCCGTCCGCCCGGCGCACCTGCTCTGTTCCCAGGCTTAAACCGTGCACTCCTTCCGGATAAAGATGAAGTTCCACCGGAACTTTCTTTTCCATCAGCGCCTGCGCCATCAGAATGGAATTCGCCGCAGGCACCGTCTGATCCGTGGCCGTATGCCACAGAAAAACAGGCGGCGTCTCTGCTGTCACCTGTGTTTCCAGGGAAAGTTCCATCCGTTTTTCCTCAAATGCCTCTCCAAGCAGGTTGCGGAAGCTTGGCAGATGGCCCGTCCCCTCCAGGGAAGTGATCACAGGATAACTTAAGATCAGTCCTGCAGGCCTCAACACGTCGCAGGTGGTTTCCAGCATATCTGCCAGCCATTTCTGATTCCAGAACACTCCCAGCATTCCTGCCAGATGCGCTCCCGCGGAAGCGCCGCTTACAAAAATGTGATCGGTATCGATAAACCATTCTGCCCCGTGGCTTCGCAAAATACGCATCACCTGTCCCAGTTCCAGCAGCGGCACCGGATACCTGGCCGGCGCCACAGAATAACGAAGCACGCAGGCGTGATACCCCTTCGCCAGAAACTGCATGGCCACAGGCTCTCCTTCCCGGAAGCTTAGCTTTTCGTAGCCGCCGCCCGGACAGATCACTACCATAGGCCGCCGTTTGATCCTGATCTTCTCAGTCGGCGTATCCAGAATATAAGTCTCAAGTCTTGCGCTCTCTACAGATCCATGGACCTCAATTGGTATTTCCAGATATTTCATAACTACTCCTTCAAACTATATCTCTCATTTCTGCTGAAAATATGATACACCGGTAAAGCTCTCATACACCAGTAAAACTCCTCTTTCCGGCAAGTAAATGTTTCCATACTGTACCTGTCAGAAAGAGGAGCCTGACTGCGGATCCTTTTGCCCCTGATCCGATTATTTGTAATTTACGATCTTGCCAAAGTCTGCTTTCAGAGAAGCTCCGCCTACCAGACCGCCATCAATGTCCGCCTGTGCAAACAGCTCTGCAGCGTTTCCTGCATTGACAGATCCGCCGTACTGGATACGGATAGCTTCTGCAGTTGCCTCGTCATATACTTCTGCCACACACTCACGGATGCCCTTGCAGACTTCCTCTGCCTGCTCGGTGGTAGCAGTCTTGCCGGTTCCGATGGCCCAGATCGGCTCATAAGCGATGACCATAGCCTTTGCCTGGTCAGCTGTAACATTCTGAAGGCCTACCTTTACCTGCTGACGAATGAAGTCCATGGTCACGCCCTGCTCTCTCTGCTCCAGAGTCTCGCCGCAGCACATGATCGGAGTGATGCCGTGCTCGAAAGCTTTCAGCACTTTTTTATTCACGTCTTCGTTGGTCTCTCCAAAATAATCTCTTCTCTCGGAATGTCCGAGAACCACATATTTTACGCCTGCGTCCACCAGCATCGCCGGAGAAATCTCTCCGGTATAAGCTCCGCTTTCTTCAAAATACATATTCTCTGCGCCAACCTGGATATTGGTTCCCTTACATGCCTCAACAACAGGAACGATGTCGATAGCCGGCACGCAGAAAACAACGTCCACTTCTTCATTTGCTACCAGTGGTTTTAACTCTTCTACCAGGGCAACTGCCTCACTTGGAGTCTTATTCATCTTCCAGTTGCCTGCGATAATTTTCTTTCTTGCCATTTTTTTGTCTCCTTAAAAATTCTATCATCAAAATATACTTCCGCATGCAAGGCGGGTATGTTCGCCTCCGATATAACTCACGCTTCGCATTTCATGCTCGCATTCGTCAACTACGGCGAACTAAGTAAACGCCAGCTAAGGAAGTTCTTCGGGACTAGGTTCGAAAAAACCTCACCAAGTGCTCTATTTATCATTAGCGGCTGCTACGCCCGGCAGTTCTTTTCCTTCCAGGAATTCCAGGGATGCTCCGCCGCCGGTGGAGATATGTGTCATCTTGTCTCCATATCCCAGCTGGTTGACTGCAGCCGCGGAATCTCCGCCGCCGATGATGGTGGTGGCGTCTGTCTCTGCCAGCGCTTTGGCAACAGCCTCTGTGCCGTGTGCAAAGTTTGGCATCTCAAATGCGCCCATGGGTCCGTTCCATACAACCGTCTTGGCGTCTTTTACGGCGTCGCAGAAAATCTTCTCTGTATCCGGTCCGATGTCCAGGCCTTCCCAGCCTTCCGGGATCTCGCCTGCTTTTACCACTTTCTTATTGGCATCGTTGGAGAAATCGTCTGCGATTACGGTATCTACCGGAAGCAGCAGTTTTACGCCTTTCTCCTCTGCTTTTTTCAGCATGTTCAGCGCATACTCGCAGTAATCCTCTTCCAGAAGAGATTTTCCTACGCTTCCGCCCTGTGCCTTGCTGAAGGTATAAGACATTCCACCGCCGATGATCAGAGTATCTACTTTATCAAGCAGGTTTTCGATCACGGAGATCTTGCTGGAAACCTTTGCTCCTCCCAGGATCGCCACAAAAGGTCTCTCCGGATTGTTTACCGCATTTCCGAGGAAATCGATCTCTTTCTGCATCAGATATCCGACTACAGCAGTATCTACGTACTGGGTTACGCCTACGTTGGAGCAGTGTGCGCGGTGCGCGGTTCCAAAGGCGTCGTTTACAAATACGTCGCAAAGAGAAGCCAGCTCTTTACTGAACTCTTCGCCGTTCTTGGTCTCTTCTGCCCGGTAACGGGTGTTCTCAAGAAGGATCACGTCGCCGTCCTGCATCGCTTCTACTGCTGCCTTTGCGTTCGGTCCCACCACTTCCGGATCAGCAGCAAACTTCACTTCCTGTCCGAGGAGCTCGGAGAGACGCGCTGCAACCGGAGCCAGGGAAAGTTCCGGAACCGGCTGTCCCTTCGGCTTTCCAAGATGAGAGCACAGAATAATCTTTCCGCCGTCAGCGATCAGCTTTTTGATGGTGGGAAGCGCTGCCACCAGACGGTTTTCGTCTGTGATCTTTCCGTCGATCAGCGGCACATTAAAATCGCATCTTACCAGTACTCGTTTTCCTTTCACATTGATATCATCGACTGATTTTTTATTAAGCATCTTTTTGCCTCCTAAAGCTTATTTTAGAGAAACTTCTGTTTCTCCTTACAAAAAGGGTCCGGCCCACTTAAGACCGGACCCTTACTTGAGTCTTAGCTGATCTCTGAATTATGCTAACTCAGAGAAGTATTTGATCGTTCTTACCATCTGGCTTGTGTAAGAATTCTCATTGTCATACCAGGAAACAACCTGAACCTGTGTGGTTCCGTTGTCAAGCGGCAGTACCATGGTCTGTGTTGCATCGAACAGAGAACCATATCTCATACCAACGATATCGCTGGATACGATCTCATCGGTGTTGTATCCAAAGGACTCGTTGGAAGCAGCCTTCATAGCCTCGTTGATCTGATCTACGGTAACAGTTCCTTCTACAACTGCAGTCAGGATGGTGGTAGATCCGGTCGGGGTCGGAACACGCTGTGCAGCGCCGATAAGCTTGCCGTTCAGTTCCGGGATTACAAGGCCGATTGCCTTTGCAGCGCCTGTGCTGTTAGGAACGATGTTCACAGCAGCTGCACGGGATCTTCTAAGGTCGCCTTTTCTCTGCGGTCCGTCCAGAGTCATCTGGTCGCCGGTGTAAGCGTGAATGGTGCACATGATACCGGTCTTGATCGGAGCCAGGTCATTGAGGGCTTTCGCCATCGGAGCCAGGCAGTTGGTAGTACAGGAAGCTGCAGAAATCACAGTATCCTCCGGTTTCAGTGTGTCGTGGTTTACATTATATACGATCGTTGGCAGGTCATTACCGGCCGGTGCAGAAATAACTACCTTTCTTGCGCCTGCTTTGATGTGTGCAGAAGCTTTTTCTTTGGATGTGTAGAATCCGGTACACTCCAGAACAACGTCAACGCCAATCTCTCCCCAGGGAAGTTCTTCAGCCTTAGCCATTGCATAGATTTTGATTTCTTTGCCGTCTACGATAATAGAATCATCAGTAGCTTCAACTTTATCAGCCAGAGCGTATTTACCCTGGGATGAATCATATTTTAATAAATGTGCAAGCATCTTCGGGGAAGTCAGGTCGTTGATCGCAACTACTTCATACCCCTCTGCTCCAAACATCTGTCTGAATGCAAGACGTCCGATACGTCCGAATCCATTAATCGCTACTTTTACTGCCATGATTAATTCCTCCTAAAGTTTTTTTCTTGATCCCTTCAATTTGTTAAAGAATCATCAACCAAGAATCATTGTACTAAATATGTTTCAAAAATTCAAGTGCTTTTCCCTTTTTTGAATACGGTTTTTACAGGATCTGACGGAAAACCGGTTTTCTTCCTGCAAATTCTGTATAATAGCGGAATCCGCAGCTTTTCAGGATCTCTGATACCTTCCCGTAATCGTAGGCAATGTGCTCCGGCCGGTGCCCGTCGGCTCCTACGGTAAGGATCTCTCCGCCCAGTTCCCGGTATCTTCTTAGCACATCCGGATGGGGATGGGCAAACGGAAGTCCGTACTTGAATCCCGCCATGTTTACTTCGATACCTTTTCCCTTCTCGATCACTGTACGCAGGATCTCATCGATCAGGTCCGCGTATCTGGCATATGAATATTCTTTTTCCCGTTCTTTGCCGTACCGCACCATATAATCCATGTGTCCCAGCACGTCAAAATCCCGGCTGACTTTCACATCCTCCAGCATCTCTTCCAGCGTGATCCGGTAGAATTCCCGGTCCGTCATCTGCCGGAATTCGGGATTGTGTTCCATTCCGTATACAATATCCTCCCGCCGGATGCTGTGCAAAGATCCGATTACAAAATCAAAGGGATACTCTGCCACAAACTCATGATAAAAATCCCCAGATGGGGCTGCAGGCCAAGTTCCACACCGATCCGGACATCGATCCTGTCCCGGTATTTTTCCTGGAGAGGCCTAAGTCCTGCGAAATAGGCTTCCGGCTCAAAGATGTCTTCCGGTCCCCAGGACAGATTGTCTTTGTCATAATGATCGGTAAAACAGATCATTTCCAGACCTTTTGAGATTGCCCCGCGGATCATTTCTTCCGGGGTTGCCTGAGAATCATGGGAAAAATTGGTGTGCATGTGAACGTCTGCTCTCATCTTGCTTCCTCCTTCACAATCGTTCCTCCGCCCAGCACATAGTCTCCGTCATACAGCACCAGCGCCTGGCCGGGCGTCACTGCCCGCTGCGGTTCTTCAAACGTACAGAGGATCTCGTCTTCTCCGGTTTTTTCTGCAAGACACCAGGCTCCTTTATGGTTATAACGGATCTTTGCCCAGACTCTTTTTTTCTCCGTAAGGTCAGGAACCGACATAAAATTGATCCGTCTGGCTCTTACCATCGTGGTCATGGATTCTTCTGCGCTTCCGATCACAACCTCGTTGGTCCCGGGGCGGATCTCCAGTACAAAGACCGGATGTCCAAGCGCAAGTCCCAGACCTTTTCTCTGGCCTACGGTATAATGGATAATGCCCCTGTGGGTTCCCACTACCGTACCGTCTGACAGCACAAAATTTCCCGGAAGGCTTCCCGCCTCGGTCCGGTCTTCAATAAAGGACGCATAATCTCCATCCGGCACGAAACAGATGTCCTGACTGTCCGGCTTATCTGCCACCAGAAGCCCCATTTCTTTTGCCGCCTGCCGGATCTGATCCTTGGTATAATCCCCCACCGGCATCAGCGTGGACGCCAGCTGATCCTGGGTCAGGCTGTAAAGCGCATAGGTCTGATCCTTGGCTCCTGTGGCCGATGTCTTCAGCGTGTAACGGCCGTTTTCCAGCCGGCAGATCCTGGCATAATGACCGGTAGCAATAAAATCTGCGCCAATCTGCCTGCTCCTTTCCAGAAGCGATTCCCATTTCACATAACGATTGCAGGCAATGCAGGGGTTTGGCGTCCGTCCGTGAAGATACTCCTCCACAAAATAATCTATGACATGTGCCTGAAATTCTTTCCGGAAATTCATCACATAATACGGGATCCCCAGAGAGTCCGCCACTCTTCTTGCATCCTCCACTGCGCTTAACCCGCAGCACCCGCCGTTTTCTTCTGCCGTCTCTTCATCTTTCTGCCAGATCTGCATGGTCACACCGATCACGTCATATCCCTGTTCTTTTAAAAGCCAGGCCGCCACGGAGGAATCCACGCCTCCGGACATCCCCACTACTACCTTTTTCCCTTTCATCTCTGATCCTCGGTCTTAATATTCTTCTTCCTCTTCTTCTTCGCCCTCATGGATATCAGACTTGGGTTTCGTCAGTCCTTCGATCCGGATCCCGTGCTTTTCCGCATAGTCCCACAGGGCCGCATGGATGGCTTCTTCTGCCAGTAAAGAACAGTGTACCTTAACCGGCGGCAGTCCGTCAAGAGCTTCCATAACCGCCCGGTTGGTTACCTGCATGGCCTCCTGAACAGATTTTCCCTTCACCAGTTCCGTAGCCATACTGCTGGTAGCAACCGCTGCGCCGCAGCCGAAAGTCTTAAATTTCACGTCCCGGATGATCTGATCCTCGTCAATATCCAGATAGATCCGCATAATATCTCCGCACTTGGCATTTCCTACTGTTCCCACGCCACTGGCGTTTTCAATCTCTCCTACATTTCTTGGATGCTCAAAATGATCCATTACTTTTGCTGAATACATCGTTTATTCCTCCTGACTGATGTTATTTATCTGTTTTACTCTGACACCCGGCCGGCCTGCTTTTTCAGAAAATCCTCATAAAGGGGCGACATCCTGCGGAGCCCTTCTACAATCTCCTTTAAGCTTTCCACCACATAATCGATATCATCTCTGGTAATCTCTTCATTTAAGGTAAGCCTTAAGGAACCATGCGCGATCTCATGAGGCAGTCCAATGGCCAAAAGGACATGGGACGGATCCAGGGATCCGGATGTGCAGGCAGAGCCGCTGGAACCGCAGATGCCTTTCATATCCAGCCGGATCAGCAGAGATTCTCCCTCGATAAACCGGAAGCTGAAGTTGGCATTGTTCGGCAGCCGGTCCGTAGGATGCCCGTTCAGCCGAGTATAGGGGATCTCCGCCAGCACCCGGCCGATCAGATAGTCTCTCAATTCCTTCTCCTTTGCAGTGCGCTCTTCCATAGTGGCAAACGCCCGCTCCACAGCCTTTCCAAGTCCCACGATCCCCGGGACATTTTCCGTGCCTGCCCGGCGCTTCCTTTCCTGGGCGCCGCCGTGGATAAAGGAGCGGATCTTAACTCCCGTCCGGATATACAAAAATCCGATGCCTTTTGGCCCGTTCAGCTTGTGGCCGCTGGCGCTTAACATGTCGATGTGACACTCGTCCACATGAATGGGAAGATGTCCGTATGCCTGTACCGCGTCTGTATGGAACAGGATGCCGTGCTCATGGGCAATGGCGCCGATCTCCCGGATCGGCTGAATGGTGCCGATCTCATTGTTGGCATACATCACAGAGATCAGGATCGTATCCGGACGGATGGCCGCCTCCAGGTCAGAGAGACGGATCCTGCCGTTCTCATCCACATCCAGATAAGTCACTTCAAATCCCTGCTTTTCCAGATACTGGGCAGTATGAAGGATGGCATGGTGTTCGATCTTTGTCGTAATGATATGTTTTCCCTTCTCTTTGCAGGCTTCAGCCGCTGCTTTCAAAGCCCAGTTATCCGCCTCTGATCCCCCTGCTGTAAAATAGATCTCCTTTCCTTTCGCGCCAAGAGTTTCGGCGATCCGGTCTCTTTGCTCGTCAATGACCGTCTTATTTGCCGCGGCAAACTGATAGACGCTGGAGGGATTTCCAAACTTTTCCGTAAAATAAGGAAGCATAGCCTCCACAACCTCAGGCGCTGTCTTTGTCGTTGCTGCATTGTCAAGATAAATAAATCTGCTCATTTTCAAGTCCTCCTGTTCCCGTCTTCCATCGGTATTTTTGATTTCCGGCCTTTATGACCGGCCGCATTCGGAATCTTTACACTCTCCGGCGGGATTTTTCTCCTTACTTTCCTGCACCAGCTCGTCCAGCATAATATGATCTACGGTATCACGGATGCTTTCATTGATCTTCTGCCAGACGTATTTTGTTACGCATCCGTCCGCGGCCTGACAGCCTTCTTCTGAATAAAAGGCCGCGCATCTTACCGGCTCCAGGCTCCCTTCCAGCGCTCTTAGGATATCTCCTGCCGAGATCTCTTTCGCGTCTCTGGCAAGCACATATCCGCCGCCTGCCCCCCGGATGCCTTCCACCAGTCCCGCCTTTTTCAGAAGGGCCACCAGTTGTTCCAGATATCCTTCCGACAAAGACTGACGGGCGGCGATACTGTTTAACGCCACCGGTTCTTTTTCACTGTATCTTGCCAGGTCGATCATGGCCCGCAGCCCATATCTTCCCTTGGTTGAAAGCTTCATGTAATCCACCTCGTTTTTAATTCCTAGTAATTCACTTGGATTTCTTTCTGTAGAATATCACCGCTATCGGGTTCTGTCAAGGGTTCTGCGCGAATATTTAATAATAATACCTTTCCGGAGAGTATATCCATGTCCCGTAAATCTATGCTCATCAGAGGAACTTTGATCCTTACCCTGGCCGGCATTGCCACGCGTGTGCTGGGCTTTTTTTACCGCATTTTTCTAAGCCAGACCTTCGGCGCCAGGGCGGTAGGCGTCTATCAGCTGGTGTTCCCCGTCTACGCCCTGGGATTTTCTCTTTCCTGCGCCGGCATCCAGCAGATCCTCTCCCGTCTGACCGCAAAATATCTTGCCCAGGGAAAGGAAAAAGAAGCCAGAGAGCTTCTTTCCTGCGGCCTCTTTCTGACTGTGAGTATTTCTGTGGTTCTGACGCTGCTGCTGCAGAATTATGCAGACCAGGCGGCCCGCGTCCTGTTGCAAGAGCCAGACGCCGGCCGTCTTTTGCTCCTTCTTTCTTATGCGTTTCCATTCGCCGCCGTCCACAGCTGTATCTGCGGATACTATTATGGCAGAAAAAGAACCGGCATTCCGGCGCTTTCACAGCTCCTGGAGCAGATGGTTAGGATCAGCGCCGTATGCCTGATCTTCTGTCTTGGCGCAGCAGGAGGCACCCGTTTTGGTATCTCCTTAGCCGTGGCCGGGATGATCGCCGGCGAATGTTCCTCTTCTTTTTTCTGTCTGTATCAAATAAAAAAAGAAGATAGAAAAGATCCTGTAAAGGTCTCTCCTTCTTCTTTCATACGCCACATTCCGCTGCTTCTTTTCCCGGCTCTTCCCCTGACCGGCAGCCGGGTTCTTCTGCATGTTTTTCAGAGCATAGAAGCCATCTCCATTCCTCTGAAACTACAGGACTCCGGCATGGCCCGCCCGGAAGCGCTGGCCCTCTACGGTGTACTGACCGGCATGGCTCTGCCCTGTATTCTGTTCCCATCCGCTCTCACAGGCGCGGCTTCTTCGCTGCTTCTTCCGGAAGTAGCAAGACTTCAGGCCATGGAAAAAGAACGCACCTTTCTTACCCTGGTAAAAAACGCCACCTGCCTGTGCATTGCCCTGGGAAGTCTGTGCTGTTTCTTTTTGTTTTTTCTGGGACAATGGATCGGAACCGTTCTCTTTCAGGACCGCCTTGCCGGAGAGCTGATACAGGCGCTGTCCTTTTTGTGTCCCTTCCTCTACACTAACAACACCCTGATCAGCATGATCAATGGGACCGGAAAGACCGGGCTTACGTTTGCCATCCATCTTCTTGGTCTGGTCGTCCGCATCCTTGGTATCTTTTTCCTCATCCCCCTCGCCGGGATCCGGGGCTATCTGTGGGGACTTCTCGCCAGCCAGATCCTTACATTTCTTGCCTGCCTCCTGGTTTTTTACAGGGAGCGAAGGAACAGCTCCAGCAGCAACGGGTTCACATAACACTCCAGCAAAAGCCCGCACAGGAAAAACAAAACGACCGCCGCAGTTTTTGCATAATTCCAGCGGATCTGTGGATATTTTAACAGATGCCACAAAAGGATCAGGTATCCTGCCCCGTAGAAAAAAAGATGGGGTGTAAAGGCGGCCAGACAAAGCGCCAGGCCTTTTACCCCCATTTTAATGACCGCCGCAGCCATAATAAGTCCAAAGCCAAAGCCTGTCCAGACCAACATCCCGACCGCAGCTGCCTTCCGGAACCTGGTAATCCCAAGAAACGCCAGGAGAACCGCCGGAAGAAACCGGACTTTTGCAACGAACAGGAAAAATTCTGCAGAAAGGAAATCTGTCTGCGTAAACCGGGTCAGAAAATATTCCTGAAAGATCCCCATGTCCACGATCTCATCTTTTGCGATCAGATTGGAGTATATAATCCCCACCAGGAATCCGGCCATGCAGATCCACAGGACATACGCTCCCTTTTCCCGTATCTTCACCTAACCCCTCCCACACGAAAGATACTTCATTATATGCAGTATTTTGCTTCGTATGCCAGGATTGCCGCAATGGTTTTGGAGTCTTCAATCTCACCCCGGAAGATTTTCTCCTTTAATTCTTCCAGCGTATAAGCTTTTACCTCTACATATTCGTCCTCGTCCAGATGTTGTCCGGTCTTCTTAAGATCCCTGGCTGTAAAGATTTCGATCTTCTCATCACAGAATGCCACTGTTGTCCGAAGGGTCAGCAGCCATTCCAGCTGATCCGACCGGTATCCGGTCTCTTCCTCCAGCTCTCTTGCCGCGCAGCGGATCCCTTCCTCACCCGGCGCGTCCAGTTTACCCGCAGGGATCTCCAGCGTATCCCGCTCCAGCGCATTGCGGTACTGTCTGACCATCAGGATCCTTCCGTCCGGAAGCACCGGCACCACCGCAGCCGCTCCATCATGATGGATAAAATCAAATACCGCTGTATTTCCATTGGCAAATTCCATATAATCCCTGTACACATTCAGGATCGAGCCCTGATAGGCGAGTTCTCTTCCGGTTCGTTTTACATTTTCACTCATTCTCATCCCTCCGTCTTTCCTGTTCCGGCTTGTCGCCGGTACAAAAAAACAGAGCCGGCATAAGCCGGCCCTGCTGTAATTTATCCTCTACTTGGCGTAGTCTGTTACCCTTGATTCACGGATAACATTGACTTTGATCTGCCCGGGGTATTCCATCTCGTATTCAATCTTCTTAGCAATATCCCTGGCCATCAGCACCATATCTGCATCAGATATCTGCTCTGGAACTACCATTACACGAATCTCTCTACCTGCCTGAATAGCAAAAGATTTATCAACACCCTTAAACTGGTTGGTGATATCTTCTAATTGTTTTAACCTGTTTGTATATGTTTCTAATGTTTCTCTTCTCGCGCCCGGTCTTGCCGCGGAAATCGTATCCGCCGCCTGTACCACGCATGCGATCAGAGTCTGCGGCTCTACATCACCATGATGAGCCTCCACTGCATTGATCACAGTGGCTGATTCTTTGTACTTTCTGCAAAGATCCACACCGATCTGGATATGAGAACCTTCCACATCATGATCGATGGATTTTCCAACATCATGCAGAAGCCCTGCCCGCTTGGCGACTCTGACATCAAGCCCGATCTCGCCTGCCAGAAGTCCCGCCAGCTGCGCTACTTCAATCGAATGTTTCAGAGCATTCTGTCCATAGCTGGTACGGAATTTCATGCGGCCCAGAAGTTTGATCAGTTCCGGATGGATTCCGTGAACCCCAACTTCCAGCGCAGCAGCCTCTCCTTCTTCCCGAATCATTGTGTCGACTTCTTTCTGGGCTTTTTCCACCATCTCTTCAATTCTGGCCGGATGGATGCGCCCGTCGACAATTAATTTTTCCAGCGCGATCCTTGCGACTTCTCTTCTGATCGGATCAAATCCGGACAGCACAACAGCTTCCGGGGTATCATCTATGATCAGTTCCACACCCGTCAGCGTCTCCAGGGTACGGATATTCCGCCCTTCACGCCCAATGATCCTTCCTTTCATCTCGTCGCTTGGAAGCTGTACGACGGAAATCGTCGTCTCCGCCACATGATCGGCCGCACATCTCTGAATGGCAGTCACTACATACTCTTTTGCCTTTTTGTCTGCCTCTTCCTTCGCCTGGGCCTCCAGTTCTTTGATCATTTTGGCGGTGTCATGTTTCACATCATCTTCAACAGTTTTTAACAAATACTCTTTTGCCTGTTCGGAGGTAAGTCCTGAGATTCTTTCTAGTTCCTGTACTCTTTGCTTGCTCAGCTCTTCCACTTTCGCTTCGCGCTGCTTAAGCTGCTCTTCTTTTGCTGCAAATCCTGCTTCCCGCTTTTCGATCGCGTCCGCCTTCTTGTCTAAAGCCTCTTCCTTGGATAATACTCGTTTCTCGTAACGCTGCAGTTCTGCTCTGCGTTCCTTGGTTTCCTTTTCGAGCTCATTTTTGTTCTTAATGGACTCTTCTTTAATCTCCAAGAGAGACTCCTTTTTCTTGGCCTCTGCGGTCTTTACGGCATCATCGATAATTTCTCTTGCTTTGCTCTCGGCATTTCCGATCTTGGACTCTGCATTTTTCTTCAGATTGGAAACCGTTGCAAAATGACTGATGACTGCCGCTGCGATGATCAGCACAACTGCCACAGCAATTATGATTCCACTCGGCACAGGAGCACCTCCTTATTTAGTTTTCATTGTACAAATACAACACTTAAATTCTATACTGTTTTCACAAAGATGTCAAGTATTCCACTTAGAAACTTGTATCACCTGACGGATGTCCTCATAACGAAAGCCTTTCCGCATCAGATATCCCAGTACTTTCCGGGTTTCCTCCGGTCCGGCGTTCTCCGGATCGTAATGCTTTTTTCTCAGAAGCTCCCGGATCGCTGCCTGGGAATCCTCTTTTTCATAGCATTCTCCCACCGCCTGTTCCAGGAGATCCTCAGGAACTCCTTTTTCCAGCAGCATCCCCCGGATCTCCCGGATGCTTTTCTTTTCTTTGCGCCCCAGAATAAAACTTTTCGCATATTCCAGGTCATTGATATATCCGAATGATTTTACATAGGCGATTGCTGCCCGGGTCACTTCTTCGGGATAGCCTCCCTGGAGAAGTTTGTCGCGCAGCTGCTTTTCTGTCCGCCCCATCTGGTTCAACAGATGCATGGCCCTTAGCTTCGCCCTTTTCAACAGGGTTTCCTCGCAGATCTTTTCATAGGTCTCCCCGGATAAAAATTCTCCCGGTACCAGATGGTACCGGGAAACTTCACCCTGATAAAGACAAAACGCCGGCTTTTCGTCCAGATAGATCCGCACTCTGGTTTTAGAAACCGGTTCTATCCTGGTAATGATCATTTTTCTGCATCCTCATTTTTTTCTTCCTGTCCATCCGGTCCGAAATGGTAATGTTCCCGGATCTTCTGATCCAGTGTCTCCAGAAGTTCCGGATGCTCGGCCAGATATTTTTTCGCATTTTCCCGGCCCTGGCCGATCTTCTCTCCTTCATAGGCGAACCAGGCTCCGCTCTTATTCACCAGATCAAGCCCCACGGCCAGATCAAGGATATCGCCTTCTTTTGAAATGCCCTTTCCGAACATGATGTCAAACTCTGCCTCTTTAAACGGCGGAGCAATCTTATTCTTTACCACCTTCACTCTGGTGCGGTTGCCCACGATCTCCCCGCTCTGCTTGAGGGTCTCGATCCTGCGGACATCCATGCGGATAGAGGCATAGAACTTCAGGGCACGCCCTCCGGTGGTCGTCTCCGGATTGCCAAACATAACGCCCACTTTTTCACGAAGCTGGTTGATAAAAATAACCACGCAATTGGACTTGCTGATCACCGGAGTCAGCTTTCTTAAAGCCTGTGACATCAGTCTCGCCTGAAGTCCCACATGACTGTCTCCCATATCGCCTTCTATCTCCTGCTTGGGAACCAGCGCGGCCACAGAGTCTACAACCACAATGTCCATCGCGCCGGAACGCACCATCGTCTCTGTGATCTCCAGAGCCTGATCTCCGCTGTCCGGCTGTGAAATATAAAGCTCATCAATATCTACGCCGATATTCTTTGCATAGACCGGATCCAGAGCATGCTCTGCGTCGATGAATCCCGCAATGCCCCCTCTTTTCTGCACTTCGGCGATCATATGAAGGGCAACGGTGGTCTTACCGCTGGACTCAGGCCCGTAGATCTCTACCACACGTCCCTTGGGAACGCCACCCAGGCCCAGCGCGATATCCAGGCTAAGAGAGCCTGTGGGGATAGTCTCCACTGCCACCTGGGCTGACGGATCTCCCAGCTTCATCACCGTGCCTTTTCCAAAATCTTTCTCTAACTTTGCGATCGCTGCTTCCAGCGCCTTCTTCTTATCTTCATTACCTGCCATGATACAATCTCCTTCTCGATGCCGAACGGATGTTCGCTTCTCTAGTCAATATACTATTATACTTGCCTTTTCTTGTCAAGCTTTTCCTGAAAAAACTGTTCTGAACTTTTTATTCATCATTCTTACAGGCTGATTCTTCTGCCGAATGGCAAATGTACAGAAAGAAGCGCAGATCTGCATGTTCTGTATGTGAATTTCAGTATACCTTATTTTTCTCCAAAAGTAAAGGGACTGCATGGTGCAGTCCCTTCTTTTATCCATCCCTGTAAAACCAGATGGTTTCCTTCCTGCAGATGATTAAGGTGTGTCATCAATGATGGGAAGACGTTCGCCGTTTTCATCTTCGTATGCAGACCATCCGCACCAGCCGTCGGCAAAGAGGGACGTATTCTCAAGCCCCATCGCTCTGGCATCCCAGAGAACTTCTGCCGCCCGATATCCGCCGCCGCAGAAGAAAGAAAGATGTTTGCTGGTATCCACTCCTGCTTCTGCCCACATTGCAAGGATTTCATCTGCATTTCGCATAGTCACATCCAGATTATCGTAATAGAACATGGAACTGGAATTATTGATACCCGCATATCCAAATACGGCATCCGGGATCCTTCCTTCATACGGGAAGTAAGCATAACCAGATGTTGCTCCGGAATACTCTTCATATCTGCGGTTGTCCACCAGCAGGAAATCATCGTTTTCTTTCAGCTGTGCCGCTTCTTCCACCGTGTCGATCAGATCCGGATTCAACGGCACTTCTGTGCCAAAGTCTTCCACTGGAGTTACCTGCGCGCTTCCGGTTTCCAGTTCATAACCTGCATCCGTCCATCCGTCATATCCGCCGCTCATTACATAGACATTCTCAACGCCCAGATACTGCAGGATTACTGCATAACGGCAGGCAAAGATCGGAGATCCCACTGTAACCACGGTACTTTCTGTCGTGATTCCCTGGGACTTCGCCAGATTAAATAATTCCTCATCGCTGCGGAGCAGATAATAATAGTCCGCAATATCAAAGTCATCGCTGTTTACATGGATCGCTCCGGGAACATGTCCGTCCAGGAAGCCGGACTGTTCTTCTGTTCCCCAGCTGACTTCCACGATCTTCAGATCATTGACCGGACCTACTTCTGCCACTTCCTTACCATCGATCAGGTCTTTGACTGCTGACGGCGGGATCCACAGTTTATAATTTGCATAACCGGTAAGCTCTCCGGTCCACTCCTTCAGATCAAAAGTCTTTACCTCTTTTACATAGGAAGACAGGAAATTCGCTACAACAGCAGATTCCGTCTCATCCTCGCTGTAGACGATAACTGAAGTTTCTTCTGTCAGATTCTTGTCATAAAGCGCTTTCCAGAGATGCTCTTTACGGGAAACCTCATCAATATTCCCGTTCTCATCAAAGGTACAGGTAAGCCAGTTGGCGGAGAAATCGGTCGCCCCCTCAATATGTCCGCCCATGGTATTCTTTCCGGACGCCCATCCAATATAGGCATCATTGGATCTTGCGTCAACAACAACCGCGGATCCGTCTGCCAGCGCCGCCTGCACGTCAGCTTCTGTCACCTTTTCATAACTTCCCGGAGCAGACACATAGGAATAATCTGCAAACCGGTCGATGATGGTGGCTGTCTGTGCACGGACCGCGCTTCCCTGCGGATCCAGATACCCGTTATTTCCGGAAATCTGGCCGGATCCCACTGCCCATTCCATTGCTTCTTTTGCAAATGTATTAACATTTGCAGCATCCGGATAACCGGAGAGATCTCCTTCCACAACTGCATAATCTTTGTACTGTGCATACCGGTACATCATAGTTGCAATCTGCTCGCGGTTGATCGGGTCAGAAGTTCCAAAAAGGCCCGTATCTTCGTAACCGGTCACGATCTCATTTTCACTTGCCCAGCAGACTGCGTCCGTGTACCATTCTCCTTCCGGTACGTCCGGGAACGCATCCGTATAGGCAACCTCCGGGGATCCCTCCATCCGGTAAAGGATCACGGCAAACTGCGCGCGGAAAAGATCTTCATTCGGGCCAAAGGTCTGTTCATCAAGACCCGTCATCAGTCCGCCCTGCAGCTTGTATACGTCTTTTACATAATTGTAATACCAATCGCCTTTTGCCACATCTGTATAAGGGAGCTCATCCGGCTGATATTCTGCTGCCTGCGCCACTCCTGCAACGCCAAAAGCCGTCACCATCGTAAGCAGCAAAACCACAAGTTTCTTTTTCATACTTGTTTCCTCCTTTCACAAAACTTTATGTCAGATTTATTATAAAAAGGATTGGAAAGGAGACAAATTGATATTTCGCATAATCAGCAGTACATATTGATGTCTTCAATAAACATCCGGAAGGTCCCGTCCCTGCGCTTTATTCTTTGCAGACGTCCACCCAGGCAAGGCTTCTGCCGTATTGCTCCAGCTCCGGGATGGTCAGTTCGATCATACTGTTGCCGCTGCCTGCCGCCGGGAACACCGTCTCAAACCGCCGCAAAGATTCATCCAGATACACCTGTACGCCATCATTGACGGCAAAGGGGCAGACTCCGCCCACCGCATGGCCTACCAGCGCTTCCACCTCTTCAAACTTCAGCATCTTCGCTTTACAGCCAAACTGCTGCCTGTACTTTTTATTGTCCACCTTCCGGTCTCCGGCAGTCACCACCAGCACCACATGCTCCGGCGTCTGAAAAGACAGGGTCTTGGCGATCCTTGCGGGCTCGCATCCGATCGCTTCTGCCGCCGCTTCCACAGTGGCACTGGAATGTTCTTTTTCCATCACCCGGTCTTCCATACCGTACTGGCGAAAATAAGCTCTGACTTTTTCAATAGACATCTTGATTCCTTCCTCCTTTGTGTGTTCTTTTTGCTTTATAACAGAAAGGTCTGAAACAGCACCGCATATCCTCTTCCAAAATCATATTCCTCGATCTGTTCTGCTGCCGTCAGCGTATACTGCGCCACTTCTTCCCCGTTCAGAACGCAGCCGATCTTTCCCACCCGGGCGCCTTTCTTTACCGGCGCCTCCACAGCGTCCGGCACTTCTGTCTGAAATTTTGCCTCTTCATCCTCTCGCATCAGGATGCGGACAGGCGTGCTGTCTTCCACCTCCGCCCGCACAACTGTTTCTCTTGCATACGGATGTTCCGGATCCACGCCGTTTCTCACGGGGATCTCCAAAAAGGCGCCTCCGTCCACAGTCTTCTTGTTACCAGCTCCGCCCGCCGCATCTTCCGGACCAATCTCCCGGTATTCATAAGCGGTCAGTCCGTATTCCATAAGTTTCCGGGTATCTTCCCACTTGTAATTTTTATGCCCCGGCCAGCCACAGCCAAGAAGCGCCACAATGAAGGTCCTCTCATCCCGGCGCAGCGCGCCTACATAGCAGTAGCCCGCGTCTGCGGTAAATCCGGTTTTGCCGGTGAGCGCCCCTTCCATCATATCCAGAAACGCATTGTGATTGTGGCAGGAAAAGGTTCTCTTGCCAGACACATCCGTAAAGGTATACTCCTTTGTCTGTGTAATCGCAAGGAATTCTTCTTTTTTCGGAGACTCCCGGATACAGTACCGCATAAGCAGGGCCAGTTCTCTTGCCGTTGTGGCATGCACTCCGTCTTTGTCTGCTCCGTCCAGCCCGTTTGGCGTAACAAAATGCGTATCTCTTAGCCCCAGCTCCTCTGCCCTGTCGTTCATTTTTTCGACAAATGCTTCCACACTTCCGGCAAGGCTTTCTGCAATCACTACGGCGCTGTCATTGTAAGACTCCAGCATCAGGGCATAGAGAAGATCCTGAAGCCGGTAAGTTTCCCCTTCTTCTACTCCCAGCCGGACTTTCGGCTGCCCTGCCGCCTCCTCACTGACCCTTCCGGTCTGATCTTCCTCCATCTCTTCCAGCGCCAGGATGCACGTCATGATCTTGGTGGTACTGGCCATAGGGCGGATCGCCGTCTCCTCTTTGCCAAATAAAACACGCCCGCTGTCGGCATCCAGCAGCACTGCCGACCGGGCGTAGAGATCCTTCGGCTGCGCCGGATCCTCCTTTGCCCGGACCGGTAGCAGAAAGGTCCAGGAAAGCACAAGAAATATCCCGGCTGCGCCTGCGATATATTTGTTCCACTTCATAGCAGCCTCTGAAGAAATAGCCTTGCTCTATCTATATGCCTTTCGTTCTGCCGCTATAACCTAAATATCCAGTTTTAACTGTGCCTCTTCCTCAGCTTCTTCCTTAAAGGTCTCCACCTGATCCGGATTAAGGGCCGGCAGATCCTCTGCAGACTGGATACTGAATCTTCTTAAGAATTCTTCTGTGGTGCCAAACAAAATGGGCTTCCCCGGCGCGTCCAGCCGGCCCATCTCGCACACCAGATCGTATTCCACCAGTTTGTTTACCGCATGGTCGGATTTGACGCCGCGGATCTTTTCGATTTCCAGCTTGGTAACCGGCTGTTTATAGGCAATGATGGACAGGGTCTCCAGAAGCACGTCTGTCAGCACATATTTCCTGGGCTGTCTGGCCACCCGGATCAGATAATCATACATTTCCCGTTTGGTGCACATCTGAAATGCGTCTTCCAGCTCAATGATCCGTATCCCGCGGTCCTGCCGGTCATACTGGTCCATCATCTGGTGAATGATCTTTCTGGTAGTTTCTTCGTCGTGTTCAATTGCCGCCGCAATCTTGCCAATCTCCACAGAATCGCCCATGGCAAACAGGATCGCCTCTATGATTCCTTCTATTTTCTTTATCTCCACGGTATTCCAACAACCTTTCTATTGCGATTCCTCTACATTGGAATCGATCATAATATCTTCAAAGGGCTGCTCCTGCCGGATGGTGATCGTACCTTCCTTCATCAGCTGCAGGATCGCCAGAAATGTTACTACCAGCTGGGTTTTTGATTTCTGCTTTTTTAAAAGCTCCCGGAAGCTGAATCTGCGGTGGCTTTTTGCATAGTCCGTCACATAGGAAAGTTTGTCTGGCAGCGTAACCTCTTCTTTCTCAATCTTTCCGAATTTGCTGCGGACCGGATCGACTTTATCCGCCTGGCGCTTCATCACTTCCTGGAAAATGGCGTTAAGTTTTATCAGTGTCAGATCTCCCAGAAGATCGTCCAGATCCACAGGTTCTACATAGTCTCTGACTTCTTCCGGGATGGTCGGCTCTTTGTAGAGGGTCTGATCTCCCATCATCTCCCGGTCCCGAAGCTCGTATGACATATATTTGTACATTTTGTACTCCAGAAGCTGTTCCACCAGCTCCTGCCTGGGATCTTCTTCTTCCTCTTCCTGCTCCTCCCTGGGAAGCAGCATCTTGCATTTGATATCCAGAAGCGTGGCCGCCATGACAAGAAATTCGCTCATCACGTTAAGGTCTTCTCGTTCCATGGCCCGGATATACTCCATATACTGACTGGTGATCTCTACGATCGGAATATCGTAAATGTCGATTTTATTTTTTTCGATCAGATGAAGCAGCAGATCCAGCGGACCTTCAAAGGCTTCAAGCTTAACCGGAATCCCCATACGCGTTCCCCTTGTTTTTTGCACATTTCTCCCGGAACTGAAACGGCCGTCCCTGCAAGACTCGGCGTTTCAGATACCGCTAACATTTTATTATACAGGATATCCTTAAGTTTCTCAAGCTTTTACAGTTCGTTAAATCCATGAAGTTCCAGCACGACCAGTTCCGCGGGATTCAGAAAGCGGATCGGCACGGAATGTGTGCCCAGCCCCCTGCTTACCACCACATCGGCCTTCGGCTCCCGGTAAATCCCCGCAGAGTATGCGGGAAACAGGCGGAAATCCGGCGATATGACGCCGCCCACCCCCGGGATCCCTACCAGGCCTCCGTGGAGATGGCCACAGAGGATCAGCTCCGCGCCCCACTCCTCGTACTGGCGGACGTAGGCGGGATTATGAGCCAGAAGGATCTGGAAAGAAGGATCGGCTCTCCCAATCCTGTCTTCGATCTGACGGACCGAAAGACCGCGTTTTCCCAGCTTTTCATAACTTGAAAGCGGGATCTCCAGACCGCTGATCCGAATGCGGACATTGTCCGGTCTCCAAAGGACCGCTTCATTTTCCAAAAAGATTACGCCTGCCTCTGTGAGGCTTTTTTTATAAGCCGCATAAGACTGGTCATAGCGGCCGGTCTCTTCTTTCAGCTTCTGCTCATGGTTGCCATTGGCATAATACACCGGTGCGATGGAGGTAAGTCTGGACACAAAACGCAGCGTATCTGCGTAGGAGCTCCCGTTTCTCCGCACCAGCATATCTCCGCCGATCAGGATCAGATCCGGTCTTTCCTTTCTTACCGCCGCCAAAAGCCTTCCGTTTCTTTTACCGTAACTGCAGTTGTGGAGATCGCTTAAAAAAACGATCTTCCTGTTTTTGATTCCATTTAATTTATGGGAAGTGATCCGGTATGTTTTTACCCGGAATGTCCGAAGTTCTCTGACATTTTCAGCGATAAAGATCAGCCCCAGGATACACAGGATAAAAATCAGCATCTGTTCACGATTTCTCCTCTCAAATTCAGGTCAATTATATAATTATTCCTGTTCATTTGTAAACAGATATGTTAAAATCAATACGGCAAATATAGTTTTTCAAAGGAGGTTTTACCATGAATGTACCTGAAAGAATCAGCGCTCTGCGTGCTTTGATGGCAGAAAAAGGGTATGACGCTTATGTTGTTCCTACTGACGACAACCACCAGAGTGAATATGTTGGGGAACATTTTAAAGCCAGAGCATTTATCACAGGATTTACTGGTTCCGCCGGAACCGCTGTTATCACAAAGGATGAAGCGGGCCTTTGGACCGACGGCAGATACTTCATCCAGGCAGGCCAGCAGCTCGCCGGCAGCGGTGTGAAGCTGTTCAAGATGGGCGAGCCGGGCGTTCCTACCGTTGCAGAGTACCTGGAGGAGGTTCTTCCCCAGGGAGGAACTCTTGGATTTGACGGACGGGTTGTCGCTATGGGCGACGGACTGGAATATGAAGCAATCGCGACAAAGAAACAGGGTGTGATTCATTATGCGGAAGATCTGATCGACCGGATCTGGGAGGATCGTCCGGCGCTTTCCACAGAGCCTGCATTTGCTCTTTCTGAGGAATATACCGGAGAAAGCACCGCCTCCAAGCTTGCAAGAGTACGGGAAGCCATGAAGAACGCCGGCGCAGACGTGCATGTGATCGCAGCTCTTGACGACGTATGCTGGATCACCAACCTGCGCGGAAATGATATTGAATTCTTCCCTCTGCTTCTCTCCTATGCTGTCATCACGATGGACGAGATGAAACTGTATATTGATGAGAACAAGCTGACTGATGAAATGAAGAAAAATCTTGCAAAGGATCACATCACGCTGCATCCTTACAACGCCATTTACGAGGATGTAAAATCTCTTCCTGCAGACGCTTCCATCCTGGTGGATTCCGCGCGCCTGAACTATGCGCTGTACAATAATCTTCCGAAAACAGCAAAGATTATTGATGAGATGAACCCGACCGTTGTTATGAAAGCGATCAAAAATGATGTTGAGCTGAAAAATATTATCAATGCTCATGTCAAAGACGGCGTTGCTGTCACCAGATTTATGTACTGGCTGAAGAAAAATGTAGGAAAGACCAATCCGCCGATCACCGAGATCAGCGCCGCTGAAAAGCTGGAAGAGTTCCGGAAGGAGCAGGAAGGCTATCTGTGGCAGAGTTTTGAGCCTATCTGTGGTTCCGGCGAGCATGGAGCGATCGTACACTATGCAGCCACTCCGGAGACCAATATCCCGGTCGTGACCGACGGCCTGTTCCTGACCGACACCGGCGGCGGATATATCGAGGGCTCCACTGACATCACCAGAACTTTTGCTTTCGGCAGCCTGACCCGGGAAATGAAAGAAGATTTCACCACCGTTCTGCAGTGCAACATGCACCTGGCAAACGCCGTTTTCATGGAAGGAACCGCTGGCTACAACCTGGACATCCTGGCCAGAATGCCTGCATGGAAGCGCGGCATTAACTTTAACCACGGCACCGGCCACGGCGTTGGATATCTGATGAACATCCATGAGGCACCCTGCGGATTCCGCATTGCCGTCCGCAAACGGGAAAAGCAGCCGCTGATGCCCGGACTTGTCATCACCGACGAACCGGGAATCTACATCGAAGGCTCCCACGGCGTCCGCACCGAAAATGAGCTGGTGGTACGAAAAGGCGAGAAGAACGAATACGGACAATTCCTGTACTTTGAGCCCATCACCTACGTTCCCATCGATCTGGACGCCATCCTTCCGGAAATGATGACCGAAGAAGACAAAGAACAGCTCAATACCTATCACGCAAAAGTATACGAGGTAGTGGCACCTCATCTGAACGAAGAAGAACGCGAGTGGCTGAAAGAATACACACGCGCTATCTAATCCAATAGGGGACGGGGGATTTCCAGAAATCCCCCGTCCCCCTATTTCGCAACCACACAGTTATCACCCAAATGCGGATTACACATGTGGATAACGTGTGGATATTTTTTGCCATAGGGAAAGGGGACGGGGGTTTTCTGAAAAACCCCCGTCCCCTTTCCCTATGGCAAAAAGTTATCCACTGCTTTTTCCACAGCGTCGATATATTTCATGTGAGGAACTGTTTCTGCTATTCGAATCTTGCAACTGCCGATTTTTTCTCCTTCCAGATAATATACTGCCTCCCCGGCTTCCTGTCCTTTCTTTACCGGTGCTTTTATGGATGGCTTCATCTGTATTTTTCGTTCGATGTCTGCTAGATTTGATCCTTTTGTGTCTACATAAGTAAATGTTTTCTCCTGTGCTGTGAGGGCGTTTTCTTTTACCCCGCCACGGACTCTGATCTTTGGCGTGGCCTCGATGTTCTTCTCCTGATAAACGCTGCATTTCCCGAATCCATAGTTTAGAAGTGCAATGGCGTCTCTGGTCCGGTCTTTGCTGGTTTCTGCCGCCATAATGACTGCAATCATTTCTACCTCATTTTTTTCGGCAGTGGCAGAAATGCAAAATCCCGCCTGGCTGGTGGATCCGGTTTTCAGCCCCGTGGTATATTCATAATGGCGAACCAGCTTGTTGGTGTTGGTCAATCCAAATTCTGAACTGCCTTTTGGGGTGGTATGTGTAATATTTTCCATCCATATCATGGCGTAATCCCGAATCTGTGGGTAGAGGCGTAGCAATTCCGCAGACATCCGGCCAATGTCCCTTGCAGTTGTCAGGTGTCCCTCTGCATCCAATCCATTGCAATTGACAAAATGTGTGTGTGTCATCGAAAGCCCGGCAGCCCGTTTGTTCATCCGTTTTACAAACTCTTCTTCGCTCCCTGCGATATGCTCCGCCATGGCCACGCAGGCGTCATTGGCGCTGGCCACCGCAATACACTTGATCAGAGTATCTACTGTCTGTGTTTCTCCGGATTCCAAAAACACCTGTGACCCGCCCATGGATGCCGCATACTCCGAGGTCGCCACCGTTTCATCCAGGCTGATCTGTCCGGCTTCCAAAGCATCAAAGATTAAGAGCAACGTCATGATCTTTGTCACACTGGCCGGCGGACGCTCTTCATCCGGATTCTTTTCATAAATGACCTGCCCGGTAGACGCTTCCATTAAAATAGCAGATGGCGCGCTGATATCCGGTCCTTTCTCTCCTTCATCCGAGCCTTTTTCTCCGCCATTCTCTCCTCCGTCCGCATTCCCCTGTTCTACAGACTTTTCTCCGCCATTCTCTCCTTCGCCCTCATTCTCCTGCTCTGCAGACACTTCTGCAGCAAATGCGGTCGGCACAGACTGTGCAATAAGTAACAGACACAAGCATACTGTCAATAGTTTTCTCACGTCCTGATCTTCCTCATCCATCCCTGACTATTACTTCTATATTAGTTTTCAAAACTGCAAAATATGATTCTTTTTCAGATATTTCATTTCCTCATTCTTGACATTTGGCTACCATGTGGTACAATGTAGTCAGGAACTATTATGTACTGCATAGTAGTAACAAAAGATAGAGATGCTTATGCACGGTATACCAGTAAAGAAAGTGAGTGATGCTTATGTACGATAAATCACAATTGATGCGCGGCACGCTGGAGGGCTGCATTTTAAAATTTCTTTCAGAAGAAACCACTTATGGATATGAACTGGTAGAACGGCTGGAACAAAACGGTTTCCGTGATATGAAAGAAGGTACGATATACCCACTTCTCGTGCGACTGGAAAAAAAAGGGATCATTTCTTCCGAATTCCGCCCCTCCCCACTTGGCCCGAACCGGAAATATTACTCTCTCACCCGGGAGGGCTTTGCATATCTGCAGGAATTTACTGAAAACTGGAAACAGGTTGAAATGTCTGTGAACAAAATATTACGATTGGAGGAATGATTTATGACAGCAACAAACTCTCTGGAAACTCTAAAATCACAAAACTATTCCCGACAGTCAGAACTTACGGCAAAAAATCAAAAAATACTAGAAAAAATGTTTCAATATATCCATACATTTTCTCTGGACGAATATCAGATAGAATGTATTCACCAGGATCTGATCGGCATGGCGCAAGAAGCGGAATTGCGGCAGGAGTCATTCTCCGAAATGCTGGGGCAATCCCCTCTTTCCTTCTGCGATGATCTGATCCTTGCCTCCGGGCAGATTTCCATCCCGGCAGGCCGCAGGATGCTGCAAAGCGCCGGATGGTATTACTGCATCGTCGGTGGAATCTTCGCACTTGTCGGCGGAATAAATCTCACAGGCCTGATACTGGGCGCACTGACCGGATCACGTTTTTGGATATTGAAATTCATAAACGGAAATGACAATTTCTTAACAGGTTGCCAGTTTGCCACACTGGCGCTCGGGATCCTGTATCTTGCAGCCGGGGTCTACGCCAGACGATACAGTACCAACAGTGCCAAAGCCGGTTCCCTTATCAGCCTGGGGTTCCTCCTTCTTTTGCTGCAAATCCTCACCCTGCTTTCCAGCCATATTTTACAAACACTGGGCCTCATAACAACCGTCAGTAGTGTGATCCCCTCTGTCAGAATCATTTTTCAGATTTTAGAAATCATAAACTTCGTATTTGTCTTTCTTTATCTGATCGGGGCATGGAAAAATAAGGAAAAACACAGTTAGGTACACCCTGATTTTCAATTTGGGACAGGGCAAAATGCAATTTGGGACGTAGACCTTTGCAAAAGGTCTACGTCCCAAATTGTTATTTCCCGGCCATCTGTTTTTCCTGCTGTTCGATCATCTTCTTTACCATATAACCGCCGACAGAGCCGTTCTGTCTAGAGGTCAGGTCGCCGTTGTAACCTTCACTAAGCGGCACGCCCAGTTCGTTTGCGACCTCGTATTTGAATTTGTCTAATGCGCCTTTTGCTTCAGGCACTGCTGTTCTGTTGGATGAACGATTTGTCATGATTATACTCCTCCTTTTTGTTGCGTTGTAACTTCACTTTCGTTTTGTTACACCCATAGTATATGGAGGAATTAGATTATTACACTGGCAGTTGATTCATATTCTGGAATTTTTTGCAGCCATTCGCTGTTTTCTCTGATCAGCAGATCTGCCGCCTCATTGGCTTTCTGAAGGATTTTTGCATCCTGATATACGTCGCCTAAGCGAAAATCCATAAGTCCGCTCTGGCGGATGCCAAACAGATCTCCCGGTCCGCGAAGTCTTAAATCTTCGCTGGCAATCTTGAACCCGTCGTTGGATTTGTTTAAAATGTCCAGCCGCTCTTTGCTTTCTTTTGCTTTCGATCCGGTCATAAAAATGCAGTAGGACTGATATTTTCCCCGTCCCACCCGCCCCCGGAGCTGATGAAGCTGGGCCAGGCCGAATCGTTCTGCATTTTCGATCATCATAACCGTAGCGTTGGCCACGTCAATGCCTACCTCTATTACGGTGGTGGACACCAGGATCTGGATCTCATTTCTTGCAAACTGCTCCATGATCTCATCTTTCTCAGTCTGCTTCATTTTCCCATGCAGACAGCCCACTACAATACCGCTGCCCATCTCTTCCTGAAGCATGGCCGAGTAATCCAGCACATTTTCCACTTCCAGATGTTCGCTCTCCTCCACCATGGGGCAGATGATGTAGCACTGGCGTCCCTCGCTGATCTGCTTTTTCATAAATTGGTAGGCCGTAGACCGGTAACCGGTATCTACCACGCAATTTTTGATGGGCAGCCGGTTCGCAGGCATCTCATCGATCACGGAAATATCCAGATCTCCATATAAAATAATCGCCAGCGTCCGGGGGATCGGCGTCGCGCTCATAACAAGCACATGAGGCTCCCCTCCCTTTTTCGCAAATGTTTCCCGCTGCCGCACCCCAAAGCGGTGCTGCTCATCCGTCACCACCAGAGCCAGATTGTCATAATCCACGGCTCCCTGGATCAGGGCATGGGTTCCCACAATAATCTTTGCATACCCGCATGCAATCCGGTCATATGCCCGCCGCTTTTCTTTTGCAGTCATAGATCCGGTAAGAAGCTCCGCTTTCACCGGGATCTGATGTTCTGTAAGAAGCCTGGTGATATTGGCAAAATGCTGTCTTGCCAACACCTCTGTGGGCGCCATAATAGCCCCCTGCATACCGGCAAGCGCCACGGTGATCAGCGCCAGGACCGCCACGATCGTCTTGCCGGATCCCACATCTCCCTGAACCAGCCTTGACATCACTGTATCAGACGCCATATCAGCAGAAATCTCCTGCCATACTCGCTTCTGGGCGCCGGTCAGAGCAAACGGAAGCTCCCGGATCAGCGCTTCCGCCCTGGGATCTGCCGGCACCACATAAGCATTGGCCGCTCGCTCATTTTTGTCTCTGAGCCTGCGAAGCGCAAGGATAAATTGCAGGAATTCCTCAAAAACCAGTCGTTCTCTTGCCTGATAAAACACCTGCTTATCTTCCGGAAAATGGATGCCGCGCAGAGCGAAATTATACTCTGCCAGTCCGTATTTCAAACGGATCTCTTCCGGCAGCGTCTCCTTTGACAACCGCAATTCCGAAAGCGCCTGCTCCACCGCCTTTGCCACCGCTTTATTGGACAGTCCAGAGGTCAGCGCATATACCGGCTGCAGGCTGTCCTTCTTTTCCTCATATTTTTCAGCGGGATAAAAAATCTCCGGATGTTCCATGGTCAGTACCTGTCTTCGGCTCACCACCCGGCCCCGCAGTGTTACAGTCCCGCCTTTTGCAAAGGTATTCCGAAGAAACGGCATCCGGAACCAGACTACCTTTAAGGTTCCGGTCAGATCTTTCACAGACAGAGTGGTCACCTGCAGCTTCCGGCTGCCGGATACCTGCACTCTGCCATAAATGATCCCCGTCACCGTCTGTATTTTCCCTTCTTCCAGATTTGCAATAGGCACCGGATCCTCATACACGTCATATCCTCTGGGATAATAATGGATCAGATCCCCCACCGTATAGATCCCAAGCTTCCCGAAGAGGCTTGCAGTTTTCTCGCCGATCCCTTTTAATTCACTGATTTTTGACTTCTCGATCATACTTTTTTTACCATCCCTGCCATCTTCCCTTTTGTCCCCGTACGGATGCCGGATCCTAGTTTCTGTAAAAAGGGGCGGATCAACTCCGCCCCTTTCTCTTACGCCCCTTAAGGGCAGTATCAATTCTCTGCACAGACACAAATTGTCTTTCTGCCCGCACTGTCGCGTCTTACGCGCCAGGATTCATAACATTTATTCTACAGCCATTACATAATAGTAGATGGGCTGTCCGCCAAAATGCGCGTCTACATCCACATCCGGATACAGCGCTTCCACCTCAGCGGTAAACTTCTGTGCGTCCTCCTCGGATACTTCCTCGCCATAATACAGGCTGATCAGCTCCGAATCTTCGTCCACCAGAAGCGCCAGCATCTCCTTTGCCGTCTCCTCTACTTCTGTACCTACAGCCAGGATGCCCTTGTCGCCGATTCCCATGATGTCTCCCTCATGGATTTCCTTATCATCCACATGGGTGTCACGGACCGCATATGTCACCTGGCCGGTCTTTACATTCTGGATCGCCTCCAGCATCATCTCTTCGTTGGCTCCGGCATCTGCGTCCGGCTCGAAACTAATGATGGCTGTGATTCCCTGCGGAACGGTCTTTGTGGGGATCACAACGATCTCCTTATCTTTTACCAGCGCTTTTGCCTGATTTGCCGCCAGCACGATATTTTTATTATTCGGCAGGATAAATATAGTATCCGCATTCACCTGGTCAATGGCATTCAGCATGTCCTCGGTGCTGGGGTTCATAGTCTGTCCGCCTTCGATGATATAATCTGCTCCCAGCTCCCGGAAAATGTCGTTTAATCCTTCTCCGATGGAAACTGCAATAAATCCCATGGCTTTTCTTGGCTCAGCTGCCTTCTTTGCTTTCTCTTTTTCAGCGTCCTCCTCAGCCTGCCGGGCCGCCATCTTTTCCGCATCCCGGATCAGTTTTTCCTGATGCTCTTCCCGCATATTGTCAATCTTCATCCGGGAAAGCTGTCCGAAAGTCAGCGCTTTCTGGATCGCCAGCCCCGGATCATTGGTGTGCACATGCACCTTTACCACGTCGTCGTCCGCCACGCAGACAATAGAATCACCGATGGAAGAAAGGTATTCTTTAAATCCATGCTCATCCTCATCGGTAAATTCCTTCTCTGTGAGAATGATGAACTCGGTACAGTATCCAAATTTGATATCTGCAGTTTCCTGCATGTTGATCTTTGTCACTGCGCTTCCGGCTGCCGGCGCGATCGACTTCAGATCGATCTCTTTTCCCTGGAACGCCGCATAAGCGCCTTTGATCACTTCGATCAGTCCCTGTCCGCCGGAGTCCACCACGCCAGCTTCCTTCAGTACCGGAAGCATCTCCGGTGTTTTCTCCAGCACTTCCTCTGCATAGGCAAGGACTTCCGGGATAAACACCTCCAGATCATCGGTCTCCTCTGCCATCCGGGCTGCCTTCTCAGCAATACCGCTGGCAACGGTAAGGATCGTTCCTTCCTTCGGTTTCATAACCGCCTTGTAGGCAGTATCTCTTGCCCTCTGACAGGCAGCGGCAAGGATCAGGACATCTATCTCTTTCTCCTCCCGGATCGCCTTGGTAAATCCCCGCAGGAGCTGGGATAAGATCACGCCTGAGTTTCCTCTTGCGCCCCGGAGGGAGCCGGAAGAAATGGCTTTTGCAAGATCCTTCATATTACGGTCGGGAAGCGCCATCACTTCTTTTGCCGCAGACATTATTGTAAGAGACATATTGGTACCGGTATCCCCGTCCGGAACAGGAAATACATTTAACTCATTGATGGTCTCTTTATTTGCTTCAATATTCTGGGCGCCTGCCAGAAACATTCTGGCAAGCATATCCGCATTTATAGTTTTCGTAGCCACTTCTGATGTTCCTCCTTAACTAATCAATGACTCTGACGCCTTCAATGTAGATATTGATCTTATCCACCGGCATTCCGGAAAATTCTTCTACACGGTATTTTACATTGCTGATCAGATTGTCTGTCACTGCCGAGATGCTCACACCATAGGCAACGATAATATGGAAGTCGATGGTAATGTGATTCTCTTCTGACATCGACACATGGATCCCTTTTGTCAGGCTCTCCTTCCGAAGAAGATGGACCAGACCGTCCTTCATATTTACTGCGGCCATTCCCACGATCCCAAAACATTCCACAGCAACTGTTCCTGCATACTTTGCGATCACTTCCTGGTCAATTGTTATAATACCCAAATCCGTACTCATGCATCCTTTCATATTTAAACCTCCGTTTTCACATATAAAAACACAAAACATAATTGCAATTATTATACTATTTTTCCCTGTGTTTTACAAGAAGGATTGCGTCAAAAAAATCCAGGCTCCCCGAACAGAACCTGGATTTTTATTCCGTTAAACTAAGCACGCTCTACTTTTCCGGACTTCAGGCAAGAAGTACATACATACATCTTCTTTGTACCGCCGTTCTCCGTTTTTACACGAACTGATTTTACGTTTGATTTCCACATCTTTGGTGTTTTTCTATGAGAGTGGCTGACATTGTTTCCAAAGTGAGCACCCTTTTCACAAATAGCGCATTTTGCCATGACTGCACCTCCTAACGCTCCCTATTCATCTGTTCTCCAGATTCACAACAATAGTATTCTAACAGATATATTCTTCAAAAGCAAGTACTATTTTTCCAAATTTCATCGGATTTTCTCTGATTTCAGCAAAAAAACAAATTATACCCTGCAAGGATACACAGCAGGACACAAAGCACTTCCACGAAAGTATTCGGCAGAAACAATGCAAGTATGATCCCCACAGCCACCCAGAACAGTGCAAAACCAGTCACACGCTTCACGCATATGCCTCCTGCCCTTTTCTAATACTATATGTCGGCTTCGTCCAGAATATCCCTCACATCGTCTTCTGTCATTTTATCATCTTTGTCCGCGGTAAATTTGTCGATCACATCCGGCACCATATCAAGGATCTTTGTGATCGTATCCTGATTCTTGATATTTACAAGCTTCGTGTGTCCGTTCTGGATCACCAGCACCGCGCAGGGCGTCATCTTTCCACCGATCCCGCCGGCGCCCCGCTCTTTTTTCTCTGCATTGAAAGCGCCTGCTCCCACTGCAAAGGACACATCCAGCAGCGGAAGGATAATGGTATCCCCGATATGGATCGCTTCTCCCACTACTGTTTTGGAGGAAACCACGCCGTCCATCCCGTGAAACAAAGCTTCCACCGTTCCTTTAAAATTGTTGTCTGCCATTTTCCAATCCTCCTCTATCACTCAAAACTTCGGATATGACGATAGGTCGTCCGCACCTCTTTGCACCAGATCAGTTTCCAGGCCAGGATCACCACATGCAGCGCCCTAAGCTTTCCTCTGACATACAGATCGCCCTTAAGGATCCTCTGCTCAAAATCCGGACACACCGTCACCGCCCCGCCGATCCAGGGATAGATCAGTGCAAATCCGGCCAGGACCTGTCCGGTATGATACGGATCCTCAAATCCATAGCAAATAGTTCCCCTGATCTTATCCGGGCGGATCCTGGACAGAAAACGAAGTCCTTCTTTTCTGACTTTTCCAAACGCCCGCCTGTGCACTTCATCTGTAAGAAAATCTGTGATTTTCTGTTTCTTGTCTGACAATGTCTTTATTTTATCACAGAAATGACGAAATGTATATTTGATCTTTTGGAAAAACGCCCGGATCCGTCCGGCTATCTTCTCAGCCTGGGATGCCGTTTCCTTAGCTTCTTCCATGTCTTTTTCAGATTTTTCCACATTTTCTTCAATCTGCGGATCTGTTTTCTTTTTTTCCTCCAGTCCAGTCTCTTCCTTCGCTTCATCTGTGATCACCTCTCCTCTCTCTTCTTCCTTTTTCTCTTCTTCCTTTTTCTCTTCTCTTTTTTCTTCTTTCTTTTTTTCCTCTTTTTCTTCCTTTTCTTCTTTTTCTTCCGGTTTTATTTCCACTGTCTCTTCTGCGGATCCTTCCTTTGGTCCGGCAGGTTCTTCCGGCTCCTCTGACCCTGTTTTCTTCCACGCGATCCGAAGCCTCCAGACAAGATCCTGCTCCTGATATTCCGCCGAGAATGCCGCCAGATGAAACAGCCAGCTGGCTTTTATTTTGCCGGATATCCCGGAAATACTCCCGTCCGACTCTGCACTTCCCTCATAACGGACCGGCGCAAGCAGTATGATACCGGTCAGTAATACCAGTATCCCCAGGATAACTCCGATTATGATTCCGATGATCTTTAATAGCAACAATAAAATATGCAGCATCCTACTCTTCCTGCTCTTTTCTTAATATGTAGGAACGTATATCTGCTCCCTCTGTCTCATTATACACTTCCTTTGCTATTTCTTCCACTAATTCCAGCGCTTCTTCATAACCTTTTGCGATTCCCACCACAAACAGATCCCGATCCGGATACGAAGGCTGCAAAAGAAGCGCCGAGTTAAGGATCTCCAGCTGATTCTTGTCGTTCTCCGGAAGAAGGATGAGATACACAGGAATCTGAAACTTCTTTTTTTCCAGTCTGTCTATGATTTTCTTTTTCTTCTTTTCCCATCGCTCCGGGAGATAAAGATATCTGTAATAACGCATAGCTACCGCTCCTTTACGGCCGATTTTAGTAATAGTAAGCGTCAAATACCCGGCCTGCCACATCCACCGCTCTCGCGGATCCGTCCGAACTTTCAATGATCACGCTGATCACCAGTTCCGGATTGTCTACATTGGTCATGCCTACAAACCAGGAATGATCCTTTTCCTTGTCAGAACTGTACTCTGCTGTTCCGGTCTTTCCGGCTGCCGTGTAGGACCGGCCGCTAAGAGCTGTTGCCGTTCCATAGTCCACCACGCTCTTCATGTAATCTTTTAGCGCCGCTGCCTCCCCGGACGTCATCAGCCGTTTGTACTGCTCTGGCATATTTTTCTCAATCTCTGTCCCTGCATAATTTGTCACCGCATCCACCAGATAAGGCTCCATCAGGATCCCTCCATTGGCAATCGCGCTGGTGATCAGCGCCATATGGTAGGGGCTTACCTGTGTTTTCCCCTGTCCCATCGCTGTCATCATGCAATCCGCCTCAGTCCCTGCGCGGTCCAGTGTAAAGCTGCTTTTGCTATAGGGAAGCTGGGAAGGAAGGCTGGTGTTAAACAGCAGCTCCTTTGCCGTATCGCGGAATTCCCCGATGTCCAGAGAAAGTCCGATGTTGCAAAAGGAAGTATTACAGGAATAGGCAAGACTGTCCCGGAAATCCACAGTTCCATGCACATGCCCGTTGTAACACCGGATCACCGTATCTCCCTGCTGAATGGCTCCGTTGCAGGTATAGCTGTAGCTGTCATAAGCGGCGTTCTCTCGCATAAACTCCAGAGCTGTCACCAGCTTGAAAGTAGACCCCGGCGCATACTGCCCTAAAGTGGCCCGGTTCAAAAGCGCGCTGTCCGGATCTGAATTCAGCGTCTCCCAGTTCAGGCTTACCCCGGCCGGGTCAAAGTCCGGCTTGGACACCATCGCCAGGATCTTTCCGGTACCCGGTTCCATCACAACCACCGCGCCCTTATAATTTCCAAGAGCGTCCGAAGCCGCCTGCTGAAGATCCGCATCCAGAGTTGTCACCACCGTGTCTCCGATATTTTTCTGATCCTGAAACTCATTTCTAAGCTTTTCCAGGAAAAAAGCATTGGACGTCAGAAGCTCAAAATTCATCTCCGACTCCAGTCCGGATTTCCCCTGTGAGCTGTAGCCGACCACATGGGCAAACACATTGCCATAAGGATATTCCCGTGTCTCTGTTCCATCCGGCTGTACTTCCGAGTGGGCAAGCACATTGCCGTCCCTGTCCAGGATATCTCCCCGCACTACCCGGTCCGCATAGGAATCCTGTCTGGCATTGTAAGGGCTCCTTATAATATCCCGGCTTTCTCTTACCTGAAAATATACAATATATCCCATCATAACCAGAAACAAAGTCACGAAAAAATATGTTACCCTAGCGAATTCTTTGTTCCTTGCCCGCTTTTCTTTTGATTTCTTTTTGTCTGCTATGTTGGCTGCTTTTCGCTCTTTCCGGGACATCTGCTGCTTTTCTGACTTTCTTTGAAGCTTCCTGTCCGCTTCCAGCTGCTCGTAGCTTTTCCTTTTTCTTTCTTTCAATCGTTTCTTCCTCGTCCTCTCTTAAAATATAAAGTCCCTGTATGACCGCAAACATGATCAGTGTGCTAAGAAGAGAGCTGCCTCCGTAGCTTACCAGCGGAAGCGTTACTCCGGTGGAGGGTATAAATTTGGTTACACCGCCAATGGTAAGGAACACCTGGAAAATGTAACAGGTCCCAAGCCCCAGCGCCACCATCTTATAGAACATACTGTGAAGCTGCATGGCGATATTCAAAAACATCACATAACAGCTGACACAGACCAGGATCATACACAACGCAAAGATGATCCCCAGCTCCTCGGCAATCGCAGAAAAAATAAAATCCTCCGCGGCCACCGGAATGGTGTCTGGTTCTCCCTGAAAAAGACCCATTCCAAACCAGCCGCCGGTGCCTATGGCAAAGAGGGACTGTGCTACCTGATATCCGCCGTTGTCATAAGCGGCGAACGGATCTTTCCATACCACCACACGGGTCCTTACATGTCCGAACAGATAATAAGCTGCCACCGAAGCCACTGCACCGGCGCCCAGGCCGGCAACCACATAAAGAGGCTGTCTGGTGGCCACATACAGCATCGCCAGATATACGATGAATATGATCAGCGCAGCTCCCAGATCTCTGGACACGACCAGGATCAGCACATGAAACGCAGCCACTGCGGTTGTGATCACTACATTGCGAAATTCCAGCGACTTCTTAAAACTGGCAGCCACAAAAAACACAAATATGATCTTTACAAGCTCGGAAGGCTGGATGCTGATCCCGCCAACAGTAAATCCCAGCATGGCGCCGTTGGATACCTGCCCCACCACCAGAACGATCGCCAGTGAAAAGAGGCCGGCAGCCCCGTAAAAAGCCCGCCACTCCGACAGAAGCCGGAATTTGCGGATGATCACCGGCACCACCAGACTTAGAGCAATGGCTCCCGCCGCGATCACATACTGCTTTACTGCTTTCTCATAATCCAGACGGGTCAGCATGATCATGCCGATGCAAAGAAGCATACACATATTGTTTACAACCAGCCGGGATACCCGCGGATAAATATTCGTATATAACAATATAGTAGCTCCAAAAAGTACCACTTGCATAAGATAGAATGCCAGCATCCGGAGATCCTCCGTCTGGAGAAACATCACCATAAACGCCACCAGATGAATGGCAAACATCAGCACATTCTGCTTGCGAAGCAGTCTTTTTTTTCTGTCTGGATCTGAAAATCCGAAAATGCTGAAGCACAGATAGGTATATACTGTCATCAGCAGGATCATCAGATATTTTGATATTTCTACTATGATATTGACCAATCTTTCACCTACTTTACTCCCCTTTTAAAATGTCCTCTGGTAAATTCTGTTCCGGGCGTTTTTACCGCTTTCCCCCTCAGAAACGCATCCCTGCAGCTCCTCAGGACAGCCTCCATCTCCCGGGGCTGCTCCTGGGAAAAGTTCATCCGGATCTCGCCCGGAGACAGCTCTTTTACCTGCTCTGCCAGATCTGCCAGAAATAACGGTGCAGAATTATATATGATATTATAACAATATTCACAGCAATTTTTTACCGCAAATTTTTTCCGGTACCTGTCCTGAATCCAGGAATAGCCGGTTTTCTTACAACATCCTTTGGCTGTTTTCCGAATACAGTTTGCAGTTACCATAACCGGCTGATATCCGTATACCGTGATCGCCTGCCCCCGGATCCCCAGTCTGGCAAGCTCTCTCTGATTGAGTTCTGCAGGCGCAGTTACCGTCCAAAGCCCTGCCTCCTTCAAAAGCTTACGACTCTTATGATTCCACACATATAGATTATAATCTCCCAGGATCGGTTTTGTATAGCCCTGGTTCCTAAGCCACTCCAGACTTTCCAGATTCCGGATCAGTACGCCGTCAAACGCATCCAGAATCCCGGCGCAGCTTTTTTCAAATGTTTTCTTGATCTCTTCCCGGAAAATATAGGGCATAGCCAGAAAATATTCCCGGTTCGGATCCCTGTCTTTCCATAACTTCCTCATTTCGGGCTCCGCTGCCAGGAGACTGTCTACATAGATCCTGGAGACATCCGGACAGGCGCAGGCCGTCCGAAACTGACCGGCAGATTCCACCGCTGCAGCAAGAAGCGGTCTTACGGTATCCTCCCCTTCCCGTTCAGCAGTCTGCTCCCATTTGCCGGTCTGTACCGGAAACGGTGCAGGATTTCCTGCGGATTGCGGCAGGCTGCGTCTGTAGTCCCGCAGGATCTCTTCTTTCAACCGTTCCAGTCCATTTCTCCGCAATTCGTTGAGCGCCTGCATCGGAAGAAAAAGTTCGCCCTCTGTCAGAACTTCCATCTGATCCATCTGAAATTCCGATCCGCCGGTCTTACGCATCTGAGTTTCGATCCGCGCTGCGTCCAGAGGCTGCTTCTTTGCCGGTTCCGGCACAGGTCCTTCGCAGGAAATGCGGACCTTTCCCCTCTCCAGAATCAGTGTAGCAGGTTTTTCCGGAGAAAATATGAATTTCCCATTAATTTTTTCTTGCTTTTTTAATTCCGGAAGGCTGCCTGCCCCTTCTTCTCTTATTTCCGGCGGCCGTTTCAGAGAAATCATCTGCTTTCCATTGTGCTGCCGGTAATATCCTTCTGTATAGCCCCTTCGCTGATATGCTCCGTAAAGGCTCTCCCGGTCTTCCTCTGTCACCTGACAAACGCCGCCTTCCAGGTACAGGCTGGAGTATCGCCGGTAGATTTCCACTGTCTGCCAGACATACTCCGGCTTTTTCATCCTTCCTTCTATTTTAAAGGAATCGATTCCCGCTTCCAGAAGTTCCGGAAGCATATCAATGGTACACAGATCTTTCAGGCTCATAAGATCTTCCGGTTGTCCCGCGCCAGCGCGGTAGGGCAGACGGCAGGGCTGGGCGCATTGTCCCCGGTTGCCGCTCCTTCCGCCGATCATGCTGCTTAAGAGACACTGTCCGGAATAGCAATAACAGAGCGCGCCATGGACAAAACACTCTACCTCAAGCCCGGTCTGCGTTTTGATATCCCGGATCTCCCTAAGAGACAGTTCTCTTGCCGGCACCACCCGCACATATCCCTGCTGTTCCAGAAATGTTGCGCCTTCCACTCCGGTTATGGTCATCTGCGTGCTGGCATGAAGCTCAAGTCCCGGAAACTCTTCCCGGATCAGGCTGCCTGCCCCCAGATCCTGCACGATCACCCCGTCCAGCCCCTGCCGGTAATAGGGCATCAGAAACTCCCGGAAGCTTTCCAGTTCCGATTCCTTCACCAGAGTATTCACAGTCAGATACATCTTCCGTCCGTGGAGATGCACATAATCCAGAGCGTCCAGAAGTTCCTTTTCCTGAAAATTATCCGCGTAAGCTCTGGCGCCAAATCTGCTGCCGCCTGCATAGACTGCGTCCGCGCCGGCACAGACTGCCGCCTTCAGACATTCAAACGACCCTGCCGGGGCCAGGATTTCCACATCGCGTTTTCTCATATCCTCTCCTTGTATCTCCCTAAGCGCTTCATAAAAAAGGCTGTCCAAAGACAGCCTATTTTTTACGGTTATTCTTGATCTCTGTTTCCAGCTGGACAATTTTCATCTGCAGGTCTTTGTTTTCTTCTTTTAACTTGTCCATCGCCTTTTCTGCATTTTCCAGCTTGATCTGTACGGATATCAGCTCGTGCTTCAGGTCGTACATCTCTTTATCCTTCGTCTCGATATCGCTCTCCAGGGTGCCTCCCTGCTTCTTTGCCTTGAAGTAGTCGTCGGCGATATTCAGTGCAAGCAGGATGCTTCGGGTCTCCGCGCTCTGCTTACGGTATCCTTCGCTGCTGGTACATTCTTCGATTTTATGATTGAGGTAAGTAGACACCTTCTGCAGATACTCTTCGCTTTCAAATCCGCTAAGCGTAAATACCTTCCCCCCGATCAGTACTTCCGTGTAGTTTTTTGATGATGCCATGAATAGCCTCCTCGAACTTTCGTAATCTTGTTACCTATTATAAACTAAAGTTTCACAAAAACCAACTATTTTTCTTCTTTTTCCCGTGAAATTCCAAGATGACTCCACGCGTGCTCTGTAACCACCCGTCCTCTGGGGGTCCGCTGAATGAATCCGTTCTTCAGAAGATAGGGTTCCAGAACATCCTCGATGGTGCCTGCGTCCTCCCCCAGGGCGGCCGCCAGCGTGTCAAGTCCCACCGGCCCTCCGTCAAACCTCTCGATCATGGCAAGAAGAAGTTCCCGGTCTGTCTGATCCAGTCCTTCTTTATCTACATCCAGAAGATCCAGCGCATAGTCGGCCACTTCCCGGGTGATATAGCCGTCAAACTTCACCTGCGCGAAGTCTCTTACCCGCTTCAGAAGACGGTTTGCAAGCCTTGGCGTTCCTCTGGATCGTTTTGCCAGGCTGACTGCTCCGCTGTCATCAATCCCGACGTCCAGCACTTCTGCCGACCTTAGGATAATAGTCTTCAGTTCGGCCACTGTATAATACTCCATCCGGTTTACCACCCCAAACCGGTCCCGCAAAGGGGCGGTCAGCATCCCGGCCCTGGTGGTAGCTCCCACCAGCGTAAATTTCGGCAGTTCCAGCCGGATCGAGCGGGCGCCTGCCCCCTTCCCGATCATAATATCAATGGCATAGTCTTCCATCGCCGGATAAAGCACTTCCTCCACCTGCCGGTTCAGCCTGTGGATCTCATCTACAAAGAGCACGTCCCCTTCCTGAAGATTATTAAGGATTGCCGCCATCTCCCCGGGCTTTTCAATCGCCGGTCCGGAAGTGATCTTCATGTTGACGTTCATCTCATTGGCAATGATCCCGGCAAGCGTGGTCTTTCCAAGTCCCGGCGGTCCATAGAACAGCACATGATCCAGCACTTCGCTTCGCGCTTTTGCGGCTTCAATATAGATTTTCAGAGTTTCTTTTATCTTTTCCTGCCCTACATAATCCTCCAAAAGCTGAGGCCGCAGGTGGTTTTCGATCTTGAGATCTTCTTCCAGATTTTCTGTCGTTATGATTCTTCTGTTCATACCCGCTCCTTATGTTAAAACACCATATATTTCAGCGCCTGCTTTAAGACTTCTTCTGCTTCCATGCCGTCCCGCCACTCTACCTGCCGGACCGCTTTGAGCGCTTCCGTACTTCCATAGCCAAGAGCTGTGAGGGCCTGCACTGCGTCGTTCCTTACTTCACTCATGCCTGCATGTTCCCCGGAAGGCATCTCTTCCATCTGCACGGCATGCTCCAGGGCGTCCTCCAGATGCAGCTTGTCCTTTAACTCCAGGATCAGCTTTTCCGCCGTCTTTTTTCCGATCCCCGGCGCCGCTGCTATGGCTTTTGCATCCCCTGCCATCACGGCAAAGCGCAGATCGTCCGGTGAAAGCGCAGAAAGGATCCCAAGCCCTCCTTTGGGTCCGATCCCGCTGACGCCGATCAGCAGCCGAAACACCTGAAGCGCATCCCTGGTCAGAAATCCATAGAGCTTCATTGCATCCTCTTTTACACTGAAATATGTATGGATCTTTACCTCATTTCCGACCCCCGGAAGTCTCCCCATATCCTGACCGGACATAAAGATCCCGTATCCTACGCCTCCTACGTCAACAATCACCTTATCTTCCTCAAAATCCGCAAGGGTACCCCTGATATATGAAATCATAACGCCTCCTAAAAATGAATATTCCCCAGTCTTTTCAGTACTTCCGCAGAAACGGCTCCGATCAGGAATCCCGTGATCAGGCCTGCGATCAGAAGCACCGGCAGATAATACATAACGCTGTATGTCTCTACCACCAGCATGGCCACCGCAAGCTGGCCGATATTGTGAAAAACTCCCCCGGCCACACTGACGCCCATCACACTAAAGCCCCCCTGTTTTTTCAGAAGGGCCATTACCGACAGGCTCAAAAGACCTCCGGCAAGACTATACAGAATGCTGAAATAATTCCCGAACAGAAAACCGGATACCAGTACCCGCACCACGGACAGAAGATACGTCTCTTTCAGCTCCATTTTGTAGAGCGCCGTCACGATGATGAGATTGGCAACTCCCAGTTTCACACCGGGAATCCCGAACTGAAAAGGGATCAGCGATTCGATGTAACTGAATATCAGCGCCAGCGCGGTAAACACGCCGAAAAACGCCACCTTACTTTTCAAGCTTCTTCCTCCCTAATTCGTCACTGCGTCCAGTTCGCTGCTCTCAGCGCTTTCCACCTGGACAACCACCTTGTTTGGAAGGCAGATAATGCTTTCTCCCCTAAGGGAAACCGCTCTCTGGTTGACGCACAGCTGATCCGGGCAGTCCGCCTGTATCATATCTGCTTCTCCGTTTTTGATCTGCAGGACATTGGTGCCCCCGTTGATCTCTATCTCCTGATCTTCTGCAAGGCTGTAGGTTCCTTTCAGTTCTCCGTCCACCTTTACGATAACCCTTCCGGCTCCTCCGCCTCCGATGACCAGATGCGCCGCGGCAGCCAGAGCCGCCACGCAGGCAATGATGACGATCAGCATTTTATCTTTTTTCTGCAAATTAATTTTCATGATCCCTTACCCCATTTTTTCCTAGCCCCTATTTTAACACAACAAATCTTTGCCATCAACTATCTGTCATGCTATAATAGCAATGATTAAAATAGAAATATGAGGTGTAACTATGAGATATCAAAGAATAACGGCTCTTTTTGCCGCCTGCGCCATCACCCTTTGCAGCTGTTTAGGCTGCTCTTCCAAAAGGGACCAGGTTTATACAGACACCCTGTTTGACACAGTGGTCAATATCCGGATCTACGATGCCGCAGACGAATCTGTCCTGAAGGGCTGCGAGGATCTCTGTAAAAAATATGACGCCATGTTCTCAAAGACTTCCGAAAGCAGCGAGATCGCAAAAATCAATCAGGCAGGGGGCGCCCCAGTAGAAGTCTCAGACGAGACGATCAAACTGATCGAAAAAGGAATCTACTACAGTGAAATGTCTGGCGGCGCCTTTGACATCACCATCGGCTCTGTTTCAGATCTTTGGGACTTTAAAGCTGAAACCCCGGCTGTTCCCGATGCTGCGGCAATCGCCAGCGCCGTCAGCCATGTGAATTATAAAAACATCCAGATCCGGGACAACACCGTCCGCCTTTTGGATCCCTACGCAAAGATTGATGTAGGCGCGATCGCCAAAGGCTATATCGCGGACAGAGTCCGGGACTATCTGGAAGAAGAAGGCGTCCGAAGCGCCATGATCGACCTGGGCGGGAACATCATCGCCATGGGGACGAAGCCGGACGGTTCCGACTACAACATCGGCATCCAGAAGCCTTTTGATGAAAGCGGCACTCCCATTACTTCAGTAAAAGTTTCCGACAAGTCCATCGTGACTTCCGGGATCTACCAGCGGTATTTTGAACAGAACGACAAAATCTATCATCACATTCTGGATCCAGCCACCGGATCCCCCTGCGAAAACAATCTTTACAGCGTCACCATTATCACCGACTCTTCGCTGACTGCAGACGCTCTTAGCACTACCTGTTTTCTGCTGGGATATGAAAAAGGAATGAATCTCATCAACCAGCTGGACAATGTGGACGCTGTGTTTATCACCAACGACAATAAATTGCATTATTCCAAAAATTTTCAACACAAACAATAAATCTGTGTTATAATAAAAAACAAGAGACATCCCGGATCATAGTAAAAATAAAAGGTACTTTATTCTCTCACCTATGAAAAAGGATGTCTCTTTTCTTGTCTTTTTTATCTCATTTCTGTCAGAAGCTTTCGTTACAGAATGATCTTCTTCGGACACTTTTCAGCGCAGGCGCCGCATCCGGTACATTTCTCTGGATCGATATGTGCAATATTATCTACTACTTTAACTGCGTCAAACTGGCAGACTTTCTCGCACATCTTACACCCGATACACCCTACGGAGCAGACGCTCATTACATCTTTGCCCTTATCTTTGGAGCTGCACTGTACCAGATGTTTCTGCTCATAAGGTACCAGCTCGATCAGATGTCTCGGGCAGACGTCGATACATTTGCCGCAGGCCTTGCAGGCGTCCTTATCTACAACTGCCACGCCGTCCACTACATGGATGGCATCAAACTGACAGGCCTGTACGCAGGAGCCTTCGCCAAGGCAGCCGTATTTACAGCCTTTGGGACCGTTGGTCTGCATCATATTGATCATGATACAGTCATGAAGCCCTTCGTACTCATAGGTCTGTTTTGCCACTTCGCAGGTTCCGGCACATTTGACAAATGCCACTTCTTTTACCTGTTCTCCGGCGTCAACGCCCATAATCTCTCCAACCTTTGCCGCTACCGGCGCTCCGCCTACCGGGCAGGCGTTCACCGGCGCTTCTCCGGCCGCGATGGCAGCCGCCAGACCGGAACATCCCGGATAGCCGCAGCCGCCACAGTTATTTCCCGGCAGCACGCCCAGGATCTGTTCTTCTCTTTCATCAATTTCTACCGCAAACTTCTTGTCTGCAAGTCCGAGGAAAATACCGATGAATAATCCGGTACCGCCTACAATGACTGCGGCAAGAATAATACCTGTTATACTCATACTTCTCTTCCTCCTATATCAGTCCGGAGAATCCAAAGAACGCGATCGCCATCAGTGTGGATGTTAAAAGCACGATCGGGATTCCTTTAAAGGACTCCGGGATGTCATTGTATTCCATTTTCTCACGGATGCCTGCCAGCAGCACGATAGCGATCAGATAGCCGACGCCTGTGGCAAATCCGTTTACCACGCTCTCCAGGATGTTGTATTCATCCTGCACGTTGTTCAGCGCCACGCCAAGCACCGCGCAGTTGGTGGTGATCAGCGGCAGATAAACGCCCAGCGCATTGTAAAGAGACGGAACAAACTTTTTCAGGAACATTTCTACGATCTGTACCAGGGCCGCGATGACCAGGATAAATACGATCGTATTCAGATAATCAAATCCCAGTGGCTGTAAAATAAACTGATATAACAGTCCGGCCACCAGGGATGCCAGCGTGATAACGAAGATAACCGCTCCGCCCATTCCAACGGCGGTCTCTGTCTTTTTGGATACGCCAAGGAAGGAACAGATTCCGAGGAACTGGCTGAGCACGACATTACTTACAAGTGCAGAACCGACTGCAATTAAAATCAAATCTCCCATTTTTCCTCCTCCTATTCTTTCCCACTACCGGACGTAGATGCACATCCGCCGCAGGCCGCGCAGTCGCCGCCGCATCCGGACTGGATCTTGGAAGCATCTTTGCCCTTCTTTTCCAGATTGATCTTCACCTTGTTCTGGATCGCGGCCAGCACAGCCAGTACCAGGAATGCGCCGGGCGCCAGGATAAAGATGGTCACCGGAACGTATCCGCCTTTTCCCGCAGCTTCATCTGCAAGAGGCAGAAGCTGATAGCCGAACGCCTGGCCTGCACCGATGATCTCGCGGACCAGACCGATGGCAATCAGAGCCACGGTAAATCCAAGTCCCATGCCAAGGCCGTCAAAGATGGACGGAAGCACCGGATTCTTGGAAGCATAGCTCTCCGCACGTCCAAGAATGATACAGTTTACAACGATCAGCGGGATATATAATCCCAGTGAATCATAAAGAGCCGGTGTAAAACCTTCCATCAGGAAGTCTACGATCGTTACGAAAGAAGCAACGACCACGATAAAGGCCGGCATCCGGACAGAATCCGGAATGATCTTACGCAGCATGGAGATCAGCATATTGGACATAACCAGAACTGCTGTTGTAGAAAGCCCCATGCCGACACCGTTCACTGCTGAGGTTGTGACCGCCAGTGTAGGACACATACCTAACAGGAGAACGAAGATCGGGTTCTCATCTATCAAACCATTTTTTAATCTTTCAAAACATGAATTCATCGAAGCACCTCCTAAAACGCATTCTGGAAATAACCAAGCGCCGCATTTACCGCGCCGGTCACTGCCCTGGTTGTGATGGTGGCTCCGCTTAACGCGTCAATTGGCTCGCCCTGGCCGCCGTCTTTTGATACATAGAACTGCTCTGCCTGCTTGCCCACATACTGCTCATAGAAAGCGGGCTCTGTCGCCTTCATACCAAGTCCGGCCGTCTCACTGATAGACAGGAAGGAAATTCCGCTGACGCTTCCGTCCGCGGCGACCCCTACCGTCACCTGGATGTCGCCTCCATAACCTTCGCCGTCAGTAGCTGTGATCACATAGCCGGTCTCGCCGCCGTCTACAGCACAGACTTCATCCACTGTCGCGGAGATCCCCAGATCCTTTACCACCTGAGACGCCACATCCTGATCCACATCCACCGGTTCAAAAGCATCCAGAGACGCGTCGGGAAATACAGCCTGCCAGGCTTCTTTCTTCGCATTTTCCTCTGACCGGGCAATGGGATCTTTGGTGATCTCATAGGCCATTCCAAGAAGCAGCCCGGATACCAGTGTAATCACTGTAAGTATCAAGGTATTCTTAATAATCTTGTTCATTATTTCTCTCCTCCTTTACCAAATGGTTTTGGAAGAGTAACCTTCTCGATCAGCGGTACCAGAAGGTTACTGATGATGATCGCATAAGACACGCCTTCTGCGGATCCTCCAAAGATACGGAACAGTCCGGTCAGAACGCCAAGGACAATTCCGTAAACGATCTGCCCTCTCGGCGTGATCGGGGAAGTAACATAGTCTGTCGCCATAAACCATGCGCCCAGCATCAGTCCGCCGCCGCACAGGTGGGCGGTGATGTACTGGGGATCAAAAAATCCAATCTCCGGATGCGCCACATGGCCGAAGATCCCTACAAAAATCACAAAGGTAACGATATAGGTGCCGGGGATCCGAAGGTCGATCACTCCCATCAGGATCAGGAAGATCGCGCCAATGATGATGGCGATCACAGATGTCTCTCCGATGGTTCCCGGGATCGTACCGATCATCATATCCATGGTGTTGATCTGATCCATGGCTCCCTCTTTAACATAGGCAAGGGGAGTCGGACCTGTCACTCCGTCATAGACAAAGCTGGTCATAGGCCCGGTAAAGGAAAGCAAAAGGAAACATCTTGCTCCAAGAGCCGGGTTCATGAAGTTCTGTCCCAGACCGCCGAACAGCTGCTTTACGATCAGGATACCAAATACACTTCCCAGGGCGCCCATCCACCATGGCGCTGTGGGAGGCATATTCAGGCCCAGAAGAAGACCCGTCACCACGGCGCTGAAGTCTCCTACGGTTACCTTTTTGTGCATCAGTTTTTCATAAATGTACTCTGTCAGGACTGCGGCCACTACCGTGCTGACCAGCATGATAAGAGCTGACAGTCCGAAGTTCCATACCCCAAAGACAGCTGACGGCAACAGCGCGATGGTCACCATGAGCATGATATTGCCTGAGGTTATTTTGGAACGGATATGTGGTGAAGATGATACTTTTAATTTAATCTCACTCACGTTTGGTTCACCTCTTCCTCTTCATTCTTTTTCTTATTTCTTCTTGCGGTTGGCAAGTGCAATCTTTCTCATAGAACCGATCGCCTGTTTCAGCTGACGTTTTGCAGGACATACATAGCTGCAGGAGCCGCACTCCATACACTCCAGTCCCTCATGCGCCACAAACTTCTCTTCATCGTGATGCTCTGCATAATCTGCCAGTCTGGAAGGGATCAGCCGGCTTGGACAGGCCTCTACACAGCGACCGCAGTTGATGCAGGCTGTGGGTTCAAATTTTGCCACCTCGTCCTTTGTAAATCCAAGAATGGAAGAAGACGTCTTCGTCACCGGCACGTCCAGAGACACCATGGCAAATCCCATCATCGGACCGCCGGAGATCAGTTTCTCGGGCTCTGTCTGAAATCCGCCGGCTGCTTCCACCAGTTCCGCATGGCTGATGCCAAAAGGCACTTTGAAGTTGCCCGGTTCACTGACCGCGTCGCCGCTTACGGTAACAATTCGTTCCATGGAAGGCTTTCCTTCTGCCACCGCCTGGTAAATGCTGACCATGGTAGCCACATTGTCTACCACGCATCCCGCATCCGCCGGGAGCATGGCGGAATTGATCGCCCGCCCGGTAGTCGCGTAAATAAGCTGACGCTCACCGCCCTGGGGATACTTGGTCTTTAACGCTAGAACCTCCATTCTGGGTTCATCTTTGGTAAGCTCTTTTAACTTTGCGATACAATCCGGTTTGTTATCCTCAACGCCAAAAATCCCCTTCGCGTTGTCAAAAAGCTTCAGGACGATCTTCATGCCGCCCACCAGCTTCTCGGGCATCTCCAGCATGGTCCGGTAGTCTGCCGTAATATAGGGCTCACACTCCGCACAGTTGGCGATCACATAGTCGATCTTGTCCGGCTCCTTGGGTGAGAGCTTGACTCTGGTGGGGAATCCGGCGCCGCCCATGCCGACGATGCCTGCGTTCCCGATAGTTTCCAGGATCTCCTCTTTTGTCATCTCCTCCAGCGGTTTGACTGCCGGATATTCCACTTCTTCATATTCTCCATCGTTTTCCACGATGATGCTGTTTACAGTCCCCCCCGTAGGGTTCAGGCGTGGAGCAATGTCCTTGACTGTTCCTGACACAGAGGCATAAACGGGCGCAGACACAAAACCGCCTGCCTCCGCGATCATCTGTCCTTTTAAAACATGGTCTCCCTTGGCGACTACGGGCTTCGCAGGCGCGCCGATGTGCTGGGATACCGGGTAGACAAGATCCCCCTTCGGCTTCAGCTCAACGATCTCTTTGTTTTTCGCCAGAGCCTTGCCGTCATCAGGATGAATTCCACCTTTAAATGTTAACAATGCCATCCCTTTTATCCTTCCTTCCTTTTTACTCTATCTTTTATAATACAAGAAATCCCACGAATTTTCCAGTAATTCGCGCTATTTCTTTGTATATTTCCACAAACATTTTGTCGGTTTTTTAACATACAAAAAAGATAGAGGCCCGGATGGCCTCTATCTGTAACTTTTATAAAATTGATTCAGATATTTGATACTGAACTGGTGATCTCTACTCTTCTTCTGCCTCATATTCTTCTGTCACTTCTGCGGATTCTGACTCTTCTGTCTCTGCCGCTTCTTCTGTATTCTTCTCAAGCGCCTTCATGCTTAAGCTGATCTTCTTCTCTTCCACATTAAGATCTACGATCTTTGCTGTAATCTCCTGGCCTACGCTTAAAACATCCGACGGTTTGTCCACATGCGCTCTGGAGATCTGGGATACATGAAGAAGTGCGTCCACGCCCGGTGTCAGTTCCACAAATGCGCCAAAATCTGTCATTCTGGCAACCTTTCCCTGGATCACCGTGCCGGGTGCATAGGTCTCTTCTGCGTTTGCCCACGGATTGGTCTCCGGGAACTTTAAGCTTAATGCAATCTTGGTATCATGAATATCTTTGATCAGCACTTCCAGCTGCTCACCTACTTTAAATACCTTTTTGGGATTCTCGATCCGTCCCCAGGACATCTCGGAGATGTGGAGCAGTCCGTCCACTCCGCCAAGGTCGATGAACGCGCCGAAGTCTGTCACGTTCTTCACCGTTCCTTCAATCCTGTCGCCAACCTGAAGTTTGGCAAAGAGCTCTCTTTGCTTCTCTGCTCTTTCTGCAACCAGAAGCTGTCTCCTGTCGCCGATCACACGGTTTCTTCTCGGGTTAAACTCGCTGATCACAAACTCGATCTCCTGTCCCTGGTACTTGCCAAGATCCTTCTCATAACTGTCGGATACCAGGCTGGCAGGAATAAAGACTCTGGCCTCGTCGATCACAACGCTTAAGCCTCCGCCCAGTACCTGCGTAACCGGAGCTTTGAGTACTTCATGATTCTCATAAGCCTCTTTGAGCCTCTCATTTCCTTTTTCTGCAAGCAGACGCTTGTATGTCAGCATCACCTGACCTTCGCCGTCATTTACTTTTAATACTTTTGCTGTCATGGGGTCTCCTACGGAAACCATGGTGGTCAGATCCGCATTGGAATCATTGGTATACTCACTTCTTGTGATCACACCGTCAGCCTTGTACCCTATATTTAAAATGATCTCATCCGGCTTTACGTCGATGACTGTCCCGTCTACGACCTCACCATTTCTGATTGTCCGAAAGGACTCCTCTAACATCTGTTCAAAAGTTAAATCTGACATTGCTTTGAACCTCCTCAATTATTTTCTTGGGCGTGGATGCCCCTGCTGTAATACCTACTGTTTCCACGGACCTTAATTGATTCATATCCAAATCGTCAAGTGTCTGTATGTAGTACGTATTCTCACAGGCCTTACTGCCTTCCTTTTCTCGCATTACAGATTGTATTTAAAACAACTATATCATACCCCTTTTTGTAGATTATTTCAACAAAATCTTTGTTTTTTTTCAATTCGGGGTTTTTCTCTTCTCTCTGCACAGGGATGCGATCACTGCCACCACTTCTTCGATTGAGAGATCTGAACTGTCGATCAGGACCGCATCTGCCGCCTGTTTTAAAGGAGCGGTCTTACGGGTGGAATCCCGCTCGTCCCTCTCTCTTATGTCGGCTGCGATCTCTTCCAGATCACATGCGACGCCTTTTTCCTTTAATTCCAGATATCTCCGCCTGGCCCGGGTTTCCACGCTGGCTGTAAGGAATATTTTCAAGTCTGCCTGCGGAAGCACACAGGTGCCGATATCCCTGCCGTCCATGATCACATTCTGGGTCTTTGCCAGCCTCCTTTGCAGATCCAGAAGGCATTCCCTCACTGCCGGTACCGCCGCGCACCTGGAGGCCATATTTCCTACGGACTCCTCCCTGAGCCGTCCCGTAATATTCTCGCCATTTACATAAACCTGCTGGACAGATCCGGCGTATCCGATCTCCATGGTCACTTCCCGGCAGGCCGCAGCCAGCCGGTCCGTCTCCTCCGCAGAGATGCCAAGCCCCAGGAAGTAGACCGCAAGTCCCCGGTACATGGCCCCGGTATCTACATAGACCAGCCCTTCTTCTGCTGCCACCAGTTTTGCAATCGTACTCTTGCCGGCTCCCGCCGGTCCGTCAATCGCCACATTAAATCCCATACCTACACCTCGTCAGTCTTTCAGTTCTTTAAATCCGCCGGCCACATTGACACATTTTGCAGCCATAAATCTGCGGAACTCCTCGTCTTTGTCCCCTTCCAGGGCTGCCTTTGGAAAACAGATCATCTTCTTCTGTCCCCGGATCCCGCCGACTACCACGCCATACATCCGCTCCGTCTCCATCAGTCTGGAGATTTCCTGATAAGTATAGTAGGCGTTCTGATCCTGAAACACCATGCCAAAATACTCTTCAAAGCAGTTGATCACAACCTGCAGCTCGGTGCCTCTTTTTTTCACCCGCTCCTCATAAGCCTGGCGGCCGCTTTTCGCGGCATTTTTTACATTAAATCTGGAATAAACGTATTTATTTCCCAGGTATCCCAGAAGGAATGCAAGCGCCCACATAAGCGCGTAGGTAATAATGTATTTCGGCGTCAGCACGGACGGATCCGGCGATACCTGCATGAACAGGATCAGAAGTCCCATAAAGAATATGGTCAGCTTATAGCCGTATCCGCTTCTGCTTTTATAATACATCATGTACATGTCTGTAAATGTCTGTTCCGTTTCCTCATATTCAAAACGAAATTTAGGTTCCATTACTCTCTGTCCTTCCTGTCTTAAAACTACTGCGCTTCGTATCACGCAATGAGCACAGTATATCCTATTTTTGAAAAATGGACAAGAAAATTTCTATAAATTTTATTTACCGGATCCCGGATCCGGCCGCATATCCGGTGGACCAGGCGATCTGCAGATTGAAGCCTCCGGTCACTGCGTCAAGGTCCAGTACTTCTCCTGCAAAATAAAGCCCCGGGATCAATTTGGATTCCATAGTACCGGGATCCACCTCCCTGACGCTGACGCCGCCTTTTGTGACAATTGCCTCCCGGTAATCCCGAAGGCCGGTCAGGGTAAGGGGAAGATGGCGGATCAGGCGGACAAAGGCCTGTCGTTCTCCCCTGGTCACTTCGTTGACCTTTTTCTCCGGATCGATCCCGCTTAAAGAAACCATGACCGGGATCAGCTTCGCAGGAAACAATTTTCCCAGGGCATTTTTAAACTGCCGGTTCTTGTTTTCTTACAAAATCCCGCAGGATCCGGTGATCCAGCTGCTCTTCCGTAAGCGCCGGCTTTAAATCGATTTCCAGCTTCAGTTCCTTTTTCTGAAGTCGTTTTCCAACGAAGCTGCTGGCTGTCAGCATCAATGGCCCGCTGATGCCATAATGGGTAAACAACATTTCCCCAAATTCTTCATACAGGACTTTTTTCCCATCCAGGATCCTGGCCCGGACATTCCGAAGAGACAGGCCCTGCAGCTCTCCGGCCCAGGATTCCTGACATTCCATGGGCACAAGCGCAGGCAGGCACTCCGTCACCTGATGCCCCAGTGCCTCGGCAAACCGCAGCCCGTCTCCGGTAGAACCGGTAGAGGGATAGGAAAGACCTCCTGTAGCGATGATCCCGGCGGTCTCCGGTCACAAAAGAGCCGTCCTCCAATGAAAAGCCTCTAAACGCCCCCTCTTCAGACACACAGACCTTTTTCACCCTGCAGTTCAGACGGATTTTTACTCCCCGTTTTTTCAGTTCCCGCTCCAGAGCCCGGATCACATCCGAAGAATGGTCTGAAACCGGAAACCACCCGGTCGCCCCGTTCCACCTTGGTCCGGACTCCCGCCTCTTCAAAAAAGCGGATCACATCCTGATTGGTGCAGCCATAAAAGCTGCTGTATAAAAACCTGGGATTGGACACCACAGCTTCAAAAAGCCCGTCCATATCACAGGCATTGGTCAGATTGCACCGGCCCCTTTCCTGTAATAAACAGTTTTCTTCCCAGCCGGTCATTTTTTTCAAACAGCTCTACCTGATGTCCCCGGTCCGCCGCTGCCGCTGCCGCAAACATCCCGGCGGCCCCGCCGCCTGCGATCAGGACCCTACACATGCCCTTCTCCTTCTTCCATCCCGTTCATTTTCAACCGTGTCTCCCACAAGGTTCATCTCATCTTTTGCTGTATACCTGATATTCATCCCAGATCTTTTCCAGGGTTTCCAGCCTTTTGATCACCTCGTCCTGCTTTTTCATACACAGAGCCACCACCAGAGCGTTCACCACGCTTAACGGTGCCACCAGAGAGTCTACGATGGAAGCCATGTCGCTTCTTGCGATCAGATTACAGGAAGAATAGAGATTCATCGGAGAATGCACGCTGTCTGTCAGAGTCACCACCTTGGCTTTCCGGGCTGCTGGCAAACTCCAGAGCCTTCAGCGTACGCATGGAATATCTGGGAAAACTGATCCCTATGATCACATCCTCTTCACCGATCCGGATCAGCTGTTCAAAGATCTCGCTGGAACTGTTGGTGCTGACCGCTGTCACATCATCACAGATCAGATTCAGGTAAAAGCTTAGAAAATGCGCCAGCGGCGCACAGCTTCGGATACCGATCACATAGATCTTTCTGGCATTCAGGAGGGTGTCCACCGCCAGTTCAAATGCGTTGTGGTCGATGGCAGACATCGTCATCTTGATCTTTTCAATATCGGACTGCAGGACCGTCTCCAGGATCTCTCCCTGACTGATCCGCCCGTAGGTCACTTCCATTCTCTGGATTGAATTCAGCTTTGTCCGCACCATCTCCCCCAGAGCTTTCTGGAAATCCGGGTATCCGTTATAGCCAAGAGCCGTAGCAAAACGGACCACCGTAGACTCGCTGACGCCCACCTCTTCTCCCATCTTCGCAGCGGTAAGAAACGCAGCCTTGTCATATTCCCCGCGGATAAAATCCGCCAGCTTCTTCTGCCCCTTACTGAAACTGTGATATCCGTTGTCTATTTTCTGAAGTAATTCGTTTTTGCTTCCCATGACATCAACCAATCCTTTTCTCCTCTAAAATCCTCTTCATTATAAGGCCTGGCGGCTGATTATTCAAGCCTGGCTTTTGACTGCCAGACGCAAATGGGGACGGGGGATTTTCAGAAATCCCCCGTCCCCGGCAACAAAATTGTTTCCTACACCGGATAGCTTCCGTTCTCGGTGTCTGCAACATTTTCATCCATTTTAGTCTGCTGCGCCTGTCTGTATTTGAAATACTCTGTAGCCACCTGCGGGAACAACGCATAGGACAGCACGTCCTCATCCTGCTGGACATACTGTTCACATTCTTTGCGAAGCGTATCCATCTCATCCGGGATCAGATCCGCCGGACGACAGGTGATGATCTCTGCGTCGTCTCCCAGCACCTTTTTCTTTACTTCTTCGTTAAACGGTTTTACGGTTTCTCCATACTTTCCGCTTAAGATATCCCTGGTCTCTTTGGTCGCTACTTTGTAGCGTTCGCCCATCAGCACGTTCATAACTGCCTGGGTTCCCACGATCTGGGAAGACGGTGTGACAAGGGGCGGTTCTCCCAGGTCTTTTCTTACCTTCGGCACTTCTTCCAGCACCTCGTAATACCGGTCTTCTGCATTCTGTTCCTTCAGCTGAGAGGTCAGGTTGGACAACATGCCTCCCGGCACCTGGTACAGAAGGGTCTTGATGTTTACTCCCAGGTTCTTCGGATTCAGAAGGCCGCTGTCCAGCGCCTCATCCCGGATGGGCCGGAAATAATCTGCGATTTCTGAAAGCAGCTTCTGGTCGTAGCCGGTGTCATAAGGCGTTCCTTTGAATGTCTCCACCATAACCTCTGTAGCCGGCTGGGATGTTCCCAGGGCAAAAGGAGACATAGCGGTATCGATCACGTCTACGCCTGCCTCTACGGCTTTTAAGTAAGTCATGGAAGCCACGCCGGAAGTATAGTGGGTATGAAGCTGGATGGCAGATCCACCGCCTCCTTCAAAGCTCCTACCAGTTCTGTGGCTGTATACGGAAGCAGAAGCCCCGCCATGTCTTTGATACAGATCGAGGAAGCGCCCATCTCTTCAATCTTCTTTGCTTTCTCCACCCAGTATTCCAGCGTATACGCGTCTCCCAGGGTGTAGGAAAGAGCCACCTGCGCCTCCGCCTTTTCCTTGTTTGCCGCCTTTACCGCGGTCTCCAGATTGCGAAGATCGTTAAGACAGTCAAAGATCCGGATGATATCGATGCCGTTTGCAACGGATTTCCGCACAAAATCTTCCACCACATCATCCGCATAAGGACGATACCCCAGGATGTTCTGTCCGCGGAACAGCATCTGCAGCTTCGTATTCTTAAATCCATCCCGGAACTTCCGCAGGCGGTCCCAGGGATCTTCCTTCAGGAACCGCAAAGACGCGTCAAAGGTTGCGCCGCCCCAGCATTCCACAGAATGATAGCCCACCTGATCCATTTTCTCCACGATGGGAAGCATCTGCTCGGTAGTCATGCGGGTGGCGATCAGAGACTGATGGGCATCCCGCAGGATCGTTTCCGTAATTTGAATTGGTTTTTTTTCTATCTCTGCCATTATCTATTCCTCCATACTTATTCTTACATCACGCCAAAGATTGCCATAAAGGTTCCGGCCGCAACCGCTGTCCCGATGACGCCGGCCACATTGGGCCCCATCGCGTGCATCAGAAGGAAGTTGGTGGGATCCGCTTCTGCGCCCACTTTCTGCGAGACTCTGGCGGCCATGGGAACTGCGGACACGCCTGCAGATCCGATCAGCGGATTGACTTTGCCGTGAGTCATCACACACATTACCTTGCCAAGAAGCACCCCTGCCGCTGTGCCGAACATAAAGGCGATGAGCCCCAGAAATACGATCTTAAGGGTATCCAGGTTCAGGAATGCCTCCGCGCTGGTCGTTGCCCCTACCGATGTTCCAAGAAGGATGACTACGATGTACATCAGCGCATTGGACGCGGTCTCGGTCAGCTGTCTTACCACCCCGGACTCCCGGAACAGATTACCAAGCATCAGCATACCAACCAAAGGCGCGGTCGTAGGAAGGATCACACAGACTACGATGGTAACAATAATGGGAAAGAGGATCCGCTCCAGTTTTGAAACCGGCCGCAGCTGTTCCATCTTGATCTTCCTCTCTTTTTCTGTCGTCAGAAGTTTCATGATCGGCGGCTGGATAATGGGAACCAGAGACATATAAGAATACGCCGCCACCGCAATGGGCCCCATAATGGCTGTCTGTGAAAGTTTTCCCGCAAGGAAGATGGATGTCGGTCCGTCCGCCCCTCCGATGATAGAGATGGCTGCCGCCGCCTTATCGGAAAATCCCATGGCCATCGCGCCAAGATAAGCCACAAAAATACCAAACTGTGCAGCCGCTCCCAGAAGGAAGCTCTTGGGATTAGCGATCAGCGGCCCAAAATCCGTCATAGCCCCTACGCCCAGGAAGATCAGAGACGGGAAGATGGACCACTCGTCCAGCACATAAAAATAATACAACAGTCCGCCGGTGCCATTGGACGCATCCTCCGGACTTAACATGATGTCCGGGTAAATGTTTACCAGCAGCATCCCGAAAGCGATGGGAACCAGAAGGAGCGGTTCAAATCCATGGCGGATTGCCAGAAACAGGAAAAAACATGCAACACCTATCATAATCAGATTGCCCCAGGTAAGGCTGAAAAACGCAGTCTGATGTACGAGGTTTGCCAATGTTGTTGTAATATATTCCATTTTTTAACCTCCAGTCGTAATCGGTCCGGATCTTCCCGACCTAATTTAATGTGGCAAGCACCTCTCCGGCCTCGATGGCGTCTCCGACTGCCACATTGATACTTGCAACGGTTCCGTCTTCCGGTGCAACGACTGGGATCTCCATCTTCATCGCCTCGATGATGACTACAGCGTCTCCTCTTTTTACACTGGATCCAACGCCGGCTTCGATTTTAAATACTTTGCCTGCAGCCCCGGCTTTCACTTCTATAGCCCCTGCGGCCACGGCCACTTTTGCCGGCTTCGGAGCGCTGACTGCCGGAGCCTTTGGCGCTGCCGCTTTGACCGGCGCCGCCTGGGAAGCTCCTTTTTCTTCTACCGTCACATCATAGACATTTCCGTTTACTGTAATCGTATAATTTTTCATAATTGATATCCTCCTTCGGTTTCCTTATGCTTTCCATTTATTCGAGGGTCTGCGCCGGATGCTGCGGACTACAAATCCATCCGCAGATGTCCCTTCCGCCGCAGCGACAGCCGCGGCGATCACAGCCACCAGTTCCGCGTCATCTGTAAGCTCCTGATCCATACCGTCTTCACCCCCGGACGCCTCCGCTTCCGTAAGTTCTTCCTCTTTCTTTTCCGAAACATCTTTGGACTTCTTCTGAAAAACTGTTCCAAGAGCCGGGATGTATTTCATCAGGGAAATGATGATCGAGATAAAGATCAGTACCACAAACACCGTTCCCATACCAAGGATCGTGTTAAGGCCTGCTTTTTCCAGGATCTCGCCCATACTGTATTCTGCGGACACTGACAGGGAATCCAGACGGGAATCCGCATCGTAGACTACTTCGATCTCTGCTTTTCTCTGCGCGAATTCTCCCATGGTGGTTACATGGATCTCATCGCCGTCAGCCGTGATCTCAAAATCACCGTGCCCTTCATAAGCTCCGCACTCTTCCACTGCGGCAGGCCACGCTTCAAGCGCGCCCAGGAATCCTTCCGGAGCAAAGGGAAGCCCAGACTGCATGAGCTGATATTCCAGTTCATAATCCGATAAAGACTCCCACTGTTCCCGCACCGTTTCATCGGCGCCTGCACAGTACTGAATGAGTACTTCCGTGGCGTCCAGAAGGGTATCCTGATCATAGGCGACCTGCCTGGAAGCCGTGCAGGCTGTAGCCAGAAATGCGGTCATCACCGCACACAGCACAATACTTATTTTCTTCTTCAATTTGCCTCACCTCACTAAACCGTTCCGTGCATTTTCACCGGACGCTCTTCCCGCTTCGTAAACAGCATCTCAAAAGCGCCGATCACATATTTTCTGGTGTCCGCCGGTTCGATGATGGTGTCCACATATCCTCTGGACGCAGCAGACAACGGGCTGTTCTGCAGGCTGTCATAAGCGGCGGCTTTCTCGCGGATCACCGCCATGTCTTCTCCCGCATACATGATCTTCGCCGCAAGAGACGGATCCATCATTCCAATCTTTGCTTCTTTCCAGGCATATACCATATCTGCCCCTGTGGACTTGCTGTTCATGGCAACATAAGCAGTTCCAAATGCCTTTTCGGTGATCACACTGACCTTCGGTACCGTAGCATTCGCAAATGCGTAAGTCAGCTTTGCCACAGCTTTTGCCAGATGTTTTTCTTCGTAATCGCCGGCAGCAAACCCTTCTACATTGGTCAGAGTCAGCACCGGAATATGAAAGGCGTCGCAGAAGGTAACAAACTCCGCTGCCTTTCCAGCGCCGTCTGCGGACAGCGAACCGTCATATTCGGCCACTGCGTTTGCCTCCCCGTCGTATACTTTCCTGCAGTTGGCCACCGCTCCTACCGTCATCCCGTTCAATTTGATAAATCCGGTCACCATATCTTTTGCAAAATGCCGCTTTGTCTCGAAAAAGATCCCTTCGTCAGAGATCAGGGGCAGCGTAATCCTGGGATCTTCCGCGCCCGCTTCTATATCGGCGCACGTCCGGTTCAGATCGTCGCTGCAGTCCTCATAGGAAACATCCTCTTCATTGTTGCAGGGAAGCATCAGGATCAGGCTCCTGATCCAGGAAAGGATCTCCTCCTCCGAACCGGTCTCATCCACAAGTCCGGTGTATTTACTCTGGAAACCGGCAGAAGCGGTATCGCACTTTGACACCTCATTTCCCGGAATCGCATTGGGAGAATTGACAAAAAGCCTTCCCTTCTCTTCCATAAATGTAAAATCCGTAAGCCCGGGCACAACAGAAAGTCCTCCGCCGCAGCTGCCGAACACAGCGCTGATCTGGGGGATCACACCGGATGCGAGCGCCTGCTTCTGATACAGCATTCCAAACGCCTCCAGCGCGTCTGTGGATTCCTGAAGTCTTAACCCCGCGCAGTCAATGAGGCCGATGACCGGAGCCCCCATCTTCATTGCCATATCATAGATCCTGGCAATCTTCTTCGCATGCATTTCACCGACCGCTCCATTTAATACTGAAGCGTCCTGGCTGTATACATATGCCAGGTTCCCGTCGATCACGCCGTAGCCGGTGATCACGCCGTCCGCCGGGGTATCTTTTTCTGGCATGTTGAAATCTGTGGCTCTGGCTGTCACCGCGCCGCCGATCTCAACAAAACTTCCTGCATCCAGAAGACTAAGGATCCGCCGGTATGCAGCATTTTCTGTTGACCTGTTGCCCATAATCTTACCTCCGTCTTTATAAAGTATTTCTCTTTGATCTTCCACCAACGAATGCTAATAAACCATCGCTTATTTAATTAAGTAGAAAAATCAAAATTTCTGCCAATTTATATTATAAAGATATCTTTATCATTCCGCAAGAAAAACAGAGTTGATTCTAAAAAAAATATTAACAATTTCTTAAATTCAGATTGTACTTTAACCTTTTTTGTGCTATAGTTCTCATGTTGAATTTGTTACGCAGGGGAAACTATATGTTGCGTACAAGTTCAAAGTTTTCATTTTTCACTATATTAATTGGAGGGATAAAAAATGGAAAACACAAAGAAGAAATGGCCATTTGGTTTCTATGTGTGCTCCCTGTCTTTCACATTTGAAAGATTTGCATACTATTCCGCTAAATGGCTCATCTCCGTCTTCGTAGTAGCAACTGTTGCAGAAGGCGGTCTTGGTCTGACCACAGCAGACGGTGCGCTGATGAACTCTTTCATCGTAGCGTTCACCTACATTACCCCTGTACTGGGCGGTATGGTTGCTGACCGCTGGATCAGCCCGAGAATCCTGGTTCCACTGGGAGAGATCATCATGGGACTGGGTTACTTATGTGCATGGCAGGCTCATTCTGAAGCAATGCTGTGGGCAATGATCGTTCTGGTATCCATTGGTACCGGTTTCTTCAAAGGAAACCTTTCCGGTATCAACGGACGTCAGTTCCCGAAGGCTGACGAGGACACCTTGGATTCTATTTTCTCAATCCAGTACTCCTTCGTTAACATCGGATCCTTCTTAGGAACCACATTCGTCAGCATGGTTGCTCTTGCAGTCAGCTACCGTTTTGCGTTCCTGCTTTGTGCGATCGCTATGTTCGTTGACGTGGTATGGTGGATCATCGGTGTTCGTTTCATCGTAAACGATGCCGGAAAGCTTCCGTTCCTTGTTGACAACAGAACAGAGAAGGTTGCAGCTAAGCTTGACAAAGAGACAGCAAAAGAGGATTCCGCTCCTCTTACCACCATCGAGAAAAAGCGTGTTGCCGCTATCCTGCTTGTAACACTTTTCTCCGGTATTTTCTGGCTCTTATGGTACATGGTATACCTGCCGGTTTACTACGAGTTCGGACCTGTAGAGCAGGGCGGACTTGGATGGGCAAACTGGAACATCGGAAGCTTCCAGATGCCTACCGCATGGTTTGACTCCATGAACGGACTTTGCTGTATCGTTCTTGGTCCTGTATTCGCAGCTCTCTGGGCTAAAATGCAGCAGAGACCGCAGGGCGACATCAGCATGTTCAAGAAGACAGCACTTGGTATCATCCTCCTGGGCGTAGGTATCGTAGCAATGGTAGCTGCAGCTCTGATGAGCGGTGAAGGCGAGAAAGCTGTTGGTATCTGGATCATCGTTGTTGTTGCTGTATGTATGTCCGTTGGTGAGATGGTCTTCTCTCCGCTTGGAAACTCCTTCATCAACAAGTTCTCCCCGAAGAAACTTCTGGGAACTCTGCTTGGTGTATGGCCTCTGATCATCTTCTTCTCCGGATTATTATACGGACCGATTTACAACTGGCTTGGAAACTTCCGTTTCGTGACAGCATTCGGTATCGTTGCTGCGATCATCATCGCATGTGGCGTAATCCTGTGGGCACTGTCCGGCAAGCTGGATGAACTGGTTGTAGAAGACGAGAAATAATTCAGCCGCAAAATATATCAGGGCTTTTGATCACCGTATCAAGGGCCCTGATTATTTTATATCACATTTTTACAAGGAGGTGCTGATATGAAAGTATCAGAAAGAGTTGCCGCTCTGCGTAAATTAATGGCAGAAAAAGGCATCGACGCCTATGTGGTCCCCACTGCAGATTTCCATCAGAGCGAGTATGTGGGCGAGCACTTTAAGGCAAGAAAATTCATCAGCGGATTCAGCGGATCCTATGGAACTGCCGTGATCACTATGGACGACGGCGGTCTCTGGACCGATGGACGCTACTTCTTCCAGGCTGTAAATGAACTGGAGGGAAGCGGCATCCGCCTGATGAAAATGTTTGTAGGCGATACCCCGTCTGTGACAGAGTTTCTGGCAGATGTTGTTCCGGAGGGAGGCACCGTAGGATTCGACGGACGTGTGCTTGCCATGGGCGAGGGGCAGGAATTTGAAGAGGCCCTTGCTCCGAAGAACATCAAGATCAGCTATTCCGAAGACCTGATCGACGAAGTATGGGAAGATCGCCCGGCTCTCTCCGAGAAACCCGCCTTTTTCCTGGAAGAAAAGTATTCCGGAGAAAGCACCGCATCCAAGCTCGAAAGAGTGCGTGAAAAGATGAAAGAAGCAGGCGCTGACATCCACATCATTGCATCCCTGGACGACACCTGCTGGCTCTTAAACGTAAGAGGCGACGATATCGAATTCTTCCCGCTTCTGCTCTCCTACTCCATCGTAACCATGGACAGTGTAGAGCTCTATGTGGATGAGCGTAAGCTAAACGATCAGATCCTTGCAGAGTTTGCAAAGAACAATGTGCACATTCATCCTTACAACGATATTTACGAAGATGTGAAGAAGCTGGATCCGTCTCTGACTGCCATGATCGATCCGATGAAGATGAACTATGCGCTGTTTAAGAACATCCCCTGCGGCATCGTAGAGGCGGCCAACCCGGAAATCCTCATGAAAGCCATGAAGAACCCGGTAGAGCTGGAAAACATCAAAGAGGCACACATCAAAGACGGCGTGGCGATCACGAAATTTATGTACTGGATCAAGACCCGCTATGACAAAGAAAAGATCACCGAGCTTAGCGCGGCCGACAAACTGACCAGCCTGCGCGCGGCCCAGGAAGGCTATATCCGCGACAGCTTTGAACCTCTGTGTGCATTTGCAGATCACGCTGCCATGATGCACTACTCTCCTTCTCCGGAAAGTGACGTAGAGTTAAAAGAGGGCGCCTTCTTCTTAAACGATACAGGCGGCGGATATTATGAAGGATCTACCGACATTACCAGAACCTTCGTTCTTGGCTCTGTAGACCAGCAGATGAAGAAATACTTCACCGCTGTTGTGCGCGCCATGATGCGTCTGTCCCGCGCAAAATTCCTTTACGGATGCTACGGTTACAATCTTGACGTACTGGCAAGAGGCCCCATCTGGGATCTGGATCTTGACTTCCAGTGCGGCACAGGCCACGGCGTTGGTTATCTTGGCAACGTACACGAGCCGCCCACAGGCTTCCGCTGGTATGTGGTTCCCAGCAAGAACGAACATCACCAGCTGGAAGAAGGCATGGTAATGACTGACGAGCCCGGCATCTATGAAGACGGACAGTTCGGTATCCGTATTGAGAACGAATTCATCGTAAGAAAAGGCGTTCAGAACAAATACGGACAGTTCATGTATTTCGAGACCATCACCTTCGCTCCCATCGACCTGGACGGCATCGATCCGGAAGAGATGAGCAGAGACGAGCGCGAATGGCTCAACAACTATCACAAAGACGTTTATGAGAAGATCGGACCTCATCTGACAGACGAGGAAAGAGAATGGCTCAAAGAATACACAAGAGCGATCTAAATGTGAAGAAACTGTGAACGGGGACGTAGACTTTTTGCAAAAGTCTACGTCCCCGTTCACAGTTTCTTCACATTTATTTTTTCTTTTTCTTATTCTTCGGCCGGTAGGAATTCTGCCGGTCCCGATACTCTGACAGGTGATTGTCTTTCTTTTTGCCGGACTCAAACTCCGGCTTCAGGAACCATTCTCCGCCTGCCATCAAGGCCGCCACATCTATGCCGAGGATAATGATGGTTTCATATTCTTCCGGCAAAAATGTGAGGTAAGGGCTGATGGTCCGCAGGGTGCACACCACCACCAGGGCAAAACCGATGTAAGTGATCAGTGCGTAGAGCCTGGTGTCTCCGCCCCGTTTTTTATTCTCATTCAGACGAAAGGCTCCGCCTACGAGAAAGATGGCTCCGATTACGATCGCCGCGATCCATATCATAAGTATTTCTTCCTCCTGCTACATAAACATGTTGTGGGTTCCCACATAGCGGATGCCGTCTTCAAAGACTCTCTCTCCGCCTAAGGTTACCAGTTTCACATCGTTTAAGCAGGTAATGTCTTTGCTTAAGTCGCCGCCGACTACCAGAAGGTCCGCGTCCAGCCCTTCTTTTACCAGTCCTCTCTCGTTTTCCACGCCAAGGACTTTGGCCGGGTTGGAGGTAGCTGTCTGGATCGCCTGTACCGGGGTGATGCCATATTCTACCATGTACTGCAGCTCTCTTGGAAGCGGCAGGAAGGGAGACTGATACATAACCATATCAGTTCCTGCGATCACAGTAACTCCGGTATCATAAAATTCTTTGAAATGATCCCTGTATGCCTTGTAAGCCGGCTCAAAATACTGGTAATCCTTCATCTCTTTTTGCATCACCGGATCGTTGACCGGCTTGCCGGCATTCTTCTCCAGGTTTTCTTTGCAGATATCATATAATAAAGTATATGCCATAATGGTCGGCGTCCAGGCAATGCCCTTTTCCGCCATCTGTTTTGCATGGTCCAGAGTCATAAAGGTGGCATGCTCAATGGTGTCAAATCCGGCGTCAATACACATCTGGATCCCCGGATTGGTTCCTGCATGTACGCCGCACTTGATGCCTCTTCTGTGGCATTCGTCAACTGCCGCGTTCAGCTCTTCCTGAGTCAGTTCCGGAATATGGGAACGGTGAGTGGTCAGCACTTTCACCCATTCCGCGCCGTCACGCACCTGCTTGCGGATCTCTTTTCTTACTTCCCATGGTCCGTCCACTTCTTCCACTTCGTCCCAGGCATGGCCGCCGGTCATGCAGATACCGGTATCAGTGTGAGTGATCCTTGGGATCTTTACAAATCCTTTTTCCGCTGCAAGCTTTAAGTTCTTGCACACACCGTGGGCGGAAGACATATCACGCACAGACGTGATGCCCCGTTCAAATGCGGACTGCGCATGCTGCAGCGCATACAGCATGATCAGCTGCGGACCATAGTTAAAGGTATCCGGCTGGGAATAATAATATCCCAGATGGGCGTGCATGTCGCACAGTCCCGGAAGAAGGGTGGCTTCCCCGTAATCCTTGACTTCCTCCTCAGGATACGCCTTTGTCAGTTCCTCTTTGGACGCGATCTTCTCAATCTTGCCGTCCTTTGTCAGAACTGCCTTGTCTTCGAGAACGGTCTTGCCGTCCCCGGTCATCAGATACTTTGCACAAATAATCATTGTACTACAACCTCTTTTCTTTTGACATTTTATTATTTCTGATTCCGATATTGCATAGGAGTCATTTGATAAGCTTTTTTGAACAGACGGTTAAAATGCTCCACATTCTGGTATCCTACGGTCAGAGCGATATTTTCTACCGTCATATTGCTGCTCTTTAACAGGGCCTTGGCCTTTTTCATGCGGATCTTTTTAACCAGCTCCCCAAAAGTCATGCCGGACTTTTCTTTGATGTATTTGGAAATGTAAGGCTTGGAGAGATAGAATCTCTCGGCCAGGTCATCCAGAGTAACGTCAATGTAATTGGCCTGGATATAATTTATGATCTCCAGCATTCTTTCATCCTTGCAGGCTTTGGCGCTGCCGATCTCGTCAATCTTATTCACAGCCACGGTAAGCGCCTCCATAGAGGCCTTGATGATATCCGGGTCAATGCCTACGCCCCAGAAGGTCTTGCCTTTACAGATCACACCCACATAAGCCACCGCTTTGGAGGAAGATCCCTTGGTCAGAGAATGTTCCTCGTAGAAGGTCAGTTCATAGCTGATATTAAAATACTGCTTGATGGCGTTGCTGACCGCGTCCAGGCGTCCGTTTCCGGTCGCCGTGATCACCCGTCTTTCGCCGCTGTGATTGATGGTTGCCTCCGCAGTAATGCCGTCCACCTGTTTGAAATGGCACTCATCAATGTGGAACACCGGCCTGGTGTTGATATAATTGTCGGAGAAGATCTGATATACCCACTCCGGATTCAGCTCTTTATGCGCCTTATCCGATACGTCTTTGACCAGATACCCCACTTCTTCTCTCATCTGCTTGGGCAGATTGATGCCGTGGCTCTGCTTCAGGATATAGTTTACGCCGCCCTTTCCAGACTGGCTGTTGATGCGGATCACGTCGGAATCATATTTTCTTCCCACATCCTGGGGATCAATGGGCAGATACGGAACCGTCCACTTGTCGCACTTCTTCTCTTCTCTCCAGGCCATTCCCTTTGCAATGGCATCCTGATGGGAACCGGAAAATGCGGTGAACACCAGGTCTCCCGCATAAGGCTGACGGGGATCCACATGCATCCTGGTCAGTCTCTCATAGGTCTCCCGGATCTCTTTCATATTGGAAAAGTCCAGTCCCGGATCCACGCCGTGGGAAAACATGTTCATACCCATGGTCACCACGTCCACGTTGCCGGTACGCTCGCCGTTGCCAAACAAGGTGCCCTCGATACGCTCTGCGCCGGCCAGGATGCCAAGCTCCGCTGTTGCCACGCCGCAGCCCCGGTCGTTGTGGGGGTGCAGGCAGAGGATCACACTGTCTCTGTATTTCAGATGCTTATTTACATATTCCAGCTGACAGGCAAATACATGCGGCATCGCATTTTCCACGGTAGTGGGAATGTTGATGATGGCTTTGTTCTCCGGCGTAGGCTTCCACACGTCCAGAACCGCGTTGCACACGTCTACCGCATAGTCTACTTCTGTTCCCGGGAAACTCTCCGGGCTGTACTGGAAGGTAAAATTGCCGTCCGTTTCATTTGCCAGCTTCAGAAGAAGCTCCGCGCCGTCGATCGCGATCTTCTTGATCTCTTCTTTATCCTTCCGGAATACCTGCTCTCTCTGCGCCACGGATGTAGAATTATAAAGGTGGATCACCGCGTGAGGCGCTCCCTTGACCGCCTCAAAGGTCCGCTTGATGATGTGCTCTCTGGCCTGCGTCAGCACCTGTACCGTCACATCATCAGGGATCATGTTCTTCTCGATCAGCGTCCGCATAAACTGATACTCTGTCTCAGAAGCCGCCGGGAATCCCACTTCGATCTCCTTAAATCCGATATCTACCAGCATCTGGAAAAACTCCAGCTTTTCTTCCAGGCTCATGGGCTCGATCAGCGCCTGATTGCCGTCTCTTAAGTCAACGCTGCACCAGATCGGAGCATGATCGATGTATTCCTTTTTCACCCAGTCATAGGTAACTTCCGGAGGCATAAAGTAGCCTCTCTCATACTTCTGGCAATTTTTCATGTACACAACCTCTCTTTCTATCCCAAACAATAATCATCAATTTTATTGTCATATTTTAACACTTTTTAATACTAACATAGATAAAAGAAAAAGGAAAGTGGTGTTTTTAATCACTTTCCTTGATCTATCTTAATCCTGTTCCAACGACCGTTTTTTCGTGATCGTTACCTTTTCTTCATAGCATGCAAAGATACCATCCGTGATCTTCGGATCCGGCTTTTTCGTCACCAGGCTCACCACCGGCACCACCAGAAGACCTGCCAGCATGGCCGCCGCTCCTGCGTTGATCGGAGACTCAATAAACGGCACAAAGAGGTTGACGGTGGTGATCCCCACGCCGGTGAAGAAGCTGGCCCACACAGCCGCTTTTGTCGTTCGCTTCCAGTACAGCCCATAGAGGAAGGGCGCCAGGAAGGATCCAGCCAGCGCTCCCCAGGATATCCCCATCAGCTGGGCGATAAATGCAGGAGGATTCAGCGCCAGAAGTACGGAAACTGCGATAAAGAACACGATCAGGACCTGCATGACCCGGATCAGCTTTCTGTCCTCCATCCGCCTGCACAGGTTCTCTTTTAAAAAGTCCAGCGTCAGTGTGGAACTGGAAGTCAGCACCAGAGACGCCAGCGTGGACATGGATGCGGACAGCACCAGCACCACTACGATCCCGATCAGAAGATCCGGCAGAGCCGATAACATATGAGGAATGATACTGTCATAGATCACATTTCCGGAGCCGTCGTAAATGACCGGATCGTCAAAGAGTCTTGCAAAACCGCCCAGAAAATAGCATCCGCCGGACACCACCACCGCAAATATGGTAGAGATCACTGTTCCGGTATTGATGGATTTTTCATCCTTGATCGCATAAAATTTGCCGATCATCTGGGGCAGTCCCCAGGTACCAAGAGAGGTCAGAAGGACCACCCCCAAAAGATTCAAAGGATCCGGGCCGAAAAAGGAGGTAAAGGCTCCGGGCTGTCCCAGTGTCACCGGCACATCGCTGGGGATCTGCGCCATCTTCTGCACTGCTTCCAGAAATCCCCCCTGTCCGGAAAGGACCGCGCCGATCACGATCACAATGCCGGCCAGCATAATAATGCCCTGGATAAAATCATTGATGGCCGTTGCCATGTAGCCTCCCAGGATCACATAGATCCCGGTAAAAACGGCCATCCCCACCACGCACCAGGCATAGGGAACATGAAAAGCCATCTCAAAAAGCCGGGATAATCCATTGTAGATAGATGCCGTATAGGGCACCAGAAAAATAAATACAATGGCAGATGCCGCGATCTTTAAAGCTTTGCTCCCGTAGCGTTCCCCAAAAAAATCCGGCATGGTCCGGGAGTTCAGATGCTGCGTCATAACTTTGGTGCGCCGGCCCAGAACCACCCAGGCCAGGAGACTTCCGATCACTGCGTTGCCAATGCCGATCCAGGTGCTGGAAAGACCGTATTTCCATCCAAACTGCCCGGCATATCCTACAAAAACAACAGCCGAAAAATAAGAGGTTCCATAGGCAAAAGCTGTAAGCCAGGGGCCCACAGAGCGGCCGCCCAGCACAAATCCGTCTACACTCATAGCATGTCTTCTGGAATAGATCCCTACAGCCACCATCACCGCAAAGAATACTACCAGCAATAAGATTTTTACTGTCATTGTTGTTCCCTCTTCTTTCTTTGTTGTTTACCTGAAATTGTCGCGCTTTAAACCGTAACGCTTTAAAGCATTAAATTATCTGGTCAAAAATATAACACAGCCTCTCTGCTGTGTCAACAACTTTTTTTCCTGTACAGGCATTTCCTGCACAGCAATTGTACAGGAAGGTTTTCTCCTCTCTTTCTCCTGCCCGTTGCCGCCGCGGCTTTTGGAGATTACTTTTTCGGAAACCGCGGCGGCCTGACAGGGTCTGATTATTCCTCTTTCATTTTTTCCACTCTCTTCTGAACAGTCAGATGAAAGTTCTGTACCCTTCTGGCATAAGGTTTTCCCATATATTCCGAATGCAGAAGAAAATCTGCCGTGGCAAGATTGTTAGCGACCGGGATATCATAGACCACAGCGATGCGAAGAAGCGCCTTTACATCCGGATCGTGGGGCTGGGCCTCCAGAGGATCCCAGAGAAATACCATAAAATCAATCTGTCCTTCCACGATCTTGGCGCCAATCTGCTGGTCTCCGCCCAGGGGGCCGCTGTTGTAGCCTTTTACCGGAAGTCCGGTCCTCTCAGAGATCAGCCTTGCGGTAGTGCCTGTGCCGCACAGGAAATGTCCCTTCAGATTGTCCTTATTTTTATCGCACCACTCTACCATCTCTTTTTTCTTACCGTCATGGGCAACCAGCGCGATATGCTTTGCTTTCTCCATCTCAAATGTTACATATTCCATCTCATCCATGCCTAAATCCCTCCTCTTGCACTTGATTTTCGTCTTACTTCCGTCTGCTTTTTACTGTTTCTCTACAATATCTCCCTGTTTTTTGTAGATGCTTCCTGCAGGCACATAGCCGCGTACACTGGAAAGGGGATAAATGTTGGACTGCTTTCCCACAACGCTTCCGGGATTGAGAACCGTGCCGCAGCCGACCTCCACCTCGTCTCCAAGCATGGCGCCAAATTTTTTCATGCCTGTTTCTATATTCTCTTCCGCAGTCTTTACCACTACCAGCTTTTTATCAGACTTTACATTAGAAGTAATGGAACCGGCTCCCATATGCGCTTTATAGCCCAGAATGGAATCTCCCACATAATTGTAGTGTGGCACCTGCACTTTATTAAAAAGAACCACATTTTTAAGCTCTGTAGAGTTTCCAACAACCGCTCCTTCTCCCACGATGGCATTTCCGCGGATAAAGGCACAGTGACGGATCTCTGCGTCTTTTCCGATGATCGCCGGTCCGTGAATGTATGCAGAGGGAAATACCCGGGCCGATCTTGCGATCCATACGTCTTCTCCGACCTTTTCATATTCTTCCTCCGGAAGGGTATTCCCAAGCTCCAGGATAAAGTCGTGGATCTTCGGCAGAACCTCCCAGGGATACACCGCCCCGTCAAAAAGATCCTTTGCGATCGTTTCCTCCAATGTATACAATGCCTGTACCGTCAATTCTTTCATGGTCTTCTATCACTCCTTTTTCTTTTTTGCCCCCGCTCCTGTCCCTGCGCTTTTTGCCGCCGGCTTTCGATAATATCTGGCAGCCTGGTCATAGCAGGCCCGCAGCTGTCCTTCATTGCGAAGCTGCTTCACGCCCTCTGTACGGCTGATGATAAACTGATCCAGCTTTTTCATGTATTCTTCCTGGCTGATCTCCCCGTCCGCCACATACGTCAGCCCTTTTTCCCAGCTGGCGGTCAGCTCCGGATTAAGAAGTGACCGGATCGAATGATCCACCACGTCATAAATCATCTCTCCCTGAAGTGTAGGCGTTACAATCTGGGTCTTCTTGTTCAGCGCCAGATATTTGTTATGAAACAGCTTTTTCAGGATCTCGCCTCTGGTGGCGCTGGTGCCGATGCCGCTCCCTTTGATCTGGGAACGCAGCTCCTCGTCCTCGATCAGCTGTCCCGCATTTTCCATGGCAAGGATCAGCGATCCGGAGTTGTAGCGCTTGGGCGGGGAAGTCTTTCCTTCCCGGATCGCAAGGGCGCGGACCGGAAGGCGGCTTCCTTTCTTTATTGATTGTATCGCGGTCCAAAATGCACCGTCAATACTTTTTTCTTCTTCTCCGGAAGAATCCCTGTCCGACGCCTCGTTTTCCTGTTCCTTTGTCCCAGGTCTCCCGGCCGCTTTCAGATATCCCTCTTCTGTCAGCACCTTAAACACAGAAAAAAACGATTCTCCCCGGACCTGTATGGTGAAAGATACTTTCTCATAAACAGCCGGCGGATAAAAAATACTCAAAAAACGCCGCACGATCACATCGTAAATCCGGGCGGACAGACCGGACAGAGACGTAAGCGCCCCCATCCCCTGTCCGGTGGGAATGATGGCGTAATGGTCTGTGATCTGTTTGTCATTCACATACCTGGTCTTCTTAAGTCCTTTGTAACTTCCAAGAGCCAGTATATCCTGAAGGAAAGGGACGGCCGGCTCGTATTTCATGAGACCATTCAGATTTTTATGGATTTCTTTGGCAACGGCCCCGGACAGAACTCTGGCATCTGTCCTTGGATAGGTGACCAGTTTCTTTTCATACAGCTCCTGAACGATACGCAGCGTCTCGTCCGGGCTGATCTTAAACCTCCGCGAGCACTCGTTCTGCAGCTCTGCCAGATTAAAAAGGAGGGGTGCGTATTTCTTTTCCTTCTTCTTTTCTGCAGAAGACACGATCCCGGTCAGCGGTTCTTCTTCTGACAGCCAGCGGATCAGTCCCCGGGCTTTTTCTTCTTCCTTAAAACCGTTTTCTTTGTACAGGTCAAAGGACTCATGCCAGCGGGATCCCTGTACGGCCCGCCATTCTCCTTCAAAAGCCGCTCCTTCTTCCCCGAAGCTTCCCACTATCCGGTAAAAAGGGGTCTGTACAAATTCCCGGATCTGCCGTTCTCTTCGCACCACCATGCCAAGCACACAGGTCATGACCCTGCCCACCGAGATCACCGCATATCTGGTCTTCAGATAAGAGGCGATGCTGCCGCCGTACTTTAGGGTCAGAAGTCTGGAAAAATTAATTCCCATCAGATAATCTTCTTTTGCCCGCAGATAGGCAGAGGCAGAAAGATTGTCGTATTCCTTCAGGTCTTTTGCCTCCCGGATCCCCCGCAGGATCTCTTCTTCCGTCTGGGAATCGATCCAGACTCTTTTGCGAACCTTGCCTTTGACATGGGCTTCCTGTTCCACCAGACGGTAAATATATTCTCCCTCCCGCCCGGAGTCTGTGCAGACATAGATGGTGTCCACATCGGGACGATTCAGGATCCCGGACACGATCCGGAACTGTTTTGCCGTGCCCGGAATCACCTCGTATTTAAAATTTTCCGGTATAAAAGGCAGAGTCGTAAGACTCCACCTTTTCAGATCCGGATTATAGGCTTCCGGATAGCTCATGGTAACCAGATGGCCGACGCACCAGGTCACGATAGCGTCGTCTCCTTCCAGATATCCGTCCTGCCGTCTGGTCTTTAACTTTAATGCCTTTGCAAATTCCTGGGCCACGCTTGGCTTTTCCGCGATATAGACTGATTTCCCCATGAATGCTTCTTCTACTCCTTATCTGTGAAAAAAGCCTGCCAGACGCTGAAGGAAGGTCTCCTGTTTTTCCGGCTGCCGCGGCTTTGCGCGAAGCGCCTCCTCCATAAACACCGCCTGGGAGTCCACCGGATCCTGGGTGGCTTTTTTCTTTCTGTAAGTGCCGTCGCTTTGCAGCACCCTCGCTTTTACATTATCACTTAGCATCACTTTCATATAGTGATTGATCTGGTTTTTAATATCCTTATCCAGAACCGGACAGGCCACTTCCACCCGTTTCTCCGTGTTCCGGGTCATCATATCGGCAGAACCAATGTAGATCTTCTGTTCCGCCCCTGTGCCAAAGCAGAAGATCCTGGGGTGTTCCAGATATCTGCCCACAATACTCATCACCCGGATATTCTGGGTATATCCCGGGATCCCCGGAAGGATGCAGCAGATGCCCCGGACGATCAGATCGATCTTTACCCCTGCACAGGAAGCCTGGGAAATCTTGTCGATAAAGTCCACATCCGTCAGAGAGTTCATCTTCATAACAATCCGCCCGTTTTCTCCTTTTGCGATCTCCTCATCGATCATCCGCAAAATGTTGGGTTTCAGACTGGTAGGCGATACGATCAGATGCTGATAAACTCCGTTCAGATTGCCAATGGACATATTCTTAAAGAACTCTGCCGCATCCCTTCCGATCTCCGGATCCGCCGTCATCAGTGAAAGGTCCGTATACATGCCCGCCGTTTTTTCGTTATAATTTCCGGTCCCAATCTGGGTGATATACTGGATGTCATTGCGGTTCCTGCAGGTGATCAGACAGATCTTGGAGTGAACCTTGTATCCTTCGATGCCGTAGATCACCCGGCACCCGGCTTCTTCCATCTGCTCCGACCAGTCGATATTGTTCTGCTCGTCAAACCTGGCCCGCAGCTCGATCAGCACCGTTACCTCCTTGCCATTCTCCGCTGCCGCGCAGAGATATTCCACCAGCCTTGCCTTCTTTGCCAGCCGGTAGATAGTAATCTTGATCGTCAGTACATTGGGATCATAGGCCGCCTCTTTGATCAGGCGCAAAAAAGGATTCATGCTCTCATACGGATAGAACAACAAAATGTCCTTCTTCCGGATCTGCTTCATCATACTGCCCTCCTGCACATGGCAGGAATCCTGGGGCACAAACGCAGGATAGATCAGAGACCGTTTCATAGAATCCGGAAGATCTCCTGCAATAGAAAACATATAAGAAAGCTTCATCGGCATCTTGGTCCGGAAGATCTGCTTTGGCAGAATATGGAACTTTTCACAGAAAAACCGTTCCATCTCAGGCTTCAGCTTCTCTGCCGTCTCCAGGCGCACCACTGCCATCCGGCGCCGTTTGTGGAGCGTCTGTTTCATCAGATACCGGAAATCTTCCGTCACTTCCAGGGACTCGTCATCCGGTGCAATGTCTGCATTTCTGGTCACGCAGATATAGTTGGCCTCAGACACCTCGTACTGTTCAAAGACCAGATTCAGGTACTCCATGATCACCTTTTCCATGCGAATGTAGCGGATGTCGTGACCGGGCAGATACAGGACTTCCGAGATAAACTGGGGAACCGGGACCAGTCCCAGGGAATGGACTTCTCTGACTCCCTTTCCCTTCTGAGTCAGATTTGCCGTTACATAGATCTCTTTATTCAGAAGATGCGGAAACGGGTGGCTGGCGTCCACGATCTGGGGCGAAAGCACAGGCAGGATCTGATCCTTAAAATATTTTTTGACATATTTCTTCTCCTGGGGCTCCAGCTCTTTGTAGTCCAGCCCGCAGACCCCGTAAGGGTGCAGCTGCTTTTTAATCTCCGCATAAGTCTTGTCCCGCTCCTTATAAAGCGGCGCCACCTCGGCGAAAATCTGATCCAGCTGCTCCTGCGGCGTCATCCCTGACCTGCTGTCTTTGGTGTCGGCGTCGGTATGGGCCATATCAAACAGACTTCCCACACGAATCATGAAAAATTCATCCAGATTGCTGGTAAAGATCGCGACGAACTTCATCCGCTCCAGAAGCGGGACGTTTTCATCCCTTGCCTCCTCCAGCACTCTCTGGTTGAACTTCAGCCAGGACAGCTCCCTGTTTTGTGTATACTTTAATCGCTCTGCTCCCATGTCTCTTCTCCTCCTTATCCGCCCCGGCAAACAAAGAGCCGGCTTATTTTGCCCGGATATAGCCCTTTGCGGTCAGCGCCTCCGCACACAGCACCGCGCCGCCGGCTGCGCCGCGGACCGTATTGTGGGAAAGGCCGATAAATTTATAATCATAAATACTGTCTTCTCTTAGCCGTCCGATAGAAACGCCCATGCCATGCTCATAATCCACGTCCAGATTTACCTGTGGACGGTCGTCCTCCTCCATATAGCGGATGAACTGCTCCGGTGCGCTTGGGAGCTTCGCTTCCTGCGGAAATCCCCGGTAATGAACAAGCTTCTCGATCAGCTCTTCTCTGGAAGGCTTCTTTGCAAAGCGGATAAATACAGCGGCCGTGTGTCCGTTCAGCACCGGCACACGCACGCACTGGCAGGTGATTCTTGGACCTTCTGCCTTTACGATCTGCCCGTTCTCCACATGCCCCAGCACCCGCAGCGGTTCCTGTTCGCTCTTTTCTTCCTCCCCGCCAATATAGGGGATGATGTTCTCCACCATCTCCGGCCAGTCTTTAAACGTCTTGCCCGCACCAGAGATTGCCTGATAAGTGGTTGCCACTACTTCTGTGGGCTCAAATTCTCTCCAGGCCGCCAGGCAGGGCGCATAGCTCTGGATCGAGCAGTTGGGTTTCACCGCGATGAACCCGCGGGTGGTTCCCAGACGCTTTTTCTGATCTTCAATCACCTGAAAATGATCGATATTGATCTCCGGGATCACCATCGGCACATCCGGCGTCCAGCGGTGCGCGCTGTTATTGGACATAACCGGGGTCTCTGTTTTGGCGTATGCCTCTTCTATGGCGCGGATCTCATCCTTGCTCATATCCACGGCGCTGAACACAAAGTCTACAGTCTTTGCCACTTCTTCTACTTCATTTACGTTATGCACGATCAGCTTTTTTACGCTTTCCGGCATAGGGGTCGTCATTTTCCAGCGGTCTCCCACCGCCTCTTCATAAGTCTTTCCTGCGGAACGGGGGCTGGCCGCCACAGTCACCACTTCAAACCAGGGGTGGTCTTCCAGAAGGGAAAGAAACCTTTGCCCCACCATTCCTGTCGCTCCAAGGATCCCAACTCGTAATTTCTGCTCCATCGCTCTCACTCCTTCATTTTCTTTCTTCTGTTCTCTTAATATTCTTCCATATAATTTCGGTAAATCTTCAGCGCCTTCTCCATGGCCTCCCTGCCGGGCGCTCCTGTCGTTACCCGTTTGTTGACACAGGTTTTCAGGCTGATGGCTTCATAAATATCTTCCGCGAACACATCGGAGATCTTCTGATACTCTTCCAGGGGAAGCTCATCCAGGGCAATCCCCTTTTCAATGCAAAGGAGGACCAGACGCCCCACGATCCCGTGGGCATCCCGGAATGCCACGCCCCGGTTAACCAGATAATCTGCCGCGTCGGTGGCATTGGTAAAGCCATGTCTTGCGCTCTCCTCCATCCGGTCTTTTTTAAACTGCATGGTTCCCAGCATGCCGGTAAACAAAGTCAGACAGTGTCTGACCGTATCCATGGCGTCAAAGGCCCACTCCTTATCTTCCTGCATATCTTTATTGTATGCCAGGGGGAGCCCCTTCATGGCAGTAAGCAGCGCATTCAGCGCCCCGTACACCCGTCCGGTCTTGCCCCGTACCAGCTCCGCGATGTCCGGATTCTTCTTCTGGGGCATAATGCTGCTGCCGGTGCTGTAGGCATCGTCAATCTCCACAAACTGATATTCATTGGAGTTCCAGATGATCACTTCTTCAGAAAACCGGCTTAAGTGCATCATAATGACAGACAGTGCAGACAACAGCTCCAACAGATAATCTCTGTCAGACACCCCGTCCATGCTGTTCAGCGCAGGACCGTCAAATCCAAGCAAAGACGCAGTATACTGCCGGTCCAGGGGGTAAGTGGTGCCTGCCAGAGCTCCGGAACCCAGAGGGCAGGTGTTCATCCGCTTCTCAATGTCCCTTAGTCTTTCATGATCCCTCTTAAACATTTCAAAATACGCCCCCAGGTGATGGGCCAGGGTAATGGGCTGCGCTTTCTGCAGATGCGTAAATCCCGGCATATAAGTATCCAGGTGCTCTTCCATCACAGAAAGCAGGGTCAAAAGAAGCTCTTTCAGGAGATCGTCCAGTTTATGGATCTCACTTCTTGTATAAAGCTTCATATCCAGAGCCACCTGATCATTCCGGCTTCTTCCGGTGTGAAGCTTTTTTCCCGCCTCTCCGATCCGGTCGATCAGCGTAGCCTCCACAAAACTGTGGATATCTTCATATTTGTCTGATATTTCCAGCTTCCCCTGTTCCACATCGTCCAGGATCCCTTCCAGTCCTGCGATGATGTCCTCTTTTTCTGCCTCAGTGAGGATCTTCTGCTTTGCAAGCATCATCACATGGGCGATGCTGCCCCGGATATCTTCTGCATACAGTCTCCGGTCAAACCGGATCGACGCGTTAAAATCATAAACCAGCTGATCCGTTTCTTTGGTAAAACGGCCGCCCCATAATTGTGCCATATCCATTACTTCCTTTCTCGTTCTCTCATAGAAAATTCGCAGCCACAGTAGTCCTGACGGTACAATCCGTACTCTTTCGACAATTCTACAGATCTCTTATAGCCGTTCTTTTTCTTAAAATCCGACGGAAGATAAGCAACGCCGTACTCTTCTTCCAGCTTCCGCCCAATCTCGTTAAGTCTGGCCGCATTCTTTAGAGGGCTGATCGTAAGTGTGGTGGTAAAATAGTCAAATTCTCCGCTCTTTGCCACTTTTGCAGCCTCCCTTAGCCGGAGCTCATAGCACTTCATACAGCGGGCCCCGCCCTCTTTTGCCTCTTCCAGTCCTTCTGCCATCTCATAAAACCGGTCTTTCTCGTAATTTCCCGCAAGAAAAGATACCGGATGTTTTGTCCGCATCCGGTCGATCAGCATCTGCTGCTCCACGATCCTCCTGGTGTATTCGCTTTCAGGAAAGATATTGGGATTATAATAAAAAACCGTAATCTGAAAATACTGGCTTAAATATTCCAGCACATAACTGCTGCAGGGAGCGCAGCAGCTGTGGAGCAAAAGAGAAGGAACCCTCTCCCGGGCCTCTATCCCTGCCAGCAGTTTATCCAGTTCTTTTTGATAATTCATCCGAACCCTTCTCCTTATTCCTCATGCGTTACTCTTGAATTATACCCGTTTCCGCAGATTCTGACAAGTGCTATCCGGCCAAATTTGCGCTTCCTACCGTTCCCTCTTCCCCTGCTCTGCGGAACGAAACTTTCCCGTCTGCATAAAATAATATAGCAAACAGACACCCTGCGGGAGGTTTTTATGGAGCAAGTATTAGAGCTGAAACACATCCACTATTCTTACCACACACTGGACGGGGAGACGCCTGCGCTCACCGACATCTCATTTGCGGTGGAAAGGGGAGAATTTATCGCCATTGTCGGTCCTTCCGGCTGCGGCAAGACGACTCTCCTTTCTCTGATCGCAGGCCTTCTTACACCAGAAAAGGGACTGATCAAGATCAACGGCAAATATGTGACAGAAAGCACCACCAACGTAGGCTATATGCTGCAGCACGACGAGCTGTTTGAATGGCGCACCATCTACCACAATGTGGTCCTTGGCCTGGAGATCCAGCACATGATGACTGCAAAAAACAGACAAAGGGCCGGCGACCTGCTGGACAGTTACGGGCTTGGACCCTTTCGGAACTCCCGTCCCTCCGAGCTCTCCGGCGGCATGCGCCAGCGGGCGGCCCTGATCCGCACTCTGGTGCTGGAGCCGGATCTCCTTCTTCTGGATGAGCCCTTCTCTGCCCTGGATTACCAGACCCGGCTAAACGTCGGAGACGATATCGGCCAGATCCTGCGGAAAGAGGGAAAATCCGCCGTCCTTGTGACCCATGACCTGTCAGAAGCCATCTCCCTGGCCGACCGGGTCATCATCCTGTCCGAACGTCCCGCCACCATCCTGCAGACCGTTCCGCTTATCTTCGCGCTTGCAAAAGACACTCCCTTAAACCGCCGGAACGCCCCGGAGTTTAAGACCTATTTTCAACTGATCTGGAAGGAGCTGAATCCCCATGCATGAACTGTCCGCAGGCCAGCGGCAATATCTTCTTCGCCACAGAAAACACCGGCGCATCGTATGCGTCTCCAGGATCCTGATCCTTTTTAGTTTTCTTTTTATCTGGGAATTTACTGCAAATGTAGGGATCATTGATTCTTTTATCTTCAGCAGCCCGTCGAAGATCGTCCTGTGCTTTCTGGATATGACGCGGGACGGAAGCATTTTCCTTCATATCGGCGTCACACTGTACGAAACCCTGCTAAGCTTCCTCCTGGTAACCGCATCTGCCATCCTGGCCGCAGTAGCCCTGTGGTTCAGCCCCAGGCTTTCAGAGATCCTGGACCCTTACCTGGTAGTCCTCAACAGCCTCCCCAAATCCGCCCTGGCGCCTCTTCTGATCGTATGGCTTGGCGCCACCAGGACCACGATCATCGCAGCCGGCATGTCAGTGGCTGTCTTTGGAAGCATCTTAAATCTGTACGCCAGTTTTGCCACTGTTGACGCCGGAAAGATCAAACTTGTCTACACCCTGGGCGGGAACCGCTTCCACGCCCTTAGCAAGGTGGTGCTGCCGGGAAGCATCCCTGCCATTATCAGCAATATGAAAGTAAATATCGGTCTTTGTCTGGTGGGCGTGATCATCGGAGAATTTCTGGCTGCCAGAAACGGCCTTGGATACCTGATCATCTATTCCAGTCAGGTCTTTAAAATGGATTGGCTTCTGATGTCTATTGTGCTCCTGTGCATGATGGCCATGGGGCTGTACGCGCTGATCAGCCTGCTGGAGAGCCGGTGCCGGAAGCGATACTGATCCGGCAAACACCTGTAAAAGATGAAGTTATGCAAAAAACACTGTGGATTTTATGGGTTTGAAAAACCCGACTGGAAAAAATAAGATTTGACAGAAATAAAAAAAAGCTGGAAATCGGACTTGAACCGACGACCCCTTCATTACGAGTGAAGTGCTCTACCGACTGAGCTATTCCAGCAGTTATAATATATCAATCCGGCTTTTGCAGCCACAAAATATATTATACTAAAATCTGAGATTATTGCAAGGACTTTTTTACAAAAGCAGCTATTTATATGTATAGGTGTCAATGATTGGTAACACTTCACCCCGAAAGGAATGTCAAGGGTAAGGTGGAGATTCCCGCAGGGAATACTACCTGACCTTGACATTCCTTTGTGATATAATGGTGTGCGGCGGCAGCATCCTTTGCTGTCGCCCTTGTCTGCTTTAAAACATAACTCCCTGATACATTCTTACTATCGTATTCGGACTTCTCATTCCTAAACAGGTTTTGATATAAGTGTTTGATTTCTTCTGATATACGGCTAGCTGTTTTCTCCCATCTTCCAGATTATACATACGCATTTTTTTATAGAACCTTGCTTCATCTGTTCGATGCTGCCGTTCCACTTTCCCGTTGTGTCGCGGCGTTGCGATCTGAATCCGGTGATACAGGATTTCCAACTCCTTAAGTGCCTCTTCAAAACATTGTTAAATGCGTACTTTTAATTACCAACAGCCGATTGGTGAACTCCGATCCGTTATCCGTCTGCACTTCCCGGATTGGAAAAGGGGCATGTTTGATTAGCTTCACCAGGAAATCTCTGGAACTATAGGTACTGTGTTCATCATACATTTCCCGATAAGTCCATCTGCTACATTCGTCTACCGCTGTATATTGATAGTATTTCCTGCCATCTGTCACGCAATAGGAAGGAACATACTTCACATCTATCTGTATTTTCTGCCCTGGGTAATCTGCACGCTGATAAGGCTTGATCTTTCGTTTCTTTTTCTTCTTTTTCACTGGTTTCAAGGCTTTCAGCCGGGCAGCGACTCGTTTAAATCCCCCGTAGCTGCGCCTATACCCATCTTTTTCTACCAGTTCCTGATATGCCAGGATCAGGTCTGTCCATTTATATTTTTTTAGGCGGCGCCGGATTTGCCGTAGTTCCAGCTCTGTATGACTTTTTGGCGATGTTTTAGGCCTGTGGCTGCGATCTTCCAGACTGGCTGTTGTCCCATCGTATCGAGAAAGCCATTTGTAGACCGTTTTTCGGCTTACTTTATAACGGATCGCCGTTTCTGTTACAGAATGATTCTGAGCATATTTAACAATACGTTGACGCTGATATTTGGGGTGTGATAAACTCGACATACAAGGATTCTCCTTTTGATCGGACTATTGGTTTCTCGACAATTCCAATATATCACATCAAGGTGGGTCCTTGTTTTTATTTTGTTACCTATCTATTGTACCCCAACATTTTTTACAAAAGCAGCTATTTATAATTGTCAAGAGTAAATGCACAAGTTCTTGCGCTAATCAAGAAGAACTATTCAAGTTTACATTTTCCCTCCATTTTCTATATTATAAGCAATCTATTCATGGGTTTTCTATAGAGACACTCTTGCTAAGGGTGAAGATCCGGGAACCAGAATAATGATTCCTTAAAAGTGAACATGAAAACAAAACCTGATGTCCTGACAACGCCATCCGATTTTTAACATAGACTATTTTTCTTCAATTTCTTAACTCTCCTGTCATCCGCCTTCTCCCTTTTGAAAATATTCCGGAAACTCTTTTTCAAAAAGTTCTCTGGGCGTCTCTCCCTCAAACATTGCTCTGGGGTAATCATTAATCCAGTTCTCGATCCACTGTATTTCTTTCTTACTCCTGTCATCAAAGTTTATGCCTTTGGGAATCTGTCTTCTGATAAAACGGTTATTATTTTCGTTGCTTCCTCTTTCCCAACTGCTATAAGGATGGCAGTAATATGTAACAGTCCGATTCCTCTTATTTCTTCTGGATGCGGCGATTCCTTTGACGTCCGCAAATTCCGATCCATTATCCATGGTTATGGTTTTGAAAATATTCCGGAAGCATTTCTCTCCCAACTGCCGCTCCAGCTGGTTCAATTTACTTACCACTTCTGCTGTTGTACGGTTCTTCAGCATCCGGACGATCTCATATCTGGTTTTTCTCTCCGTCAGAACAAGCAGACACTTCCTGGACTGGCCAAGTTTTCCCACCACCGTATCCATTTCCCAGTGGCCGGCCTCCTCCCGCTTCTCTATCTCCTCCGGCCGTTCTTCAATACTGGTTCCTCTGGGTCCCCGTTTTCGGATCTGATCCTGATATCTTTTTTTCTTTTTCCTTCTTTCATAGGGCAGATCTGAAAATTCCAGATTGGGAAACCGACTTTTTTTCAGATAATTGTACACCGTCCCGACACAAACCGTTACGCGGAATGTTTTGTTTTTCCTCTTCACTTGCTGCAGGGCCGCGTAAGGGGATGCTTTATTCAGGATCTCCTTTTCCAGGAACGCCACCTGTTCCGGATCCTGATCCAGTTTCAGTTCACAGCCTTTCTGCTTCATCTTTTCCCTGTATTTATGTTCTGCCAGCTCCGGACTGTATCTTAGTTCTTCTGTCCAGTCTGACAACCTATGGCTATACGTTCCACGTTGTTTCTCACGGTTGATCGTTGATACATGCACGCCGATTAGCGCAGCAATCTCTTTAGAGGTATGCTTCGCTTTCAGATAGGCTTCAATATGCAATCGATCCTTGTATGTAAGATGATGAAACTGTCTTCCCATCACACCGCCCCCTTATTTCCCTTTCAGATGCCAAGTGCCGAAGGCATAAAGCCTCCGGCACTTCCTTGGGATTTCTGTTACTGCCGGAGACTTTTCCGTCCCCGGCAGAACATCTTTGTTTCTGTGTTTTTTCTTTTATAATCCGTAGGTATCACAGAACCTACTGATAATGGTCGCACAAACCGCTCTGACTGTTTCGGCCTGGGGGTTCAGCTTGCCATTGTCGCCTGTGATGATCCCGTTGGCCACGCACCAGCTCATGGCATCTTTTGCAAAGCTGTTGACATTCGCAGCATCCGGATAGGAACTGAAGTCCGCCCTCTGGCTGGTATCCAGTCCAAGGTAGTCCGCATACCGGAACATCATCACTGCCATCTGTTCCCGGTTGATGTTATCGCCAGGGCCGAATTTTCCAGTGTCCGTGTATCCAGTAACAATACCGGCATCTGCCGCCCACAGAACAGCCTTGGTGTAGAACTGGCTGTCTGGAACATCCGGGAACTTCTGCTCAAAAGCAACTGCCGGTTCATCTTCCATCCGCCAGAGAATGGTTGCAAACTGCGCTCTGGCCAGTTTGTCATTGGGACCAAAGATCGTATCCGTTAGGCCGGTCATCAAGCCTTTTTCATAGACGTCTGCCACTGTGCCATAGAACCAGGCGCCCTTCGGAACGTCTGTAAATGGCAGATTTATTTCCGGCTCCGCAGGATCGTCCGGATTATCCGGTTCTTCCGGATCTGTCGGCTCTATCGGCTCATTGGCTGTTACTGTCACCGCCACGGATGCAGATGCCTTTCCGCAGACAGCAGTAATGGTTGTCGTGCCTGCAGCCACACCAGTGATCGTGCCGTTGTTGACGGTGGCGATCTCCGGATTGGCGCTGGTCCAGGTCACAGTTTTATCTGCCGCATTGTCCGGCTCTACCGTTGCTATCACGGTCGCAGACTCTCCGGCTTTCACCGACACCGCATCCTGGCTGACCTTCACTGCAGAAGCCTCCACCACCGGCGGATCACCATTTTCAATCACATGAATAGACTTGTATTCTTTACCAAGTGTACCCGAAATCGCTGCTCCATTCTTCCAGTTATCATTATCCCAACCAACGGTATTTGAATAACGATAAACTTCCGTATTTCTATTTATAGTGAGATTTGCATCTACCAAACCATGACGTCCATTTAGAAATTGTGGTGCATTTCCCTCAAAAGTGATCTTTTCCAGTGCTACCCCGTTAAATGAACTCCACACCACCCACTTTACACTTGCAGGAATAGTTAATTCTTTCAATGAGTCGTTTCCAACAAAAGCAACATCTATATATAACAAACTTTCCGGCATGATTACTTTAGTCAATGAATCACAATTGTAAAAAGAATGATATGCTATCTCCTGCACACCTTCTGCCATAATCACTTCTGTAATCTGATTATTATTTATAAATGCGTTCTGTTCCATAGATCCAATAGTCAATACAGGATATCCGTCGATAGATCCTGGAATCTCCACTACACCAGCGGCATCCTTTCCATCCTTAACGGTAATAAACCAATGTGGGTCATATATCTCGGCTTTCGGATCCAAATATTGTTCCCAGTACGTCCACCTGAAATCCAAATTATAGAGTATTCCATCTACCGTCTTTAAATAACCATTGTCTCCATTCTTTGACCATCCGTTGGCTGCAGCCCATTCATCTGTCACATCATCATAGCCTGGATAGTCCATGAGATTTCTGACATTTTCTGGCTTTTCACCTTGTTCCTCTCCATTTCCGGCTGCAGAAACAGGCACAGTTACCATGGATACGATCAGGCCGATCGCAAGCACCAGATTTACCATCCTCTTTTTCATAGCGGTCCCTCCTTAGATTTGTTCCCTTTCTTGTTTCACAGGACTCCTTTTTCCTGCCATCATTGTAATGCAAAATGCAGTATTCGTCAATCCCATCTTTATACATTAATCTGTTTTTTACGATATACTACATAAGCAATAATCAGTATGATTATTCCAAGGAGCAATGGCAGATACACACCGACCCCTGTATGTCCTCCGGTTACCGGCAGCACGAAGTTGGAATGATTGGTCACTTCATACACCAGATTATTCAACAGATACACGTTCGCCTCCGGATAATAGAGACACTGATCTTTGTCCACTCCCTTATCTTCTGCTTCCTCTGCAGACATTTGGATCGGAACCGTCACCTTGAGTGGATCCTTTAACAGGGTATGTCCGGGAACGGTGCTTGTCTCCGTGATCGTGTATGTTCCAGGATACAGATTTTCAAATACCGCTTCCCCATTGTCTCCGGATGTCTGGGTATCGATCACTTTGCCATCCTCATCTTTGATCTCAAAGACCGCACCGGAAAGCGGGGTCTTGCCATCTGTATCCAGCTTTCGGATCTTGATGGAATTAGGTACGATCTTGTTCCGGATGGTCCAGAAACCGTCCCTGGTCTGCTCCACCTTCGACTCATACCCTACCGTCTCCTGTTCCCGGATGGTGTACTCGTAGGTTTTCCCTTCCGGATCATATTTCTCCAGATTCTCAAAGGCTCCTTTCCAGCCATCTCTGGCCGTAAGCTTCATTTCTCGGCAGGACTTCCCGTTCCGCAAAAGCTCCACGGTCACTTCCTCCGGCCGGCCTTCATAGTCTCCATCCTCCCATATCTTCTCCACTGCCACCTTCACATACTCATTCGTGAACGCTGCCGTCCCCCCTTTGGTGGTGATCGTCAGCACATTGTCCAGGTTCTCCAGCTCTTCTGCGTCCGAACTCTGGGCCGAATGGGGAACCGTGCTGCTTACAGCCTCCGTGGTGATCTTTGCTTCTTCCGTCACCGTCACCTTCCCTTCCTGTGCCGAGATCCGGTGACCCTTTTCATCCACTTCATACAGGTAATAGGTTCCCGGATCCAGGGATTGGATCTCTCCTTTCCCGGAAGCTTCTCCGGCCTTCACCGTCACTTCCACGTCTCCCAGATATCCGCTCAACGGATCCCCGGATAACTTCTTGTCACTGTACACAAACCGGAACGTCTGGTCTTCGGTAAACGAGGAGCCACTGACCGTCTTGGTCACCGTGATCCCCGGCTTCGCCTGCCGGTTGAAGATGATGGACGGTGTATCCATCTCCACGGTTTTGATGCTTCCCGGATCCCGGGTGGTCACATAAGTCAGCTTCTGCACCGTATTGGATTTCAGGCTCTTGTCCTTTCCGTCCGTAGACATCTCGTAGTCCGCATACTGGATCGGGAACGACATCTCATGCCCCGGATCCGTGTAACCGCCATCCGTCAGTTCTCCGATACTCCAGTACACAGTCCTGGTGCTTTTTACATAGACGTAAGACGCCCCGTCCCTGGCCGCTTCATAAACCGCTGTCGGGACTCCTTTCGTGGTTCCGCTTCCCGGGTTTTCCAGGACTTTCCATTCCTTCCCCAGCTTCTCCACGTCCACGGTGAACGGCCCGTTCATGGTATCTGTATAAAAGGCGTCCTTCCCTTTGATCGGAATCACATACTGCTCATCGATCCGCTTCAGGATCTTTGCCTCCATCTCCGCAAACTCGCTGTTGTGGCGGGCAAATGTACCATAACCTGTAGAATCCACTTGACTAACTCGCTGCGCCGCACCTGTCTGATCCTGTTCATTCATAGCCACTCCGCAGGCGTAAATGGTCACCCCATCCATGGCTTTCAGCTGTGCAGACTCCCTGGCTCCATTGATCTTTGGGTTGTCCATATCCAGGGACGTTCCCACCGTCCCCTGTGGCATCCCGTCCGTCAGGAAGATGATAAGGGTATCCTTTTTCTTGTCTTCCGTGCTGCGTCCATTCAGCAGATCGATGGCTGCCTGAAACGCCCTGGACCAGTTGGTTCCGTCATAAGTAAAGGCATGGTCGATCCCTTCCTGCTTGATCGCCTCAAAGTCATTGGTAAATCCCATCCAGGTCGCCCCGTCCATATGGGTCATCCGGCCGGTGTTGTCCGTGTACAGGCCATCCGCCGTTCCATTGGCGTGGGCGTTGCTCCAGCTCCCATTCTTCGGCACATCCCCCCAGAAAGGAATGTAGGCGATCTTGTTATCTGAGTTTAAATCCCGGATCTTGTCAACCAGGGTGCTGAAGAACTCCTGGGATTTGGCCAGACGGTCGCTGGTCTGGCACTCTTCCGGCGCGCAGGTGTTCAGGATCCAGCCGCTTCCGTGGTTCACGATCTGGGAGACATCCAAGAAATATATCGTTTCTCTTACTGGTACCATTCCGCTCTCGTTATAATACGATCCGCCGGTCAACCGTACCACCCGGCGTCCCTGCTCCAAATAACCCAGGGCTTCCTCCCGGCTGTCCAGCTTCACATAATGATGCAGATCCGTATGGAGGATGTTGTAAAGGTTGTTCCCATGGGCCATGGTCCAGGCCGGTAGTCCGGATGTGGGATCTTCCTCAAAAAGAAGGTAGTAATGATCCGGCTCCTGGCAGGGCGAGTTATACGGCATCTCTCCGTTGTGCAGCCATCCGGACATCCATCCTTCGTAACCGGAGGCGGCGTCCTTGTGGTTCACCCGGTAGTAATAATTCTGTTCTGCAGCCATGTCACTCAAGGTTTCCGTCCATCCGTACTCGTTCTGGATGGGATACCACTTTGTACTGACCGGATTCCCCCATCCCTGGCGGACGCGCTCCAGGTTGTAGCCGTAGTTGGCATCCATGGATCCGGATTTATCCTGGATCAGGACCACGTTCATGTCTTCCGTCCCCTGGACCGTTCCGGAGTTGGACCGGTACTGCAGGGTCACTTTCCCGTCCCCGGTTTCCTCATCGGTCCACTGGGTCCGCTTGCGGATATCCGCGGAAAGATCCGTCACTGTCTCATCTGCTGACATTAGACGGATGCTGCCGGAAGATCCGGCGTGGAAATCGTAGCGGTCAAAGTATTCCGCTTCGCCGGGATCCGTACACTTCTTCTCCGGTTCCGCCTGGGTCTGTCGGGGAGCGTCCTTATCAGCCTTCTGCTTTTCCGCCTGGGTTTGTGACTCATCCCCTTCCGTCCCTTTGGGATCTGCCGTTTTATCCTCCTGCTTTTCTTCCATTTGGGAAGCCGGATCTTTCTTCTGGCTGCCGGGCTCCTTCTCCTGGACCTCCGCTCCGTCAGTCTCCGGTTCTTCGGCCTGTTCAGGCGGATCCTCCTTCTGCGAAGTTGCATCCTGCCCGTCCGCTGTTCCCACAACTGACTGGCCAACATCCGCTGCATATGCTTCCGTCCCTCCGGATATTACAGCGGAAGACGCCACAAACATCACGGCCAACGAAAGCGCAATGATTTTTCTCAACCGATGTTTGATCTGCTTCATCTTGTCTCTCCTTTCTTCCTAATTTCTATCTGTTTCTTCGATACCGGATCCATGACCATACCGTGATCCCGAAAATAAATGCCACGGCACTGATCAACAATGCCCGCCGGTATTCCTTCATCCACGTCTTACTGTCATGGATCTGATAAATAGATGAATCTTCCGCAGCTTCCTTGTAACCTGTCCTTTCCCCGCAGACAAACAGCCGGTGGCTGTTCACTCCATAGGGAGTACAGGTGACCAGGGTACAGAGATCCTTTCCTTTCTCTACATAAAGAGCATCGACTTCCTCCGGAAGTACGACTTCTGTTCGGATCACCCGGTAAGCCAAACGATCCCCGAGGACATACAGGAAAAAGATATCTCCTTTTTCCAGCTCCTCCAGATCCGTAAAAAGCTTCGCATGGCTAAGCCCTGTATGCCCGGTCAGTACCGTGTGTGTGCTTTCCCCTCCGACCGGCAGGGATGTCCCTTCCAGATGCCCTACTCCCCGTTTCAGGACCTCTTCAGATGTCCCATGGTAGACAGGAAGAGACACCTGGATCGATGGGATTTCTATGGATCCCATCACGCCATCCCCGTTTATGGAAAGAAGCCTTTGATATTGCTCTGTCATAGTTTTTCTTTCTTCTTCTGCGAACGGATCTGTTAAAGTGACGCCGCCTTCCGCAATCTCCTGGTTATAGGCTTCCGCTTCCGCCCTGGCCGCCTGCCGTTCCTGGTCGTCCAGATCTTCTGCGGACTGTTTTGCCGCATGGATCCTGGAATCCGCCCGGTGTTCAAACAGGTAATTGGACAGATACGGATACGCCATCAACGAGGCTGCCACAAACAAAAGGGCCGCCACCAGGAAGATCTTCCCAATGCTCCTTTTCTTTCTCATCGCAGATTACACATCTTCTTTCTTTCCCTTCCGTGTCAGGATGATCACGCCGGTCAGTGCTGCCATACATCCCGCCAGGGTGAAGATCAGCGTGCCGTATCCGCCGGTCTTAGGCAGTGTAAAGGAAGGTGTGTTGATGATTTCCATATCCACGCTTGCGTTGGAAGACTCCAGGTTCTTCACTGTCTGGCTCAACATAGCAGCATCTTTCCCATCTACCTTGGCGCTTGCCCGTTCCCCTTCCACTTCAATCACGTTCTTGTTCGGATTGTTTGTCTCATCCTGAGAATCATAACGGGTAGTCTGGGACGGTGTGATCTGGTCCTCTGTTCCTGTAATCGCAATGAGAATGGGATCTTTCAAAAGTGCAAATCCGTCAGCGGTATCCACTTCTGTCAACACATAGGTGTCCGCTTCCAGTCCGTTGATCACCAGGGAGCCGTCAGTCGCCGGTGAAAAGACGGTCCCATCTTTTTCCGTTGCGCCCTTATTTGCATCTGTTACATAATATACGCCAGGGGCTTCCCGTTTCGCTGTTACATAGTGGCCATCCGTCTGGTTCTGGAGAACAAATTCAACCTGTGTTGCATCTCCTTTCTTGGACCCGCTGAATTTCTTGTCAATATCTAGGCCGTAGGTGTATACCTTCGCCTTGTCTTCCACAGTTTTGACTTCATCATCAGACGTCCGCTTCCAGGTCAGCTTTACGTCATTGACATTCCCCATGTCACCAAGGACCGGGGTCGCATCGCTGTTCACAGTTGCGGTATAAGCTACGACCATGTACAGTCCCGCTTTTGCAGGATTGATCTCCTTTAAGCCCGCCGCTGTCATCTGAATGGTCATCTGGTTGTAATCGGAGTTGCTGCCATCATGGGACTCTGTGAACATTTCAGATCCATGCTCCCAGACGTCCATCGCATGCTCCGTGTTGTTGGTCTTTGCATCCTCTTCCGTCTCGTAGAAATAGATCGCAGCATCCTGACCATAGGTCAGCCCCTTATCCATTTTGTCAACAAAAGTGTATTGCTCCAGATATGTTGCTCCGGATGTGATCTGTGGGAGATGGGACACAAACAGGAAATCCATCCGGTCTCCTTCAGAGCCGGTCGCTGTGTCTGCATATTCCGGCTTGTCGTAAAGGACGGCATCATCATCCTGTCGCACCATCTTGTCAAGAGATGGATCCGGAGTTGTCTGGTTCTTTGGATATACCTCTACGTCATAGAACCAGGATTCTCCTTGCGCGTCCGTCATTGGAAGCGAGACAAAAAACGGATCTACCGTGGTATGTACGCTGGCCGGAACCTTTGTTTCCACCACCAGGTACAAACCTGTCGAAAGGTTCGTTGCGCTGGTAATGCCGTTTTCACTGGTCAGCGGCATCGCAGCCTTGCCAGATATATGCTGAATGTAATCCTCCAATGCATTCTTGGTCTTTGTGTTTTCTGTCAGGGCATCTTTCATGGCGTCATTGATCTCATCTGACGTATGCTTATGATTCCCCCTGACATCCGTAAGTCCCAGGATACCTTCCAGCTCCTTTGGAATGTCGTACAGAATCTTTACATCGCCTCCTACACTTTCGGTATGGATGTTTCCAACCCGGGCGTAGGTAAATTCCACTCCCTCCACCTGGTAACGCTTAAGAGCCTCTTCCGCATCGGCATCTTTCTCTCCATCCGCAAAGAATCCGGAAACATCCACTCCGTCTTCTTCCGCTGCAGTCAGATCGTACTTATGGATCGTGATACTGCAGGCCCGATTCGTCTCGATCAGGTCTTCTGGTGCGGCCATGGCCCCGACCGCGGGGATTGCTGCGCAGGCCGCTGCTATGGCCAGCGCACAGATCTTTTTTACTGTTTTGTTCATAACTTTTCTCCTTTCTTTCTTTTTCATTGATTTGATTTATGAACATGCCGGCGTCTTTTGCTATGGGCCGCCGGCAAAACCCCTGAATAGTAAGAGGTAAAAGGACTTATCTTTTCCTCCATGCCCGGATACATAAAAGGAGTCCCGCAATGATCGTGATACATGGCAGAGCGATCCGCAAAACTCTTTCCACATGGATCAGGCCCTGCTCCTCTTTCTCCTCTCCGGATGCGTTTCCCCTTGGCATAAGTTCATCGGGCTCTTTTCCCGTCCCTTCCCTGCCTGATGACAAAGCTGCATTTTCAGACGGATCCCCGGGAACCCTCTCGCAAAACACAAGATACCGGTTGGGCGCACCTCCGCCAACCCGGTAAGGATGACAGCTGACCAGCGTAAGCATATCTTTCCCTTCCCGGATCCGGATACTGTCTACATCTTCCGGCGCCACCACGTCAAATCCCACCGCCTCATACGTCAGATCCCACCAGGGAGTCTTAAGGTACACCCTGGATCCTGGCTGCATGTTTTCAATGTATTGAAAATATGCACTTCCCTTCCATCCCCGATGTCCGGCAACCACACAATTGGTATTCTCGCCTCCGACCGGCATACTGGTCTGTGCCATGACAGCCGCTCCTTTGGCCAGATTCTCTTTGGTTGCCCCAATATACAAGGGAAGCCTGGTCTTCATGTCCGGAATCTCAATCGCTCCAATCAGCCCGGCATCCTGTCCATCCAGCCGGACTTCTGGTACTTCCTGATCTCCTTCTCCCCAGGCATCCGTGATTGTCTGCCCGAGCAGCAAGCTTTCATTGTACTGTTGAAACTCCAGATAAAGATCTTCATAGTAGATCTTCCACTCTCCAGGCTCCTTTTCTCCCTTCCCGGGATCCGCTGCCCCCTTCTCCTTCTCTTCCTCATTCCCAACATCCAGCTCCCGGACAATTCGGTCCACTTCCTTCTGTGTTTGAAAATCCCGTAAGGACGGATACAGAAAGCAAGCCATTCCGCCAAGAATCAGGAACAGTCCAAACATCCGCTTCATCATTTCATCTCCTTCGTCTCCTGCGGTATCTGCCGGTCTTCCTGCCGGCCAAACCGCTGATAATATTCCTTCAGATAACTTCCGTACAGGTCCTGTTCTGCTTTCAACCTCCGTTCCACGGCTTCCTCATAGGTCGTGAAATTTCCCAACGAATATCGTTTTCCCCGGAAACCGATGGTCACTTTATATTTGCCATCCTGCTTCTGAAACACCCCGCGGAACCCACTCTTGTTGTCGGATCTGGTTTTTCTTTTTTCCAGGAACTCAATACAGGTCCCGTCTATCCGGTGGAGCCGCTCTTGAATCTTTTTTTGGTTCTCTTTCTGCAGGCAGCCACAACTTTTGGTAAGTCCATAGACCAGATTCGCAGCTGTGACTTCGGCCATGTTTCCACATTCACACCGGCATCTCCAGTAGACAGATCCTTTCTGATCTCTATTTTCAATCGGATACAGCGGAGTCAGACGTCCAAATTTTTTCCCGGAAAGATCCAGCTTGTTTTTACCGGATAATTCTTTCCGCAGGCAACCACAGCTTTTTACTGTGCCAGATTTCAAATCTCTTGCCCTTACAACCTTTTCCTGTCCACAGCTACACCTGCAGTTCCAGCAGACCCGGCCCCCCCGGTTCTCCGCTCTGCTGACCACTGTGAGCCTGCCGAACACCCGACCTGTCAGATCTTCTGCTTTCCCTTTTCTCTTTTTTCCAGTCTGGTCCTTTTCCATAGAGTCACTTCCCTTTCCTGGATCACAAGTGGTCATGCGTGACCACCCCTTCTTTTCATATTTGCATTGATGCTTTTGCAATGTAATGCTTATATTTATATAATGCAAAAACAATTAACAAAAAAACAGATGACCCCTCTTCGCTGTCTCTAAGGTTAGTCCAAGGAAACCCCTGTTTGATCGATAGTCAACAACATGGCGCAGTAATTTAAAACCCCCTGGAAGATTACATGACACTCCTTGCAGTCCTGTTCCGCTGCCACCTGTTTGATCTGCATCATCTGACCGACATCAAAGGTCATGGTTTCCGGAACATCCCTGCGAATATATTCCGGATCCTCCCGCTCCGTAATCCGAAGCCTGGGGTCGATCTGATGATCTCCTGCCAGAAAATAGCGCATTGCTCTCCGATAGAAATTCCGCTTGCTCATTTCTTCCCGGTATCGCAGAAACGTCACAAGATCCCGTAGATCTTGTGTGATATAGAAAGAAGTGGTTTTTCCACCCCGTTTTGTAGTCTTTTTCATACTGAAAGGCTCCTTACATACATAATATTTCCTGTAACTGTTCCAAACAATCCTGATAACGCTGCAGCTCGGCTTCATCCAGATAACAATCTTCTTTGCGTAAACATTTTAGAATTTCACGGATGTCCAGCTTAAACCGTTCTGCCGTAATGACATTGACATTTTTCTGCTGTTGTATTGCCTTTTCCTGGATCATCTGCGGTGTGATGGTCACGCCCTCGGCCTCTGCCTGTGCAAGCATCTCTTCCTGTCCCTTCTCATCCAGGTGGTTGATCATTTCATTGGCTGTATTGATGGAAGTCTCCCCTGCCATGACTGCTTCCTTCAACGCCTGGCTGCCATGCGCTTCCAGATTTTCCATCTTGTTAATAAACCCGCGGCTCATTCCCGTGGTTTTTGCCAGAAGGTCTCTGGTGGATCCTTTGATCACCAGCTCCTGTTCCCCGGTCTTCGGATCCACATAAGGAATTCTCTTGATTCCTTTCTCCCTGAGAGCTGCTATGATCTTTTTCCATTCCTTCAGTTCCATGATGCGGTCTGCATCTGTATAATCCCTTGATTCTTTATTTGTCGTAATGATCATCAGTGCTTCTTTTAAAGAATCCGGAAGTGGCAGACTGATTGTTTCCGGAGCTTTTTCCACACATCGGATCAACGTTTCTTCCGTCCATTGTTCTACCTTTGGATCGGCGATCAGCTGATCAATCGCCGTCAGTCGTCTTTCTCCTCCCAACAGCTTGTACTTCCCATTCTCGCCCAGAGTAACATGCAACGGCTGGATCAGGCCCATGTTCTCGATAGACCAGGCCAGGCTCTCAATCCCGTTTATGCTGTAATGATTCTTCTCATTTCTCTCAATCTGGTCTCTTCGCAGATAAATGATATCCTCTTCCTCCATGCCTTCACTTTTTGACACATCATTTAAGAGGCCGCTTCCCACCTTGTACCCGCTTCCTGTCCTTGCTTCTTCTTCGTTCAAATCCAGCCCTCTTAATTTATCCTTGTTAAATTTACCCATAATGGTTTTCCTCCTTTTCCGCCCTAACACAATTTTAATGTTCCATGATGTATTCTGTAATTTCCAGATATTCCCTGGTAACCGTACAGGGATGCTTCCCGTTATCGTAAGCCAGCAACGGTTCCTGCAGCAGAGACCCTTCTTCAATGTTCTTGCTCGTCCCTACATTTACCGGAAGGATATATTCCCCGAACGCATCTGCCAGGAGTTCATATACCGTTTTGGCCACATTCTTGCGGCCATTCCACTGGGTAAAAAACATCCCGCCGATCTGCAGATCTGGATTGTATTCCTGAACGGTATGTACCAGGTTCATTGTGATCGCTATTCCAAGAAGGCTGCCTCCGTCGCAACGCAGCGGAAGGTAAACCTGGTCTGCAGCCGCCAGTCCATTGATATTCACAATAGAGACGGATGGACTACTATCAATTATACAGTAGTCATATTCATTTTGCACGTTTTTCAGATGTTTTTTTAGACGAAATTGCTGCGGGCTTTTTACATCCCCCTTCATCCGCTCCTCTGCTTCCGATAACGTCAGGTAACTGCAGATGATATCCAGGTTTGGATACTTCGTTTTTTTAATGCACTTATGGATATCCAGGTTCCTGTCCAGAAGAAGATCTTCCACCGACTTCCCTTCTTCACATCCCGACTCCCCATGGTACACTTTCGCAAAAAGTTTTACAAAATCAATCTCACTGAACATACAAGTCGCATTCATCTGCGGGTCCAGATCAATCAGCAGGACTCTTTTCCCATATCTTTCCGCAAGCATATGAGCGATTGTTGTCACGCTGGCCGTCTTGCCTACTCCACCCTTATTGTTCAAAAAAATAATTGTTTTCATTTTCTCCTCTCTTTCCAGGTCATACATGACCTTTACTTATTTTTGCATTTCCTTTGTAAGAAAGACGATGATTTTTTTGCCGAAGATATCCCCCCGCTACAAACATTGCATTTCTAATATAACATATAGTATCATTGCATTATTTATTTGTCAATTACTTGTACCAATTATTTCAGTGTTTCATAGGGGTGGTCATGCGTGACCACCCCCATGAAACACTGGCCTTACCTTTCCATCCCGAAGACCATTTCGTCATGTTCTTTCTCATTCTCTCTCTTTTCCACTTCATCTTTTAATGCTTTCTTTAGCGATGCCAAAGCCGAATCCACCCTCCTCTTCTGCAGGATCCGTTCCCGTATCCTCACGGAATGGAGCCGACGTCTTTCCCACATCCAATTTCTTTTCTCCAGTCTCTCCAAAGCTTTTTTTGCATATTCATGTCCCTGATCTGCCGCCAGTTTTAATAATTCAACTGCTTCTTTTATCTCTCCCAGATCCTTGCTTTTCATCTTGATCTTCGCTAATTGATACTGTGCGTTTGCATTTCCACTTTTTACTGATTTTTCGAGAAATTCTTTTGCCTTCTCTGTATTCTGTTCGACTCCCTGGCCTTTCAGGTTCATCATTCCCATGCGATACATCAAGTTGTCATCTTCAAATTCTTTCGCTTCTTTTTCAAACGCCCGGTAAGCTTCCCTGTAATACCGCTCATAAAATTCTCCTGCCCTTGTCTCAGCCTTTCCCTCTTCCAGCATTTTTGCAAGTTTGTATTTTGCATAGGGAAACTTTTTTCCCTTCCGATAGTATTCCGCTGCCGTTTCCATGTCCTGCTGAACGCCATGTCCATAATAGTAAATATTTCCAAGGGCATCCATTGCATAGATATTTTCCCTTTCAGCACTCTCTTTAAACCATCTGCGGGCTTCCTCATAATTCTGCTCAACTCCCTGTCCATAGTAGATCTGTTTCCCGATCCGATAGGGAAGATAGCTGCCTAGAAATTTCCCCTTTTCTTCTTCTCCCAGGGACCGATAGGTTTTCATAAAAATCTGGAATGCTTTCCGATAGTATTCATCTGCCTTGATCTTATCAATCTCTACGCCTCTCCCATACTGGTAACAATTCCCAAGCTCATACAAAGCGACTGGATTTTCCCTTTCCCTTTCCAAAAGTTCCAGTGCCCTTTTGTAGTCTGGTTCTTTACTGAGAATAAGTTTTTTCGCTTTTTTGTATCCCCGAGACCACCAGTTAGTGTTCACTCCCGTATCATTCGGGATATCACCTTCCGCAAGAGAATCCTGGTCTGGAAAATCCGGATTCACATCCTGAATGTTCTCTTCTTCCGAAGGCATAGCTTCCACCTTATCATCCCGACTGTGGGAAACGTCTTCTCCCTGTTCCCGGAGTTCTTTGTCATATGTCTTCATTTCCTTTAAAATCTGATTCCCCAGCCTGGTAAACAGATCCGTCATCTTCGTTTTGGAATAACTCCTTCCGCTGTTTCCATAGGCCTGCTGATAAACGGAATCCTGACGATCCATCAATTCTTTCAATGTCTGATATTCTTCCGGATGATATGTTTTCAAATAGATTTCACTCAAAGCATCAATTTCCTTCCGGACCGACTCCATAACATTGTTGTTGTAATTCCACAAACTTCTTTTCACATCAGGCAGTGCCTCATATAGCTTTAAAAACTGGTCCCGCATTTCCGCATCCTTTGATAACTCTATTTCTTTTTTCTGTTTCAGGATGCTTTCCCTGATGATCGTGTTGATCTGAAGGTTGATGTCCCGGTCATTCATGATCTCATTCACTACCGTGCTTTTACACAATTCAATGCTTTTTTGCCGAAAACGCCCTACATACTCTTCCTTTTTCATCAAGTTTCCTGACGCATCCAAAACAGGCTTTTTGACCTTATGTCCATCTTCCATCACAGTTTGGTATTGGACATATTCTTTCTTTTTTCGCATGGGCTGTGTTTCTACTGTGGCCACATGGATATGGATGTTATCGGTGTTATAATGAATGGCTGCACTCCAAAGTCCATGCTCCAGTTCTTCCGCTTTTAACATTTTTTCTACCGCAGTTCTGGTGACTCCTTTCAGACGCTTTTCATCCAGGATATTTGCCGCACTGTCGTACAGGCCGTGTTCTTCCAGCCATCGGTTGTCAAACGATATGACCGTCTGCCACATAAGAGATCCATTATCTCGTGCAGAGACCATCTTGCTCTTTAACTCCTTTTTTTCTGCGTCATCCAACATGTCTTTATCCGCTGTAAAAAGACCGGTTGTTTTTTCCGGATTCCCCATATAATCAGCATACAGGTTGTATTCCATGCTGTGTTCACTGCGAACGGCTTCCTCCCTGTCGATATAGTCAATGTATTTTTGAAACTTCATTGCTCCTGGCCGACAAAATTTGGTCACAACCACTACACCTGCCTTGATGTTTTCCATTCCTACTCTTTTCACCTCCTGTGGTCATGCGTGACCACCCTTCCGGGTCGTGTATGTTGCTTCCAGGTGGTCACGCGTGACCACCCGCTCCCTAATCTTTTCCCTTGCTTTTCCGTTCATCACTTTTCTGTTTAAAATATCGGACCTTTTCCTTGATCCTTTCCTGTGATTCTTTGATCACTGGAGATGGAACAAACTCTACAGGAATGCAGATCTGTAGCTGTTCTTTATGCAGGATCGTATTCATTGCGTCCAGGAGTATCATTGAATTTTGCTCTGCCGTCTGAACTCCCCAACGGATCCTTTCCTTAGGCAGATAATTCTCTTCCAGTTCTTTCCTTACCGCTTGAGCAATCCGTTTTTCCTGACTCTCCTGGGTTTGGCTGATCAGATAATTGATCACCTGACTTCCGGACGAAAAACCAAGTTGGACTTTTAGTTCATCCACTTTCTTAAGATTTTCTTCCTCTATGTAAAAAATTTTTTGTTTCCTACTCATACTCTGTATCTCTTCCTTCCGAACTTTCCAAAGATTCTTGTGCATCCAGTTTCTTTTCAAGCCTCTCAAGCAATAGCGTATTCTCTGCAATGATATCATTTGCCTGTTCCATACGGTCTGCCAATACGGACACCAGATTCCGATACTTTTCATCCAGATGGACCAGTTCGTCCATCTCTGCAATCCGCGACAAATATCTCCGAAGATACTCCTCCCTGCTGATCTTATTCTTTTTCGCAAGATAGTCCAGCTTCGCAACGATCACAGGATCCAGATTTCTAATAGATATATCAGCCATTCAAATTCTCCTTTCAAAACATGATTCGATCAGGGCATCAGAAAATTCACTCATGACCTCCTCTGGCTCTCCACCTTGTCATCCTCTTGCTGCGTCTTACTCCCTCCGAAAGCAAGGTGGTCACGCATGACCTCCTTTCTCTCTTTCGTTTCTGACTTAACTTTAATACATCCCACATAAAAACTCAATAACAATAATTTATTATTGTTCGATTTTTGCTATGATAGCAGAATGCTATTATTTTGCAAAAATCTGAGAGCATAGGAACCCCAGGCTTTGCCTGGGCATCAACGAAGTTGATGTCAGTTCCGTCTTATGCTCTTTTTTTCTCCTGCCGAAACTTTTAAATTTCCTGCAAAAAAAAAGATACCGGAAGGTCTCAATAAAAAGAAAAATTCTTAGATTTTAATGTGGATGCCATACGAAATAATTGGATAGCTGTTTTTTGCGAAAAAATAAGAGCCCGGTCTTTCAAAGGCCTGGCTCTTGGTGCAAAAACATGTGGAACGACAGTTTCTTTATTAAACTAACACTCTTCTCCTTTCTTATACCAACGTACATGCTGTTTGGCATAGGCGGCTCAATATAACTTCAAAGCATGACAGGGTTATTTTTGATCACTGTTTAACTTTTTCCATCGTTCCGGAAAAGCTTCTGCATACCATTTTAGAAAAATCAAAACCTGTTTAGGAATGAGAAGTCCGAATACGATAGTAAGAATGTATCAGGGAGTTATGTTTTAAAGCAGACAAGGGCGACAGCAAAGGATGCTGCCGCCGCACACCATTATATCACAAAGAGAATGTCAAGGTCAGGTAGTATTCCCTGCGGGAATCTCCACCTTACCCTTGACATTCCTTTCGGGGTGAAGTGTTACCAATCATTGACACCTATACAATCATTGTTTCATTCATCCGATCCACCACCTTGATTTATTTTGATTCCCGTGATATTCTTTTTGTGTGGGGAGCGGTGGCAAGCCCGCCCTCCTCAGTTGCCTTTTAACCTTGTAAATCTTCCTTCAGGTCGTTTAACATCTCGTCAAGTTTCTTGTCCGTTTCCTCTTTTGTGTCTTCTTCTTTTGCACTTTCAAGCCCTCTGATAATCTGTTTTAACCAGCTCTTGAACTGTAAATCCGTCATTCCCATTTCTGTTATCATATCCTTTCACCTCACTTATTTTGTTAAAGCCTTGCCTTCTTTAACTGTATTTATTATACTCTAATATTAGAATATTGTCAATGCGTTTTCAATAATATTTTATGATTTCTTCATTTGTCGGAACTACTTCTATGATATCTCCCGGCTGCATTTTGCACATGATACATATTTTATTTAGTGTTTCAAGTGTTATACTTTTCCCGGCTTTAATGTTTTGCGCTGTCTGTGCAGGCAAAAGTTTTTCTTTCTGTATGCGTGTCTGATTATACCCATGCTTTTTTAATTCATCAAAAACATCTATTTTATACTTAATCAATCCGCATCGCTCCCTTCTGTTTTTATATATGTAGGATAGCATTTACAGCTGGAAAAGTCAATCAAGAAAATATTCTAATTTTTGAATATAATACGTTGACATTTCTCTAATTTTAGAGTATTATAATATTAGAAACTTAAATCAACAATAAAAAGCCGCCGGGAAAGCCTGAGAAACTACACCGGCGGCACCAATCAGAAATGAAAGGATGGTTTTATTATGACAGAAAAGAGAGACATTGTAAAGAGAAGGGGTAAAATGTTTGAAGAGATTTTTCTCGGACTGACTCCTTTTCTTGGAATATTCATTATGATCATACACTGGATATTCTTTGGATATTAGTGGATCTGCGAAAGCTTAGGCATGCAATCCTGGCAATCAACCGGAATGATGAGCGTTAGCGGAGCGTGGTCATCATGGAGGGCGATAGGATCCGAAGGATCAGGGCATTGCACCAGAATTGGTCTCATGATAAAATTAAAAGAAGGTAACTATACTTATTATGGTTTTTCTGGTATGCTGCCGGATCACCATATAGGAAAAATCAATAAAGTAGTGGCGTTTGAAAAAGGCAATACACTCTGGGGAGATATATGCGCCGGAAGAAATCAAGCGGTAGCCTATTGAAGGGAAGGAAGCTGCACAAGAGGAATTAAAATATATTATGGCACCATAACTAGACCAGCACCTTGTGTGTTGGTCTTTTAACATTATATCTTTAACAAAGATTATCGAGCTGTAAGATACTCTTTGACTCGAGGGCCTTTTATTATGGCAAAACAAAAGAAACTAATAGATAGAAAAACGTATAAAATTTACTATTTTATTGTTGACATACCACGCAATGCGTGGTATTATAATATCAACAGATAGATAATATACCTAGGAGGTAGTAAATATGAAAAAACAATTCGAAAACAAAGAAGCATTTAACAGATGGATCATGAATTTCAAAAAAGCATATCAGGAAAAACACGGAGACACATTGTTCGATCAGCTCATGGCTCCTGAATTAACGGATGACGATTATATCAACGGACTAATCGCTGACGGATATACAGATCTCGATGATCTGGTTGCCGATGGACATGCTTACCAGATTGGGGAGCACAAAAACAACGGTTGGTTTTACCGCGACGAAATCGATAAATATTTTTCGAACATTCCTGAAGACAGGATTCGCGAAAGATAAGAGAAGGAGGTTAATAAAAGTGAGCGAAATCAGAGAAATTAGAGAAAAAACCGGCATGAGCCGCGCAGAATTTTCCAGAGCCTATGGTATTCCTGTTAGAACCCTGGAGGACTGGGAGGCGGAAAAACGGAAGTGTCCAGATTATGTAACGAAGCTATTACGCAGGGTCACGAGTGAGGATGCGGAGAATGCTGCGGCGTTTAAACTGTACGCCAACAACGAGCTGATGAGGGAGCTGGGGGCCTGCTATAAAGAGCTCTTAAAGATTATGAACCATAATCAGTTTAACGGCCGCGAGCCGCACAACCCCTATCCAAACGCTGATATATTTCCTACAAAGTATTTTTCGATGATTTTACCCCGGGCGATGAGCATCGGAATCCCGGACAGCCTGAATGAGCGAATCGGTGTCCTGATGGATTTCGTGGATCCGGAAGACTGGGCCGACTCGATGAGCCGTCCCTGCCCGGCTGAAGCAAGAATGTTTTTTGATATAGGTATGATGCTATAAAAAGATAAAACCTAATTTTAAAAATAAAAAGAAATAAACAAAGAGAGAACGGAAATGAAAAATATAAATGTTGTAAACTATAAAGGAACACAGTACAGCGGAGCGTGGAACGGGAAAGCTTATTCAAGCAAGATAGATGGTCATGATGATCTTCACAGAATCTACATTGACAACGACCCGGTGCACATCACAGACGAAGAACTGAAAAGACTGCAGGCTGATGACATGGACAGACAGGAAAGAATTGCAAAAAACAAGGTGAATGATTTCTTTAGCTGGTTAGAAGAACAATCAGAAGAGACAAAAAAACAGATGTTTATGCAGGCCCTTGACATGATGGCAGAGAATTCAAAAAGGTCAAAAACAAGCGATTCCATAAACACATTAAGAGGATATTTCTATAATAATTAAAAAGGAGCGGGAAAATGGAAGTAGAAATTTTTTACAACGGTCAGAACGTATCTGACGATTATTACGAACACGAAGGAGAATACTTTGATATTGTGCGGAGAGTTCTCTTCAGGACAGAGAAAAAGGAGTTGTGTGTGTTAAGCGAAAAATTTGGAGAAGGGATCATGTTCGATCCGCGATTTCGGATAATTATCGCGCAGGAGCATGGGAGCTGGGATGCCATAACAGATTTTCGCAACACGCTCGAGAGGACTGTGAGATTTGAGTTTATAATCAACGATGAAAGGTTTGAAGGCGGAAAGCTAATATTTTCAATCGTACCAGACCATGTCGAGATTGAAAGCGAAGGGGACGATGATAAAGAAGCAACTATTACTCTGATTTGCAAGAAGAAAGAGTTTGTTATCTCTCTTGTTCCGGACGAAAAAGAATAGAGAGGATATCCTCTCTATTCAAATACCCCACAATTAGAATAATCACTATTTTTACATTCCAATATGTATCTACTTAAGTAATTAAAAATGATTATTTTTACATTCCAATGTGGAGTCGCTAAAAATATTATAAACAAGAAGGTGAAAAAATGCAAGTGAAAAGAAATCCATCTACGGCACACTCACAGACGAGCAAAAAAATGACATCATCGAAGTGGATGGAAAAAATACATAAGAGCCATCTACGAGGCAAATCGCAAATAAAAATCACCCCGGAGCCGTAAAGCCCCGGGGTATTTTTACGCTCCGATTCCGATTGCTCGGTAATCTAACAAGGTGTCGTCCTTTGAGTAGGCCTCACACCGTCCAATATAGTCTGTCCCAGAATCCGGCATACATAAATGAAGCGAGCCTGTAAAGAAGAATCCTATTTACAGACTTTTCTTCACAGGCTTCATTTTTCTTTTTTATCGATTTAACATTTAGCATTTCTTTGTCTGACTCTTTTTATTTATGATACAAGCTCTTCCCAGGGAAATTTTAATATTTTAAAAAGATTGAATATATATCAGAGTAAATATAATATTAGGAATAATATGCTTACTTTTCAGATGCTTTGAAAGCCTGTATTTTATCAATAGTATCCTTTCTTTTCGGCGGATCAATTTTGGACTGTATTTCTACTTTTTTACAGCAATCCTGGACTTCTGTCTTTTTGTAACGGAAAGAATTTAGACCTCTTTTCTTTTTTTACGCATGAAATTAGACTATAAAAAGCAATAAAAAATCCTGGGAAAGCCCAGGCACAGCTGCTTTTTCAAACTGTAACATTCTTATGACGCCACCTTCTGTTTTTTTCTATTGTTTTTTAGGGAAAAAGAAAAAGAAAGGGTCATGGAACAGACCTTCTGAATCTTTAAATCCTTCAGAAGGTTTAGATAAGTGTTTTAAGAATAGTATGTATATAGCGACTATTCAGTGTCCTACAGTCAGCTTCCACCCCTGTAACGCTCTTGTGGACGGCTTCCTTGAGGAGCTGCTTTAATTCTTGAAGCTGCACAACAGGACGGTATTGTTTCAGCAGCCAGGATGTATTTGCGACTTCTTCTTCTTTCCATTCCCGGATCCGCTCTCTTCTACATTGAACCTCGACAAAATATTGAAATTCTGTGTCTTCCACTCCCTTTTTCTCTTTCCTGTGAAATACGGAATGTTTATAGGTAATATAGTAGATCCCATTTTTTATCCCAACGGAAAAGAAATGACGAAGTGTATGAAGATAACAACGGATTACTCGTCCCGTTACACCGAGAAGCTCCGTAAAAATATCATAGAACCTATAGGTTCTTACCTTGTAGCTGCTGGAGTTTTCGTGGGTACGCTTTAAAAACTCGAACAGCATGTATTTTTCGTTTGCTTTAAGCTTTTTAAAGATATCCTGGTGAAAAACTGCCCGATGAAGGTTCACATATCCTTCCCGGAACGCTTCCGGATAGGAAAAATCGTTATCTGTGATCTGGACATCATAATCTATCTCTGTGTTTTTCGCATAGGAAATAACTCCCTTTTCCGCAAGAGAATAAAGAGAGGTGTAAAAGGACTGCTTGCACATTCCTGTTGATCTGCAGACCGCCCGGTTATGAACACCAACCACTTGGCCAGCAAGATTCTGATATCTGGCCAGGTAAAGGAACAGATCCATTTCACGGTTTGTCAGATTCTTCAGCTGTGATAGCTTGCTGTATTTGATCCTCACTTTTTTCACCTCTTTTTCTCTTTTTATTGACAATGCTCGTTCTTATCGCTAATATAAATGTAAGCGGTTCAGGTTGTCTCACAGTGTCAGGCTTAATGCTGATCACTTTGCTGCCCTGGATGCGATTTGTTAAACCTTTATTATTGCAGGCGCCGGCTCCCTCAAGCTTAGGCGCCTGTTCCATTTCGGTCCTTGCAGTCGCTGTTTTTTCGTTCCTGTCTTTCTCTGCTTTTCTGATTTTTTATCCGATAATGCCGGATGGAATTAGATAATGCCAGGAGCAGAAGCCCTGTGTCATCAATTGTTTTATTCTTCCATCCGTATGTTTCCTTCAGGTATCCCCGGTATGCTTCGTATTCCTTCCGGAGTTCCTGCAGCTTTAAATTTACTAACCGATCCATGGGGGTTTTCCTTTTCCTTTCTTGTCCTGTTCTTTCAACACGCCCCCTTTCTCCCCGGCTGACGCCGGGGAATAAAGCCTTGTTTTCTGGTTGCGTGTGATACATGTGTGTAATATGACAGTTACATCTATAGCAGGCCATTCGGCCTTGCTATCTACTACATTTAAGAAATAAATACAAGTAATTCTTCCAGGATTTCCTGGCCAATCAGCAGCATCTCTCTTCTTGGTCCCGGATAAATGAGCGCCAGGATTCCGACTGCAGCAAGGATCAACACAGCGCCCCCGGCGCACACTCGTACTACCGCTCCTGCAGTGCGGATCAGGAATTTAATCATGTTTGACTTTTCAACAATGATCTTATTCTCTTCTGCAACCTGGTATTTTTCTTTCAGCTGCTCTTGCTTCGCTTCAAACGCCTTTTTATCTATAACTTCTTGGACCAGCCTTTTCTTGTATTTACTCATTTTCCCACCCGTTTATCTTTCCGGCCTTTTGTAAAAAAACCTGTTTTTTTTCTTTTCTTTCCTGTTCTCTTTGCTGCCGGATGCAATGGAAGCATCTTTTCGTACATTTCAGATCCATTAAATCGGAATGGATCCCTGCAGTCATCTGCGATAAACGTATACTCTTCCTTTCCTGTCATCAGATCATAAATGTCTTCCCGTTCCTCCTGATCGAATGGTATAAAGTTGAAAACATAAAACACATGATTGTAAAAATGGTTTTCGATCAGCTCATAAGTTTTCATAAATTCGCCAGGCTTTGTCCCGACAACAAAAATACGCATACTTTTTTCAAGGAAAGAAACCTTGTTGAACTCCCGCTCTCGGTATACTCCATAATCATAAACAAAGAAGTCGTAAGATAGTTTCATAACTTCCGGAAGTTTATCAAGCTTGTAATATAGATCCACTTCCTGATAAGTGACCCTTCCAAGCTCTTTATCCTCCTCCACTCCTTCGTATGCTTCTGCCAGCTCCTCAACCCAGCCGTGCTGGTTCATCTGAATGTAGCAGGCTTTATAACCGTTGTAGAGCAGGTATTTTACAATCTGGATTGCCTGGGTGGTTGTCCCGATCCGTGAAAGGACGCCGGCAATGCCGATACTTGTAATTTCCTGTTTCCCCGTCTTCGGATCCGCCTCGTACTTTACTTCTCCTTCCAGCTTCTCTGCCGGCATCCGATCATTTTCTTCCAGAGGCTCCAGGATCCCTGCAATGGCCTTTTCCAAGGCTTCCTTCTTTTCATCCTGGTAGACTCCGGAAATAAAATGCTTAACGCCCTGAAACCGCAGCATCCGAAGGATTTCTGACTGTTCCGGATATCCCGGTGCATAGATGACCGGAACCGCATTGTTTGCAATCTGAATCCGCCGGATCACATCGGCGATCACATCAGCCGGATCTGTGTACTGCTCAACGTCGTAAACAATATGGCTGCAATCAGAACAAGCCAGAATCTCTCCTGCCTGCGAATCTATTGTCAAAGCTGGCGTAATAAATTTTGTCTCCCATCCGAGCTTCTTTGCAACCTCTGTCACAAAATACCCTTTTTCTTCTTTTCCAACAAATATGATCATGATATTTTCTCCTTCTTTAAAATATCGTTCCAGTCTTTCCCTTCTCCGAGCGGAAGATCCAAGTAGACCTGAACCTCCGGCCGTTCCGTCTGGATCAGTTGCTTCAGGATCCCCGCAGCCTTCCGTCCGCCCTCATCCTGATCAAATGCGATCCGGATCTCTTCCAACTCCGTCTTTTTCAGGAAGGATCTGATCGCTTCCAGCTTCCCGACTCCTGACAGGGCAAGATAGTCATATTTTTTCCACATCTGATCCGCTTCCTGAAGCGTCATCAACGACATGGCGTCTATGACGCTTTCTGTAATTATTAGTTTGGGGGATTTGTTATCAACATGAAAACACTGGTCATAGTCACAGCCTGCCACATCTCCATAAAAAGAAAAATCTGATCTTGTCCCCCGCAGGCATGCAAAGACTGGTTTTTCCGGTTCCTTCCGGTCATAACCTACGAATACGCAGTTCCCCTTTTCGTCTTCGTAAAGCTGCTTTCTATCCACCAGGTCCTGCACGATATTCCGGCTGATCTTCCGTGTTTTGATCAAATACGCGTAGACACGGTGCATATTTTTCCCTTTTGCCGGCAGCCGTAAAGAAACCGGATGCTCCGTGTCTTTCAGTAACCGATTTAGAGCTTTCGCCGCGTGAAACTTAGGAAGTTCTTCCGCATTTCTGTAAACTCTGTTTGAAAAATCTTTCAGGATCTCATGAAGATTCTGATCCGTAAATTCTAAGGCAAAATCAATCACCGATCCTCCTTTTCCAATCGCTCTTCCTCTTCCCGGCACAGAATTTCTGTAAAAACAGTTTTTCACCGGATCGATCATGACGGAATCATGTTCCTTCAAGGAATAATACCTTCCACGCCGCACTACAGTAAACCCAAGCTCCCGGGCGTAATCCTCAATACGTATCTCTGCTTTAATCCAATCATACAGCTGTTTTTTACCCATTTCCTCCCCTCCTTAATGCAGATATTAGTTTTTGCTCTTTTGAGCTTTCTTTTCCGTCTGTTCCTTCAGATTCCGGATCTGATCTCTTGTATTCCGGATCCGCTCCTTTACTTCCGCAGCCTCTGCCTGGTCGTTGGCAATATGCTCTTCTTCTGATAAGATCTCGTTTTTGGCGTCTTCTATTACAGATTCCGTTTCCTGAATCTGTTTTTCTGTCTGATAGGTTTCCTTTTCCTGCAGCTGCAGGATCTCCGCTTCAATGTTGCGGATCCGTTTTTCTGATTCACTGATTCTCTTATTGATTTTTTTTATCTCTTCCTGGTATCCCTGAACCTGTAACTGATATTTTTCAACCAGGTATTCCGACCGGTCTTTCCGTTCCAGGGTTTCTACACGATCCACATCGTTGATGTTTGTGTACATCCGAATCATGGTTCCGCTTTCTTCGCCCGCATCCTTTTCCTGGATCCGCAAAGATATTTCCGAAAAACGTTTCGGGACATCATCGATCTGCAGAATGATCCAGTCCATATCTTCCAAAACCGGTGTTACTGGTAACATTCCGGCATTGGTTTCCATTGCGGAATACTCATATCCCTCAAGGCCTTCAAACGACCGGTCGGAAAGATCCAGCTCCACTTCCATCCGCTGCTGATTTTCACTATACTCCCAACGAATGATCTTAATGGTTCTGTTTTCCCACTGTATGTCTTCGTTTAACCTGGTAAGTCGCTCCGCATCCCCTGTAGTCGGCATCCAGATTTTAGATGTGAAAAATAAGGTGTATCCAGAAAGAAAGATGGTAATAAACAGAACCGCAAATACATTTTTATGTTTTTTCTTTTCCCTGCCCTGTTTGTTGTTTTGTGTTTTCATACTTTTCTACTCCGCAACTTTGGTTTCCTTTTTTCCCTAAATGACTCTCTGTATAACATTTCATAGATCTTTTCATAGATATCTTTATTGATCAGATCCAGATCCACTTCCTGTACATGCAATCCTTTGGATTCCGCCATCCGGATTACTTCTTCCAGATCTTCAACCTGCTCTTGTCCGATAGTGGATCTTACAATAAAGATCTGATCCGCTTCTTCCATCTGATCCACCACATATCCTTTATTTCCCCATGCCTGGAACGCTCTTTCTTTCAGATATTGCCGTTCTTCATTTCCGCAGTAAAAATAGACCTTTTTTGCCTCTTTTGTCATATTGATAACCTCCTCTGTTACGGGTGAATCCATATTTTCCCATCATTTTTGTAATAATCCAACACCAGCATTTTCGCCTCTTCTGGATATCCATCGTCCCCGGTTATTGTCCGGAACAGGAAGGAATATTTGTTTTCTACCGGATCCAGTTCACAGTAATCCTGGAATTCTGCTCCGGTAGCCATGCCATAATCCTGGTTTTCCCTGGTCCAGGACTCAATCTCATTCCGCAGCCCGTCCTCATCCATATCCAGGATTTCCAGATAGGCATCCGGGATCCTGATCTCAAAAATCTTCTCCTCTTCTTCGTCATTTTTCACATTTAACTCCGGTTCTGACAAATCAGGCTCCTGTTCCAGGATGGCCGGCTCTTTCTTTGCTTCCGGCGCTTTCTTCTCATAAAAGCAGTGCATCAAAAGATAGACTGCAGCAATGATCACAGCAAGCAAGATCAATACAATCCCTAATTTTTTCTTATCCATCTCAAATCCTCCCTCTATCTTGCAGACAGATCGATCCCATTGACCCATCCGTAATAAGCGGTACACTGATATTCATATGTTGCTTTCCAAGCTGACAGCTCTGTGATGGTGCATCCATTGCTTTGATTTCCCGTACGGGAAGACTCATTATGAAACACTTTCCCGTCCCCGATATATATTCCAATGTGTCCATAATTCCATGAGCTGGGTCTTGGTCCTGAATGTTGTACGCAGATAACCATCCCCACCTTCAGACCACCGCTTTCCCGGCTCATATTGAAGCTGTTCGCGTTTCCGTATGGGTAAGGCTGCCCTGCATTTGCAAAAACACGAGAGACCCAGGTGGCACACAAGCCATCTCCCGCAAAGCGGGTCTGATACGCGACATCAACGACATGCCTCTGTGCAGCTGTAGCTGATGCGTATTCCTGGCCGGCCCCAGTCCCTGCTCCGCCCTGACCAATATCCTGAGAATTTTGAAATTGTTCCAGGGTCAGGTTGTCAAACCTGTATAACTGATAGGTCCGCATTACGGATGTGCAATGCTCTACATAAGTGACAGATGTTGCCCATCCTGATTCCCGGATGGCCGCAATAAACTGATCGGCCATAGCCTGGGAATACTGGCCTCCTGTCTTCTTATACGGTTGAATATTCGCGATGTACGGAGCCTTTTCCAGCATTACTGCCCGTTGCCTGATGCAGTCAGCATGGCTTCTGTAAACGGAAAATCCAGCCACTATGTCGTAGGAGTTTCCTGCCGGATCCTGCTCGCCTGTGCTGTAATTGTACGATCCTATTGCGTATTGATCGCTACGATGGTATTTGATCCCGAAAAGGTTCTTCTGTTCATAAGCAAGTCTGGAAAGCCCTTGTCCTGTTTCCCCGTGGGGACCATATCTTCCAAATCCGCTCTCTACAATGATCTGTGCCAGACCACTGCTGACCGGATGACCGTAGGTATCCTGCATCTCCAAAAGTGTTTCAACCATTTCAATTGTAATGAATGGGGGTAGCCCATCCAGTGACAAATCGCTTCTTGTCTGTTCTTCCTCCCCGCCGACCACCGCCATTACAGCAGTAATCATCTGCATGGCCGCTCCGGCCGTCAAAGCAAGAATCAACACTGTGGCAATGATCCCCGGTATGAATAATTTCAATCCTCTCATGTGTGATCTTCCTTTTTATACACCACCCTGGAACATCAGATTGTCCTGTTTGGTCAGATGAATTTTTAGCTCAAGATTGCGGTCGGAGGCGATGCAAAGAATGGTTTCCCCTACCTGCAGCTTCGGGATTCTGTCCCGCTGGCTGCTGGTCAGGGTGTTTTCAAATACCTTGTCAAACAGCCCCAACACATTTGTTTCCTGATGAAATATAAATTTGTACTGCGTCAGCTCGAAAATCTTTTTCAGATCATCAATCTCTTCCGCTCCGGATCCCTCTGGTACATAGTCCCGGATGGATTGGCTGGCCAGCATAATCCCTCCAAAATATTTTCTTGCTTCCCGCAGGTAGATCGTGATAGATTCCAGCGCATATCGTTTTCTTGTATTGATCCAGCGATGGGATTCATCAATGATCAGCAGAAATTTGGTGGCATCCTCAAAAGCAACATGGTCCGGATGGTCTGAAGGCAGCGAATACCGTTTCATCATTAAACGCCCGTTCGTCACACAGTTATCCCAGCATAAGGAAACCATGTTGAAGATCTGGGCGTCAAAAACAGACGCCTTCATCTCTTTGATCGTGGAAATATCGAAAGTTACGATCTGCTCATCCAGGATATTGTCTATAGATGTATGTCCGTCAAATAAAGATCCGTAGGTATGTACGATATTCTGGATAACCCGGCGGATTTTATCGATCCGTTCCATATTCTTTTTCACAATAGACAGCGTGACTTCATCGTAAGTCTCTTCCCGGATCCGCTCCATTTTTCTGTCTATGTATTGCAGCATGTCTGAAAAGGTCGGATATTTTTCCGCCGGCAGGCCGGTCACCTGGCTGGTTACTTTTCCATTCCTAAGCTCCATGCCAAATTGCTGATACAACTCTCTTAAGAGTTCTTCAAACGTAATGATTTCCTGGGTATCCGCTTGTCCTTCTGTTAGAAACTTGTAAATCGTAGATACCTTTGAAATATGCCTTGTGAAACTGATTCCTTCGTTCTCATCCCCTTTCAAGATCTCCAGGGGGTTCAGGATCCCATTTGTCCCATCCAGCTTAATCACTTTGCCGCCGTAGGTTTTGGTCAGGCGTTCAAATTCTCCGGATATATCAAATGTCCGGATATAGTTTCCTCGCACCGCATTAGCTTTAAACCGCTTCTTTAAAAGCGTGGACTTTCCGGAACCCATGGTGCCGATCACCAGGGAATTGTAATGTAGCCGCGTACTTGTTTTAGTAAATTCATCAAACAGAACATTCCCACCACACGGCGTCTTTCCCAGAAAACATCCGGTGGGATCTTCCAGGCTGGAAAAATGGTAAGGATTTCCTGCAGCCATGGCATTGGACACCAGCGGCTGTCCATAGGTAAAAAACAGCTCCTGGGCCTGTTCATGATACGGTTTATACATGGACAACCATTCTGCTTTGCCCTCGTTAAGATACACCGCAGCTTTGAACCCATCGCCTTCCAGGGCTTTGGAAATATTTTTGATCTTTTCCTCCAACTGTGCAAAGGACTGATCTGCTACAAAGATCCTTACATGGACCAGCTTGATCACTTCTCCCATGGAGCTGATCTCATCATACAGCCGTTCCATCTCTTTGATCCTTTGTCTGGCATCATAAAGTTCCGCATGGTTCCTTGCTTCCGAGATCCGGTAACCCTGCTCTTTGATGGATCGGTTGATATTCTTTTTCACCTCAATCACATTGTCCGTAGAAAGATCCACCGTTACCACTGTATTGTTGATGTTGCATACCTTGGACATCCAGAAATCATTCAAATGCCTGGGAAATTCATAGATATGCAGGCAGGTCTCGTACCCGGTTCCCGTTAGTATGAATTTAGGATCCCTAAAGCAGATTTCCGCCCTGGGGCTGGATCCTTTCCATGAGATAAGGATCGTATCCCAGCTTCTGCTTTTTTCAGCTTCTCTTTATCTTCCTTTTCTTTTTTCCACTTTCTCATCTTGCACCTCACGCTGTCCTCATCAAAAGGTTCTTATTGTTCATCCGAGTCATAATCTGTTCTTTCTTCTCATCCGGGATATCATCAACCAGTCCATCCCGGCCTGTCGAAAGATTTGCTTTGATCGTTCTGCGATTCTTTTCCAGATTTTCCAGGGAATCCGCAAAGATCATAAAATAAAATTCGCGGGTAGTGTTGTGTTTTTCCAGCCAGGACAGCTCCCTTAGATCCGCCTTTAATGCCTCCAAATACAAGGGATTCGTGGTCTTTTTCATTTTTCGTCTGATATGTTCCTGTTGTTTTTTAGTATCACACGGAAAATTAAGGGCAATCACTTTCAGATCATCCGCATAAAGCTTGTACATTTTTGCGAACTTAAGGCAGTCATATTCCACCTCATCTGCGGACGCATTGACCAGATCCTTTGTGGTCACTTGCAGAAAATCCATGTATGTATTATTTTTTCTCCGAAAGCAATGATTTTCCGGAAGATATTCCATTCCAATCAGATCTGCTGTATTCCTATCCGTTTTCGTTTCTCTTTTTCTTCTTCCCTTCCGGTTCATTCCCTTCGGCTGGGTTTTTCTTCCCACAATTCGGAATCAGAAAAAACAAAGCCAGTAAAATGATACAGGAAACTATCCCAAAGATTATATATTGTGCCATGTATGCAGCACCTCCTCACATGTACTCGTAAAACGCATCTTCCTTGTCGTCTCCGGATCCCTGCCGTTCTCTTGCCTTGCTGATATTGATAACCGGCCGGTAGACCTCATCATCCCGCCTAAAATAAATACAGATGCTCTCATAGTTCCGCCGCCGCCTGTTTCCCTGGCTTTTCATCGTCAGACAAAACGCAACCGCCAGGGAGAAGATTAAAAAGGGTACAACTAGGGAAGCATGCACCGCATTGGAAAGCACCAGAGAGACACTGCAGTAAACGACCATAAAAAAACAGATCAAAAAGATAGACGCTTTTTCCAACCTTTGTTTCTGATTTGATCTCTTGGCTCACCAGATATCTCATTCCTGTTCCTCTCCTTCCTGTACATCCCGGGATCCATGGTCCCATCTTTTTTTCTGTGAATACCCCCTGTTTTAAGGTGTAATAAACACCTTCCCGGAGCGTTATGTTATCGACACGCCCCGTCTTTACCTGAGTAAGAATCATTCTATTTTCTTCCCTGGAATACTCCCATTCCGCCAGTGTGATCCAGCTCCCCCTTGCAGCTTTTACAAAAGAACCCATTCCCAATCCGCAAATGATGGATCCTTCCCCGGAACACTCGATCCATACATTTTCTCCGAAATTTGTGATCCGGGCTCTTTTCCCTTCGCTTTTCATCCTGCAGGAGTATCCGCTGTTTTTGATCCAGGCGTCTTCTCCGGAGCTGATGATCCTGGAAAAGTTTCCCGTATTATCAATCCGGACATGTTCTCCAGAGGATCGGATCTGAACGAAATCCGCTTCCCCGCTGATCCTGGCGTCACTCCCGGATGACCAGATCCAGGCATGTTCCCCGGAGCTGATGATCTTGACAGCCTCTCCGCTGCTTCCGATCTGAACCCGTGATCCGAGAGATTGGATCCTGGTGTTTATCCCGCTGGTTACAATCACTGTCCCACATCCCTGGCTTTCGATCCCAGCGTCTTTTCCGGAAACAGCTATCTGACAACCATCCCCCATCCACCAGGATCCGGATTCGATTTTCTAAACTGCTGACCGGTGTTTGATCCCCGGAAAATCCGAACAGGATCCTGATGCCGCCTGACTGACTGGTTTCTTCCTGGCAGGCACGCTTCCACTTCCTGTTCTTCCATTTCCCGGATTAGGTTTTTGACAATATGGGGAAACGATTCCTCTTTTTGTTCCCCTTCTCTGCCGATCAACCCGCACACACCATACACACGCACAAGATCTGTTAAGGATTGGTGTGAAAAACTACGGCTTTTCTCCTGCTTCCAGTCCAGTTCTCGCTCTTGCATCTCTTGTGTCAATTTGTTTACCCTCCTTTACTTTTCATCCCCGGATGGATTCTTTTGTTTATGGCTTTCTGCAAACGGCTCCAGAGTAATTTTTACCTGACCGCGCTCCGGCGGTCTTCCCGGCATCTTTTTTAATGTTACATGAACGTCCCCTGCACGATGCTTCTCCTCCTCTGTTCCTTCTGTCTGCAGGAGCCTGCCTTTTCCACGAAGCGGCTCTTCCTGATGCTCCGGCATCCGGATTTGATCTTCCCGTTTTTCTTCCTGCAGATCCGCATCCATTTTTTTCATGTTTTCCACACCATTGTTTACTTCCATCGTAAGAGGGTCTTTTCCATTAAGATCATCCGCAATGCTGTCCCTGTATTCCTTTGCGTCAGCCGCACTGTACGCACCTTCACTTCCATCCGCTTTCAGATCCCGGCCATCCTCATATCCGGATCCTTCCGGTACAGATGCCTGGCTGTCCGCTTCTGATTTCGCTGCAGCGTCTTTTCCTCCTGCCTGTGTAGTTTCTTTCTCTCCTTCTTCCGTTTTCCACTGGTTTTCCGGACTGCCGGACAGATCCTGTTGGACATATTCATCCTGATCTACGGCCTGGACTACGTCCTGGCTGTCCGCCAGATCATTGTATGTATTTTCATGCTGATCTGCCATTTCTGACTGATCGTTTTGTACTTGCTGGTCATTTTGTGCTTGCTGCTCATTCCGTGTTTGCTGCTCATTCTGTACGGACTGGTCTGTCTGTTGCATGCTGGACTGTGATGAATTTCCTCCATCTGATTCCGGTGGCGTCTGCGTTGACTCATCACTGGCCCCAGCCACATTCTGATTCAGATTTGTCTTTTGTCCATCAGAAACCGTGCTGACATTTCCTGCAGAGCTTTCATTTCCGGATCCTGCTAACAGACTTTTAAGTCCCGCCCCCCTTGGCAGACTCGTTCCAATCATCCGAGCAAGCTGTGTCCCTGCAATTACTTTTCCAAGACCCGAAGATAATCCGGCATCCACCCCTGTCAGCTTCTGTATGATATTCGGTCCATCAATCACCGCAAAAGCGATAAATAATAAAACCAGACATTTTACGAATTGTCCCCAGCCAAGGGTATTGACAAACCGGAACGCCAACAGGTATATCTTCATACAGACCATCACCAGAATCAGGGTGATGTAGCTGTCTTTCACGGAATCCAGGATCTTTAACAGCTTCTGGCTATTATTTAGATTGGCCGAATACAGATACGCTATCAGCTGATGGATCACGATCTCGTACAGGATCCGCACCACCTTGTAGGACAGGAAGAAAAACACCAGGATCAAAGAACAAAGTCCCAAAATGGCCACGATCCATTCCACGCTGTACCGGTAGTAATACTCGTTCAGGAGATCTGTCCAGGCAATCCCGTTATAGATCTCCTTAACGTCCAGATCTCCTTTTTTGTAAAAGATCCGGTGCGTAACCAGGTTTTCCGATTCCGACCTGACATCGTCTTCCTTTACGATCTCATTAATATCAATCAGATCCATATCTTCCTCGGATAAATTGTCATAGATCAGACGGTTGTCCTGGGTTACATTCATCAGCCCGCCGCTGATGTGGTCATCCAGATAGATAAGATCATAAAAAGAGGATCCCACCATGTCATACACGATATCCTGGATCTCCTGTTCATCGTTTCCCGTAACAACCGCATTTCTGAGGTCTGTTGCCAGGAAACTGTTCATCGTAGATATCAGATAAGTGGAAGATGACACGATCAGAACAGCCAGGCAGATATTGATCATGATCTTTGGCTTCTTCTCATAGTTAAAAATGAGAAGAACTCCCATCACTAATAGAGACAGGCAGACCAGACCGATAAAAATCGGCCGGAAGGAGCCGATATATTCCCGTACCGGTCCCCATTCCGTAAAGTCCAGCAATGTAAACACCTTGTCAAACAGATCCGCACAAAGTGCGGCCAAAAAGGCAAGGCCCTTAATCACTCCCCAGCCCAGCCACCGAAAAAATGTTGACACAATGTTATTGCAGTGGAACAAGTCCCGATTCTCGACCAGGACATTAACAACAGCGTCTGCAGCCAATACTTTCCCTGAAAAAAGGATGCTGCACAGTAATACAGGTATTGCCAGAATGATTTTTACTTTTCGATTTTTATTTTTCTTGCCATAGATTCTCTTTCCTGTTTTCATTCATCTGCTCCTTACGCTGCGCTTAATTCAATAAGGCTGACAGCACTTCTTTTTTCCGTCTCTTTCATGCTGCTTTTTTCCACCAGGTCGATGAGCCTAGAAATACTGATATCCATATCCTTGATCATGTCCCATTCCGGATCTGCAAGATATTTTCTTAGCAGATCCCGGATCGTTTCCGCATTTGCCAGGTCCTTAAGCCTCTGCTCCTTCCTGGCTGTTCCTCTGGTTTCTTCCATGATCTGCTGAAAAGAAATCTGAAAATCCCAGACCCTTTCTCTATGATCAATATCACTTCTATCTTCCGTATTAACATCATGAATATCGATCCCGTCCGGATCGGGAAAAGTATCTGTCAGGTATTCATGCCGGAACAGCATCCGCTTTCCGCTATCAATGGAGTTAAAAATGGGTGTTGGCCGTATCGGACGCCCTTTCAGGTCCGTCCGCTTCATGACCCGTTTTACAACACATTCTCCCTGCCGCAGTTCCTGCAGCTGGTTCATGTTCAGCAGACGCCGCTCTTCAGGAATTTCCATAAAATTCTTATCTATTCCCAGCTTATTCCCGGATCGCTGTGCAGAAAGGATCGTTTCCGATCCCAGATTCTTAGAAAATTCTTCTGCAGTATTGTCATTATTCGACAGAATATAAATATGATTCCCGCAGTTTCCCTTGATCGTTTCCCAATCATCTCCGTATAGCTTTTTCATCTGTACAATATCCTGAATATACAAGTCAAACGTGATATCCCGTCCGGGACATACGGTAATGATATTTCTCATGTTTTCAATCGGTGGAAAATTACCAATTTCGTCACAGATAAACTTTACCGGACGGTCACACTTTCCGCTCTTGCTTCTCGTTGCCCGCTTTTCCAACGTAAATACCAGTTGTCGGATAAACGCAGTCGCAAGAAAATGAAGCGATTGATCATAGTCAGGCGTACCGATGAATACGGCGACCGGCTTTTCTCCAAATCCGACATCTTCCAGCTTCAGCGAGCTTTCCGCTGTCATTTTTGCAACATTCTCATAGGTGAAAAATTGTCATTTTGTTCATCATTGTTGTAAAAATACTTGTTTTTGTTCGGTCTCCTGCAATTTCTGCACTGGCATATTTCATTTTTGCCCGATCCAACATCGGTCGTTGATTAAAGTAAGTGTCCAGCGCGGTTAGGTTCGGATTTTTTGGATTCTGCTTTCTAGCCAGCTCTGTAAATGTGTTGATGATGGAATAAAAGTTAATTTTTTTACGATTTTCTTCCAGATATTTGAACGCTACTTCCGAGGGCAGGGATTGGATCTCCGGATCCGTCACCAGATCTTTCCCGTCTTTTTGCCGGCATTTTTCCCGAATCCGTTCTTTCTCTTCCTCTTTTAATGTTTCCCAAGTTTCTCTCTTTTTCTTCCAATTCCGAAAACGGATTCCATTGATCCGTTCATCTTCCTTTGTGCAGTCTTCTATATGTGCCAAGATCAGGGCCGTCAAAAGTGAAGCTGCCAGATCATTCCAGAACTCTTCATTGCCTGTAGGTTTATCCGGATGGAAGAAGGAATAGCTTAATGACTGTGCCAGAAGCTCCGCTTCTGCGAAATGCTTCTTAAGATATTCTTCCACCACCACTTCCAATGAGTTGTAACCCATAGAATGCAGCGGATCATCCAGGTTGAGGAAGTACACCAGATATCCTCTTCTTTCCAAGGTTCGTCTGGACATCTTGTAATGTTCCATCTTAGGATCCAAAATCACCATAGATGCCTGTATTTCTGCCCTTGAATATACATCCACACTTGGTACAGCGAACATTTCTCCCTTGCCGGATCTGGTAAGACCAATGATAAGGTTATTGGCCGGGCTTTCATCGATATAAAGCTTTTTTCCCATCCGGGAAATAATCATGCCTCCTCTTCCCGGAAAATTTTTATCCCTGTCCGGAATTGCCTTGTACTGTTGCTTAATTTCCTTGTTTGTCGTCCATTGTGAATCCCCTTTCTGCCCCTGGTTCAGCGTATCTTCGGAATATGCCACCCTCATCCGATAGACCATACAGCCATTAGAAATCAAAAGCACCACGGCCATTCCTAGGTAAATCCACCTGATTACCGGATATTCCCGGATCTGTTCGGGATCAGGAAGCACATTTCTGATTCCGATATAACTTTTCGGATGATCCATATCGTTTAACCAATCTGGAAGGTCGATCAACAGATTGATACCATACTGCAGCAAGCAAAAACAACACCAGATCTACCAGGATACATATCGTAAAAATCACTATTATTTTTGACAGCCACCGGTTCAGAAACAGAATCTGTGTCCCCGAACGCTTCCTCTTATTATTTTTTGCCATACTTTCCACTTTCCAGATTATTTTTTGGTACTATTTCAGCTATCTGTTTATCCACTACCGTTCCAGATCCAGCGGCGAGAACCTTCTCGCACTTGACCGCCTTAAATATTCCTGTAAGGGGTTTTGTTCCATCCTTCGTTCTTCATATTCCGAAAATGTCATCAGTTCCTGTTCCTGCCTGGAATAATAATAAGCATGGTCGCTCAATACCTGTCCCGGCAAAACATCCGTACTGTTTACACTCTGAATCATAGTATCCAGGGAAAGTGAGCTGAACCCATCATCCGCACGGAGAACAAGGATCTCCTCCACGCTGCTGGGAATGATGATCAGGTCTTCCCCCGCAGCCTCCGCCAGTTTCTGGAGAACTTCCTGGTTACACAGCACCCCTGCTCCGCCCGGAAGCGACATATCTCTTACCATCATCAGGCTTTTGTCCAGATAATCCTTCCACTCTTCCGGCTGCACATCTGCAAACATTGGATCAAAGAACATTTCCTTTTCATTTCCATTTGCTATCACCATGGTATGGATCTTACTTTCCCGGTGCATGTTTTCCATGCTCTGTGCATAAAGTTCCTCCTCCGTAACCTGATAAGTCTCCAACAGTCTTTCTGTAACAGGCATCCATCCCCGGTCACCTCCAAACTCTGCAACCTTCACTTTATAGATCACAGCCAGATCCATCAGATCCCGGTAAACCAGATGATTATTCTCCAAATATTCTTTCTGTATTTCCGAATGAATCACCATGGGAAAGATCTGGTCCTTAATCTGCTCATAATCCGTCAGCTTCTGCTCCTCGATGATTCTTTGTAAACCGTTTTCGCGTTCAAAAAGGAATACCCTCATGTCAGCAATCCCCTGGATCGTCTCTTCCAGATCCCCGGTCTCCCGGTATCTCTGATACCAGTCCTGCAGGTAAATGATGGGCGCCGAATTATGCCAGGGCGTTTGGATAATGATCCCCTCTTCTTCCCCCCATTCTTTTGTAACTGTTTGAAACGAAACGGCTGCTCCCTGAAATTCCCTGGGGAGATATTCCAAAATATGTTCCTGCAGCTGTTTTTTGTATTCTTCATATTCTTGCATAACTTCTATCTCCTTTTTATTTATTTTTCCTGTCGTCTTTCCAGGATCTTCAGGTAATCTTTCAACCGTTCTTCTTTTTCTTCTTCTGCCCGAATTTCCAGGATCATTTCTTTTTCTTCTTCTGCCCGAATTTCCAGGATCATTTCTTTTTCCAGTAAGATGTCTGCTTTCATCATTGCATTTCCCTCCTTTTCACCGTTCCAGTGCATGTTCTGCATATGCCTCACGCACCGGCATTTCCCGGGCTGCCTGCTTCATACATTGTTCCATTGGCGTCATTTCTCTGGACGGATCCGAATACACCTGGTCTTCGGAAACCTCCATAGATAATGGCAACATCTGATCTCGCCCAAGTTCCAGCCCGGCTTTTTCTTCCATGTATTCCGCTGCTGTTTCCGCCTGCCGTACTGCATGCACAAGAACATCCGGATCTTTTTTGATCGCTGCAACCCAACTTTTTACATATGCCTTATGGTTTGCGATATGCTCCTCTGTCTGTTCCATCGGCAGATATGCCGACAGGAAACAGGACGTGATTTCCGCCACCAGCTCTTCCCTGGCATACTTCGAGCTCCCCACGATCCCGGTAAGATCCCGGTTCAGCCTGTGGCTGGCTCCTGTTGCATGAGTCAGCTCATGCAGAGCAGTCGAATGGTAAGCGTAAGAGCTGAAAAAGCTCTCCTTGGTTGGCAAATGAATTTTGTCCTCCACCGGGGAATAATACGCTCTGCCTTGTCCGTCATGCAGGATTTGTACCTCCATCTCTTTTTCCAGCTTTCCGATCACCTCATCCACACGGATCTCCTCCCGGATGGGACGATCCAATGCCGGCATTCCTTCCACCAAATCCCCATTAAAAACGTGTTTATAAGAGGCTCGCAGACTATACCGTTCATCGAACTTCAGATCTTTCTCCTGGAACTCTTTCCAGGTGATGCCCCGTTTTTCTTCCCTGTCGTAGGGGAACCAGTATTCCACCTGTACCCCTTTTCCTTTTGCGTCCTGAAGCCGCCAATCGTTTTCTTTGCACTGTACAAATGTCACCCATCTGGGATCTTTATATCCCCGGGCCTCGGCGACCATTTGAAGGAAGAACTGGTTCACACCTCTGTAAGGACGTCCAGTGATCCCGTTTATCTGCAGGTTCGTATTCCATTCCTGCTTCCAATCAGACCCTTTGTCCTCCAGCACATGAAGGAACGTGTCTGCCAGCTTCTCCCTATACTCCTTTGTCTTCCTGTTCATAACCCTCTTCTTCAAACTCCATCTGTTCTTCCGGTTCCAGTGTCTCATCATCAATAAATACGATCATCGCTCCCAGCCCCTTTCTTTCCCTGGCCGCACCGCCTGTGCTGATGCTGCCCGCATGCACGCTTTCAGGTAATTCTTCTGTTCTCTTTTTGCACCTATAACCGCAGCTCTTTCCAGCAATTCTTCCGCTCCGGATCCCAACAGTTCTTCCCGGTCAAACAAAAACTCATCCACCTGGCTGTCATCCAGTACAATCCCCTTCGGATGACCGCTAAAATCATAAACCCTGTAAGCTTCCGGATATTCTTCCATTCCATTTCCATCTTTTGCTTCGTCCAGGTAAACCATCTGGTTGGTCTGCAGGGCTGCGTTTGCGATCTCTTCCGCATCTGCAACCCCCTGTTCCCTCTTATCACACCATGCTTTTAGCAGGATCCGGTCCTGGTCGTCTAACCGCTCAATGATACCAGCTGTCTTATTCAGCATCCTGAGATCTTCCTGTTCTGAAACCTGAAAATACGGGCAGACCGCTTCCGTCAGGAGATATTCCAAACCAGTTTCCGAACCGGTAAGATCATATAACAGTTGATCCAGTTTCTCTTCCCGGACCGGCAGGTGAAGCCAGAGGGACTTTTTTTCCTTCTGTCCGATATTTTCGATATATACTTCAATCTTGCTGTCCATTGCTTCCCCTCCTGTCCTTGTTAAAATATCACTAAAATACGATTTTTCCTGTCAGCCACTTTCCCAGGTACACAGCCCCAATAATCAGGATCGCTCCAATGATGACCCAAGGAATTGCCTTTTTGGCTTTCTGCCGGCTCTCATCGGATGGCACAAGAAGCATCACTCCAATTATGATGAGCGCAACAATCACTAATATATAGGTATATGGCTGTATTTCTGTACAAAGGTTGTAAATATTGGTTGCAAATTTATCCATTTATTTCTTCTTCCTTTCCATTATTCTTTTTGTTTTTCCAAATCCAAAACAGAACCGCCGCCGTCAGCAACGCCAAAAGCATAAGCCCGATCCCGATTCCCAAAACCACTTTCGGAATCCCGGCATCCTCCGGCTCTGTTTCTTCGATCTGTTGTCTATAAACTGCTTTTGCATGGATGGTATAAATTCTCTGCTCCGGGTCTTCCACCTGGCTGGTTCCCTGGTACACCGCTTCATACACGGTTCCTTCCCGGATCGTGATTGGAACCTCCGCTGCATAATTTGCCCGATACCACACTATCTTTCTTTGGACATCGGCCCTGGCATTCCTGCAGAGGACTCCATCCGTATTGGTATAAGGTTCCCCGGCCCAATACGTCCGAAGCACCCGGTAATCTTCCGGAGACGCCCCTACCGAGCGAATCAACTGTTCTTCGTATCCGGCCAGTGGCGTCTGCGTGTCCTTAGAAACAGTGACGCTTTCCCATTGGAACACGAACGCATCATATTCCTGAAAAACAATATCAATATAGGTATCTTCCCAGGACGGATCCGCAATCGCCTCAATACCGGTCAAACGGCAGGTCACATCCATGGCTTCTCCCGTGACCTCATTTTTTGCAGAAATCTTTTTTTCTTCCGGCACATCCGCCTGGGATACCGCCCAGTCATAATCCGTGTAAGCCTGAACCTTCTGGGTAACGGTGGTCTCTGCCGGGCCTTTCTCCCGTACTTCTATCAACCTAAACTCAAGACCGTCTTCTTCCAGGGCCGGAGCCGGTTCAAACGCCTGACCCTCCGGAATCGGATCACTTTCCACCTCCTTTGTCACTTCCTGATCCACCATTACCGGCGTTTCTTCGGTAATGGTATAATCCACGCGTTCCAGGAGATAGGTTTTCCCTTGTTCCCGGAGTTTCTCTTTAAAAGGCCTCTCCTCATCCGGATCCCTGGACGTGTATTCCATTTCTCGGATAATCTTTGCATTTCCATTCTTTCCTTCCGGTTTTTCCGAACGATCTTCCGCCTGGACAATTCCACCCGGGATCAGGAGTATGCCGATCAGTAAAAAAGAAAAAAACGATCCTCGAAGTCTTTTCCTACGTTTCCTCATGTTTCCCCGCCTTTCTCTTCTTCACACACACAATAATAATCACTGACGCTGCTGCGAAAAGTGCGGCCAGGCAGCCCCCAATCATGGCCCGGTCCCCGGTCTTTACACTGGTAAGGCTAAAGAACTGCCCTGCTTTTTCCAGGAAACTATTGGATCCGTCAAAGAAGCTGTGTGGAATGGAAGTCTGAACAGATCCTTTCTTCCAGTCATCTTCCAGAAATATTTCCTGCACTTCCCTGGTATTTTTTACGGTGAAAACAAGATCCTCCGCCGTCAGATATCCGGCCGGGGCCTCCTGTTCCCGAAGAATGTATTCTCCAGGCTCCAGCTTTTCCAAAAGAAGCGGCTCTTCCCTGGACGTCCATTGTGCCACAACCTCTCCGCTATCTTTGCGGATCAGTTCCAGTTCCGCACCCGGAAGCGGATCCCCTGTTACAGCATCTATTTTGAAAATCTGGACTTTGATATCATCATTACTAATCCGGAATTTCCCGGTCTCCCTGGGCTCTTCTTCCCCTTCCATCAGGATCCATCCATCTTCGTTCACGGTAAAGGAATGGATGGTGTCATCCAGAACATAGCCAGGAAGAGGCTTTGTTTCCTGAATGCGGTAAACACCTGGCTCCCATCCTTCTATCTGGATCCTGCCCTGGTCATCTGTAGTAAAGGTCTGCTTTCCGGATTCATCCTCCTTCTCCCAGATCTGGAACTCCACGCCTGGAAGCGGTTCCCCGCTTTCCTCATCCGTCTTAATGATTTCAAACAGGTTCTGATGATTTTGCACCCGGATTTCCCCGGTCTCCCTGGGCTCTTCTTCCCCTTCCATCAGGATCCATCCATCTTCGTTCACGGTAAAGGAATGGATGGTGTCATCCAGAACATAGCCGGGAAGAGGCTTTGTTTCCTGAATGCGGTAAACACCTGGCTCCCATCCTTCTATCTGGATCCTGCCCTGGTCATCTGTAATAAAGGCCTGCTTTCCGGATTCGTCCTCCTTCTCCCAGATCTGGAACTCCACGCCTGGAAGCGGTTCCCCGCTTTCCTCATCCGTCTTAATGATTCCAAACAGGTTCTGATGATTTTGTACCCGGATCTCCCCGGTCTCCCTGGGCTCTTCTTCCCCTTCCATCAGGATCCATCCATCTTCGTTCACGGTAAAGGAATGGATGGTGTCATCCAGAACATAGCCGGGAAGGGGCTTCGTTTCCTGAATGCGGTAAACACCTGGCTCCCATCCTTCTATCTGGATCCTGCCCTGGTCATCTGTAATAAAGGCCTGCTTTCCGGATTCGTCCTCCTTCTCCCAGATCTGGAACTCCACGCCTGGAAGCGGTTCCCCGCTTTCCTCATCCGTCTTAATGATTCCAAACAGGTTCTGATGATTTTGCACCCGGATCTCCCCGGTCTCCCTGGGCTCTTCTTCCCCTTCCATCAGGATCCATCCATCTTCATTCACAGTAAAGGAATGGATGGTGTCATCCAGGACATATCCGGGAAGGGGCTTCGTTTCCTGGATCCGGTAGGTCCCTTGGGACAAACATTTTAAAACGATCTGTCCATTCTTGTCTGTAACATAAGTCTGCTTATCCTTCTCATCCTTCTTCTTCCAGATCTGGAACTCCACGCCTGGAAGCGGTTCCCCGCTTTCTTCATCTGTTTTCGTAATAACCACCTCTACGGCCCGGTTCCGGATGGTCCAGGAACCGTCCCCGGTCTGCTCCACCTTCGACTCATACCCTACCGTCTCCTGTTCCCGGATGGTGTACTCGTAGGTTTTCCCTTCCGGATCATATTTCTCCAGATTCTCAAAGGCTCCTTTCCAGCCATCTCTGGCCGTAAGCTTCATTTCCCGGCAGGACTTCCCGTTCCGCAAAAGCTCCACGGTCACTTCCTCCGGCCGGCCTTCATAGTCTCCATCCTCCCATATCTTCTCCACTGCCACCTTCACATACTCATTCGTGAACGCTGCCGTCCCCCCTTTGGTGGTGATCGTCAGCACATTGTCCAGGTTCTCCAGCTCTTCTGCGTCCGAACTCTGGGCCGAATGGGGAACCGTGCTGCTTACAGCCTCCGTGGTGATCTTTGCTTCTTCCGTCACCGTCACCTTCCCTTCCTGTGCCGAGATCCGGTGACCCTTTTCATCCACTTCATACAGGTAATAGGTTCCCGGATCCAGGGATTGGATCTCTCCTTTCCCGGAAGCTTCTCCGGCCTTCACCGTCACTTCCACGTCTCCCAGATATCCGCTCAACGGATCCCCGGATAACTTCTTGTCACTGTACACAAACCGGAACGTCTGGTCTTCGGTAAACGAGGAGCCACTGACCGTCTTGGTCACCGTGATCCCCGGCTTCGCCTGCCGGTTGAAGATGATGGACGGTGTATCCATCTCCACGGTTTTGATGCTTCCCGGATCCCGGGTGGTCACATAAGTCAGCTTCTGCACCGTATTGGATTTCAGGCTCTTGTCCTTTCCGTCCGTAGACATCTCGTAGTCCGCATACTGGATCGGGAACGACATCTCATGCCCCGGATCCGTGTAACCGCCATCCGTCAGTTCTCCGATACTCCAGTACACAGTCCTGGTGCTTTTTACATAGACGTAAGACGCCCCGTCCCTGGCCGCTTCATAAACCGCTGTCGGGACTCCTTTCGTGGTTCCGCTTCCCGGGTTTTCCAGGACTTTCCATTCCTTCCCCAGCTTCTCCACGTCCACGGTGAACGGCCCGTTCATGGTATCTGTATAAAAGGCGTCCTTCCCTTTGATCGGAATCACATACTGCTCATCGATCCGCTTCAGGATCTTTGCCTCCATCTCCGCAAACTCGCTGTTGTGGCGGGCAAATGTACCATAACCTGTAGAATCCACTTGACTAACTCGCTGCGCCGCACCTGTCTGATCCTGTTCATTCATAGCCACTCCGCAGGCGTAAATGGTCACCCCATCCATGGCTTTCAGCTGTGCAGACTCCCTGGCTCCATTGATCTTTGGGTTGTCCATATCCAGGGACGTTCCCACCGTCCCCTGTGGCATCCCGTCCGTCAGGAAGATGATAAGGGTATCCTTTTTCTTGTCTTCCGTGCTGCGTCCATTCAGCAGATCGATGGCTGCCTGAAACGCCCTGGACCAGTTGGTTCCGTCATAAGTAAAGGCATGGTCGATCCCTTCCTGCTTGATCGCCTCAAAGTCATTGGTAAATCCCATCCAGGTCGCCCCGTCCATATGGGTCATCCGGCCGGTGTTGTCCGTGTACAGGCCATCCGCCGTTCCATTGGCGTGGGCGTTGCTCCAGCTCCCATTCTTCGGCACATCCCCCCAGAAAGGAATGTAGGCGATCTTGTTATCTGAGTTTAAATCCCGGATCTTGTCAACCAGGGTGCTGAAGAACTCCTGGGATTTGGCCAGACGGTCGCTGGTCTGGCACTCTTCCGGCGCGCAGGTGTTCAGGATCCAGCCGCTTCCGTGGTTCACGATCTGGGAGACATCCAAGAAATATATCGTTTCTCTTACTGGTACCATTCCGCTCTCGTTATAATACGATCCGCCGGTCAACCGTACCACCCGGCGTCCCTGCTCCAAATAACCCAGGGCTTCCTCCCGGCTGTCCAGCTTCACATAATGATGCAGATCCGTATGGAGGATGTTGTAAAGGTTGTTCCCATGGGCCATGGTCCAGGCCGGTAGTCCGGATGTGGGATCTTCCTCAAAAAGAAGGTAGTAATGATCCGGCTCCTGGCAGGGCGAGTTATACGGCATCTCTCCGTTGTGCAGCCATCCGGACATCCATCCTTCGTAACCGGAGGCGGCGTCCTTGTGGTTCACCCGGTAGTAATAATTCTGTTCTGCAGCCATGTCACTCAAGGTTTCCGTCCATCCGTACTCGTTCTGGATGGGATACCACTTTGTACTGACCGGATTCCCCCATCCCTGGCGGACGCGCTCCAGGTTGTAGCCGTAGTTGGCATCCATGGATCCGGATTTATCCTGGATCAGGACCACGTTCATGTCTTCCGTCCCCTGGACCGTTCCGGAGTTGGACCGGTACTGCAGGGTCACTTTCCCGTCCCCGGTTTCCTCATCGGTCCACTGGGTCCGCTTGCGGATATCCGCGGAAAGATCCGTCACTGTCTCATCTGCTGACATTAGACGGATGCTGCCGGAAGATCCGGCGTGGAAATCGTAGCGGTCAAAGTATTCCGCTTCGCCGGGATCCGTACACTTCTTCTCCGGTTCCGCCTGGGTCTGTCGGGGAGCGTCCTTATCAGCCTTCTGCTTTTCCGCCTGGGTTTGTGACTCATCCCCTTCCGTCCCTTTGGGATCTGCCGTTTTATCCTCCTGCTTTTCTTCCATTTGGGAAGCCGGATCTTTCTTCTGGCTGCCGGGCTCCTTCTCCTGGACCTCCGCTCCGTCAGTCTCCGGTTCTTCGGCCTGTTCAGGCGGATCCTCCTTCTGCGAAGTTGCATCCTGCCCGTCCGCTGTTTCTATAACCGGCCGGCCAACATCCGCTGCCTGGATCATCAAAGGCTGCAGGCTTAACACACATGCCAGAAAAATTCCCAGAAAGGAAAGCCTTCTTTTTTTCCTTTTCATATCGCGGTCTCCATCATTTCTTTTTTTACATCTGAAAAATAGTAACTTACTTTTTTGTCCTCAATTCCTGTGATCCTTGCAATCTCTCCGGATGTGATCCCCGGCTGCATTTTGATACAGGTTTCAATCTGCTTAATAATCAACATCCTCTGCCAATAAGACTTCACCGGAGCTTTGGGATCTTGTCCGAGCTTTTTATGTTTTTCATCCGCGTCTTTCTGGGCTGCAGCCGCCGAATAATTATCTTTGGGACATCGGCCCAGTTCTCTTTTGATCGTAGACCCTGTAACTCCTAATATGTCTGCAATTTCAGAAGGTGATTTGCTCTTGTACACTTTTTCAATGTATTTCCGATCAATTTCTTTTAATCTTTTCATTTAACTTTCCCTCCCTTCTGGTAAAAACCTTGATTTTCCGCTTGCTTTTTAACAAAAAAAAGAATGCGTAAAGATCAAAAAAGATCTTTACGCATTTTATTTTAAAATTTACTCAAAAGCAGCTATTTCTTCTCTTCCGGCAGATGTACCGTCACCTGCTGGTAAGGGATCACAATGCCGTTTTCATCCATCTTCAGCTTGATCTCCTCCAGAAGCCGCCATTTTGTGGGCCAGTATTCTTCATTTTTTACCCAGGCGCGGGCGCCGATGACTACCGCGCTGGACGCCAGGTCCTCCACAAAGACCTGGATTCCTTCCTCTTTCATCACGCAGGGATCCTTTGTCATAATCTCTTCAACGAGATGTTTTGCCGCCCGCAGATCCGCCTCGTAGGACACCGAAATCTTCAGATCCAGCCGCCGCTCGTCCTTTGCTGTGGCATTGGTCAGACTGTTGTTGGTAAGAAGTCCGTTGGGGATCACGATGGTCTGGTTGTCAATGGTAGAAAGCTTTGTGTAAAAGATCTGGATCTCCTTGACCGTGCCTTCCTTCTGGTTGGTATCTTCCACAATATAATCCCCTACCTCAAAGGGTTTTAAAAGCAGGATCAGTACCCCGCCTGCAAAATTGGAGAGGCTTCCCTGGAGGGCGAGTCCAAGAGTCAGCCCACTGGACGCTACCAGCGCCGCCACAGAGGCGGTATCTACCCCAAATCTGGCGGCAATACTGAAGATCAGGAGAAAATACAGGCCGTATTTCAACAAAGAGTCTACAAACTGTGCCACTCCTGTGTCTGCTTTGGAACGTTCAAAAGAATGTTTTACGATCTTCCGCACCCATTTGATCAGCTGACGGCCGATCAGGAAAAAAATCAGGGCAAAGATCACCTGCACCCCAAAGGCTATAAACTGTGGAATATTGTCCTGCAAAAACTGAGTCAGGCGTCCCACTTCCGCCACCGTATTCTGTGTGACTTCCGCCACCTGCTCCGCAGTTTCTTCTCCTGCGCCCGCTGCGGCTGCCAGTGAAAAATATGTTGCCATCTGACGTCCTCCTTCCCCTTTGTGCACCTGGATCAAAGGCTTTCTTTCCCGCAGCGAAAGCCTTCTTTGCCGGATGTTCTCCGAAAGAGATTATTTCAGCGCCAGAAGGGCGCTTAAGTTGCCTCGCTTCTCCCCGGCGGACCGGTGAGAAAATAAAAGATCCGGATTGCAGTGCGTGCATACGTTTGTCACTGCGATATGTTCCGGCTTCACACCTGCCTCCCGGAAGATGATCTCATTTGCCTTCCACAGATCCAGCTGGTATTTTCCGTTTTCCTTCTGGTAAAACAGATCCTGCCACTGCTCTTTTGCAAAACTCTCCCGGAACGCTTCGACCACATCTTCGCTGACTTCGTAGCAATCCTGACAGATGGATGGGCCGATAGCAGCCACCACATCCCCCGGATCTGTCCCGTAAACACGCTGCATCTTTTCCAGGGTCACCTGCCCCATCCGATTTACCGTTCCTCTCCACCCGGAATGACTAAGTCCGATCACCTTTTTGACCGGATCCACCAGATAGAGCGGCACACAGTCCGCGTAAAAAGTAACCAGGCAGATCCCGGGCACATTGGTCACCATGCCGTCGGTCTGCGAAAACCGGGTTCCCCGGTCCTTTTCTTCCACCACCGCCACACGGACAGTGTGGGTCTGATGGGTAAAAGTCATATCTTCCACGCGGATCCCCAGGGCTGCGGAGAGTCTGCGTTTATTCTCCTCCACTGCCTCCGGATCGTCTCCCCGGGTGGTGCTGATATTCATGGAAGAACAGGGGCCTTTGCTGACGCCTCCCAGACGGGTGGTAAACCCGTGTTTCACCACGCCTGTCTCCTCCAGCAGAGGAAAAACCAGCAGCGGTACTCCGCTTACTACCCGCTCCTCCAGGATTTTTTCATGATTTTTATAATGCAGTCCAAGACTCATCGTACCTCTCCTTATCTTCCGCAATAATCAAACGCATTCCGGTACAGACAGATTTCCTCTCCGGCAATGCTCACCACGTCAAACCTGCACTCTGTATCCGGACCTTCATGACAGGCCAGGTAGCAAAGGGCGCACCGGGAGATCTTCTGCTGTTTTCTCAGATCCACCGCCTCCGCAGGGCTTCCCGCTCCCGGTCCGGAACGGTATTTCACCTCGCAGAACACCAGGCAGCTTCCGTCCTTTGCCACAATATCAATCTCCCCGCTTCTGCAGCGGTAATTGTATTCCAGGATCTCATACCCCTGGCTTTCCAGATATGCGCCTGCCTTCTTTTCATATCTCTCCCCGGTCTTTCGGAAGTTGTTCCTCATATCCGTTCTCTCCTGCCATAAGCATCGGTTATTCATCCTCCGCGTTCACATAATTGCGGATAAATGTCCGGCGATGGATCGGTGACGGTCCCAGTTTTCTCAACCCTTCCAGATGGGCTTTCGTCCCGTAGCCTTTGTTGGAAGCAAAGCCATAGCCCGGGATCACCTTTTCATATTCTTCCATCAGATGATCTCTGGTCACTTTGGCGATGATACTGGCCGCAGCGATCGAGATGCTCTTAGCGTCTCCTTTGATAATCGGAACCTGCGGAATGTCTACTTCCGGAATCGTTACCGCATCATTGAGAAGGATATCCGGCCTGACTCCAAGATTGGCGATCGCCATCCGCATGGCCTCGTAGGTTGCCTGGAGAATGTTGATCTCGTCGATCCTGCCAGGCCCTGCCATGCCGATCCCTGTGGCCACCGCATGTTCCATGATCTCTGCATAAAGCGCTTCCCGCTTTTTTTCCGAAAGCTTTTTGGAATCATTCAGATACAGGATCTCATAATCTTTCGGCAGGATCACCGCTCCTGCCACTACCGGCCCTGCCAGCGGTCCCCTGCCCACTTCGTCGATCCCGCAGATGTAGGAACAGGATGCGTATTCCTGCTCATAAACGCTCATATTCTGAAGCCGGATCCGTTCTTTTTCCAGCTTTTCCTGCTGCTTTCTCTTCTTTTCTTCTTCCCGTTTATTCATGGCGGATCACCCCGATCCTGTCAAAAGGATAGATGCGGATCCAGGCCCTGCCAAGCAGATCTTCCCGATGCAGGACGCCCACGTTTGGATCCCGGCTGTCACTGCTGTGGTTCCGGTTATCTCCCAGCACAAAATATTCATCCGGCCCAAGGGCAATGGGCTGCGCCGCGATCCCGGCCGAATCCATGACCTCAGTCCCGTAAATATCCGATGTCAGCTGTTCCCCGTTAATATACACATAGCCGCCTCTGATCTGTACCGTTTCCCCCGGCAGACCGATGATCCGCTTAATATAGTAAGTGTCCTCCTCGTATTTGTAGGGGAACACAATAATGTCAAACCGCTCCGGATCCCGGAAATGATACGACAGCTTATCCACGATCAGATTATCTCCGCTGCTTAGAGTCGTCTCCATGGACTGCCCGCTGACCCGCGTCCTTTGTCCCACATAAGTAATGATCAGATACGTCAGGCCAATGATGATCAGTATATATACAAGCCATCCCAGCAATTCCCGGAAAATGCCCTGCTCTCTTTTGTGTCGTCCCATAACTTACTTAGACCCCTTTCCGTTTCTACCACAGATTTTATCATAACTGCGGCGGATATTCCAGCGTCAGCCGGCCAAGCTTTCCGTTCCGGAAATCATCCAGAAGAAGAAGCGCAGCCTTGCCGGTATCCAGTTCTCCGCCTTGAGAAGGCAATTCCTGCTCCGGGCGATCTCTTCCAGCAACTGATAAGAATCCACAGACGACGGGATCTGATAGATTGCTTCCAGAACGCCCGGATACGCTTCATTTAACACACCGAGCAGTTCCACTGCCAGGTCCTGGCCGTCCAGGATCTCGTCTTTCATAGAGCCGATAAACGCCAGGCGAAGTCCCACGCTCTGGTCTTCAAATTTAGGCCAGAGGATCCCCGGTGTATCCAGAAGCTCCACCTGCTTATTCAGACGGATCCACTGCTTTCCCTTGGTCACTCCCGGTTTATTGCCGGTCCTGGCACAGGCTTTCCCTGCCAGCGAGTTGATAAACGTGGACTTCCCCACATTGGGGATCCCCGCCACCATAGCGCGCACCGGACGGTTCATGATCCCTCTTTTTCTGTCCCTCTCGATCTTTTCTTTGCAGGCCTCCCGGATGACTCCATGGACGCTCTTCATTTTACCAGACACTCTGGAATTCAGGGGAATCACTTCAAATCCCTTTCCCCGGAAATATTCTTCCCAGGCGTCATTCCACTTTTCTTCTGCCAGATCTGCTTTATTTAAAATGATCATCCTGGACTTGTTCTGCGCCAGCTGGTCTATATCCGGATTCCTGCTGGAAAGCGGGATCCTTGCGTCTACCAGCTCGATCACCAGGTCGATCAGTTTGATATTTTCCTGCATCATACGCTTTGCTTTGGTCATATGACCAGGATACCACTGAAAATGCATTGTATTCTCCCCTTTTTGCTCTTATTTGATCAATCCAAACTCTTCGCCGGGGCTGATCACAAACCAGGCCTTGCCGTAGATATAATCCCTCTTTACATTTCCAACGTCGGGATTGCGGCTGTCCTCACTTTGTTCCCGGTTGTCCCCCAGCACAAAATATTCGTCGCCGTCAAGCTTCATCTTGCCATCCACAACCCCCACATCGTCAATGTTGGTGGTCTCATACTCTTCCTCCAGGCGCTCCCCGTTGATGTATACCCGGTTTTCGATGATCTCGATGGTTTCCCCCGGAAGCCCCACGATCCGCTTGATATAATAATGGTCGTTCTCATTTCCCTTTGGCTTAAATACGATAATGTCCCCCCGCTTAGGCGTCGTGGCATTGTAGAGAATGCGGTTGACCAGAACCACATCTCCATTCCTTAAGACCGGGCTCATGGAGTCCCCCACCGTGCTGACCCGCTGTCCAAAATACCAGACCGCCACAAAGGCAAACAGGCAGACGATCACAATCTCAAACACCCATTTCCCGATGACCGGAAGATACTCCCACTTCGGGCGCAGCTTTTTCCTGCGCTTCACATATCCGAGATTCTCTTCTCTCCGGCCCGGCAAAATCTTTGTAAACCAGGACTTCCTGCGTCCCGGATATTTTCTCCCTCTTCGATTCGGCTGATACCTGCGTCTTTCCGTACGTTTCATCATACCACCTATATATCAGAAAAAGGACAACATACAATATGTACTTGTCCTTTTTCCATTCTCTGCTATTTTACTAATTCTTTTACCTTTGCCTTCTTACCAACGCGGTCTCTTAAGTAGTTCAGTTTTGCTCTTCTGACCTTACCTCTTCTCACAACCTCTACCTTTTCCACGTTTGGCGAGTGCAGCGGCCATGTCTTCTCAACACCGATACCATTGGAATTCTTTCTTACGGTAAAAGTCTCTCTGGAACCGCCGCCCTGTCTCTTCAGAACAGTACCCTCGAAGATCTGGATTCTCTCACGGTTACCCTCTTTGATCTTACCATATACCTTAACGGTGTCTCCAACACGGAACTCCGGCGCAGCTTCCTTTAACTGAGCTGCTTCAATGTTCTTAATAATATCATTCATACTGTGTGACCTCCTTATCTCATCGGATGTTCATAAATACAAACGTACCAGAGGACCATCTCCCTTTTCTTCACAGCGTATATTAGTTTACCATATGACGCCGCAGAATGCAAGCACTTTTTGGGAAATGGCTGGCGGCAGGCGGATGGGGACGTAGTCCTTTTGCAAAGGACTACGTCCCCATCCGCCTGCAAGGGTGTCCCTTTTCGTTCCGAGGGGTGTACCCTTACTACAATATGTCTATATATTCTCCTGCCAGAGCTTTGTTCATACTGCGAACTGCACAAAATTTTCCGCACATGCTGCAGGTGTCGCTGTGATCGTCCTCCGGGCTTCTGCTGTCGCGGATCGCGCGGGCTGTCTCCGGATCCAGCGCGCAGGCGAACTGTTCTTCCCAGTCCAGTTTTCTTCTGGCGTCGGCCATCCGGTCGTCGATCTCCCTTGCCCCCGGCACCCCTTTGGCAATGTCTGCCGCATGGGCCGCGATCTTGGAGGCGATAATGCCCTGCCTGACATCTTCTACATTGGGAAGCGCCAGATGTTCTGCAGGAGTCACATAGCAGAGGAACGCCGCCCCGCTCATGGCTGCCACAGCCCCGCCAATGGCGCCGGTAATATGGTCATATCCAGGCGCGATATCGGTGACCAGCGGTCCCAGCACATAGAAAGGCGCGCCCATGCAGATGCTTTTCTGCACCTCCATATTGGCTGCCACCTGATTTAACGGCACATGTCCCGGTCCTTCTACCATGACCTGTACATTGTGGTCCCAGGCGCGCTTCGTCAATTCTCCCAGCCGTACCAGTTCTTCGATCTGACACACATCCGTGGCGTCCGCCAGGCATCCGGGCCTGCAGGCGTCTCCCAGGGAAATCGTCACATCATACTCCTCACAGATATCAAGGATCTGATCGTAATATTCATAAAATGGATTTTCCTCCCCGGTCATACTCATCCAGGCAAATACCAGGCTGCCTCCCCGGCTTACAATATTCATTTTTCTCTTATGCTTCTTGATCTGCTCGATGGTCTTCCGGGTAATGCCGCAGTGCAGAGTCACAAAATCCACCCCATCCTCTGCGTGCAGCCGGATCACATCAAGGAAATCCTGGGCCGTCAGAGTCGCCAGATCTCTCTGATAGTGGATCACGCTGTCATAGACCGGCACCGTGCCGATCATGGCCGGGCACTCCCGGGTCAGTTTCTGCCGGAAAGGCTGCGTATTGCCATGACTGGACAGATCCATGATCGCCTCTGCCCCTAGCTCCACCGCGCTCATAACCTTCTTCATCTCAATATCATAATCCTTGCAGTCCCGGGATACGCCAAGGTTTACATTGATCTTGGTGCGAAGCATGCTGCCGATCCCTTCCGGCTCCAGACAGGTATGCTTTTTATTGGCACAGATCACCACCTTACCTTCCGCTACCAGCCGCTGCAGATCTGCAGGCGCCATTCGTTCCTTTTCTGCAACCTTCTTCATCTCCGGCGTCAGGATTCCCTTCCTGGCCGCGTCCATCTGTGTGGTATAATTTCTCATTTCCTGATAACCTCCTACTACTGTCTTTCTAAAAATGAGGGATCCATCCCGGATCTTGCCTTCGCCATTCAAAAAAGCAGAGACTCGTAAGAGCGCCTCTGCTTATCTTCTCACCGGTATCACTCCCTACGTTGGCATTATCCAAATCAGGTTGCGGGTCGAAGCGAAGGATACGCTTCCTCTCAGCCGGCTCCGCGCTGCCAGCTCCCCGTTGTAACTGTCCTGTTCATTATAAAACAGCAAATCAAAATTTGCAAGTCCCCTCCCGGCCATGACAGCATCTTTTCATCGCTGCACAGAACCGAAAAAACAAAAATCAGGCTTCAAAAAGCAGATAGCGCAAAAGAGATGCGGGCGTTTTACCGCCCGCATCCCTTATCACAGTTTTATACAAAATTGCCCGATCCTGCTATCGTTGTCTCCTTCTGCTGTAATACAGGAGGATCAGAATAAACAGTGCAGATGTGCCAAGTCCCGCCAGGGCTCCCGGAAGATCCGACGCGTCGCCGGTCTTCACAGATCCGCCAGTCGGCCGGTCGCCTCTCGGCGTCACGCCGCCTCCGTCTCCGCCACGGTAGTCATTGGTAAACTCCGCGGCATCCGCATTGCTCCTAAAGGTTCCAAGCATCTCGTAGGCCACATCCCGCACGGCAAGGGCTCCGCCTTCATCTTCCACCACTACCGTCAGTCTCCATACATGTTCATCGTAGGTATATCCGGCTGCCTTTCCGTCTGTTTCCCGGATGTCAAACCGGTACGTTCCTGCTTTGGTAAAGGTGATCGGCTCAAATGCGGTCTGCCCTGCTCCCTCTACGCTGGCGGTCGTATTGCCGATAACCGCTCCTTTGGGATTGTCCTCAAGAGCAGTCATGGTAAAGGTAAACCATACCTTTTCTGCCGGGATGTCCCCGCTGATATGCTTCTTCACCTTCGGCGTATAGACAACCGCATCGGTCTCGTAGTGGTTCACAAATGCCGCCACATCCAGCGAAGCTCCGTCGTCTCTCGTATAACCGGTCTCCTCCGGATCTACCCGAAGCATTCCGCCTTCATCCGCTACCGTTACGGTCAGTGTCCATACGCTTCCGTCATACTGGTAGCCGCTTATCCGGTCATTCACTTCTGTGATGTCAAACCGGTAGACACCGGCCTTTTCAAACCGGATCTCTCCAAAGTCCGCTTCGCCGCTTCCGGTCACGGTTGCTTCCGTTTCCTCTGGCAGCACGGCTCCCTCCGGATTATCCTCTCTTGCCGTCAGGTGGAAGGTAAACTCTGCCTCCCGGCCTTCCGGTACGTCGCCGGTGACGGTCTTCTTTACCACCGGCACATAACCGGTAGGCGCCGTCTCGTAAGTATTGGTAAACGCCGCCGCGTCTTTACCGCTCTCGCCGGCTCCGCCTTCTCCGGTCTTCGTATAGGTATGACCGGTCACGGCAAGGACTCCGTCCTCATCTTCCACCACAATCTCCAGATCCCAGACAGCTCCGTCATAGGTATATCCCGGTTCGCTGCCTGCTTCTTCTGCAATGGCGAAATGATAGGTGCCCGCCTGGGTAAAGGTAATCTCCGCAAAGGAAGCGCTTCCCTCTCCGGTCACAGTCACTTCATCTGTCGCAGCCTCTGCCAGCGACGCCCCTTCCGGATTGTCTCCATCCGGGGTCAGGATAAAGGTAAAGGTCTGGTCTTCCGGAACCGGATCACCGGTCACGGTCTTCTCCACCTTCGGCGCGTAAGCGGTCTGGACCGGTCTGTACTCATTGGTAAACTCTGCCTGGATCTCACTTACCGCACCGTTCTCGCCGCTTTGTACATAAGAGGTTCTCGAAACTGCCAGCTGGCCGCCCTCATCTGTGATCTCCACAGTCAGCTCCCAGGTATGGCCGTCATAGGTATATCCTGTTCTGCCATCGTTGACCTCGCGGATCTGGAAGGTATAGTCGCCGGCCTTTTCAAAGGTCAGTTCCTCAAAGGCTCCCTTACCGCTTCCGGTCACCTGGGTCTCCAGCACTTCGTCCCCGGTCAGGATCTCTCCCGCTTCACCGCCAATGCGGACAGCGTCTGCATGATCCGCCCCGGTAAGCTTCATCTCAAACCGGAAGGTCTGATCCTTTCCGTCCGGCACATTGCCCTCTACCGTCTTCTTCACCTGCGGTGTATAAACCGCCGGATCCGTCTGATAATCGTTGGTAAATGCCGCCGCTTCTTCACGGATGCCGTCGCCGCCCTGCTCTTCATATTTCACATCTTTGATCACAAGGGCGCCGTCCTCATCTGCCACTTCTACGGTCAGTCTCCAGACATGTTCATCATAGGTATATCCGTCTGCCTTTCCGTCTGTTTCCCGGATGTCGAACCGGTACGTCCCGGCTTTGGTAAAGGTAATGGGCGCAAATGCTGTCTGTCCCGCTCCCTCTACAGTGGCGGTGGTGCCGACGGGAACCGCTCCATTTGGATTCTCGCTGTCAGCCTTAAGACTAAAGGTGAACGTCTCTTTTGCCGGCGCAGCGTCTCCGGTCAGATGTTTTTCTACTCTTGGTGTATAAACTGCTTCTTTTGGCTCGTAATGATTCTCGAAAGCAGCCTTTTCCGCCCCGGTTCCATCTTCTTTTACATAACCGGTCTCCTCTGGATCTACCCGAAGCGCTCCGCCTTCATCCGCTACCGTTACGGTCAGCGTCCATACGCTTCCGTCATACTGGTAGCCGCTTATCCGGTCATTCACTTCTGTGATGTCAAACCGGTAGACGCCGGCTTTTTCAAACCGGATCTCTCCAAAGTCCGCTTCGCCGCTTCCGGTCACGGTTGCTTCCGTTTCCTCTGGCAGCACGGCTCCCTCCGGATTATCCTCTCTTGCCGTCAGGCGGAAGGTAAACTCTGCCTCCCGGCCTTCCGGCACGTCGCCGGTGACAGTCTTCTTTACCGCCGGCACATAACCGGTAGGCGCCGTCTCGTAGGTATTAGTAAACGCTGCCGCGTCTTTACCGCTCTCGCCGGCTCCGTTTTCTCCGGTCTTCGTATAGGTATGGCCAGTCACAACAAGGACTCCGTCCTCATCTTCCACCACAATCTCCAGATCCCAGACAGCCCCGTCATAGGTATATCCCGGTTCGCTGCCTGCTTCTTCCGCAATGGCGAAATGATAGGTGCCCGCCTGGGTAAAAGTAATCTCCGCAAAGGAAGCGCTTCCCTCTCCGGTCACGGTCACTTCCTCTGTCGCAGCCTCTGCCAGCGACGCCCCTTCCGGATTGTCTCCATCCGGGGTCAGGATAAAGGTGAAGGTCTGGTCTTCCGGAACCGGATCACCGGTCACGGTCTTCTCCACCTTCGGCGCATAAGTGGTCTGGGCCGGTCTGTACTCATTGGTAAACTCTGCCTGGGTCTCACTTACCGCACCGTTCTCGCCGCTTTGTACATAAGAGGTGCCGGCAACTGCCAGCTGGCCGCCTTCATCTGTGATCTCCACAGTCAGCTCCCAGGTATGGCCGTCATAGGTATATCCCGTCCTGCCATCGTTGACCTCGCGGATCTGGAAGATATAGGCGCCGGCCTTTTCAAAGGTCAGTTCCTCAAAGGCTCCCTTACCGCTTCCGGTTACTTGGGTCTCCAGCACTTCGTCCCCGGTCAGGATCTCTCCCGCTTCACCGCCGATGCGGACAGCGTCTGCATGATCCGCCCCGGTAAGCTTCATCTCAAACCGGAAGGTCTGATCCTTTCCGTCCGGCACATTGCCCTCTACCGTCTTCTTCATCTGCGGTGTATAGACCGCCGGATCCGTCTCATAATCATTGGTAAAGAGCGCATAGTCCTTCTGGTCCGTATCTCCGGTCTGCTCGTACTTTGTCTGCTCCCTGTCTACCGTCAGCTGTCCCTTCTCATCTGTCACCACTACCGTCAGCGTCCAGGGATCGTCATAGGTGTACCCTCCGGCTCCCCCGCTTTCCTCTGTAATCGTAAACCGATACGTTCCTGCTTTGGTAAAGGTAATCTTTCCAAACGGGTCTCCTGTAGGCGCCGTCAGACTGCCCTGGGCCGCCTGGCCTGCCGGTACGGTGACCGTGGCCTGGCCGTCCGTAAAGGTAGCTCCGTCTTTGGGATTGTTCTGATCCGCTGTCAGGACAAAGGTAAAGGTTTCGTCCTTCGGCCTGTCATCTCCTGTCATGGCCTTACGGATATCCGGTGTAAATTCCACAGGCGTTACACGATACTCATTAACAAACTTTGCTTCCGTCTGATTGCCGGATCCGTCTGCTTTCTGATAAGTTGTGCTTTCCACATGCAGCTGGCTGTTCTCATCCTTCACAACCACGGTCAGGATCACGTCGCTGTCGTCATACGTCACACCGTAAAGCTGGTTGCCGTTTTCGGCTGCTGCCTGCGGGATGGTCTCCCGGATCGCAAACACATAGGTACCCGCCTTTTCAAACCGGATCTTGCCAAAGCCGTCTTCATCCGGTCTTACTTCCGTACCGGCCGCCGTATCCTTTGAAACGGTAATGACCGCCGTAGTATCGTTTTTCTCAATGGATGCGCCGCCCGCCGGATTCTGTGCGTCAGGCGTCAGTTCAAATGTATAGGTCTGATCTGCCGGACGCATCGCTCCTGTCACAGCCTTGCTGACTGCAGGCGTATAGTCGGTCGGCTTCACCTTATAGGTATTGGAAAATGCAGCTGCAGACACTCCTTGTACAGGCTCCCCATCCTTTTCATAGGAAGAACTCTTTACCTGGAGTTTTCCGCCCACATCTTCTACCTCAACCGTCAGCGTCCACTCTGTCTCGTCATATGTATATCCGTCGCCGTCCTGTCCTTTCACCTCTGTAATGGTAAAGGAATAGATTCCTGCCTTTTCAAAGGTGATAGCGTCAAAGGAAGCTTCCGCACTCCCCACCCGGTTATGATAAATGATCTGCGTCCGGAGCTCCTGTGGAAGAACTGCTCCCGCAGGATTCTTATCATCCGGCGCCAGTTCAAACGTAAAGGTCTTATCTCCGGGCGGTGTATCTCCAGTCAGCGTCTTCGTTACTTTGGGCGCATATCCGGTCTCTTCGGTGTCATAGTAATTCGTAAAATCAGATGCGTTCTGCGTCTTGTCCGGATTTTGCGGATCCGTCAGGTAATAAATGATACTGTCTACCTTCAGGGTTCCGTCTTCATCCGTCACCACAACCTGGGCCCTTCTTACCGGCACCCGCTCCTGATCGTATCCATTCGGCAGGCTTCCGGTCTCTTCAGTGATGTCAAATACATAGGTGCCCGCCCGGGTAAAAGTAATCTCCTCAAAGGAAGCTGTCTTTGCCTCCCCGGTCTGATCCACCGTTACCGTAACCTCATTGTCCGCCGGCATGGTCACGCCAGACACCCCTGCATCCGACATGCTCTGTGTGAACGTAAAGGTCTGATAGGCTGCATCTGCCGGCAGTTCCTGACCCGTTACTGTCTTGGACACGGTCAGACGGTCTTTGACAGGCTCTGGCTGATACTCGTTGGTAAATCTCGCCTCTTCCCGGTTTGCAGACGTACCGGCCGCATTGCTTTCATAGGCAACATCTGCCGGCGCAATGGAAAGATTGCCCAGTCCGTCGTCCCTTACGGTAATCGTCAGTGTCCACACTGCCTGGTCATAAGTATAATACGTTTCGTTTCCGGAAGTCTCCCGGATCGTAAACCGGTAGGTGCCGCCCCTGGTAAACGTAATCTGTCCAAAGGCTTTTTCTGCTGTCGCCGCCGTGTCATCCTTCTTATCACCGATGGAAATTGTCAGCGATGTTTCGGCAGGCAGGCTGGCTCCCTCGGGATTATCCGGGTCCGCCTCCAGCGTAAAGGCAAAGTCTTTGTTCACCCCATCCGGTACCGGCTGTCCTGTCAGGGTCTTTTCTGCCTTCGGCGCATATTTCACCGGATCAGGCTCATAGTCATTTGTAAATGTCACGCCGCCCGCCGGATAGGTGGCAGAATCTGCCGTCGCCGTCATCGATCCGTCGCCCTGATCCTCTACCTCTACGGCAACGGTATAGGACTCGTCGTCATAGTTGATTCCATTTTTCCGGTCCCCTCCGTTTACTTCCGTAATGGTATAGGTGTGCGTACCTTCATTCTCCAGCGTATAATTAACCGGCGTAAAGGTGATGGCAACTTTTCCGTCGCCGTCCACATCCGGCCCTTTGGCAGTTCCTGTAGAAACCACCCTGGATGTTCCGCCTATGTTTTCTGTTACCTGGAAGGTAAAAGCGTCTGTTGCCGTCCAGTCACGTCCGGTCAGAACCTTAACCCCCTCCGGTGTCCAGGAGCCTTTTGCCTGGTAAGTATTCGTAAAGACTGCTCCCTGCGGATCTTCCGTCTGGGCATTGTCAGCAAAATACTGAATGTCTGTTACTTCCAGTTTTTGTTTATCGGCCTTCCATGCCGCAGTCACAACCACCCGGTAGCTGGTATCGTCATAAGTAACTCCATCTTTCTGATTGCCACTGGATGCCGCGTCTGCCGGAATGGTCTCTTTGATATAGAAGGTATGGGTGCCTGCGCCCTGAATCGTTTCCGGAGCAAAGGTCACCTGACCCTTTGCATCATTGGCCACCTGGCTTTGCAGCACCGTCACTCCGTCATCTGCCAGCAGTTCAAACTGGAACTGGCCATTTTCAGGAGCCTCGCCGTTGAGAGTCTTGGATGCCTGAAGCGTAACTTCTGTCTCCCGGATATTGGTGATCGTTACTTCCTCTGTCCGGACCATACTCTTCGTATCCGGAACTTTCAGAAGCCATTTTCCCTTGCCGAGTTTCTCAAGGTTCTCACTTCCGTCAGCCTGTGCGCCCTCCAGTTTATAACCGGAAGCCGCCGTATCCTCGACAATCACATACTCCCGGAACCAGAGAAGATCCGATACGCTGATCTTGCCGTTTTTGGTACTGCCTTCATATACCGGCTCAAGATCCTTAAGATCCGCCTTGCTTCCCTCGCCCTCCTCAAACGGGCCATAGATCTTAAACGTTGCTCCGTCTACCGGATCTGCCTCCAGATCTGCCGACTGCTTTGTAATCTCAAGGTCGCGGTAAAGCACCAGTCCTACGTCTTTTGTATTATCCCAGTTGTCTGCCTGACTTACATCGGTTGCCCACAGATAGAATCTCTCCGACAGATTTCGCCCGCTGTTTTTATAATAAGTAAAGTTGCTGTCGTTTTGCTCATTCTCCGGGATCTGTCCCGGCTCCCGTGACATCTTGCTTCCAAGCATCTTTGTCACGCTGAATTTCCCGGCCAGGTTACCAGGCAGAGCCGCGGAAATGATATACGTTCTTGGTTCATCTCCTTTCAGGTGCTGTACCTGCAGTTCTCCGTTCTCATACGCGGTATCCGGATCATCCACGGTCATAAGTCCGGCGTCCAGATTATCAAAGACGAAATTTGCTGTCTCATACCACTTCGCATCATTGTTCTGATTATACTGGACCGGAGTGCCATAGGGCGTTGTCGTCATACCCGGCGTCTTATTCCGATAGATGTAGAGCCGGATCTCAATCTTAGCCAGCATATCTTTTACAATGTCATACTCCGTATAATCCGCGATGGTCTCCCCGTCTTTCTTTCCGTTGCCGTCCGCGTCGATCCAGACATGTCCGCCCACCTTCACCGGATTGGGTACGATGGTTGCAGATACACTGTTTGACTCCAGCGCCTGGTCTGCGGAAGTGGCCTGGTCTGCTGACCCTGTCGTCGGATAACTGTCATAATAACACTGGAAATTATTGACCGCGTTCCGGTAAGAAATCTCTTCCATCTCATCTGCGGTATACTTATTTCCTTCTTCATCTGTTACCTGTGTCTGATATTCTACCACCAGACTTTCGCTGGTCTTCAGGATCTGGTCTTTTTCCACTGCCACGATAAATGCTTTCACAGCTGTTGTATTCCCTGGCCGCTGTTCTGTCCAGCCCCGCGGACAACCGTCCTGCGCCTCTTTGACAGCGTCAAAGAACCCGCTTCCCGCAGCCGGGATCTCTCCCGTGTAATAATATACCTGGTACTGATCCGAACTAAGCGCTGTTCCTCCCAGGGTCACATGGATCTCCCCGGTCAGATACGCCGGCCAGGCGCTGAACCGCTCCGTCCCGCCGCTTAAGAGGTCTCCTTCCTGGGGAAGCAGATCCATCACGGTCAGATTCAGACGGTTGTCCTGACTGGAAGTATTGTTCACGGTCAGGCGATAATCAATGGTCCCTCCGTTGGTTGCCTGTGCCAGACGGCTGGCGCTGTAACTGCTGTCGCGGTCTCCTTTATTTTCCTTTACCAGAGTCATCTGGGAACTGCTGACCCATCCGATCTCTGCCAGCGCGCCGATATATCCGTAATTTCCCAGACCTCCCGGTCCATCGCCAAGGGCATCCTTCAGAGCGCTTGCTTTTTCTGTGTCCACCTGAAGGGATGCGGCCACACTGGTCAGGCTTTTCGCCCATTCGCCGGTGCTGTCCTTAAAGGACGCTGCGTTGGGATTTTCATCACTCTCTATTCCCGGCTCATCACTGGTGGCAAACACATAGTTGGGAAGCTGGGTCCCATAACTTACCGCCGCGTTGGTAACAGTTGCATGGATCGTTACCTGTACCGAGTCTCCCGCTGCGAGGACTCCTTTCAAATTCAGCACAACAGCATTGGTCTCCACTACCGGCATTACCGTATCCTGATCCACTGTCAGCCCGGATGGATTTGCTCCTGTAATCTCAAAGTATGTCGAATCCTCATCCACGATCACGCCTTCCGGCAGAAGATCGATCAGGATCGGGTTTTCCATTCCTTCTTCACCTGCAGACTCATTGGTAAGCTTCAGGGTATAATTCACCGTTCCATTGTTCAGATCTACCGTTGTTTTATCCGCTACTTTTTCTACCGATACATTCGGCACTTCCTGCTGCCCGAAACTGTTGGCCGCAGTATCTTCTGCGGTTTTGGTAACTTCCGCTTCCTTCGATCCGGTGCTGTTCCAAGGACGATAGGTGATCTGGGCCTTTGCGGTATTCTCGACACGGTCCACAGACTGTCCGCCCGGGCCTCCCTCCTGTTGATCCAGTTCTACAGTCACCTGTACGGTTCCCGGATCAAACTGCTGTCCCAGTGCATAACCGGTCAGATTTTTCAATCCTTCCGACTCATATTCCACCTTTACCTGAGCGTATTTCACGCCTCCAGCTGCGGGCGCGGAAACTACCTGTTCTCCGGAGGATACGATAACCGGATCTGTCGGATGTTCCCCTCCTTCAAAATCAATAAAAGTTACTTTCGCGCGGATGACTCCTGCCTCTGCGTGACCATCGGCCGCTTCATAATATCCGGTCTCATGGCCGGCCTGCCCCAGGCGGACCTGCCGGATGGTATACTGGTCTTTCAGATACCGGTCATAGTCCAGTTCCGTCGGAGTGCCTCCTGTGCCGTGATAAGCCTTAAGCCCGGTATCTGTCAGAGTAAAGCCTTCCAGCGCATATGTGTTGTTCACCTCCGGATTCAGCGTGTATACAATCTGGGATCCCTGCTCGTACAGACTCTCCTCCGAAGACTGGCTGTAACTCGACTTGTCTACCGACACTGCTGCCGTTCCGAGAACATTTTCCAGAGTAACGGTTTTTTGTTTTGTCGTTCCTTCCGGGATCTTCACAACCTGATACCATACTACCCGGCGGTCATCCAGGATCATGGTATCATACCCGGACGTGCCGGTTACCGCATCTTCCACTACCAGATACGTCCTGCCCGGAACAACCAGGATTCCGTCCATATAAGAATATCCGGTTCCTTCTTTGGTCGTCTCTACTGTATCTACCAGTTTTTCCGGAACTTTCAGAGCATTGACCTCTTCCCGGGTCAGATCGGTACCGGTTCCATCGGGCACTTCATAAACGGATACCCGGGCCTTTGGCACCAGTTCGGTTCCGCTGTTTGCGTCCTTTTTCTGCACTTCCAGTTCTACCAGCGGCGTATTGTAAGCATAGTAAGTATAAGTCTTTCCAACCTGCAGATCCTGGCTGCTCAGCGGATATAAGACCTGGCCATCTGCCTGGATGGTATCTGTGATCTCACTTCCTGTCGGCGTCCATATCCCGTCCAGCCCTGCATAGCCTCCCGGCACAGTTTCCTCAGAAACCGCATACTGATGATTCGCCGCCACCGTAAATGTGGCGATTCCATCCTTTTCTGTTTTCTGCGAATCCATATGCCTCCACTCCATGTTCTCTTCATCATAGGTATACATGCGGAAGGTCACATTGCTTTGCTCCGGCAAAGAAGCAGATCCGTGCATATTGCCATATTTCTGGATCTTGATCGTAACTCCGTTATAATTGGGGACGATCAGCTTGCCTCGCAGCTCGTCATCGGAATCCTCTGCCTGCCAGCCGTCTGCATCATACGTTTTTACATCTCCCGGCTCAAGTGTGACTTCTATCGGGGTCTGATCCGCCAGATACCCGGCGGGCGCCAGATCTTCACGGATCCGGTAATCAGCCGGGCTGCTTCCGTTCAGGCGGACGGTTACCGTATACGTTCCGTCATTGCCTTTGGTCCAGGTCGCGCGGTCATCTCCCACCACATTCCATGTGGGCTGTCCCTGTGCGTCCTGCCCTTTCTCCTCCAGAACAAATGCTGCGTCCGTCAGAGGCTCCCCGGTATTTCCATCTACCTTCAGAACCGTTACCTGGGCATAAAGCCAGGTGTTGGTCACCTCCACCTGTACAGCGGACTGCCCGGTGATTGGAGTGATGGCATAACGGCCGTTCTCCTCTCGCTCTACTTCTGCTCTGTCCGCTTTAACCGACTGCAGTACATACTCGCTGTCTGCCTGTTCTTCCAGATAATAAGTATGCCCCTTACGAAGACCGGTAAAGGTAGCTTTCGTATCCTTTGATGCCGTCGCAGTATTTACCGGCGTGGTTCCTGTCAGGCTGTCATACAGCCGGAAAACGGCCTGATAGCTATCCGGCCCCTTTGTAAAGTCACCGGTATCTATGATTTTGCTCACTTCAATGGAAGTCAGCTTCTGATCTTTAAAGGTAACCAAAGCATCCCCGTCTCCGGTAAAGACATGTTCTGCCCCGGATACCTGTATCTCCATGCCGCCTTTTAGGGCGATCACCTGATCTTTATCTTCTGCCAGTTCATACCCGCCTGGCGCACTGGTTTCCACAAGGTAGTAAACCCCCGGCTTCAGACCGGTAAGCGTGATCTTGCCGTTCGTGGTGTTGTACTGTCCGATCGGGGTACGGTTTGCGCTGTCTGTCATATCCCGCACCGTATGGGTGCCGCCAAACGTATCAAACGCCTGGTAATACACTTCAAAAGTAGCGCCTGTCAGAAGTTCGTTTGTTTCTGCGTCCAGTTTCTGGATTTCCAGAGAAGTAAGATCCGGATTCCGGATGAGCAAAGCATCCGTGACCTGATAATCTTTCAGATCCAGTACGTCTGAGACCACAACGTCTCCAAGGGCTGAATTGGCGTTTTTGGTATAGCCAAAGGAAATTCCTTTGGTTTCATCAACGAAATCTTTCAGCTGCGGGTAGACTTCCGCCATATATTTTTTGAAATAGCTTGCGTCCTGTTCGTTGCTGCTCTCGCCAAGATACCAGGTACCCGAATCAATATGAGAAAATACCGCTTCTCCGGAAGCTCCGGTGGATGATTTGTAGGAAGGCTCTTTTGCCCCGGGCTTTGTCAGAGTAAATTCTGCCTTTGCCGGATTGCCTCCCATATCCTGCTTCTCAAGTGACAGTGAGATTTTCTCCGGATTGTACATAGAGATGACCAGACTTTCCGAACTTACCCGGAAATACCGGTACGCCAGGGATTCCTCCCCGGTCCCGCCGCTGACAGACTTTCCGTCATAAAGGATCTCATAATCGGAACCTTTCGGCATAGCGGTCTCCACGATCCGGTACTGACCGATATCCAGTCCCTTGGGGAAAGTAAAAGCTCCCGCCCCGTTGGTCTGAAAGGTTCTGGTCCCCCAGGTCTCTTTTTCATAGTCATAATCTTTCCAGGTCTTGCTGCCGCCCGTACCGCCGTCATAGCGCTGCAGCTTCATGGTTACCCCTTCCAGGGGAACTCTTCCGGTGTGCCCGGATTCAAACCAGGCGTCCAGCTGATCCGCCGTCCGGTTAAAGGGCGCGTCTGCCCCCGGCTCATAGCCGTATTTCTGCACTGTCACAGAGAAATTGGTAAGCGGCCAGTTCACCAGACGGTACAGATTTTCCCCGGTTTCTTCGTACTCAGTGGTTTTGCCGTCCAGGGTGAATCTTCCCGGCCACTGGATCTCTGTCTGCTCATCCGCCAGAGGGATATCCTTCGCCTCAGCCTCTGTTACAAAGTAGGCGTCATTATAAGTCATACCCTCTCCGGTAGGCGTAAAACGCACGATCATATAATGCGCCGCCGCATCAATCTGGTAGCCATAAGGCACATAGCTTTCCCGCAGGGCCATTCTTACATAATAGCAGTCGCTGTCCGGATCCTTCCAGACAATGTCATCGTCATTGCCTGCGGCTTCCCATTCCTCAGTGTTGTATTTGTCAAAGCCTTCTCCACTTCCAGGCTTCCCGTACCGCAGAGCCCTGGACATGCCCATGGCTGACATTTCTCCGGTTTCCAGATCGCTCTCCAGACCCACGGTGATATCATCCACTTTCTCCAGCAGATCTCCGGACTCGTTCACAACCCAGAGTTCATAGCTGGCATTGCCAAGTGGTTCATAGCGATCCTTCTGTTTGTCTCCGTCTTCCGAATAGGACCCTGCCCACTTCTGCAGGCGGACGGAAGCATAATAATCCTGTCCCGGCCCGTACACTGCCTCATTCTCAACGTCATACTCGTCGTACTTGTTATCCGGATATTTCTCCACCCTTGTAGATACCCCATTCTGGGAATTGTTGTGGTATGTCACGGCGCCCTTTGCTCTGGTAAAGAGAATGTAATTGTTCTCCGGCATGATCTGCGCGCCTGGTCCCGCCTGCGTCTCTACCAGCCAGTAGACAATGTTGTCCGCCACATCCAGGATGTCTGTGGCAAATTTTCCATCCACCGGTTCTCCGTCCGTGCCGACAAAGGTGCCGCTGCTGTATTCGCCGATCAGGGTGCAGTTCTCCGCGTCAAAAGTAAGCGTAACGTCTGTCTGGCCTTCCGGTATATCAACGATCTGCTGATACAGCTGGAACTGACAGTAGTTGGCCGGCGTATTTACAGTCTCAGGAGAATCCTCATCTTCCGGATCTTCTCTTCGCATCATATATTTATCGATCCGAAGCTGGGTCCATCCGATCTCATTGGTGAGTTTTCCCTGATTCTCCTCGTTCATAACCGCATAGTTATACTTCTCAAGCTCTGTCGCTGACAGGATCTTTACAGACTCATTTCCGGCAGGATCCGGAAGGTATTCTTTATTCCCCTGGGGATAAACGTACTGATCCTTCGCCGTCTGTGGAATATCCACCTCCACAGCCACATACTCGTCTCCCTCTTCATCGGTCAGATTTTCAAACACTATCTGGCCCAGACTGTCTGTTACCTGATTTTCTACCCAGTGATAGTTCTCGTCGTCTCCTTTTTTATACAGGGCAATGGTGGTTCCTTCCAGCGGAATCTCTTCTTTGGTAAAGGCATATTCCCACACATTATAGTAGACCTTATTCACGGTAAAAGTCTGATATCTGTGATTTTCCAGTGTAAGCGGCGCGCCGTTCTCTTCTCCGTTTACTTTGGTTACGATTGTCTGCGGATTCAGAGTAGTCGTCAGTTCCGCAGAGGTTCCGTAGTATCCGTCCGGCGCCTGGGTCTCACGGATGTGATACACCCGCTTCGTGGTCCCATCTGCTTCATAGATCGGCAGATCTTTAAAGGTCAGTTTGCCGTTCTCCGGTGTAGTACCGGTTCCGACAATATGTTCCTGTCCCTGCGCGTCCTCATAGTATACCTCTAGCCCGGCGCCCTTAAGAGCTGTGCCGCTTCGATCTGTCTTTGTCACTTCCAGGCCGCCAAGGCTGGATACATTGGTAATCTCTCCCAGATCCTGAAGTTCCTGCTGGTCCTTCACCTCATAGGGGCCAAAGAAGAATTTGTCTCCGCTGACCACAGAGTCTGGATGCAGCTTCTGATAAATCTGCGGATACTTATCCGGATCCAGCACCTGCATCTGATCCGTCACCACTTCATGGAGATAGTAATCGGTTCCGGCGTCCAGATACAGCGTATCTCCCGCTTCCAGGATCAATGTCTTCCCTTCCGGATCGGTGACAGGCGTAAACTGATTCTCGTTCTTTTGATACACTTCAAACCCGGTGCCTTTCAGATCCGACCTGCTGCCGTCTGCTTTCACCAGAATCTTGTCGATGGTCACAGAAGGATCCGGCTTGTTCTGAACCGTAAATGGTCCCTGTTCCTTCACCCCGTTTCCGGTCACTTTCGCATTGGTCAGATCAATGGCGATCGGTCCGTTCACGCAGGTAAAGTGAGCGGGAACACCGGTTTCTTTTACCACATACTGATAGCCTGCCTCCAGGATCGCCAGATACCCGGCGTTTGGAATCTCTACATCTTCATATCCTGTCACAGGAGTTTCGGTTCCATCTTCGTCCACGCGATAAATGGTGATCTTTGCCCCCGCCATCCAGCTGTTCGTTAATGTATTGAGCTTTTTAATCCGGACCGGCACTTTCTGTTCCACGTTCCGGACCGTGACATCCTGTGAAATGCTGACTTCTTCATTGGTTGTTTTGGGCCGGAAATAGAAGGGGCCGACCGCCTGTCTCTGTTCGCCGCCAGCCAGAGTAATGGTGGTCACCTGGGCCTTACTTCCCTGTTGTCCCTCTGTTTCCAGGAGATGATCACTTCCGCTCTTCGGAACTTCTACCCAATAGTAATTGATGATCTTGCCGTCTTTTTCTCCCGGAAGATTGGAAGCCTGAAGCCTGCCGGAGTCATCCGTTGTATAAGTACCATAATGGGTAAAGGTACTCTCCTCTTCCACCTGCTGATAGAGGTCAAACGTGGCCTCTCCTTTCTTTGCAGACTCCGTGGTCTGGGATCCCGCAGGATTGACCCTTACATATTCTTTGGTCAGTTCCAGATCTCCGTTTCGGCTGTTTAACATGGTTACGTCTTTGGGCGACGCACTGGAATTGCCGATGACATCCTCCAGCGTGACTGGTTCAGAATAAAGGACGCGGTCCGTGCCCTCCTGTATTTCATCTTCCCCATGCCAGTTCTCCGGCAGCACCTCCCGGTACCGGTACCAGATCGCTATCCTGGTGCCGTCCTCACTTACCTGATAAACCGGCAGATCCGTTGCGTAAGTAGTACCCGCTACTGTAAGGCTCATGTTCTGTGCGTCAGACACATCGGTCCATACCTTTTTGTCCGTACTTTGCTGCAGCGTAAAGCACCTGGCAAATTCCTGATAATTTGACTCATTAACCGGACGTGCCTCTCCGGAGGAAAACCATTGATAGGTTTTCTGGAGACGTAAGTGTGCCAGGTTATATTCGTTGACAATCGCTTCCTCAACAAGGTCTGTATTGACCTCATTTGGCTTCACGGTCACCGGATAAACCTCTGGATCCAGAAGATACCCTTTCGGCGCTTCTGTCTCTTTAACATAATAGTTCCCCGGCTTCAGGCGGTCAAATGTAAGCATTCCACTGGTATTGGTCTCCCCCTGGTCTACCAGTGTCTGACAGTCCTGATCGGAATAGATCCCGAATTTGGCCCCCTTAAGATCAGACGTGGCATTATCCCGGTGTCCTACCTTGTGGAGCTGAACGCCTCCCAGGGTTTCTTTATTTGTAAAAGTAACCGTCTCTTCCACTTCTTCTTTCAGAGATACTTCCTGTGCCTCTGTCTGAAGCGTTGTATTTTCAGGCGCTTTTGTTTCCTCTACCTGATAGTCTCCCGCATCCAGGTAAACGGTCACGGATCCATCCTCTCCCGCCTTAGACGGGTCGATCGACACTGTGTTGCCTGTAAGTTTCGTATAAGATCCATCCTGGTTCTTTGTATAAAGATCAGCCGGTTTTCCATCTTTGGTTGTAACCTTAAATTCTGCAGGTCCGGATACCGGATCCCAGGTTGTCCCCTCTGCATAAGGCCGGGTGCCGTTGCCGTCATAATCTTCGATCCGCTTTTCTATCGTAAGGATCGCCGGCTGGATCGTCTCGCCGATTTTGGTCTGCGCCGTATCTGAAACGGTCACTGGCGACTGCGCGCCTTTCAGCTGATACGTTGCCTGAGCTGTATTTTCTACCGTGAGCTGATCCCCATTTGTCTCTGAATATTTAGTGATAAACTCCTGGTAATCATACACAACTTCTACATCATAGGACGAATAATATGGAGCATTCGCATCGATCCCGGACACACTGTGAGCGCCGCAGGTATCTGTATCCACCTGTACGCTGCCGCCGTTTGCGACCGTGTAGGTCTTCTGATCTCCAAATTTCTCTGTAATCTTAACCGATGTTGGCGTAAGGTCATCCTTTCCTCCCACAGCCAGCGTTTCGGAAAGCGTCATTTTGCCGGCAAAGGGCGCCCGCCCGTGTGCCTGATAATAAGAAGCCTCATTGGTTACCATCTCCCCGTCCGCCGTGCGAAGGCCAAACGCCAGGGTCCAGTGTACGGTAACTGTCTTCTTATCGTCTGAAACCTGATTGCTTTCATGTGTTTTTTCCAGTCCCCACTGATCCGGACTTGTAGACGTCAAGGTAGGAAGGCTTTGCGTAACCGTCGGCTTAGTCTGTGTATAATCCTTCACCTTGACAGGATTTGCACTGTCCGTCTTATCATAAACAGAAAACTGCGTTGTCATAGACAGATTGTCCTGAATATCAAAAACAAACTGCTTTCCGACTTCAAGCGCGCCATTTCCATCTACAACCACGCGGATGCTAAATGATCCGGTGCTGGATGCACTGGCGTCAATAGACGTATTGTCCAGGGTAAAGACCCATTCTCCGGTATCCTTATCATAGGAAGCTTTCGCTCCTACGATATGTTCTTCATCTACAAGGCTCATCCCCTCAGGCAGACGAAAACGGATCGTCGTATTGTCATAGGTGTCAAACAGCGGCTTCGTCTGCTCGCCATAGTTATAAAGAGGAGCCGGATTCATCGTATAAGCCAGGGTAAACTGAAGTTCATCCCCGGCCATCACTGTCGTTCCGGTATGCGAAGAGCTGATGGTAACGCTGCCTGCTGTCTGCGGATTGGACGCATTTTCCCCGTAATAGGCTTCTGCCATCTCTGCCACGGAAGTAAAAACTGCTCCGCTGTCTTCCCCAATCCTTACCCCATTGGGCTGTACCGTCGGCTGCACGCTCTGCAGGGACGCACTCTCCTCTGGCTGACTCGTCCGGCTCTGTTTCGCAGCATCCGTCTGGGACGGATCCTGCTGACTCTGCGCCTGTTCCTGCGTATCAGCCTTCGTCTGGCTCTGCTCCGACACGCTCGTCTGTCCATCAGACTGTGACGTCTGTTCAGATCCTCCATTTGTCTCTTCTTCTTCCGTGACGCTGTACGTTCCCGTATCAGGATCCGGATTTTCGGATTCTTGCATCACAGAATCCGAGACCACTTCTGACGCCATTACCACGCCCTGATTGGTCAGGAGCATCACAGACGCCAGGAGAACCGCCAGGATTCTCGACCACATTCTCCCTTTTTTCATATTCATCTCTCCTTTTCTTCCCTTTTTTGATCCGTGGTATTTGTCAGTACCACTACTGCTATTCTCTATTCTCTGTTCACAACCAGCCGTCCGTCTTTTTTCTCTACTTCGTAGATCAGAGGATGGCTTTCCCTCCACTTCGGATCCATATCTGCCTTTTTCTTCCACTGGTAGTAAGCTTCCAGAAATCCGTTATGGATGATCTCTTCCGCCTCCAGTCTGGCGTTTACCGCCTCCTTATAATCCGGATACGTCCCCAGGTAAAACCGTTTGCCTTTAAAATTAATGTCCGCCCGGTAGCGCCCGTTTGTCAGTTTCAGCACCCCTCGAAATCCACTGGTATTGTCTCTTCTGTATTTGCGTTTTTCCAGGATTTCCACACATGTGCCGTCGATCCTGTGAAGTCTTTGGGATATTTTTTTCTGATTTTCTTCTTTCAGGCATCCGCAGCTTAAGGAATTGCCCTGAACCAGAGCGTTTTCTGTCACCTCTGTCTCCCTGCCGCAGTCACATCTGCACCGCCAGTACACAGAGTCTTTGGCGTCTCTTCTGTCGGTAGGCTCGATCGCTGTCAGCCGTCCGAACCGTCTCCCGGTCAGGTCCACCCGGTTGCTTTTGCGGTCATAGGTATGGCATCCGCAGCTTTTTACTTTTCCTGCTTTCAGATCTCTGCTGGTGGCCAGCTTTTCCTTTCCACATTCGCAGCGGCAGAGCCAGCAGGTACGGCCTCCCTTGTTTGGCGCCCGGCGGATCACTGTCAGATAGCCGAATACCCGGCCGGTCAGATCTTCCGCCACATTCCCTCTGTGGGCGCTCTTTTTTCTGACGCATCCGCAATTGGTCACGATCCCGTTTTTCAGCCGCCTGGTACTGGCAAGGATCTCTCCTCCGCAGTCGCATCTGCAACGCCAGACACGGTAGTTGTCCTGCCGCTCACCGGTCTCTTCTACTACGGTCAGCAGCCCGAACCTTTGTCCGATCAGACTGTTTTTCTTTGGCATGCAGCATCTTCCTTTACTGTTCTTCGGTTTCCTTTCGTCTGTTTGCCTGCCGCCATCTACCGCATAACGATAATTATGTTGTAATACTTCATAAAGTCTTTATTTTCGGGGAATTTTGGAAAAGAAAAGACTGATGCGCGCATCAGAAAAAGAATACGAACCGGCGGAGCAGGGCATCCGCCGCCTGAAAAAGCCCGTATCTGAACCTTATCCGGAATCCGGAAGACTTGCCGGGATTCCGGAAGACTTGCCGGGATTCCGTAATGATTGACATTTCTTCTTATGTATATTAAAATTATAAAGAATAACCAGATTTACCTCTTTGCCGCCGCTATCTACAACATAATTATCGTTATGTTGCCGGAAGCAGGCGGATTTTTTCTATATTTTTCTTCCATTCTTCCAGACCGTCAGAGGCATAGATCCTGGTGGTCTCCAGACTGCTGTGCCCCAGAATATCCGCCAGATTGATCAGATTCTTGGTCTCCTTATAAAAGGTTCTCGCAAACAGATGCCTGAGATTGTGTGGAAATACTTTCTGCGAACTGACGCCTGCCGCATCCGCGGCCTTCTTCATCTCACGCCAGATATTGGACCGGTCTTTTGCCTTTCCGGACCGGGTGCAGAAGATGATCCCGGAACGGATCTTCCGCCTGCTCACATATACCAGCAGCTTCTTTTTCAGGATCGCAGGCAGGATCACCAGGCGGCACTTTCCCTTGTTCCACACTTTTACCAGTCCGTTTTTCAGATTCTCCACACGGACACATTTCAGTTCACTGACCCTAAGTCCGGTGGCGCACAAAGTCTCCATGATCATCGCGATATCTTCCCGTTCCATCTTCCTTGCCGCCCTTACCATACGCTGAAATTCTTCTTTCTTTAACATGCGTTCCATATACCGGATATCCATGCGCTGCACCGGGATTCTCTTAAGTCTTAGCCGCCCCTCTCCGACAAATACCAGATACTGGTTGAGGGCCGCCAGCATAGAGTTGGCGCTGCTTACGGCATAATGTTCCATCAGCCACTGCTTATATCCGATCAGTCCTTCCTTGGTAATCTCCCTCTTCTTTCCGGAAAATGCCAGAAAAGTTTTGACGTCCCGCAAATACTTCTCGATCGTCGCAGGTGCATTCTCTCTTTCCAACAGATATTCTCTAAAATCTTCCATCCTGTAATCCGGATATTTATTTCTGCCTTTCTCCATTATCTGTGCCTCCTGTGTCTTTTTTCTCTTTAGTATGATTGCTTTTTTCTATATCATACAAGAAAGAATCCTGCTTTGCAGGATTCTCCGCCTGGGGCGGGTCGCATAAGAGACAAAAAAAGACTGCCGGAAATGCCATTCGGCATTTCGACAGTCTTCTTTTATGGTACTACTATCTGATTTCAGGCTTCTGCATCCTTCATGGCTTCTGCATCCCTTAGGATTTCTTCTGCCAGTATCCGTTCTTCCTTTGTAAGCTCTGCTTTTTCCAAAAGATCGGGCCGGTTTTTTGCCGTGCGGATCACCGACTGCTCCCGGCGCCATTTTTCAATATTGGCGTGATGCCCGGACAGGAGCACTTCCGGCACCCGTTTGTCATGCCATACTTCCGGCCTGGAATACTGGGGATATTCCAGCAGATGATCCTGAAAGCTTTCAAACTCCGCAGACACATCATTGTGCAGCACTCCCGGCACCAGGCGGGAAATGGCGTCTACCATGATCATGGCCGGCAGTTCTCCTCCGGTCAGCACATAGTCGCCGATGGACACATAATCCGTAACCACTTCCTCCAGCACCCGTTCATCGATTCCCTCATAGTGGCCACAGAGAAAGACCAGATCCTCTTCTTTTGCAAACTCTTCTGCCATCCCCTGGTGAAAAGTTTTTCCCTGGGGAGAGAGATAGATCACCCGCGGCTTTTTCCCGATCCGCTCCTCCAGCGCATGGCAGCACTGATACACCGGCTCTGCCTGCATCAACATCCCGGCTCCGCCGCCGTAGGGATAATCATCTACACTGTTGTGCTTGTTAAATGCGTAATCCCGGATATTTACCGCCTCGATCTTCAGAAGGCCGTTGTTTACCGCCCGTCCGATGATACTGGTATGGAGCCCCTCCATTACCATTTCCGGAAACAGTGTCATAATATAAAAATTCATCTTTGCCACTCCTATAACAGCCCATCCATCAGCCGGACGGTCATTTTCCCTTCTTCCACATCCACCCTGCGGACGCACTCCCTGATTGCCGGCAGCAGCACCTCGCCATGGGAAATGCTGTCGATCACATAGACGTCGTTGGCCCCTGTCTGCATCACGTCCCTAAGTGTCCCGAACACTTCTCCATCCTCAGTTTCCACCTGCATGCCGATCATATCTGCAATAAAATACTCATCTTCTTCCAGAGCAACAGCGTCTTCTCTTGGAACCAGCAGCGGGCACCTGCGAAAACGCTCCACTTCATTGATGTTGTCAATCCCCTTGAATTTCAGGATGACGAACTGTTTGAAATATTTTACGCTCTGGATCTCCAGGGGGCGTTTCTCCCTGCCTGTATCCAGAAGTACTCTCTTAAGATCCCGGAACCTGCCGGCGTCGTCCGTTGTCGGGAATACCTTCACTTCTCCGCGGATCCCGTGGGTCTGGGTGACGACTCCTACCTGTAATAACTCTTCCATGTCTCTCTCCATCTGTTTCTTTTCTGATCACCGAAAAATCTCAGAAGATCTCTCCCGGTGGCAAAGGCATCCGGGACCCCGGGACATCCCGGCATCCGGCCCGCCGCCGGTACAAATAAGGCAGACCCATATTCCGGTGTCTGCCCTGTGCAAAGCGGGCGTTCCCACTTTGCTAATCCATAATGTCTACGATGACTTTCTTATCCTCTTTCGCAGCGGCCGCTTTTACAACCTGGCGGATAGCCTTTGCGATACGTCCCTGTTTACCGATCACTTTTCCCATATCGGAATCCGCGACCTTGATCTCCAGGATCGTTGTCCTTTTTTCCTCCCGCTCAGTTACCACTACGCTGTCCGGATCGTCTACCAGTGCCTTTGTGATCACTTCTACTAACTCTTTCATCGTGTGCACCTCCAAAGCATGCTTTATTTCTCAATACCTGCCACTTTAAAGATTTTGCTGACGGTCTCTGTCGGCTGTGCACCGTTTGCAAGCCACTTCTTAGCTGCCTCCTCGTCTACTCTGATGGCGCTTGGCTCACAGTTGGGATCGTAGGTTCCGATCTCATCGATGAACTTTCCGTCTCTGGGTGATCTGGAATCAGCCACGATGATTCTATAGAAAGGAGCCTTCTTCTGTCCCATTCTTCTTAATCTGATTTTTACTGCCATTGTTCTTACCTCCATAAAAGAAATTTTAAATATTTTGATCTATATAACGCGTCTTGCGCGATATACCGTAAGTTAAAACGGAAATCGAAGTCTTCCTCTTTTTCCGCCTTTGGTAAAGGTCTTCATCAGCTTACGCATCTCCGAGAACTGCTTTACCATCCGGTTGACTTCGCTGATGTCCACCCCGGCGCCTTTGGCGATCCTGTGCTTTCTGGACGGATTGAGAAGATCCGGATCCCTTCTCTCTTCCGGGGTCATGGAATAGATCATGGCCTCCATCCGGGCCAGCCCTTTTTCTGCCTGGGCGGTCTGTTCATCGTCCAGATTCTTCATCTTCCTGCCGCCAAGTCCGCCAAGCCCGGGCATCATACTCATGATATTTCCCAGGCCTCCCATGCTACGCATCTGCTTCATGGTCTCCAGGTAATCGTCAAAATCAAACTGTGCTTTTTTCAGCTTCTGGGTCATTTCCCTGGCTTTCTGCTCATCAATCTCGGCTTCTGCCTTTTCGATCAGGGAGAGCACGTCTCCCATGCCAAGGATCCGGGACGCCATCCGGTCCGGATGGAACTGCTCCAGATCTGAGAGTTTTTCTCCCATGCCCGCATAGAAGATCGGTTTGCCGGTCACTGCCTTTACAGAAAGGGCCGCGCCGCCTCTGGTGTCGCCATCCAGCTTGGTGATGATCACACCATCGATGCCGATCTTTTCATTAAATTCCTTTGCCACATTGACGGCGTCCTGTCCGGTCATGGCATCGATCACCAGGATAGTCTGGTGCACCGTCACTGCTTCCTTGATCTCCTGAAGCTCTCCCATCATGTCTTCGTCAATGTGGAGACGTCCGGCGGTATCCAGGATCACAATGTGGTTGCCGTTTTTCTTCGCATGCTCCAGGGCAGCCTTTGCGATATTGGCGGGTTTGTTATTCTCTCCCATGGAGAATACCTCCACCCCCTGCTTTTCCGCATTGATCTGCAGCTGCCTGATCGCCGCGGGGCGATAGACATCGCAGGCAACCAGGAGCGGCTTCTTGCCCTTCAGCTTGTACTTTCCTGCAAGCTTGGCAGTGGTCGTGGTCTTACCGGCTCCCTGAAGACCTGCCATCATGATCACGGTGATGGCGCTTCCCGGCTGCAGTTCAATCTCCGTTGTCTCAGAGCCCATCAGGCGGACCAGTTCTTCGTTGACGATCTTGATCACCATCTGTCCCGGATTGAGTCCGTTCATCACGTCCTGTCCGATGGCCCGCTCCTGGACGCTCTTAATGAAGTCCTTCACTACTTTGAAGTTGACGTCCGCTGCCAGAAGCGCGCGCTTGATCTCTTTCATTGCTTCCCTGACGTCGTCTTCGGTAAGCCGTCCTTTGCTTCTTAAGTTTTTAAATATATTCTGAAGTTTTTCGGTCAGACTGTCAAATGCCATCTTATAACTCCTCTAATATCTCCTTCAGGATCGGCCGGATCTCTCCGGAAATCCTGCAGGACCCCTGCTCCTCTTCCAGCAGCTCTTCGATCTGCCGGACCTTTTTTTTGATCTTCAAAAAACGCTCCACCAGATGCAGTTTTTCTTCGTATCCTGCCAGCGTCTGGCTGCACCGCCGGATCAGGTCGTGTACGCCCTGACGGCTGATGCCGGCCTCTCTTGCGATCTCTCCCAGAGACAGATCCTCCAGAAGAAACTGTCCGTAGATCTCTTTCTGGTGTTCGGTCAGGAGTTCTCCATAAAAATCAAAGAGTAATGCCTGCTCTAATATTTCATTCACTGTTATCACCTGTGCTATCATACAGGAAAAAAAGCCGGGTGTCAAGCATTTTTTCTTGACACCCATACGGATTTCTGTGCAGATTCCCCTGCGGATCTGTCTTTCCTGCCATCTGTGCAGTCAGTGTAAAAACGCCTCCACATCCAGCAGCCGTTCCTCATCGCCACAGCTGTCCTGCGCTTTCTTCCCTCTCTGCCGGGTTCCTGCCGTCTGCATCAGCCTAAGCTTTACCTCCAGATTGGTGGCCCGCGGGTATTTGCACAGATAAAGAGCCGCCGCGCCGCAGACCACCGGAGCGGCCATCGAAGTTCCGCTTTTTGCCGTGTAGTACCCCCACCGTTTCCCATATCTGTTCCGGCAGGAGTGGATCAGATATCCGGGCGCCAGAAGATCCGGCTTTACCACGCAGTCTCTGGTCGGGCCTCTGCCGGAACATTCCAGAGGCACGGACTCCATCTTGAGGGCGCCTACGGTAATGACTTTACGGCTGGTGCCAGGAACTGCTACCGTCCCTTCCCGGGGGCCCTGATTCCCTGCGGACACCGTGACCACCAGTCCCTCGTCCCACAATGTCTCCACTGCTTCCAGAAGCCTTTGTTCTTTTTCTTCTCCCAGACCTTCCTTTGCGCCAACGGACAGATTGGCCACCCGGATCCCGTACTCTTTTGCATGGCTCCGTACCCAGTCGATCCCTCTTAAGATATCTTCGATCTTCCCCTCGCCCTTCTCATCCAGCACTTTTAATGCCACGATCCCGGCCCGCGGCGCGATCCCTGCAAACCTGCCACCGGACATGCGTCCGTCCCCCAGAAGGATTCCCGCCACATGCGTTCCGTGACCGCTGTCATCGTAGGGAACCCTGGGATCCTTCCCTTTTCCGGTCATATCAAGAAATGCGGCTACCCTTCCCCGAAAATCCGGATGAAGCGAAAGGCCGGTGTCCAGCACTGCTGCCGTCACCCCGCCTCCCAGATATGTTCCGGAACTTGTATCTTCACACCAGTAGTGAATCTGCTGTTTTACCCGGTCCATACTATCCCTCTGATGCTCTTTTTTATCAGAATATTCAAACTTATCTCCTTTGGCAACCTTCTATTGAATTCCCGGTTGTTTTGTCGTACTATAAGATGCACAGAGGATTTCACCGGAGATTTTTCCAGAGGTTGTTCCAGGAGATTTTCAAGGGGATCCTGAAGGGGAGGATACTATGAAGGGGAAAAACTATTATGAAATACTGGGCGTTTCTGCAAAAGCTTCCACAGAAGAGATCACTGCTGCCAAAAACGCGCTTGCCAAGCGGTTTCACCCGGATGCCAATCTGAAGAACGGCATTGATACCACCCGGCAGATGCAGGAGATCCTGGAAGCTTATCATGTGCTCTCTGATCCGGAACGCCGGGCAGAGTATGACCGCAGCCGCGCCGGACGCCGCGCATCAGTACAGACCTTTGACCTCCGGGAGGAGGACGCAGCCGCAGAAAGCGACGGCGGATTTGTCGTCTACTGGAAATGCGCCAATGATCTTTATGATATTCTCTGCGAAAGCGATCAGATCTTCCGGGAACACAACAGAAGCCCGCAGCTTACCAGACTGTCCATGCAGGCGCTTCGCCATGTACTCACACTCCGGGAAGCGCAGATCCCCGAACATTACTGGCACCCGGATATCATGAACTGGCTTTTGTTCACCTGGTACAAGAACCGGAACATTACCATTTCCTATCTTCTCACCCTGTACGATGAATATGTAAAAAACAGCGTCTCCGCCATGGACAGACTGAAGCTTCGGAAAAAGAACTATCTGTTCCGGCATTCTCTTAGACGGCTGATAAAATATTAAGACGCACTTCACATCTTTTTTGCCCTCCGCATATGATGTACTGTAAACATCAATCACGGAGGATTGCAACATGAGTGATTTAAGTGCTACCAACTGCGGATGCGGATGTGATTCTGCAATGACCAGAGGAGGATGCGGGTGCGGCGACAACAGCTGCCTGTGGATCATCCTTCTTCTGTGCTGCTGCGGCGGCGGATTCGGCGGCAACGGATGCGGCAATGACAACTGCCTGTGGATCATCCTTCTTCTGTGCTGCTGCGGCGGGTTCGGCGGCTTTAACGGCAACGGCGGATGCGGATGTGGCTGCGGCTGCGACTGCTGATCTTCCCCGTTTCATCACAGCAATCAACAATTCCAAAAAAGCGGCGGGACCAATCGGTTCCGCCGCTTTTTCCTGTGACCGTACTCCTATTTTCCTTTATGCTGATACCGGCTTAAGTGCGTCTGCTTCTTCTCTTTTTTCTTTGCATCCCCGGCGCTGATCTTCTTTTTCAGCATGCAGGATTCATCAATCTCATATACCTCATTTCCGTCTATGATCAGATGACGTTCCATCCCTTTTCCCCCTTTTTTGCTTTCTACCTTAATAATATATGTTCCCGCATCACATATTTCTTATTCCTGCTTCATATAAATGTTACCAGGGTCCAAATGCCAGATAAGCGAGGAGAATTTTTATGAAATCAAAAAAGCCCAGGATCATGACGCCTTTTGACGACCTGATCACCCCGCCGGGGCTCTATGCCATGAAACTTCTGCTCCCCTGCCTGCCGCCAGGCCTCCAGCATGTTCTGGCCGTCTACATCAAAGTCACAGAACTTTCCCGCACCATAGCAGATTTCCGGGGCTTCTCCGGTTTTTCCCCTGAGGATCTCCTGACGGAATTAAAATCCTGTATGAGCCGGGAAGAACTGGATCAGTTGGAACAAATGGAATCTGTGATGAATATCATGGAAATGATGCGGCAGACAGACGCCGCTGATATGATGCAGGAATTTATGAAAGGAGTATTTCCAGATGAACGAATGGATCGACCACCCCATGATGAAGGATATGGATCCGGTGAAAGTTGCGCTGATCCGGCAGGCTGCCGAGAAGACGAAGGGCAGATCAGGGAAAAGCCTGGCGCCGGTCATGATGTCGCTGATCACCGCAGCCGGTAAAAAAGGCATCCGCTTCACTCCCGAAGAAATGGATCTGATCCTCACACTGATAAAAGAAGGAAAGCCAAAAGAAGAACAGGAAAAAATCGACCAGATGGTGAAAATGATGCAGGGATTTATGAGGCGATGACTGCCTCCTTCGATTGGGGACGGGGGATTTCTGAAAATCCCCCGTCCCCAATCGAATTATCCACATAAAAATGTGGATAATTCGGGGAAAAAAGTGGAGATCTTCAGATCCCCACTTCTTTTCGCATCATCCGTACTTCTTTGCGAAGCTTTGCTTTTTCCCACTCTTCTTTTTCTTCGTCGGTCTCCAGTTCCAGTCTCGGCACCCTGCAGGGCCTGTCGTTCTCGTCCAGAGCCACCATGGAAAAATACGCCCGGTTGATGGGCGTCCTCACTCCGTCCAGATCCTCCACATAGGAGTCTACCCGGACTTCCATGGAGGTGTTTCCCACATAGGTGATCTTCCCGCAGATCACCACCACGTCTCTTTGATAAGCCCCTTTTAAAAACCGGAGATTGTCAACGGAGGCCGTTGTCACGTTCATGTGGGAATGGCGTTTTGCCACCAGCCCCGCCAGCTCGTCGATCCACTGCATCAGCACGCCTCCGAACAGACGTCCCGCAGCATTGAGGTGATTGGGCCGCACAATATGAAGGGTTTCTGCCGCCGAATCCGATACTTTTTTAAATGTTTCACTCATCGCTTTTCCTCCGCATATCTATTTCTTAGATTTTTATTAGATTTCCAGCCGCGCCCTTTCATTATAGCATAAGATTTGCTATACTAAAACTGATTTCTACGAAAGGATGTCTGCTATGAGAAACATTAAGCTTACGATAGAATACGACGGCAGCCGCTACCAGGGCTGGACCCGTCTCGGGAAAAACGAATCCAACAACACCATTTCCAATAAGATTACTGAAGTACTGAAGAAAATGACCGGGGAATACCTGATCGAGCTAAACTGCGGCTGCCGCACAGAGGCAGGCGTCCACGCCTATGCCCAGGTCGCCAGTTTCAAGACCGAATGTGACATGCCCCTGCCCGAGATCAAGCATTATCTCAACCGGTATCTGCCCATGGACATCGCTATCACGAATGTGGAAGAAGTGCCGGAGCGTTTTCACGCCCAGCTCAACGCCCTGACCAGGACTTACATCTACCGGATGACCATTGACGACGTGCCAAGTGTTTTTGACCGGAAATATACCTATCACTGCTATCACATCCCGGACAAGCGGCTGATGCAGCAGGCCGCCCCTCTTCTTCTGGGGAAGCATGATTTCCGCAATTTTTCTTCCGCCAAAAAGAGCAAAAATACAGAACGGGAAATCTATGACATCCAGATCTACGGCGACACAGAAGAAATGCAGATTTTGATCCGAGCCGATGATTTTCTCCACAATATGGCCAGATTTCTGGTCAGCATTCTTCTGGACATTGGGTTTGGCGTCAGAAAAAAAGAAGATATCGACGATATCTTCTCCGGCATCCAGTATCCGGGCGACCCCTGCGATCCCAAGGGGCTGTATCTGCAGGAGATCACCTATCCCCCGCAGAATTAAAACGCCGCTTTGCCCTGCGGCCCCCTGCGACCCCTGCGGCCCCCCTTCAGCTCCTGCGGTCTGTTTTCTATTCTTCTATTCTTCCATGTACGCCTGCAGCGCCTGATACTGCCGTTTCATCAGGCGGTACCCGTGCTCATAAAAATGCATCAGCGCATCATAATCTTTCTCAAGCCTGGAGACCGTGGGGATCAGCGGACGGATCACAAAGATCTTTCCCTCATCCTCCAGCTTCTCTACCAGCTTCATCTGCTGATTGTAGACTTCGTTTCGCCGGATGGTGGTCCGCACCAGGTTCGGATATTTCTTATATGCCCGCTTATAAAGCGCTTTCACCCCCGGGGACGCCGGTTTCTTGCGGTACCCCGGGTTTCTTGTCAACACCAGGATGATCTTCTCATTCCCAAGCTTCATGGCCCGCTTCACAGGGATGGAGTCCGCCAGGCCTCCGTCCAGATACGGCACGCCGTCCACATTTACCATAGGCGACAGCAGAGGAAGGCTGCTGGACGCCCGGCAGATCTTCATCAGGCGGTTCTTGTCTCTGCGCTCTGTCATATATTCCGCCTGTCCGGTCTCACAGTTTGTGGTCACGATCTCACATTCTGTCTCAGATCCAAAATACGTTTCATAATCAAAAGGAAAAATTTCATTGGGATATTTATCAAACACCATGTCCATATCCAGAATGCTCTTCTCCCTGATAAATTTCCGGAGATCGTGATAATAATCGTATTCCTTTTCCTTATGGATCATGCAGTCTCTTGTCCTGCCGATCTGCTTTGATACATAATCCACCCCGTTGCAGGATCCGGCGGACACGCCGATCACATGAGAGGTATAAAAATCCTGTTCCATCAGATAATCCAGGACGCCGGAGGTAAACACCCCTCTGGTGGCGCCGCCTTCTAATACCATAGTCGCTTTAATCATAAGTTTCTACCCCGCTTTCTATCCGCTATTATATACCGAATCCACAGGAAGTAAAACCTTCTTTTTCAGATCCGTAAGATTTCCGGTAAAACACCGCTTTTTTCCTTGTCTTTTCCAGGGATATTTGCTAAGATAGGCAATGTATGTAACCCGTACATGTTTACAGGCGATTTTTTTCCGGCGCAGGCCGGATATTTTTAAGCAAGGAGTTCATTTTATGATCAGTACCAGCAATGTGACGCTGCGCGTCGGCAAGAAAGCTTTATTTGAAGATGTAAATATTAAGTTTACGGAAGGAAACTGCTATGGCCTTATTGGAGCCAACGGCGCCGGAAAATCTACGTTCTTAAAAATACTTTCCGGACAGCTGGAACCTACCAAAGGCGAAGTAATCCTCACACCGGGAGAACGTCTTTCCTTCCTTCAGCAGGACCATTTTAAATATGATGAATATCCGGTTCTTGACACCGTCATTATGGGAAATGCCCGCCTTTATGAGATCATGAAGGAAAAAGAAGTGCTCTATGCAAAAGAAGATTTTACCGATGAAGACGGCATCAAAGCCAGCGAACTGGAAGGCGAATTTGCCGCCATGAACGGCTGGGAAGCAGAGTCCGATGCCGCCTCTCTGTTAAACGGTCTTGGCATCGGCACCGAGCTACATTATGAAACAATGAAGAACCTGAACGGTCCTGAGAAGGTAAAGGTTCTTCTGGCACAGGCTCTCTTTGGCAATCCGGACATCCTGCTCCTGGACGAGCCCACCAACCACCTGGACCTGGACGCCATTGCCTGGCTGGAGGAGTTCCTTATTAACTTTGACAACACCGTCATTGTGGTCTCCCACGACCGGTATTTCTTAAACAAAGTCTGCACTCAGATCGCAGACATCGATTATGGCAAGATCAAGCTCTACGCCGGAAACTATGACTTCTGGTATGAATCCAGCCAGCTTCTGATCCGCCAGATGAAGGAGGCCAACAAGAAGAAGGAAGAAAAGATCAAGGAACTGCAGGAGTTCATCTCAAGGTTCAGCGCCAACGCCTCCAAATCCAAACAGGCCACTTCCAGAAAGCGTGCCCTGGAGAAGATCCAGCTGGACGAGATCCAGCCTTCCAGCCGGAAATATCCTTACATTGATTTCCGGCCAAACAGAGAGATCGGAAATGAAGTGCTGACCGTGGACGGCCTTTCCAAAACCATTGACGGTGTCAAGGTGCTGGACAACATTTCCTTTACCCTGAACCACGATGACAAGGTGGCTTTTGTAGGAAGCAATGAGCTGGCCAAGACCACCCTCTTCCAGATCCTGACCGGTGAACTGGAACCGGACGAAGGGACTTACAAGTGGGGCATCACCACGTCCCAGGCATATTTCCCGCTGGACCACGGCGCGGAATTTGAAAATGATTCCACCATCGTAGAATGGCTGACCCAGTATTCTGAAGAAAAGGACGCCACTTACGTCCGGGGCTTCCTGGGCCGGATGCTCTTCTCCGGCGAAGACGGGGTCAAGAGAGTCCGCGTTCTCTCCGGAGGAGAAAAAGTCCGCTGCATGCTGTCCAAAATGATGATCTCCGGAGCCAACGTGCTGATCCTGGACGAGCCTACCAACCACCTGGACATGGAAGCCATCACTGCTCTGAATAACGGTATGATCAAGTTCCCGGGCGTGATCCTTTTCACCTCCCGCGACCATCAGATCGTCCAGACAACGGCCAACCGGATCATGGAGATCGTGCCTGGCGGCAAGCTGATCGATAAGATCACCACCTATGATGAATATCTGGAAAGCGATGAGATGGCAAGAAAACGCCAGACCTACTCGGTACAGACCGAGGAGGAAGATTAGATTCCGAATCCGCTTTATCTGAAAAAAGGCTCTTCCACAGACGACTTTCGGTCCGTTCTATGGAAGAGCCTTGATTTTATATTTTTCTTATCTTTCTGCAATCTCCTGGCTGGTTTCCCCCAGAACCTGCTCCATTGTTTTCTCTCCAAGGCACTCCTCACCGGCTGCCTGAAGGATCACTTCCCGGATCTCCGGATTCGTATACTCTGCTTTCACAGCATTCTTGATCCTGTCTGTCAGCTGCTCTGACTGCTCCTTGGTAAGATCTTTCCCCATTACATCTATCATCTCCGGCTCTTCTCCGTAACCAAAAGAACTGATCGTAAAGATCTCCTGTTCACCCTGCAATAAATCTTCCAGAATCTTCTGATTTGCCGGAAGCATCAGAAGATCCTGCCTTTTTTCTGTCAGACCTTCTGTCAGCACATAATCAATAAAGGTTCCGGCCGCTTCCATCTGGTCAGACCCGGCTGTTACGCCCAGGATCATCTGATCCTGGTAAACCAGCTGTCCGTCTCTTTCCAGATATTCATATGCAAGTCCCTCTTCAGAGGCCAGATAATTTGCAGCCTTTATTCCATTCACATTTAGATAAGGCGACATCACAAAAGGAAGCTTATCATAATATATCCACTCCACTGCATTATCCATAGAGGAAATCTCTCTGTCGTCTCCAAATCCATACTCCGTATTATCCTCTTCAAACGAATTACCGGACAGCGCAAACAGCTTTTCCAGATGTACAAACAGATTCTCCAGATTTTGCTGATCTACGGAGCCATCCTCTTTGAAGCAGGCCGGAATATCTTTCAGATAGATGACATTTGCGGCCTCTGCCAGATTATAATCATTTACAGCAAATGGAAGTCCTTTTTCTTCCGCATAATCAAGAAGCTGATCTACATCCGTAAAGGCGTTGACAGCCTCTGTTTCCCCGGTTATTCCATAAAGGGAAAATCCGCAGGGGACTGCAAACTGTCCTTCTTCATCTTTATAAGGTTCCAGCATATGGGAAAATACGTTTTCTTCCAGTGTCTTCTGATCCACCACATCCTTCAGATCCACAAGAAATTCTTTCTCCCTGTATGATTCCGCATCCAGTCTGTCCAGTACGATAAGATCCGCTCCTTTTCCCTCTTCCAGCTCGGCAGAAAGAAGATTTATCGCCTCTTCTCTGGTCTTCCCATTTTCTTCGGTACTGCCATATCTTATCTCAACAGATATATCCGGATATTTCTCATGAAATCCATCGGCCAGAAACTGAACATTCCCGTCTTCTGTCAGAGAATAAACCGTCAGAGTTTTCCCTTCCGTATCCGGATTGTTTTCCGGCTTACTTTCCTCCTCTTGTTTTGAACAGCCAGCTCCCAGACATACCATTAGGATGGCAAGACCACAAACTCCAAATAGTCTATTCATAGTGTCCCTCCTCTTTTTGCATTTTCCGTTAATTGCTTTATGCTGCCGCATAAATCTTTTGTTTTATTATACTATACACATTTCCCTATTTCAAGCTATATTGTAATTACAATTTTCTTATTTGCTTTATTATTATTTTTTTAATCTATCATTAGTTAATGTGTGATAAAAAACCGCAAAGATACCTGTCTTTCCATAGACATTCATTTACTTTTATGCAATAATTTAATTATAAATTATATTAATAAGGTGTTGATGAAAGTATATGAAAAAACGTATTACAAAAAAACAACTGGAAATCATGAAAATTTTATGGAGCAGCGATAAACCTCTGATCGCATCAGAAATCCTGAAAAGAAACGACTCATTAAACATCAATACTGTACAGGCCTGCCTGCGCGCTCTGGTCAACAAGCAGTTTATCAAGGTGGCCGATATTGTTTACAGCGGTACAGTTCTTACCAGGAGTTATACACCACTGGTATCCAGGGAAGATTTCCTCGAAACAGCCTGCCAGGATATTATAGGGAAAGCAAAAGTCTCCTCACTCATTGCCTCTCTGATCGATACAGAAACCAATCTGAGTGAGTTAGAGGAATTAGAAAAACTAATTGAACAAAAGAAAGAAGAATTAAAATCAGGAGAAAAATAGCATGAATATGTCTCTGTTTGTCCATAAATATATTTCATTCGGTCCATTCTTAACTTGTTTAATCATTACTTTTTGTTCTGATTATATATTTGCATATTATCATCCACCACTCTTCTTTCTTTAATGAACGCTTAATAAAAATCTCTATTATCAGTATCCTGTTAATTCTGATTCGCATGGCAATTCCTATCAATTTTCCTTTCACTTATACTATTTATTCCTATCATATTTTGCCAGGGTTGTTAGAATTTGCCAGATACCCAAACGCAGAAGCACAAATACGCATCGATACAATTATGTTCTTTATCTGGCTGGTTGTTGCTGTCATATTATTGACAAGATTTCTTTTTCGCTATATCCATTTAAAAAAGTATCTTTCCAATTACTATGTGGAACATACTCCATTCTGGGAGGAAACGACAAGCTCCCTGCAAGCATACTACAATAAACCTTTACAAATTGCTAAAATACCTCTCTGCATATCTCCATCTGTTTGCGGGTTGTTTACCCCTGTTATCATTCTGCCAGATACTTTGAATCTTTCTGAAGATGAAATTAAATATATCTGTTTCCATGAACTTGCTCATTATCAAAAACATCATTTATGGATTATCTTTTTCATGGAGATTATTTGTTGCATTCATTGGTGGAACCCCTTTGTCCACCTCATGAAAAAGGAACTCTCCTTATTTTTAGAATTATCGAATGATTTTTATCTTGTAAATCATATTCCGGAATTTAATATTCTTGATTATGCTTCTTTGATTAAGAAAACTGCTAAATTCATTCATAGTTCAAAAGAGAAAAATTCTACCAGTCTTTTGAGTTTTACTGCAAAATCTCCGTCCGTTTTAACTACAAGAATTCATTTCCTTTTAAAACAGTCCAACTCCGAATATCGCCCCAAAAGGTATGCGTTGTTTTTGCTCTACTTTACTATGTTTATTTCCGTTTCTCTTTCTCTCTTTATTGTTCCGGAATCCAATTTAAAAGAGATCGAATCAAATGACACAAGTATGGGCGTTACAATAGAACCTGACAATGCCTATATTTTAGACAATGGCGGTTCTTATGAAATTTATGTTGATGGGAATTTTTTTGTTGAACTCGATGAAATTCCAGAAGATTTTAAAAATCTTCCAATCTATAAGGAAGATGTAGAAGGCGAAAATTAATTTTCTTGACAAAATCCAATATGGGACTTATACTCCTTTTAAAGTCTCATATTGGATTTTTATTATGGAGGAATTTTCATGGATCAAAGTGTAAAAACTCAGAATTTCCGGCTCCTTCAGACCGCTAAACGGCTGAATGAGCAATATCATATCTACGCAGTCTCCCGCGGTCTCTCCGACCCGGCCGCCAACATCCTTTATACGCTCATGGAGCCGGACGGCGTGATCACCCAGAATGATCTGGCGATCATGTGGTGCTATCCCAAGCAGACGGTAAACTTTACCATACAGGGGCTTGTGAAAAAGGGCTATGTGCAGCTGGAGCAGCTTCCCGGCGGGCGCAACCGCAAGTCCGTATCTCTCACAGCCAAAGGACAGGCCTACTGCCGGGAAGTCCTGACGCCCCTCATCGAAGCGGAGGAGCGGTCTCTTCTGCGGCTGTCAGAAGAAGAACGGGCTCTGATGGTGGAGCTTGGAGAAAAGCAATGCGCCTATTTTGAAGACGAGATCCAGAAAATGACAAAGGAGAAAGAGCAGGCTTAATCTCATGAAAACAATACTTTCTTTCTTAAAACCTTACCGGAAACGGCTTCTTTTCATCTCTCTTATTATGATCGCGGATGTAGGAGGCTCTCTTCTGGTGCCCACAATTACCGCCAATATGATCAACCTGGCTGTCAGTCAGGCTGACCTTTCTGACATCCTGGTCCAGGGGATCTGGATGCTTGGCATCGCCCTTTTATCCGGCGGCCTGACCCTTCTTGGAAGCTGGCTGTGCGCCAGACTCTCCGCAGACTTTGGACGGGATCTTCGGGTTGCGCTTTATGATAAGACTCTGTCCTTTTCCACCACAGATTTTGAGACCTTCGGGACTGCTTCCATGATCACACGGACTTTAAATGACATCAATGTCCTGCAGCAGTCCCTTATGAACGTCCTACAGCTGGTGCTGCCCGTTCCTGTGATGTGTGCGCTTGGCATTTTCTTTTCCTTTTCCATTCACCGGGATATGGGCTTTCTCATCCTGGGAGCCACCTTCCTGGTGCTGGCCGCCGCCCTTCTCATTATCCGGAAGGCCGCCCGCATTTTTGAACTGCTCCAGAGTTTTTTGGACCGGATGAATGTGGTCCTGCGGGAAAATCTGACCGGCGTGCGGGTGATCCGGGCGTTCCGCAAAGAGACCCATGAAATAAAAAGGATGCGGAAATCTTTCGAAGACTACGCCATCTCCGCCATCCAGGCCAATCGTCTGTTCGCAGGCCTGGACTGTCTGGCTACGGTGGTTATTAATCTGACGATCGTTGCCATCCTGTATCTTGGCGGCAATCAGATTGGAACCGGCTCCATGAAGGTGGGCGACATTACTGCTGTCACCGAGTACGCCATCTGGATCCTTTTCTATGTGATGATGGCCCAGATGGTGATCCTGCTGGTGCCAAGAGCCATGACCTGTATGCGCCGGATCTGTGCGGTGCTGAACCATACGCCGGAGATCAAAGACGGAACGGGGCATTCCGGTAACGGCGCAGGTCCGGAAATCTTCCGATTCGACCATGTCTCCTTCCGGTTTGCCGATGCAGATGAAAATACCCTCTCGGATCTGTCTTTTTCCTGTGAGAAAGGGAAAACCACGGCTATCATCGGCGGTACCGGAAGCGGAAAATCTACCATCGCCAAACTGCTGCTCCGGTTTCATGACGTAACCGCAGGGCAGATCACTTTAAAGGGAACCGACATCCGCAGCCTTCCCCAGTCGGAACTGCGAAGCGCCATTTCCTATATCCCCCAGAGAGCCTGGCTCTTTTCCGGCACCATCGAGGAAAATCTTCGCTACGGCAATCCGGACGCCACCAGAGCGGATCTGATCCGCGCCCTGAAAACCGCCCAGGCGGATTTTGTACTGGACCTGCCGGGCGGCCTTAAAAGCCATGTATCCCAGGGCGGCACCAATTTTTCCGGCGGCCAGAGGCAGCGCCTCTCCATCGCCCGGGCTCTGGTAAAACCAGCGGATCTCTATGTGTTCGACGACAGTTTTTCCGCCCTGGACTTTCAGACGGATGCCGCGTTGCGCCACGCGCTGCAAGAAGAGATCACAGAAGCAGGACTTCTCATCATTGCCCAGCGGATCAGCACCATCCTTCACGCCGACCAGATCCTGGTTCTGAACGAAGGACAGATCGCAGGGATCGGCCGGCACGAGGAACTGATGGAAACCTGCCCGATTTACCGGGATATCGCCCATTCTCAGATGAAAGGAGGAAACTAGGCCATGTCAGAGAATCAGAACCAGGAAACTACCGGCTTTTTGGAAGAAGAGGCCCTGAAGATCCGGGACGCCAGATCTACTCTTCTGCGATTCTTTCGTTCCATCGGCAGACAGAAAGTCCGTCTGCTCATTGTGCTGCTCTCTGTGGCCTGCTACACCGCCTTTAATATCGCAGCTCCCCTCTACAGCGCCCGGGTGGTGGATCTGATCTGGAACCGGGTGCAGGAAATGTGGAACAAGGGCCAGTCCTTTCACATCACCTGGGAATACGGCGGAAGGCAGATCTTTCTGCTCCTTCTTCTCTACGGGACCGGCGCACTTTTCTATGTCCTGCAGAACTTCCTGATGGCAAGCTTTGCGGAGCGCTTAAGTCTGCAGCTTCGAAGCGAAGTAGGAGAAAAACTGCAACGGCTCCCCCTGTCCTTTTTCGACGGCCATCAGCCGGGACAGGTCATGAGCCACATCACCAACGACCTGGATAAAATGTCGGAAGCCCTGCAGACCGGGATGATCCGCTTCTTTGTAGCGGTAGGGACTGTCATCGGCTCCATTGTCATGATGTTCCGGTTCAGCGTGACGCTGACCCTGGTCTTTTTATTCTTTACCGGCATCACACTGCTGTTAACCCGGAAGCTGTCACACTATACTTTGCAGACCGCTATCCGCAGACAGGAAGCGGTGGGTGCCTTAAACGGCCTGGTGGAAGAATCCTACACCGGCCGGGCCGTGATACAGGCCTTTCAGCAGGAAAAAGAGAGTCTTAAAAAAGTCACTGACGCAGCCAATGACCTGGCAAAAGCCTCCCGGGATGCAGATTTCCTGATCAGCGCGATCAATCCCGGCATCCGCATGATCAACCGCTTTGGCATGGTAGTCATCACCGTCCTTGGCGGCGGTATGCTGCTTCGGGGAACCATGACGCCCGGCGTCTTCCAGGCATTTTTCCAATATATCAATCAGGCCGGGGAACCCATCACAGAGCTTTCCTATATGCTCAATTCCATGCAGTCGGCTCTGGCCTCTGTGGAAAGGGTCTACACTCTGCTGGACGAAGAAGAGATTTCCTCTGACCCTGCCGATCCTGCCCTTCCATCAGACCCGGTCCGGGGATCCGTCTGCTTTTCCCATGTCCGCTTTGGCTATACGCCTGAGCGGATCCTCATGCAGGACGTATCCTTTGAGGCACGCCCTGGTCAGAAGATCGCCATTGTAGGAAGCACGGGTGCAGGCAAGACCACCCTGGTCAATCTGCTGATGCGCTTTTATGAAACAGACGGCGGACAGATCCTCTTAGACGGCCAGGACACCGGCTCCATGACAAGGGCGGATCTTCGCGGAGCATTTGGCATGGTTCTGCAGGACGCCTGGCTCTTTGAAGGCACGATCGCAGAAAATATCGCCTACGGAAGGCCGGACGCTTCCAGAGAAGAGATCATAGCGGCCGCAAAAGCTGCAAGAGCCGACTTTTTTATCCGCACCCTGCCCCACGGATATGAAACGGTCTTAAGCAATGACGCAGACAACATTTCCATCGGCCAGCGCCAGCTTCTTACCATCGCCAGAGTCTTTCTCTGTGATCCGAAGATCCTGATCCTGGACGAAGCCACATCTTCTGTGGATACCCGTACGGAACTGGAGATCGGAAGCGCCATGCAGGCGCTGATGCAGGGACGCACCAGCTTTGTCATCGCCCACCGGCTCTCCACCATCGTAGATGCGGATCTTATCCTGATGATGCAGCACGGAACCATCATAGAGACCGGAAACCACCGGGAACTTTTAAATGCAGGCGGAGCCTACGCCAGATTATATAACAGTCAGTTCGCGTAAAAAAACGCAGGAGGCAAAATGTCTCCTGCGTTTTTTACTATATATGCTCTTCTTACCGGATCCTTTCCGGGAATCCGATCTTCTTTTGCACCTTTCTCAGAGTCTTATTGGCAAAATAGCCTGCTTTCTCTGCATTTGCTTTGATGATGCCGTCAATATACGCCTTATCCTTTTCCAGACGGGTCGCCTCGTCCTGCAGTGGCTTCAGAACTGCGCAGACAGACTCGCCCACTGCCATCTTAAAGTCGCCGTAGCCCTTGCCGTCAAATTCCTTGACTACCTCGTCCGGCGTCTTGCCGGTGCAGGCGCTGTAGATATTGATCAGGTTCTTCACGCCCGGCTGCTCGTCCCGGTACAGGATCTGCGCCTCAGAATCTGTCACCGCCCGCTTGCATTTACGCATAATCGTGTCCATATCATCCATCAGGTAAATGCTGGCATTGGGATTTTCATCGGACTTGGACATCTTCCTTTCCGGATCCTGCAGGCTCATGATCTTTGCGCCCACCTTGCCAACATACGCTTCCGGGATCGTAAATACGTCGCCATAAATGTTGTTAAACCGTTCTGCAATGTCTCTGGTGATCTCCAGATGCTGCATCTGGTCGATTCCCACCGGCACCACGTCCGCCTGATACAGCAGGATATCCGCTGCCATCAGCACCGGATAAGTGAAAAGTCCGGCGTTGATATTGTCCGCGTGTTTTGCCGCCTTGTCTTTAAACTGGGTCATCCGGTTCAGTTCTCCCATGTAGGTAAAGCAGTTTAAGATCCAGGCCAGCTCTGCGTGGCCGGATACATGGGACTGGTAGTAAATGCAGTTTTTCTCCGGATCCAGTCCTGCCGCAATATATAGAGTCAACAGCGCTCTTGCGCGTTTTCTTAAGGTGGCAGGGTCCTGTCTTACGGTAATGGAATGCATATCCACTACGCTGTAAAAGCACTCGTACTCATCGCTTAAGGTCACCCAGTTCTTTAAGGCTCCCAGATAATTTCCAAGGGTCAGGTTTCCTGTGGCCTGCATCCCGCTGAATAATACTTTCTTATCTCCGATCATGATTCTCTCCTCCTGCTGCTTTTATTTTTCATCCGCCCAGGGATCCTTTACATTTTCGTAATAGATCACATTTTCCGAAAGGATCTCAGGCACGCCGTCTCTTACTTCGACTTCTGTTACTGCACAGTTTCTGTGCACGCCATCGCCCCAGTACCGGGACAGGGGCTCCTGTTTTATATTGTTTAACAGACCCGCCAGCGCCGCCCCGTGGGTGGTGATCAGGATATTCAGTCCCTGATACTCCGGCTTCTGATAGAGATCTGCAAGAAATGCTCCGGTCCGTTTCTTCACGTCCGCAAAGGACTCTCCGCCTCTTGGCGGCTCATATCCCGCCGGATCGTCAAAAAACTTATGAAATCCCTCCGGCAGTTCCCATCCTTCCCTGGAGCAGCATTTTCCTTCATAATCTCCAAATGCCATCTCCATGATCCTCGGTTCGTCCAGAATATTTACATTTCTTTCTCCCAGGATGATCCTGGCTGTTTCTTTTGCCCGGCAAAGAGGGCTTGAGATACACTGATCAAAACGAACGTCTCTTAATCCTTCCGCCGTCTTTCTCGCCAGGTCTCTTCCTGTCTCATTCAACGGGATGTCTACCTGCCCCTGGATCTTTTTTCTTGCGTTCCAGTCGGTGATCCCGTGTCTTACTAAATATAACTTCATCTTCTGCCTCCTAATACACACGAAATAAGTATACCACACCCTGTACCACTTTTACATAGTAAAATGCAGTAAAAAATGTTATACTGAAAAAGAATTGATTACGAGAAGGAGCATAAAAAATGGAAAAAATCAAAAGCTTTACGGTAGACCATCTCCGCCTGGTGCCCGGCGTGTATGTGTCCCGCGTTGACTATGTAAATGCATACCCTGTTACGACCTTTGACCTGCGTATGACAAGCCCCAATGACGAACCGGTCATGAATACCGCCGAGGTCCACACCATCGAGCACCTGGGCGCTACTTTTCTGCGCAATCATGAAACTTATGCAGATAAGACCATTTATTTTGGCCCCATGGGCTGCCGCACCGGTTTCTATCTGATCCTGTCCGGCGAATATACCTCCGCCGATATCGTGCCGCTGATGCAGGAAATGTTCAGTTTTATCGCGGATTTTGAAGGAGACGTGCCGGGAGCCGCCGCAAAAGACTGCGGCAACTACCTGGATATGAACCTTCCCATGGCAAAATATCTGGCCCGGAAATATCTGGACGAGGTATTGACTGATATCAGGGAAGAACAGCTGGTTTATCCTGAATAGATTTCAAAGGCCGCCTGAAAATGGCGGCCTTTCTACAAATAGATTTTTTCATTCATTTCTACTTTGGATAAAATCATCCACTGCTTTTTTACATTTTCTTACAGCATCCATATAATCATCCAAATCTTCTTTTTCAACCAGGATACTCTCATCACCGGGATATCTTGTCGTAAAATACAATCCATTTACTAAATTTAATGATTGACGATCCAATTTTACCTCCGGAAGATGGACAGAAATATATTTAGAAAGTTTCGTCAGATTATGTGTCCTCAAAACCTCTGTTTTTTGAACATTATCTGTAGAATTCTCCGGAACGACATATTCATCAATCAGATGCTTCAAATATTTTTCACAGGTTTCCTGTGTCATGGCTCCCATCGCATTTCCTACCAGACCATTTTTATAAGCCGCCATCAGAAAGTCAAAATTATTATCGGCAAAGTCATAGTATGTTTTCAATTCTTCTGCCATATTTTTTTCCCCTCCTGCACAATATTTTTATAATATGTCTGAGTACTGGTTCTCCATCCGTTTCCAAATACTACTTTTAAATCTACTTCCGGAGCATCCACTTCTTCATCTGTAAGAGATCCTTTTAGATATATAATTTCACGTTTTAATTCTCTGCTGTTCTTTTGTGATGGATCGAGTACCAACAGTAAATCAATATCACTGTCCCATCTCACTTCTCCTCTGGCTGCACTCCCATACAAATATAATTCTTTTGCATAAAGAGAGAGCTTTGAACGCAGTATTTTTTGTTTCGCTAATTGCAAGGCAAGATCATGCCGAACGCTTCCAATTGTCATTGCTCTCCCTCCATTTCTTTTAATAATTATATTATATCACGCTCAATTTCAATCTGGCAAACTTTCATAGCTTCCAATGCATTTTTATGGCTTTCCGGCGTCACTCCCGCACAACATGCGGCATCTACTTTCACCGGCACTTCCGGAAGAAATGCTTTGACGATCATGGCGTTGGAGATCACACAGATATCCGTACACAAACCGATCAGCGTAATGGACTCTATCCCCAGTTCTCCCTGTTTTTTCAGGTCATCATCCTGTGCCTTTAATAACTGTCCAAGCTCACAGCTTCCAAAGGTCGGCTTATCAAGAGGCGCTTCCCCGGCTTTTTCCACCCGGATCGCTTCGATCTGCGAGGCCAGTTCCCAACCTTTCGTTCCCCGGATGCAGTGTAGAACCGGCAGATTTCTTCCCTCCTGAGTCTCCAGGTAATTTTCTTCGTGGGTATCTCTGGTATAAAGAACCCTTCCGTCAAACTGCCGGATCTTTTCCACCACACGAGGCACGATGCTCACGGCCTCTTTGGTTCCAAGAGCCCCGTCAATAAAATCATTCTGCATATCTACCACTACTAATATCTTCATGCAAATTCCTCCCCTCACGGTCGTTCCAGATTGTTACCGCCATTTTATCGTTGATCTCCGCTATTGTCAAGCCACGCGGGAAAGGGGACGGGGGATTTCCAAAAATCCCCCGTCCCCTCATACATCAATGTATATAATAATCCTCCATATGTGGATAACTACTGTGAATTACACATGGATAAGATGTGGAAAACCGGCAGACATCAAATTGGGGACGGGGGATTTCTGAAAATCCCCCGTCCCCAATTGTTTACAGTGAATCAGCTGTTTCCTGTACTGTTGCCAGTTCTTCAGCCGGATCTCCACCTGCTGCTACGTTCTGCATAGCAACCTGGATTGCTTTTTCAATCTCGCTAACAGAGAGCTTTCTTTCTCTTCCGTTCTCTGCTGCTTCCATAACGTATGCGTTTACTTCATCGATAGACTGCTGCTGAAGCTCGCCGTCTACTTCGCCGGTATATTGAATGTTCTTGGATACCGGTGCGCCCTGGAGGTAGTTTACCCAGTACTGCTGGCCGTCTCCATTGGACAGGTACTCGATGAATTTCATAGCTGCTTCTTTCTCTTCACAATCCTGATTCAGACATACCATAACGTCTACACCAGAAGTTCCAAGTCTTTCGCCGCTGTCGGACATTGCCGGGAACGGAGCCATTCCGATCACGTCGCCCTGGTTGCCGATCTCAGTTCCCTGAATCTCGCTGTTGGACGGTGAGGTCGGTCCGATATGCCAGGATCCTGTCAGCAGGAATAAGGACTTTCTTGCGAAGAAGTACTGGTCACGGGCATCCGGATAAGTATTAACACCAAGTGCTCCATCCTCAAAAATGCCTTCTGTGAACAGGTTCTGCCATGCCTGCATAGTATCTACGAAGCACTGGTCTGTCCATTCTCTCTCTCCTGCTTCTGCTTCATAAACAGCGCCGTCTTCAAATTCATTTGCGGTCTGTACGAACCAGTCAGAGTTTACCCAGTCATCTGCTGCACCGGCTGCGATACATACATAACCGTGCTCTTTTGCTTTTGCAGCTGCATCCTGAAGCTCTTCATAAGTGGTAGGCATCTTGTCAATACCGCACTCTTCCATCAGTGTCTGGTTGTACATCAGTGTGGTCATACCTGCGTTCAGAAGCGGCATACCAGCAACTTTTCCATCCTCTGTTGTACACTGTGCTACGGAGTTCTGATCAATGTCTTCCTCCCAGCCTTCCCAGTATTCATCAGCAGTCTCTTTCATATCTGCGGAGAACTTCGCATACTGTTCCATCATAGCGCCGGTTGTCATACCAAACAGATCCGGGCCGGTTCCAGATGCCATCGCTACCTGCAGTTTTTCAAAGAAATCGTCCTGCTCTGTACGCGTATAGTCGATCTTGATATTCGGGTTCTGTTCTTCAAACTTCTCGATCATCTCATCGGACTGATCGTTGGTCGGAAGCCAGGACCAGAAAGTAAGAGTTACGGTTCCGTCATCTGATCCGCCTTCGCTCTCGCCGCCTTCTTCTCCGGAGCTTCCGCAGGCTGCAAGTGATGTAGTCATCAGCGCTGTCAGCAGCAGTGCCAGAATTTTTTTCTTTTTCATAAGATATACCTCCTTGATACATTCATTATTATTACCTTAAAATGTTTTTCGGGTTTTAGTCACTCCGATTTTTTGCTTTTTCGTTCAAATTTTTGTAATCAGTTTTTTGTGATCTCATATTCCCGGAGCGCCAGGCCTTTCAATTCGTATACGCAGGCTTCTCCTTCTCCATCCGCAGGAATTTCTGCCGGTAGTCCATCCACAATAAAGCAGTCTTTCCCATCCCGGACCACATGGATGACAGAAATCTCGTTTCGGATCTCTTCCGCCAGGACATACTTTTCGCTTCCTCTGCATACTGTAATGCTGTTTTCCTGTCTGCAGGGCCGAACCTGCAGGACTTCTGTCCTTTGTTCCCACCGGGAAGTCTCTCCAAATGTCATGAAGTCACTTTTTCTTCCCCGGATCTCTGTTCCGTCTGTCTTGCAGTCCGTGGTCTTAAGAAGACGTCCTGTCCCGGACAAATAACTTCCATACAGCCGGATCGTCTGTGTCAGCGCGAAGCTGTGTACCTTTACATCTGTAAAATGAGGTCTTACCGCAGCTACTGATGTAAACGGAGCCTGACGCAGGATCTCTGCAGGTTTTTCATCGTCTACTTCTACGGTATATGTCTCAAAGCGCTTTGCAATCCGGAACAGATGCGGCACCGTATAATCAAAGTCTCTGTCCAGCGGAATGCTTCCAAGGCAGGTCTGCACGCCGCAACGGCATTCTACCATCTGCAGCTCTTTGCGGCCGCTGTGGAAATGCAGTTCAAACCAGTGATCTTCATCTTCGTATTCCAGAAGGATCCCATATCTTGCTCCCGCGTGGCAGCGCTGTGCGGACAGCCAGAATTCTGCCAGATAAAAATCGCTTCCAGGTGCAAGTACAGTCATCTCCTGTACGTCCATATCACGGATCTGGATCTCGGCCGCAGCCGGAGCTTCTTCCCCTCCTGCTGATGGCCCGTGACAGATCAGATGATCGCCGCTGAAGTAAAGAGGATCGATACACATCTCTCTTTGTTCCGTTCCCTGGATCAGCTCTTCCTCAGCTCTGCGTCCATGATAAACAATCCATTCATCCACCATGTTAGGCGCTTTTGCCACCGTATTGTGTCCGGTTCCTTCCATCTGCTCATTCTTGCACAGCAGCGGCTCCCAGGTCCAGTCGTTGGGGTACTTTTTCCACTCCATGTCTTCCAGGTTTTCTCTGCACTGCGCCACCGTGGTCCCTACGAAATAGTCCACATTTTCATAAGCATTGGCAGAATACATCAGCCAGCAACGATCTCCCCGGATCACATGCGCCGCGCCCTCAATAGTATACCAGTCGCGTCCGTCGGCAAATCTGTCAGCCGCATAGATCTCCTGCGGGATTGACGGCAGGATCACCTCTTTAGGATTTCCGGCAAACTCTTCCGGTGTCTTCATCTCATCCACAAGGATACAGGTACCGGATACCTTCTCCTCCTTGCCAAGCCAGTTGTTCACCGAATAAAACATATACAGTTGCCCGTTCCAGAACATGGGATGGGAATCGATGGAAAACTCCTCAAAAAATGTTTTCTTCCACTCAAATCCCTTCTCCGGATCATCGGACACCGCAAGCTTGAGATGTTCCTGATGGCAATCCGTCTGATCCGACGGAATATTGGAATAATACATATAAAACTTACCGTTCCGGTAAAATACGGAAGGTGCCCAGTAATCTCTGTACGCCGGGTCAGACAGGGCATATCCGCGGGATTCCCAGTTTACGAGATCCTCAGATACACTGACCTGTACACCTTTCTCGTCAGTCGCATAGCAGTAATATTTTCCGCACCATCTCATAACAAACGGATCCGGATTGGTCCGGCGTTTTCCGTCAACAAATGGCACGGGATTCTGATAACCCTTTTCCATTTTCTTCTTCTCCATTGTTCTATTATTTTATCCCTTTACAGCGCCTGCTGTAGCTCCGGCTACAAGGAATTTCTGGCTTACCAGGTACACCAGGATAGACGGCAGTGCCAGAAGGATCATAACTGCATAGATTCTGGCCACATCTTCCGGGCTCTGATAAGTACTTGACATGAAATACTGCGCCGCCAGAGTTACGGGATAATTCTCCTCGCTTCTCATTACCAGCAACGGTACCAGGTAGTCGTTCCAGGAATAGATGAACGTAAGCACCAGTACGTTGGCAATGATCGGTACGCTCAAAGGCACCATAAAAACATACCAGATCCGGAATCTGGACGCGCCGTCAATTCTCGCGCTTTCCAGCAGTTCGTCCGGAATGGTGTCAAAATAGTTTTTGATCATCAGAAGCATCATCGGTGAGTTGAATGCGATCAACGGGATGATGACACCCAGATGATGATCCAGAAAGCCCATATTCTTGATCGTAGCAAAAAGAGGGCTTGTCACAGCGGCTACCGGCACTGCAAGACAGGCCAGGATCGCGCCGTAAAGAATTTTGCTGCCCGGAAACTTCATCTTGGAAAACGCATAGGCAGCAAGCGCGGTGATCAAAGTAACAACAAGAGCGCTTGAAATAGCGATCGTCATACTGTTAAAAATAACATGGAAATAATTAATCTTTTCATAGCTCAGTACATATTCATAGTTTCCAAGTCCATTGATCGTAAAGGATTTGACAACCGCAATGATCAGCGGCAGGATCCAGATAACCGCAAAAATGACCAGCACCAGATAGGCGCCTACGATAGACTTGATTTGCCAGTTTGATTTTTTGCTCATTCTGCTAATCCTCCTTCCCGAATTTCACCTGAAGGAACGACATGATCATAGCAATGATCAGAATCGCAACACCGATGGAGGCAGCTCCTCCGGCATCGAAATTATTAAATGCCTTCTCATACAGATATGTATTCATAACCGTTGTTGCTCTTCCGGGGCCGCCGGCTGTCAGCAGCTTCACAATGTCGAAAGTCTTAAGTGATCCTACGATACCCAGAACGATCAGTACGTTCGTTGTTCCTCTTACCATCGGCAGTGTCACAGAAATAGCCGTCCGCCAGAAGCCTGCGCCGTCAATCTTCGCCGCTTCATAGACGTCGTCCGGCAGCGCCATCAGACCTGCATAGTATGTGATCATAGAAAATCCCATCCACTGGAATACATTAACAAGGATCACAGAGAACAATGCGATCTTCGGATCACCCAGCCAGTTCATCGCCAGCCCGTCCAGATGGATCGCCCTGAAAAACTGGTTCAGGGAACCATTGGTGGGATCCATAATAATCCGGAAAATTGCGGTGATGATGGATGTAGCCATAGCGATCGGCATGAAGTAGATCGCTTTGAATACGTTGGATCCGGGAAGTTTTCTCTTTAAGATTACCGCCAGAAGGAATCCCAGGAAAGCCTGTGGAAAAACAGTACCCACAAAGAAGATAAGGTTATTGATCACAGCCGTCCAGAATACATCGTCGCCAAACATTTTGATATAGTTCTGCAGTCCGACAAAATCGAATTCATCGGTCATTCCGTCCCAGTTCGTAAAGCTGACATAAACGGTGTCAATAATACAATAATACACCAGGGCGAATGACAGGATCAGCAGAGGCAGAATATACAAATATGCTGACCAGTTGTGTTTTGTTTTGATTTTTTTCACTTTACAATCACCTCCATAAAGATAATTATAAAATCCCGGCAAATGAAAACTGATAACACTTTTTTAAGAATTACTCTGTTTTTTTGACACAAATTCGCTGGGCGTCATCCCTTCCAGTTCTTTGAACACTTTAAAGAAATAGTTATAGTTCCGGAATCCGGCCAGCTCCGCCACCTGCTTTGTAGAAATATCTCCCCGGATGATCAGGCTCTTCGCACGGTTTACCCGCTGCCTGTTCAAAAACTCTACAAAACGAAGGCCCGTCTCCTTTTTAAATTCCCGGCTTAAGTAAGTATAACTGCATCCTGTGAGCTCCGCGCATTTTTCCAGGGATATTTCTCTGGTATAGTTTTCCCGGATATAATCAACCGCCCGGGAAACCTGCTGGGAATAATGTTCCTCTGTACTGAAAAAGCGAAGATTTTTCTCGATGATATTTAAGATCTTTGACCGGTACTGCTCAAATTCTTCAAATTCTTCCATCTCCCTTATCGCAGCGCTGCGCTCATTTTCAGTGATCATATGATTCTCCTGCAGCATCTCAAGAACCCTCCGGCAGTTTTTCCTTAAGATCTCCTCGCTGACCCGCTCTCTTCGCATCGGCTCAAACAGATTGTCCCGAAGCGTGTCCACAAAACTGTTCATATGATTCTGAAGTTCGAATTCAATCTGCTTCCACTGATTTTCCGGCGCCTGCCAGCTGCTGTACTCTATTTTTCTGGCCATAACAGAGGAAATGATCCGGTTGCCTCCCAGGTACAGTTTATCGCCAAGAAGACTTAACATCTCCCGTCCTTCGCACACGGTTTCCTCCAGATCATTTCTGACCTCTCCGGTGACCAGGGTGACCGTGACATCCAACATCCGCATGATCTGCTGTCTGAGTCTCCGGACAAGATTGGTAATCGTGTTCAGGACAAACAACGTGCTTCTCTGCCCGCTAAAAGAGATCAGAAGCAGGATGTGCTGCCGGCGGGTGATGTAAAACAGATACTGGTACTGTCCTCCCAGCATCTGATTGATCATATCCACCACTGCCCGGCTGATATCCCGCTTGTATTCCCCCGGCTCAATGCTGTCCCAGCATTTATAATCAGGACCGATGGCAACCGGCACCATGTTGGAAGGGATAAAATCAATCGCCCCGGTCTCTGCCAGCTCCCGGATCCGCGGAGCGCTAAACTCTTTTTCATCGGTGATGCAGTAACCGTTCTTATGGAGCGGTTCCCCTTTTTCCGGTATGATCCGGTATTTTTCCTTTACCTGATCCAGGACCCGGATCAGCTGTTCTTTATCAATCTCATGTTTTAAAATGTAATTAGCGGCGCCATTGATCAGGCTGCCCCGTACATAATTAAAATCATCAAATCCGCTGACTGCGATGATAGGCAGATATTCATCAATAATATGTACTGCCCGCATCAGCTCTACGCCGTTCATATCCGGCATCTGCATATCGCACAGCAGGATATCGACACGATTGATCCTAAGCCATTCCAATGCTGTCTTGCCGTTCTGAAAGTCTGCGACCACCTCATAAAAAGGATTGTCTTCCAGATATTTCTTTATAATATTGCGGGCTGTCAGTTCATCATCCACCACTGCAATTTTTACTTTTTCCATGACTCATCCTCCTCAATCGCCGGCAGCTGGAATATGCACCGGGTATACTCTCCCTTTTTGCTTTCATATCGAAGGCCGTATTCTGTTCCAAAGAACAGCTGGATCCGGCTGTTGACATTTTCCACGCCGATCCCGTTAAAGGATCTGCGGTCCTTAACTGCCAGGATTTTACTGATTTCCTCCGGACTCATCCCGTTCCCGTTGTCTTCCACTGTAATGTACAGCCTGTCCTCTTCCCTGCAGGCGCCGATCCTGATGCAGCCCCGCTTTGACAGGTCTTCCGGCATTCCGTGATAAATAGAATTTTCCACCACCGGCTGAAGAATAAATCTGGGGATGTACAGATCCAGCGTATCTGCACTGATCTCCCGCTCCACATAAAAATCATAATTGCCGATATATTCCATAAGCGCCAGATAATTGTTGACATACTCCAGTTCATCCCGGAACCGGATCAGATCTTTTTCCTGGTGCATAGCGCTCTGGAGCATGGAATTCAGCGAATTCACAAGAGGAACAATATTATCCGCATGCTGGATCTTTGCCATCCAGACCACGTTGTTTAATACATTTGATATAAAATGAGGATTGATCTGCGCCTGCAGAAACGCAAGCTCGCTGCGCCGCTTCTGTTTTTCCTCTTCTGCGACCCTTTGCATCAGTTCCCGGATCTCAACCGTCATGCTGTTAAAGGTTTCTCCCATTTCCCCGATCTCATCATGCCGTTTCACCTCATAAAATGCGTTCAGGTCTCCGTCAGAAATCCGCGCCATACAGTTTCTAAGATTTGTGATCTCCGTTGTGATCAGCGAAATATAAAACGCAAAAGCAAGCCCGGCAAGAAGCAGGATGATGATCATAACCGCGCCGCTTAAGAGCACCGTATCCCGGATCCCGGAAAGATAAAAATCCGCAGGGATCCCCATCTCAAATTCCCATCCCACATCGGTAGCTTCAAACGTATTCCACACATATTTTTCCGCGTACTGCGTCGTGTACTTTGTCGCCTCCTGGTTGGAAAAAATCTCGGATCCATTCCGGTTGATCACACGGAAAATGCTCCCTTCCGGAAGGTTTGCCGAAAACATCTGATCGATCACGCCATAGTCAAAATAGAGCACCACATAACCGACGATCCTTCCATTTTCATTTAAGATCGCCCGCACCGCCGGCACAACATAATCACTGGACAGCGTATACTTCAGCCCCTCCAGATGCACCGGATCCATCATCACCATAGAAGTACGCATAGTGTTCTGATCCAGTTTCAGGATCTCCTCGTACAACTCTTTCTTATTCTGAATAATATAACTGGTGGAGAAAACACACTCCGGACTGATCGCCACCGTAATCCCGGAAATATAATATTTATATCCGTTCAGGCTGCGGATATAATCCATAATCACCCGCCGGTTATCCAGATAATTCTGATTCCACTGCCCGTGATCCATCAGATTCTTGGCATTCAGATTCTCAGCCGGTTCAATAATATTCGGTTCATTCGCAGCAATCAGGGTAACCATATACGAAGTGTCCGTAAGAAGATACTCAAATGCGTGGTAGGCATCCAGCATCGTACTTTGCGATATATCATCCAGATAGGTATCCGAAAGTTTACTTGACGCGCTGTACCAGAGCGCGGTAATGATAATACCGGACGATAACAAAATCACAGACAGCGCAAGAATAATTCTTTTTCTCAACTTCATACCTATTCCTCCCTTTTCCCCCACTATCATTATAAAATCCAGCAAGCAAGAAAACAGTATATATTTTCATGATTTACTACACATTTTTGCCAGGAAGGGGACGGGGGATTCCTGGGAATCCCCCGTCCCCTTCCTGGCAAAAACCATAATAATCCCCCATTCGTGGATAACTAATGTGGATTTCACATGGATAAAATGTGGAAAAGCCATCTGCAACGAATTGGGGACGGGGGATTTCCAGAAATCCCCCGTCCCCAATTCGTTGTAAAAAGTACCGGGATCTCTCCCGGTACTTTCTTTCATCGATATTGATTATGCTAATTTTGCTTTTGCAGCCTCAGCCAGTGCTGCAAATCCTTCTGCATCATTGACTGCCATCTCTGCCAGCATCTTTCTGTTCATATCGATGTTTGCCAGCTTCAGGCCGTGCATCAGCTTGCTGTAGGACAGTCCGTTCATTCTTGCAGCGGCGTTGATACGCGCGATCCACAGCTGACGCATCTGGCGCTTGCGCTGTTTTCTTCCTGCGTAGGAAGATGCCAGAGCTCTCATGACAGACTGCTTAGCTACTCTGTACTGTTTGGAGCGTGCTCCTCTGTATCCTTTTGCAAGTTTCAGTGTTCTGTTATGTTTCTTCTTTGCGTTTAATCCGCCTTTAATTCTTGCCATCTCTTATTCTCCTCCTTCTATCCTGCCGATATCCTACAGATACGGTAATACTTTCTTCATGTTCTTTACGTTGGTTGCATCTGTAATGGTCGGTTTTCTAAGATTTCTTTTTCTCTTGGTAGATTTCTTAGTTAAGATATGGCTCTTGTAAGCTTTATTTCTAACTAACTTTCCTGTACCTGTCTTTTTGAAGCGCTTTGCAGCAGCTCTATTTGTTTTGATTTTTGGCATAATAAGCTCCTCCTTAAAAATGTAATATATTTTTAACGTTTTTCAGTTAAAACCATGCTCATGTTCCGGCCTTCCAGCTTCGGCGCCTTTTCCACAACAGCCACGTCCTCCAGAAGCTTCGCGAAATCATCCAGAATGTGTTTGGTCTGCTGCACATGGGCCATTTCCCGGCCGCGGAACCGCAATGTGACTTTTACTTTATTGCCCTTGCTGATAAACTTCTTTGCATTGTTGACCTTGGTATTCAGGTCGTTTGTCTCGATATTCGGTGAAAGACGCACTTCTTTAACCTCTACCGTCTTCTGCTTTTTCCTGGCTTCCTTTTCTTTTCTGGCAAGCTCATATTTATACTTGCCGTAATCGATGATCTTGCACACCGGCGGCTGTGCCTTCGGCGCGATCTTTACCAGGTCAAGCTCTGCCTCCTGGGCGATCTTCATCGCTTCTCTGGGAGACATAATCCCAATCTGTTCTCCGTCCTGTCCGATTACACGGACTTCCTTGTCACGGATCTGTCCGTTGATCATTAACTCGCTAATTGCCTTATACCTCCATTTAACAAAAAAATAAGTGAACAGTTCGAGACTATCCACTTACATATCAGCATAAAAAACGTCATCATTGATATCCGTCTTTTCTACACAATATCGAACCAATAGTCACCCGCTTGTGCTATGGTGAGAGTGGATACTCTACTTTCTTTTTCATACAGATAACAATTTATCACATGTTTTCTGTAATGTCAACCAGCAAATACTGTAAAACACAAAAATGTTCCAAAACCAGTAAATACTGTAAAACACAAAAATGTTCCAAAACCTGCAAATACTGTAAAACACAGAAATGTTCTAAAACCCGCAAATGTTGCCGGACTCATTCTGCTACAGCTTGAACCAGCCCATGGCATTTGCCACGGAACTGAGCAGGATCAGTACCAGAAATACCGGCGTGATCCACTTGATCATCACAGTAAAGAGCTTTTCTCCCACAAATCTTCCGTCTGTCACCTTTACTTCGTCTGCAATGGTCTTTGGCTTCACAAAGAATCCTACAAAGACGCAGGTAAAAAAGGCTACGATGGGCATCATCACGCTGTTGCTGACAAAGTCCATGATGTCCAGGATGGTCATGCCCGCCCAGGTGATAAAGGACAGTGTTCCAAATCCGAGGGAAGACGGAATTCCCATAACAAGCGCCAGAACCGCCACAAAGATACAGGTGTTTCTTCTTCTCCAGTGGAACTTGTCCTGGAAAATAGACACAATGGTCTCCATCAGAGAAATAGAGGACGTCAGCGCCGCAAAAATAACCAGCAGGAAAAAGGCCGCTCCCACCGCATTGCCAAAATGCATGGTGTCAAATACCTTTGGCAGGATCACGAACATCAGGCTCGGCCCGCTCTGCAGCATCTTCGGGTCTCCGCCGGAAAAGACGAACACTGCCGGGATGATCATCAGCCCCGCCAGAAATGCGATGGCCGTATCAAAGATCTCGATCTGCCGCACGGAACTTTCCAGGTTGGTGTCTTTTCTCATATAAGAGCCGTAAGTCACCATGATACCCATGGCAAGAGACATGGAGTAAAACAGCTGTCCCATGGCTGAGAGCACCGTCTTTACTGACACATCCGCCATGTGTGGCTGTACATAATAAGCAAGGCCTTCCATGGCTCCGTCCATCATCAGGCAGTAGATCGAGATGCCGACCGCCAGGACCACCAGCACAGGCATCATAAATTTGCTGACTTTCTCAATGCCCTTCTCTACACCAAGGAGCACGATCACAGCAGTCACGCCAAGGAAGATCAGAAACCATCCCAGCGGTTCAAACGTGCCGCCCACAAAACCGGTAAAATAATCGTCTCCTGCAGCCGCATGGGCGCCGCCTGTCAGAAATACCGTAAAGTATTTCACCACCCATCCGCCGATCACAGAATAATACGGGAAGATAATGATCGGCACCAGAGCTGCCAGAACCCCCAGAAATCCAAACCTGGAATCCAGAGCCTTAAATGCTCCGATGGCGCTAAGTCCTGTCTTTCGCCCGATGGCCACTTCCGCGATCATCAGAGAAAATCCAAAGGTAACCGCCAGGATCAGATAGATCAGAAGGAAGGTGCCCCCTCCATATTGCGCGGCAAGATAGGGAAACCGCCAGATATTCCCAAGTCCAACCGCCGAACCGGCAGCAGCCAGGACAAATCCCAGCTTGCCGGAAAAACTGCTTCGCTTGTTCATTTGTAAATCCTCCTCACTCTCACAAGTCCTTTCCTCTCATTCACATACATGTGTTTTATTATATAGAAGAAACGCTGCCAGCACAAGGGGGAATTTTATCAAAATCTTAGCGGAAATTTTACAACAAATAGACAAAGGCCTGCGGCAAGCCGATTCGCCGCAGGCCTTTGCAACCTGTAAGTCTCTTTATGACAGCTCCAGTTTTCCGGTATAGAGCTGGTAATAAGTCCCTTTCTGTTTGATCAGATCTTCGTGATCGCCTCGTTCGATGATCCGTCCGTGCTCCAGCACCATGATCGCGTTACTGTTGCGGATGGTCGAAAGTCTGTGCGCGATCACAAATACCGTCCGTCCCTTCATCAGGTTATCCATACCCTGCTGCACGATGCTCTCGGTACGGGTATCGATACTGGAGGTCGCCTCATCCAGGATCAGTACCGGCGGATCTGCGATGGCAGCTCTTGCGATGGCCAGCAGCTGTCTTTGTCCCTGGGAGAGTTCCTCTCCGTCTCCGGTCAGCATAGTGTCATAGCCCTGGGGCAGCATCCGGATAAACTGATCCGCATGGGCCAGTTTTGCTGCGTTGTAGATTTCCTCGTCTGTGGCGTCCAGCTTGCCGTACCGGATATTTTCCTTGATGGTTCCGGTAAAGAGATGGGTATCCTGCAGCACAATGCCAAGGGAATGCCTGAGGTCCGCTTTCTTAATCTTGTTGATATTGATGCCGTCGTAACGGATCTTTCCGTCCTGCACGTCATAGAACCGGTTGATCAGGTTGGTAATGGTTGTCTTTCCTGCTCCGGTAGAACCGACAAAGGCCAGCTTCTGTCCCGGCTTCGCGTACAGTGTCAGGTCATGGAGTACCATGTGATCCGGTTCATAGCCAAAGGACATATCAAAGAACCGCACGTCTCCCTTCAGTTCGGTATAGGTGATGGTCCCGTCCGCCTGGTGGGGATGCTTCCATGCCCACATACCAGTACGCTCCTTGCACTCTACGATCTCACCGTTCTCATCTTTTCTTGCGTTGACCAGCGTTACATAGCCTTCATCTGTCTCCGGCTCCTCATCCAGCAGGTTAAAGATACGCTCCGCGCCTGCCAGCGCCATGATAATGGAGTTGAACTGCTGTGCCACCTGCATGAACGGCTGGGTAAAGCTCTTGGTAAACTGCAGATAGGAAGCCATAACACCCAGGGTAATATTTCCGATCCCCATGACAGAGAGGAAACCACCCAGCACCGCAGTCAGTACAAACTGCAGATTGCCGATATTTCCGATGACAGGACCCATGATACTTGCAAAGGTATGGGCATTGGCCGCGCTCTCAAACAGCTTCTCATTTAATGCGTCAAATTCCTGCTCGGATTTCTTCTCATGGTTAAATACTTTAACCACTCTTTGTCCGTTCATCCGTTCTTCCACGAAACCGGTGATATTGGCCAGATCCAGCTGCTGGCGGATAAAGTATTTTCCACTGTTTCCGCCGATCACCCTTGCCACGATGATCATCAGAAAGATCACTACTACCGCAAGCAGGGTCAGGATCGGGCTTAAGACGATCATGGCAATAAAGGTAACGATGATCATCAGGCCGGACATCAGAACCTGCGGGATCGACTGGTTGATCATCTGACGCAGGGTATCGGTATCGTTGGTATACAGACTCATGATGGAACCGTTGGTGTTCTGGTCGAAGTAACGGATCGGCAGGGTCTGCATGTGTTCAAACATCTCGTCGCGGACTCGTTTGAGTACGCCCTGGCCGATAACAACCATCAGCCTGGTATAGGAAAATGTAGCGATCACACCGCAGCCAAAAATGATGGCAAGAACGGTGATCGCACGGTAAAGTTCTGCAAAGTTCGGCTCTTTCTGTCCGATCAGCGGGATGATAAAGTCATCCAACAGATACTTTAAGGAAAGGGAAACCGATATGCTGGCAAGGGAGCTGACCAGGATGCAGATCAGCACCAGGACAAACTGGATCTTATAGGTACTGGTCACATAACCCAGAAGCCGTTTTGCCGTTTTTACCGTACTTTTGGTAACCTTTGGCTTGCCGCCTGGTCCCTGCTTACTCATGGTCCTCTCCTCCTTTCATCTGAGATTCATATACTTCACGGTAGATGGCGTTGGTCTTCAGAAGTTCCTCGGAAGTTCCCACGCCGTTGATCTGTCCGTTTTCCATCACAATGATCATATCTGCATCTTCCACAGAGGAAATTCTCTGGGCAATGATGATCTTGGTGGTATCCGGGATCTCTTCCCGGAAAGCCTTGCGGATCAGCGCGTCTGTCCTTGTGTCCACCGCGCTGGTGGAGTCATCCAGGATCAGGATCTTCGGCTTTTTCAGCAGGGCTCTCGCGATACAGAGTCTCTGCTTTTGTCCGCCGGATACGTTGTTTCCGCCTTCCACGATCATGGTGTTGTATTTTAATGGAAATTCATTGATAAACCCGTCTGCCTGGGCAAGCTTACAGACTCTCTGCACTTCTTCGTTGCTGGCGTTTTCATCTCCCCAGCGGATGTTTTCGTAAATGCTTCCGGTAAAGAGGACGTTTTTCTGCAGTACCATGGACACCTGGTCACGAAGTTTTTCCAGATTGTACTTGCGGACGTCCTGCCCGCCTACCTTGACACATCCTCTGGTTACATCATAGAGTCTTGGGATCAGCTGTACCAGCGTGGATTTGGCGCTTCCGGTACCGCCGATGACGCCCACCACCTGGCCGCTCTTAATATGAAGGCTGACGTCTTTGAGAGACAGGTTGCCGTCTTCTCCCGCATAGCTGAAATCCACATGTTCAAAGTCAATGTCTCCATTTGCCACTTCGGTCAGCGCGTCCGGCGCATCCTCCATCTCCGGCACCTCTTCCAGGACTTCCCGGATACGGTCAGAAGACGCCTCCGCGATCATGATCATAACAAAGACAAAGGATACCATCATCAGCGACATCAGGATCTGCATGGCATATACCATGATACTGGTCAGCTCGCCGGTCTGCATGGTGCCAAAGACGATGTCTTCGCCTCCGATCAGCACGATCAGAAGCACCACCGTGTACATGACAAAGTTCATGACCGGTGAGTTCCAGGCCACGATCATCTCTGCACGGGTAAAGAGGTCGAACACCTTCTGGGAGATCTTGTGGAATTTTTCATTCTCATGGTCTTCCCTTACATAAGCCTTTACCACCCTGGCCGCGTTGACATTTTCCTGGACAGTATTGTTCAGGACGTCGTACTCGTCAAACACCTGGATAAAATGCGGGTGCGCCTTTTTGGCGATGAAGATCAGCGCCCCGCCCAGGATCGGGATGGTCACCAGCATCAGACAGGCAATCTTCATGCTGATGGTAGCGGTCATGATCCAGGACAGCACCACCATGATCGGCGCTCTTGCCAGCATACGGATGGAAAACATAAAGGCCATCTGTACGTTGGTGATGTCTGTGGTCAGTCTGGTTACCAGACTGGACGTAGAAAAGTGATCAATATTTCCAAAGGAAAAATCCTGGATCTTATAAAAGATATCGTGTCTTAAATTCTTGGCATATCCTGCACCTGCCACGGCTGCCACCTGTCCGGCTTTCGCGCCGAAAAACAGGGATACCATAGCCATCACTACCAGGATCAGTCCCACCTTGATGATATAGTTCATATCCCCGTTCATGATCCCCACATCGATGATGTTGGCCATCAGAAGAGGGATCAGCACTTCCAGCAGCACCTCCAGGATTACCAGGACCGGAGCCAGGAAGGCCTGCTTCTTATATTCCCTGACTGACTGAAGCAACTTCCGATTCATTCTTTTCTTCCATCCTTTCTGTTCTTACATTTTCTTTTTCCCATGCACTTAAGTTTGAAGAGATATGCTTGAGAACTTTGAAAAAGACCTCCAGGTCCTCTTCTTCCACGCCTTCCCGGATCCGCCCCTCGGTCCGTTCAATGGCCGAAAGAAGCTCATCCCTTAGAAGGACCGCCTTGCGGGTGGGAATGATCCGCTTCAGCCTTGCGTCCTGCCTGGCGCATTCCCGGCGCACATACCCTTTGCTTTCCAGCATCCTTAAGTTTTCCGAAGCCGTGGATCTTCGGACCTTGAATTCTTTTTCCAGATCCTTCTGATAGAGATCCCGGTGCATCGTTTCAAACAAAATAAAATGCAGAATACTCTTCTGCAAAATCGTGAGATCTTCGGGCTTTTCATCCCAGAAAATCTGTCTTTTCAATTGATGAGAGACGCGGTTGATCCATTTTCCCGCATGATCTGCCATATCGGTATCACCTCTGTTTTTTGTATTTTTCATAACAGTTCGGTAACTAACAATATTATACTAACGTCCTTTATTTTAATTGTCAACCGTTTTTTCGGCTAAAAATTCCCGGAGATTTTTCCTGTTTTTTTACAGGACATCTCCGGGAACATTTATTCCGCGATCCAGCTTGTAAGGTCGGCTGCGCCGGCATATTGTTTCAGATATGTTTCTCCATATTCCATGGCTTTTTCCAGTTCTTCTTTTCCGGAAAAGCAATAGATCAGCGTCAGGACTTCCTTCGTCTCTTCTGTGATCATGGCCCGTTCGGAATCGCTGGTGGAACTTCCCACAGGGCCAAGTGCATCGGCCAGCACCGGCAGGTTCTCGATATGAACCTCCGCCTTGCCGATCCCTTTATAGGTCTCTCCCGGCTTTCCGGTCCGGAAGACAAGCCGCTCTCCCAGGCGGCTCACATCATAGGAGCCTACAGAAAAACCGGACCGGATGGAGATCAGATTATTGGCGTCCACCACCGTGTTCACTTCATACAGCCCTTTCCCCTGGCCGATCCTCCGGATCAGCGCTTCCGAGGAGACCCGGTAGCGGCTGGGGTCCTTTCCGAATGCCTTGTAAGCGGCTCTGGATTCTTTGATATTGGGGATCTCATTGACCCCGTAATCAAAGATAGCATCCTTTACCTGTTTGTAAATCTCTTTTTTCAGATAGCTCCAAAGGGCTTCATTTTTCTGTTCTACGTTCACCCGGTACCAGAAACATCCCACTTTTGTATCGGGCCACAATTCCTTCATGGCGGGATCGATCTTCAGTTCTTTTCTCATTATCTGTGATCTCCCATGCAGAATACGGCTACTACGCCGGGGCCGGTGTGGCTTCCGATCACCGTACCGATATTGTTGATCAGGATATTGTCAATGCCCATCTTTTCACGGACCAGTCCGGCCACATATTCCGCGTCCTCTACGCAGTCGCCGTGGGTGATCATGACAATATCATTTTCCTTCCAGTTCTTTGCCTGCTCCACAGCCATATCCACGATCTTGTTAAGAGATTTCTTTCTTCCTCTTTCTTTTCCGATCACCTGGAGCTTTCCTTCATTATCCATATAGATAATGGGCTTGATCTTTACCATGGTGCCGACCACAGCTGTCGCTTTGGAGATCCGGCCTCCCCGGTGCAGATGATTTAAGTCGTCCACGGTAACGTCGTGGCAGATATGTAATTTGTTCTCCTCTACCCACTTGGCCACTTCTTCTATGGACATGCCTTCACTCTTTCTCTTCAGCGCGTAATAAAGAAGCAGCGCTTCTCCTAAGCAGGCGCACAGGGTGTCGATGACGATCACCTTCCGGTCCGGATACTCTTCTTTTAACTCTTCCGCCGCCATCATCATGCTGTTGCAGGTGCCGCTAAGTCCGGAAGAGAATGCCAGGTGAAGCACGTCCTTTCCTTCTTTCAGGAAAGGCTCCAGCGCCTCCTTTGCCTGCTCCGGGTTGATCTGGGAAGTGGTGGCCATCTTCCCGTCCCGAAGCTTCTGGAAAAATTCTTTGGAGGACAGACCATTCATATCTTCATAGGTCTCTCCGTCGATCGTATATTTCAGAGCAATGACCGGAACCTGTCTTTCCTCCAGCCATTCTTTTGGCAAGTCTACCGTACTGTTTACCGTAATCACAAATTCACTCATGACCAATCCTCCTTGAGTAACAATTTCTAACCCATTATACCACCCTTTTTCTGTCAATTCAATTTCACATTCAGATAATTCCGCCCGGACAGAGTTTTATTGAAACAAATACTTAACACCACGATCACGAAACCGGCCGCAAATCCGATCCAGTTCAAAAGAGCTGTCAGGATCAGAAGTTCCAGACGCATAAATTTCAGGGCATATCCCAGTTCAAAATTGGGCTGCGTATAATTGGCCACAGCCACAAATGCCATATACAGCATCACTTCAGAATTAAACCAGCCGGACTGTACGGAAAACTCTCCCATCACAAGGCCGGCGATCACACTTAAGGGCGTACTTAACATCGTAGGCGTGCTCATGGCCGCAAGCCTTAGTCCGTCAATGGCAATCTCCAGCATCAGAAGCTGAAAGATAATGGGAATGTTGACTTCTCCCTTTACCATCACAAAATCAAATACTTCCGGGATCCACCGGGGATTCTGTACAAAGAGCAGAAAAACCGGTGTCAGAAATACGGTCAGCAAAGTGATCAGCCCTCTGGCCGTCTTCAGATAGAGATTGGTGAGGGTCGGGAAATAATAGTCATTGGCCTCCTCGATCACATCAAAGATCGAAGTAGGCAGGATCATGGCAGACGGGGAATTGTCCACCAGGATCACGATCTTTCCCTCCAGCAGGCAGGCAGCCGCCGTGTCCGGACGCTCGGTATACTTGAATTTGGGAAATGGATTGTACCATTTGCGCCGGAACAGGCATTCCGCAAGGCTCTGCTGATTCATCCGAAGATCGTCCGCCCGGATCTCTTCGATCCGCCGCTTCACATTGAGAAGCAGTTCCCGGTCCACCCGGTCGCTCATGTAGCACACCGCAACGTCTGTACGGGAACTGTCCCCCACTTCTTTCATCTCCATCACCAGATGGGGATCCCGGATCCTTCGCCGCATCAGCGCCGTATTGAATACAATGGTTTCCACAAATCCGTCCCTGGATCCCCGGAGAGACTTATCCTTGGCCGGCTCGTCCACACTTCTTGCCGGATAGGTCCTGCAGTCAATGGCAGCACAGCCCTCATACCCGTCGATAAACAGGCAGGTAACACCGGATAAAAGGTTGCGGATCACTGCGTCAAAATCTTCCAGCACCTCCACCTCCACATAGGGGATCCCGATCCGGGTAAACTGCTGCATGTCCGCAGGCATCTCTTCTTCCTTGATCTTCATCATGGAATCCATCACCTTAAGCATGACTTCATCCTTGGTAAATCCGTCTATAAAATAAAAGGTTGCCATCCGGCCGCCGATCAGAAGATCTCTCTTTACCAGGTCAAAGCTTTCCTGCACCGGCAGGATCTGATTCATATAGCCGGCATTCTCCTCCCTGGACCCGCCGATCTTCGTATGTTTCAGTTTTTCCCTCTCTTCTTCTTTCTTCCTCATCCGGGACTGCTGCTTTTCCTTTTTATCTGCCATGGTGGTTCCCCGCCTTTCTGCTTTGTGCGGCTTTTCGCCGGCCCATTCTCTTCTGATAAAACAGTATGTCCGGATCTGTCCGGAATTATGTATTTTTCTTGTAATGGTTCATCTATTTTGTGGTGCTTCCGAATCCGCCGTTTCGGATCCCTTCCGCATCGTCGTCGACCGTAATGCCATACTCCACAAAGATTCCCTGCATAAATCCGGTTCCGGCGGCTAATTCCACCGTCTTCCCCTCTTTGCTGTCGTTAGTGATCTTTGCAAAAATATGCCCTTCGTTATCAGAACCGTAATAGTCGCTGTCAATAATGCCCACGGTATTATTCAGCTGCAGACGGTACTTGAATCCCAGTCCGCTTCTCGGATAGCACTTCAGCACCCAGTCCAGGTCCATTTTCACACGGATTCCGGTAGGGATCTTCACCGTCTCCCCCGGCGCCAGCGTTATGGATACCGGAGTATAGAAGTCATATCCCGCGGATCCTGCGGTTGCCCGCCTGGGCAGGCAGATCCTGTCATAAATCTCCCGGATCTCTGTTTCCGGCGCCGCGCCGAACGAATCCTGATATCCTTCCAGGAACTGTCCGAAGCTTACTTTCTCAAACTGTGCGATTCTTTTTGCCATTTCATATTCTCCTGTTCTCTAGTTTCCACACTCGATACTGATCTCATTAAAGAGAGTCAGCACGTCTTCTACGGATACCGCCTGCTTTTCCTCTCCCTTTTTATCCAGGATCACCGTTCCTTCGTGCATCATGATCAGACGGTCGCCGTACTCTACCGCGTATCTTAAATTGTGTGTCACCATGATGGTGGTCAGCTTCTTTTCCCGCACGATCCGGTCTGTCAGTTCCATGATCAGATCCGCCGTCTTGGGATCCAGCGCCGCCGTGTGTTCATCCAGGATCAGGAATTCAATGGGCGTCATAGTGGACATCAGAAGCGCCATAGCCTGACGCTGCCCGCCGGAAAGCGCCCCCACCTTCACATCCAGTTTATCCTCCAGGCCAAGGCCAAGCCAGGAGAGCTGCTCCCTGTAAAAATCAATGCGGGCCTTATTGGTGCCTCTTCCCAGTCCGTATAGCTTTCCCTTATTGTCTGCCAGAGACATATTTTCCAGGATCGTCATGGACGGGCAGGTTCCCATGGCCGGATTCTGATAAACTCTTCCGATCTTTGCGTTTCTCTTAAATTCTTTTTCCTTTGTAATATCCCTGCCTCCCATCAGGATCTGTCCCGACTCCGCCGGGATGCTCCCGCAGATAATGTTCAGCATGGAGGTTTTTCCGGAACCATTGCTTCCCACCACGGAGAGGAACTCTCCTTTTTCAATGGTCAGGTCAAATCCTTTAAACAGGCACATTTCATTGATGGTTCCCGGATTATAATATTTACTGATTCCTTTTAATTCAAGCATCTGCCTTCACCTTCTTCTTTCTTTCCATACTGATCAGCAAAATGATCAGGAAAAGCACTGCTGTGATCAGCTTCATGGCCTGGGGCTCAAAGCTTCGGAGCGCTATGGCCACACATGCCTTGTAGATCACAGAACCGATCAGTACCGTGGAGGTCGCTTTCAAAAGCGTTACCTTGCGGAACAGGCTGGTGCCGATGATCACACTTGCCAGACCGATGACAATGGCTCCGGTTCCGCTGGAGATCTCAAACACCCGCTCCTCCTGGGCAAAAACACAGCCGGCCAGGGACACCAGGCCGTTTGCGATAGCCAGACCTAAGATCTTCACATTTCCCTGATCCTTTGCAAGGGAGGTAACCAGTACCGCATTGTCTCCGACCGCTCTTAACAGATAACCGGATTTCGTCTTTAAGTACAGATCCAGGATCACCTTGCAGACAATGGTAAGAAGGAAGATCAGGATCAATGTGGTATAAGGCGAAAGCGCCTTAGGGATCAGTCCTTCGATCCGGTCGTTCTTAAAAATGGTCTCCTGGGAGAACAGCGGTACATTGGAAGTTCCTGCAATATAAAGATTGATGGACCACAAAGCCGTCATCATAATGATACCGGACAACAGATCCCTTACCTTTCCTTTTACATGGATCAGTCCCGTGCAGATTCCTGCCAGGACGCCTGCCAGAAAGGCGATCGGAAGGGTCAGATACGGATCCATGCCTCTGGTGATGAGAGCGGCTGTTACCGCCGCTCCCAGAGGAAAACTTCCGTCTACGGTCAGATCCGGAAAATCCAGGATCTTGTATGTGATATAAACTCCCAGTGCAAGGATCCCGTAGATCAGGCCCTGCTCCAGTATGGTAATAAAAAAGTTCATGAAAATGCCTCCTAATGTTTACTCCGCGGTGATCTCGTCAAAGCTTTCTACCGCAGAGGATATTAATGCTTCCGGAATGGTAATGCCAAGATTTTCCGCCACTTTGGTATTCACATAGAATCCGGGTTCTGTGATCACTTCGCTGGCCATCTCGGAAGCCTCTTTTTCTCCTTTGAGGATCTGGGCCGCCATCTTGCCGGTCTGCTCGCCAAGGGCGATATAGTCGATCCCCTCTGCAGCCAGACATCCGATCTTCACCTGCTCGATCTCGCTTCCAAATACCGGAACCTTCTGCTCATTTGCCTTCTCCAGAATAGTAGGAAGAGAAGCCACCACCGTGTTGTCTGTCAGGTTAGTGATACAGTCCACCTTGCTTAACAGATCGTCTGCAGCCAGAGCCACGTCCGCTGTAGTGGAGATGCCGGTGGTCACCAGTTCAAATCCATAATCTCCTGCCAGAGCTTCGTATTCTTCAATGGCAGATACCGAATTGGCCTCGCTGGTCGTATACATGATTCCCAGGGTTTTGGCGTCCGGAAGGATCTCCCGCATCATTTTCAACTGTTCCTCAATAGGCAGTTTATCCGAAGTTCCTGTCACATTCCCTACCGGCATGCCGTCCGCATCGGTCAGTTCCGCAGCCTCTGTATCGGTGACTGCTGTATAAACCACCGGAATATCTGTATCCATGGCCGCGTTGTATGCGCTCTGTGCACTGGGTGTTGCGATGGCACAGATCAGATCCACACCGGAAGACACGAAGCTGTCGGAAATCTGTCCTGTGGTTCCCATGTCAGAAGCCGCGTTCTGATAATCTACCGTCAGATTCTCTCCTTCCACAATCCCTTCTGCCTCAAGGCCGGCCAGGAAACCTTCCCTGCAGTTATCCAGAGAACCATGCTCTGCAAACTGGGAGATCCCGATGGTGTAACCGTCTTCTCCGCCGCTTTCGGAAGAGCCGGAGCCGCATCCTGCTGCCATCACTGCTGTCATCGCTGTTACCAAAAGTCCTGCCATTAATTTCTTCTTCATAATTTTGTCTCCTTTTCTTTTTTTGATGCGAGATGCGTTTGCCAGCATCCCGGATTGTTAGGAGAGAAAATAGATCCGGACGGCGCCGCCATGTTATAACCGTGTTATGAAATAAAAAACCGCCTCAAACATAAGGTTTGAGGCGGTAATATAATCATATCATCGCGGTACCACTCAAATTGACGAATCGTCCACTTTTCTCATGTACTAACATACACTCCTGATTGATAACGGGTTCGGTTCCCGACAAACCATACTCTCCGAAGATTTCAGGCCGCCCTCGAAAGTCCATTCACTGACCAGATCCATACAGCAATCCCACCGCCTGCCGCTCTCTTTGACTTCTCCAGATCAGCTACTACTCTTTCTCATCGGTTTTTCTTTTTACACGTATTACTTTAATTCAACAAAGTACATTTGTCAAGACAAAGTTTGTTAAATGTTTCTGTTATCTGTTATTTCTTACTCTTAATAACCGGAACCGGAGTCTCATCCTTCATATCCAGGTTATTGATGTATTTCTTGGTTTCACGAACAATCTCATTGGACAGCAGCAGAACCGCTATCAGGTTCGGTACGGCCATGAAGGCGTTCAGGGTATCGGCGATCAGCCATACCAGGTCAAGAGCTACAACCGGAGCGATCACTGCAACTGCGATGTACAGGCAGCGGTATCCGATCAGGACGCCTTTACCAAATCTTCCTGCAAAGTATTCCACGCAGCGCTCACCGTAGTATGCCCATCCGAGAATGGTGGAGTAAGCGAAAGTGATGATACCAAGAGTCAGGATCAACGGGCCAAGAACCGGGATCTGTCCGAATGCCAGAGAAGTCAGGACACCGCCGTCAGATACTTCGTCTGCATTGATGTTCGGGTTCTTCATAATGGTCGTTACCAGTACAAGACCAGTCATCAGACAAACAACTACTGTATCCCAGAAAGTACCGGTAGAGGATACCAGCGCCTGACGAACCGGGTTTCTGGTCTGAGCCGCTGCAGCCGCGATAGGAGCAGAACCCATACCAGATTCATTGGAGAACAGACCTCTTGCAATACCAAAACGCATCGCCATCAGGATACCGGTACCAACCAGACCGCCGGCTGCCGCGCCAGGTGTGAATGCAAGCTTGCAGATTGTTGCGATCGCAGGAATGATAAAGTCATAGTTCATGCCAAGGATGATAAGACATCCCAGCACGTAGAAGACGGCCATGAAAGGAACCAGCTTCTCACATACGTTTGCAATAGATTTAATTCCGCCGAAAATAACGAAAGCGGTAAGAGCAGCGATCACGATACCGACTGCCAGCGGAGGAATATTAAAGTTCTCGTTTGCAACAGTTGCGATGGCATTTACCTGTGTCGCACATCCGATACCGAAGGATGCAAGACCTGCCAGGATCGCAAACAGCATACCGAGCCACTTCATGTTCAGTCCGCGCTCCAGTGCGTAGAAAGCACCGCCCTGCATACGTCCGTCTTCTGTCTTCACTCTGTATTTTACAGCGATCAGTGATTCTGAATATTTGGTAGCGATTCCGAATACACCACTAAGCCAGATCCAAAGAACCGCTCCGGGGCCGCCCATGGCGATGGCCGTACCGACACCGATGATGTTACCGGTACCAATGGTAGCGGCAAGAGCCGTGGTCAGCGCTCCGAACTGGGATACTTCACCTTCTGCTTCCGGGTCCTTGGTTACGGAAAGCTTAATACCTTTTCCGATGGAGTGTCTCTGAATGAATCCTGTCCGGAACGTCATAAAAATATGGGTTCCAAGAAGCAGGATGATCATAGGCCAGCCCCAAACTACACCGTTGACTGTTGTCACAACATTGTTAATGGCATCAAACATAAATTCAAGCCCCCTTTTCTTTTCTCTTTTCCTTTGTCTGTACATGTTTTGTTGAAATGTTACTATATCCGCGCAAGAGAACCTTACCTCCTTCCGCAGTTCTCCCGCCTTCAATCTTAGCTTCATTCTACATGAATATATTGAAAATAGCAACATTTGTTATAAAAATGACATATTATTCGTCATTCTGACCAACGATATTTGAATTTTAATACAATTTATGCAGTAGCTGCAAGGGTTATTCCCTATACTTATTTCAAATATCTGTCTATTCTGAACAAAAGAAGAAATCCCTGCAAAAAAGATTTCTTTTCTGCAGAGATTTCTTCATCCATTTTTTCTTATTTTCTTAAAACGGCGTTCCGTACAGATCGTACGGTGTTACCTGATAGACATAATAATTCAGCCAGTTGGTGTACAGGTTATTGGCCGCCGCCCTCCAGGTAAGCAGAGGTCTGACGGAAGGATCGTCATCCGTATAATAATGCTTTGGCATCTGGATATCCAGGCCTTTGGAAAGGTCTCTCTTATACTCCTGATCCAGGGTGATCCGGTCATATTCCGGATGGCCCATCACAAAGATCTTCCGCCCGTTTTCCGCCATGGCAAGAAACAGCCCTGCCTCCTCGGACTCTGCTAGGATGGTAAGCCTGTCATCAGCGCGGACTTTGTCAATGGGCGTCTGGGTGTGCCTGGAATGCGGCGCCAGAAATACATCGTCAAAGCCCCGCACCAGCGGGATCTTCCGGTTCAGCACCCGGTGCCGGAACACGCCGAACACCTTCTGGGGCAGCATCTCTTTGTCGATGCCATAATGATAGTAGATGCCGGCCTGGGCGCCCCAGCACAGATGCAGGGTGCTGGTCACATGGGTCTTGCTCCACTCCATAATCTCCTTTAGTTCCTCCCAGTAGTCCACTTCCTCAAAGGGGATCTGCTCCACCGGCGCGCCGGTAATGATAAACCCGTCAAACTTCCGGTCCCGGATCTCCTCGAACCGGTAGTAAAACTTATTCAGGTGGCTGGTCGGCGTATTCTTCGATACGTGAGAAGACACCATGACAAACGTAACGTCTACCTGCAAAGGAGTATTGGACAGGGATCTTAAGATCTGAAGCTCTGTATCTTCCTTTAACGGCATAAGGTTCAGAAGGCCGATGCTGATCGGACGGATATCCTGGTGCGTGGCCCTGTGCTCGTCCATCACAAATATATTTTCTTTTTCCAGTATTTCCCTTACAGGGAGGTCGTTCTGCACTCTGATAGGCATGGCTGTCTCTCCTTTTACAAAACAAAACTATGATACCGCGCCTTTCGATCAAAAACGCGCGGCATGTATGTACAATACATCAATTATACCCTCTTGGGAAAATTCCGTCAATATCAAATGGGGACGGGGGATTTCTGAAAATCCCCCGTCCCCATTTGTCCCCATTTGACCTTTAGATGGATTTCTGGAATGTGGCGCAGGCTGTCTCCTGGCAGCGGCAGGCGTCTCCGCCCTCTACGCTGATCTTGCCCGCCTGGCATTCACATTCTTTGTTGTACATGCAGTCTTTTGCCTTGCAGTCGATGCTGCTGTAAGCGGATGCTTCTTTGGCCGAGTTGCTCATGGACTGGCCTTTTCTCTTCTCAAAGCTGTCGCAGCAGGTGTCTTCCGCCTGCTTTGCGGTATTTCCGCCCACCACGATCCTGTCCAGGCAGCAGTAGTTATTCTGGTTGTGCGTACAAGTCTGCACGGTACATTTCAGTTCCGGCATAATATCCCTCCTGTTCTTTTTGGAACTATGATCGAAGGTTATTATGCCCGTTTTTCTATCTTTCAAACATCCGGGTTCTCATATATTTTTAAAAAATATTATTCTTCGGAGATCTCTACCGCTCTCTGCTCCTTGGAGTCGATCTCTTTGCGGATGTTCTCGATAAATGCATCCAGATTCTTCTGGCCTTCGTCCCCGGCGAAACGGCTTCTTACAGATACTGCCCCGGCCTCTTCTTCTTTGGCGCCGACCACCAGCATATACGGGATCTTATTCATCTGTGCCTCACGGATCTTGTATCCGATCTTTTCCGCGCGGGTATCGATCTCTGCCCGGATACCTGCTGCCTCCAGTTTTGCCAGGACGTCTTTGCCGTAGTCCATATATTTATCAGAGATCGGCAGGACTTTTACCTGTACCGGTGCAAGCCAGGTGGGGAATGCGCCTGCGAAATGTTCGATCAGGATACCGATGAAACGCTCGATGGATCCAAAGGCCACTCTGTGGATCATGATTGGACGGTGTTTTTCTCCGTCCGCGCCTGTGTACTCCAGATCAAAGCGCTGGGGCATCTGCATATCCAGCTGAATGGTTCCGCACTGCCAGGTACGTCCGATGGAATCTTCCAGATGGAAGTCGATCTTCGGTCCGTAGAAAGCGCCGTCGCCTTCGTTGATCACATAATCCAGCCCCAGGTCGTCCAGAGCGCCTTTCAGTCCTTCGGTTGCGATCTCCCAGTCTTCATCGCTTCCCATGCTGTCCTCCGGACGGGTGGACAATTCCACATGGTATTTGAATCCGAACAGGCTGTAGATCTCGTCGATCAGTCTGGCCACGCCTTTGATCTCATCCCGGATCTGCTCCGGCATCATGAAGATATGAGCGTCGTCCTGTGTGAAGCACCGTACACGGAACAGACCGTGGAGCGCGCCGGACTTCTCATGTCTGTGGACGATCCCAAGCTCGCCTGCCCGCAGCGGCAGATCCTTGTAAGAACGGGGTTCAGACTTGTAAACCAGCATGCCTCCGGGACAGTTCATGGGTTTGACCGCATAATCATCCCCGTCGATCTGTGTGGTATACATGTTATCTTTGTAGTGATCCCAGTGGCCGGAATTCTCCCACAGGTGACGGCTTAAGATCAGAGGAGTTGAGATCTCTACATAACCGTTCTTTTTATGCAGGTCTCTCCAGTAATCCAGAAGCGTATTTTTCAGCACCATTCCCTTGGGAAGGAAGAACGGGAATCCCGGGCCTTCGTCGCACATCATAAAGATGCCAAGCTCTCTTCCAAGCTTTCTGTGATCCCGCTTTTTAGCCTCTTCCATCATGTGGAGATATTCATCCAGTTCGGATTTCTTCGGATAGGAAATGCCGTAGATACGGGTCAGCATTTTGTTTTTCTCGCTGCCTCTCCAGTAGGCGCCTGCCAGGCTGGTCAGCTTAAATGCCTTTACATTTTTTGTAGACATCAGATGCGGGCCTGCACACAGGTCTACAAACTCTCCCTGCTGATAGAAACTGATCTCTTCCCCTTCTGGAAGGTCTTCTACCAGTTCTACTTTATAAGGCTCATCCTTCTCCGTAAAATATGCGATGGCCTCTTCTCTGGTCTTGGTAAACCGCTCAATGGGCAGCGCTTCTTTTACGATCTTTTTCATCTCTGCCTCGATCTTTTCCAGATCCTCTGTGGTAAAGGGAGTCTCCCGGTCCAGATCGTAATAAAATCCGTGATCGATCGACGGACCGATGGCAAGTTTCGTCTCCGGATAGAGGCGCTTAACCGCCTGTGCCATGATATGGGAAGAGGTGTGCCAAAACGCGCCCTTTCCTTCCTCGCTGTCAAAAGTCAGAAGCTCCAGCTGGCAGTCCTCTGTGATCATGGTACGAAGATCTGCCATCTCCCCGTTTACTTTGGCCGATGTGGCCACTCTTGCCAGTCCTTCGCTGATGTCTTTTGCAATGTCCAGTACAGACATTGCTCCTGCATACTCTTTGACGGATCCGTCTTTCAATGTGATTTTCATACGCTTTCTCATCCTTTCCTTCTATCTTTTAAAAAATGTTTTTTTCTTCTTCCCTGCCGCCGGTCTCTGACTCATTTAATCCCTTCTGGAACCGTTCATGGAACTCTGGCGCGGAACGTTTCAGAGACAGGGGCTTTCCTTCCCTGCTTAAGAAACAGTGTCCGCTGCTTCCTTTGCAATGGATCATGCCGGTCTTCTCAGAAACCACCTCATAACTTAGAGTCAGCTTGATCCCGTTATACTCTCTGATCCGGCAGCGGATCTGTGCTACATCTCCAAAATGGATCATCCTAAGGTATTCCGCAGACACCGACAGTACCGGGCTTAAGATCCCTTCCTCTTCCATCCTGGCATAACTCATGCCCAGACGTTCCATATAGTCGATCCTGGCTTCTTCAAACCAGCGGATGTAGTTGGAATGATGCACAATGCCCATCTGATCGGTCTCATAATACTGTACCTTGTGCCGGTACCCTTCCTGTTCAGACATTTTTGACTCCTTCTTTCTGATTTTTGCCACGCGGCCTCTGGTCTGCCGCCATACAAAAAGTCCCTCACAGCCAACAGCTGCAAGGGACGAGTCATCTCGCGGTTCCACCCTGATTGAACCGGCAAAATAGCCGGAACCACTTCATTTACTGATGATAACGGAATCACCGTGCTGGTTTGCAGCCGCTCCGAGGTGGTCTTCGCAAAGATTCTGTGACCGGGAGCTTTCAGCCGCAGGCTCCTTTCTCTGTTATCACATACCTCTTCCTACTCTTCTCTTCAACGCTTTCTCGTATATGTTCTCATTATAACACCGGTTTTTTCTTTGTCAACAAAAGTTTTGGAAAACCTGCGTTAATTCCGCACCCTGATCTGCCGGATCCAGCTCTTCCACACGGCAAAAAATTCCCGTACAAGATAATTGGGCAGCAGCTCCGGGCGGCATCCGGCCGCCAGAGGCATCACATCTTCATAGCCCAGTCTTCCTGCCAGCGCCAAAGCGCGGTACAGGTGAAAATTATTGGATACGATCCCCACAGGTTCCGCACCGCTCCCGATCCATTTCCGTGAGAACCTAAGGTTCTCTTCCGTTGTCGTCGACCGGTCCTCCAGGCGCAGGCGCTCTTTGCTGATCCCGCAGGAACATAAATATCCGGCCATGGCTTCTGCCTCGGTAATGTCTTCGCCTTTGCCCCGGCCTCCGGACAGGACAGCCAGAGTCTGCGGGTGCTCTTCCAGATACCGGCAGGCCACGTCCAGTCTTCTTTTTAAGGAGTCTGTTACCGTTTTTCCTTCCACATGGGCTCCCAGAACGATCAGATACCGGCAGTGCCGGTCCTCTCTTCCTTTCATTCCTGCCAGGATCTTTCCTTCGGTGAAGAAAAACAGCAGGGCCGCAGCGCCGGACAAACCAACGATGATATTGTCCAGATCCGTATATCTTAGAAGCGCCGCACACAGAAAAAACAATCCGCCTGCCGCCGGCCAGAATCTGGAAAATGTAGAATCCCATTTACGCAGGCAGACACAGATCACCCCATAATAGATCAGGCAGACTGCCCCCAGAAACAGGTATATTATCTGCCACAGCATTGTTTGTACTTTTTGCCGGATCCGCAGGGGCAGGGATCATTTCGTCCGATCTTTTTCCCCTTGCGGACGGTTCTTGATTCCCTCTGCTCCTTGTAGAGCCGTTTTCTTTCTTCTTCTGTAAAGATCGCCTCCCACTGGGGCAGTTCATAGAGCCATTCTGCCCGGGCGTCCACCATGTTCTTATAAAGCTTCTCTTTATCAAAAGCAAGGCTGACTACCGTGTCCTCCTCCATCGTTTCAATGGGATTTTCCACCTTCAGGCTTTCATTAATGCCGTCCAGGAATCCCACCATGGTAAGAACTTCCTGCCCGTATTTTTCTGCCAGTTCTTTTACGGTTCCCTTTACTTCTTCTTCCGGATTGGAGAGCAGCTGTTCATAAATTTCCTTTTCAATCTGGAAATATGTGCCCCAGAATCTCTGCAGCTTTCCCTTGTCTGCGCTTTCGTCATAAGCGATATCTCTCCACTGTTGTAATAATGTACGACTCATATTCTGATACTCCTTTGTATTGATTGCATTTTTGTTCTGTACTCTATATAATATACTAAAGTCTAATTCAGATGTAAAGGATGATTCCCATGAAAAAAACAAAACGTATTCTTGCGCTGGCCGGCGCCGTCCTCCTGATCCTTCTGTATCTGTGCACGCTGGTCTTTGCTCTGATCGACCACCCGGCCGCCCGGGATCTTCTCCGCGCCTCTGTTGCCTGTACGATCCTGATCCCTGTACTTCTCTACGGCTATCTGCTGATTTACCGTCTCCTGTCTCATGACCAGGATAAGGATGAGGAAATGTAGATCTCAAAAGGGATCACATCTTCCGGCATGTCCGGATGATGTTTTCCCTTCCGGTCCTTTCTTTTATCCAGATACTCTTCAATAGACAGAACATCCTCTTTTGTCCGTTCCTGATTTCTGCTGTACATACAGATCCCTCCTTTTCTTTTTATTTATACTCTGTTCCCCCTTTGCACCAACATTACTATTATATTGGCGCACTCTTTATTCTATGCAGGATCTGTGACCATCTGATGTCAATATCCAAAAATTTTTCTAAGATTTTCCTTAAGAATCCATGTAGAAAAGGCAGGCGCTTTTTCGCACCTGCCTTTTTTCTTAACGGTAAATAATATCTTCTCTTCCCGGTCCGTTGGAAACCATAGTGATAGGATACCCAATCTCTTTTTCCACAAACTCAATATAGTTTCTGCAGTTCTCCGGAAGTTCCTCATAGTTTCGGATACCGCGGATGTCACATTTCCAGCCCGGCAGCTTTTTCAGTACCGGTTTTGCCTTTTCCAGAAGGTGGGTGGCGGGGAAGTCCGTTGTCACCTCGCCGTCAATCTCATATCCCACACATACCGGGATCTCGTCTAAGTAACCAAGCACGTCCAGTACAGTAAATGCCACGTCAGTAGTTCCCTGCATCCTGCACCCGTACCTGGAGGCCACGCAGTCGAACCAGCCCATTCTTCTGGGACGTCCGGTAGTAGCGCCGAACTCTCCGCCGTCTCCGCCCCGGCGTCTCAGCTCATCTGCCTCCTCGCCAAAGATCTCGCTGACAAAGGCTCCTGCGCCGACTGCGCTGGAATATGCTTTGCATACGGTAATGACCTTCTGGATCTCGTAGGGCGGAAGCCCTGCGCCGATCGCGCCGTATGCCGCCAGCGTGGAAGACGAGGTAACCATCGGATAGATGCCGTGATCCGGATCCTTCAAGGTGCCAAGCTGGCCTTCCAGCAGGATCTCCTTGCCCTCCTTCAGCGCCTTGTGAAGGTAAAGGGCTGTATCACAGACATAAGGCTCTACCATCTCTTTGTACTCTTTCAGCTCTTTATATAAATCCTCCGGCGAAATGACTGGTTTGTGGTAAAGATGCTCCAGCAGGACATTTTTCTGTTCTGCCACTCTTACTACTTTTTCCTTTAACAGGTCATCGTCAAACAGTTCGCTGACCTGAAAGCCGATCTTTGCATACTTGTCAGAATAAAACGGGGCGATCCCTGACTTTGTAGAGCCAAAGGATTTTCCTCCCAGTCGCTCCTCCTCGTATGCGTCAAATTTTTTGTGATATGACATCACGATCTGTGCCCGGTCTGACACCAGGATCTTCGGCGCCGGCACGCCTCTGTCCACAATGGACTTGATCTCATTAAATAGCACCGGGATGTCCAGAGCGACGCCATTTCCGATGATGTTTGTGGTATGTCCGTAGAACACACCGGACGGCAGTGTATGCAGGGCAAATTTCCCATAATCATTGACAATCGTATGTCCGGCATTTGCACCGCCCTGAAAACGGATGATAATATCCGCCTTCTTGGCCAGCATATCCGTGATCTTGCCCTTTCCTTCATCTCCCCAGTTAGCGCCTACTACCGCTTTTACCATATCCATTCCTCCTGTGCGAATAAACTGACTTGTAAACTCACAAAGCCACCTTTGCATTATACTACAAAATTATTTTTCTGTCTACATCAATGGAGCGAACAACCGCAATACCTGTCCCAGGATTTTTGTCAGCATCGTCCGTTTTCTTACTTCTACCAGACTGACCTTGCGACACTTCAGAAGGGTCTGCTGAAAGTCCCGCTCGATCCGGTCTATTTCCGAATTATTATAAATGAACACACCGTTTTCAAAGTGGAGATACAGACTGCGGTAATCCAGATTGATGGTCCCCACCGTGGCAGTATCGTCATCTGAGACAAACACCTTGGCATGGACAAATCCCGGACGATATTCGTAGATCTGTACGCCGCCCTTGATCAGTTCTTTGTAATACGTCTTGGCAACCGCAAACGCATACCATTTGTCCGGGATGTGAGGCATGATGATGACTACTTCAATTCCGCTTTTGGCAGCCCGCTTTAATGTGGTCAGCATCTCATGATCCAGGATCAGGTAAGGCGTCATGATATGTACATACTTCCTGGCGTGATTGAGAATGTGGAAATACACTTCTTCCCCTACGTTTTCGTTGTCAAACGGACTGTCCGCATAAGGGATCACATAGCCAAGCTCCCGCTTAAGCCCCGCACGCTTCGGCGTCAGATAGTTTTCGTATTCTTCCGTTCTGCGCTCGTCGGCGTTCCACATCTGCAGAAAGATCATGGTCAGGCTCTGCACAGCGTCGCCTTCCAGCCTGATGGCCGTATCCTTCCAGTGCCCGAACCGCACTTTCCGGTTGATGTACTCGTCCCCCAGGTTGACGCCTCCGGTAAAACCGACTTTTCCGTCGATCACGCAGATTTTCCGGTGGTCTCTGTTGTTCTGCGTGGTAGACAGAAACGGCCGCACTTTATTTGCCATCTTGCACTTGATCCCATAGCGCTTCAGTCTGGCGGGATACCGGTAGGGAAGCATGGAGATCGCGCACATTCCATCGTACATAAACCGGACCTCTACGCCTTCTGCAGCTTTTTCCCTGAGGATGTTAAGGATGGTCCCCCACATATAGCCCTTTTCCACGATGAAATATTCCATGAAAATGAATTTTTCTGCTTTTTTCAATTCCTCCACCATGGCTTTGAACTTATATTCCCCCAGTGGATAGTAAGTGACGTCCGTATTCCTGTAAGTGGGGAAGCCCAGCTGACTGGACAGATAATAGGCCAGTTTGGCATTGGCTGACTTACTGGCCCAGATCGCGTCGATCACGTCCGGATCCTGCTCCATATAAGGGTCTGTTTCTATCTTAAGCGCCGCCAGCCGGTCCCGCATAAACCGGGTGCCCACCTGCATTTTTACAAAAATGTAAAATACCACGCCAAATACCGGAAATGCCAGCACACAGAGCATCCAGGTCATTTTAAAGGCCGGATTGCCTTCTGCGTTGATCAGGTAGATCAGAACCACCACCTGCAGGATCATCGTCGTTCCATACACATAGTGGATATATTCATGCAGATAATAGATACTGCCAAACATAATGGCAATCTGAACGAGCAGCAGGAGAAGAATAATCCCGGTTCTGCTGAATACAATACGCAGCAGACCTTTTTTTGCCGTTCCTGGTTCTTGCTGTTTACTCATACATTTTATCCTTTCCTTCTACAATACACGGCTACAGTGTAGCACAATTTGCCCAGCTTCTCAACTTGCTCGCCTTTTCTTTTCCCTTTTTCCTGTATTTTCTTTTGTTTTTTTGCAGAAAAAAAATCAAATCTGTGTTATGATAATAACCATAGAATGAAGGAAAGGAGTCCAGCATTATGGCAAAGTGGGTAAAGCGTCTGTTAAGCCTGGCCGCTGTCGGCAGCGCGGCCGCCGGTCTTATCTACTATTTCAAAAAAATCTACACAAAGAAAGATGACGGATCTGCAGCCGATTTTGAAGACGACGACTTCGATCTCGACAGCGATCTGAAACCAGTCGCAGACCGCGAGTATGTTCCTCTGACCCCAAAGGCAGAAGAAGAAACCAAAACTGAGGAGGAGACTCCGACAGAAGAAACAAAAGAAGCGGCAGAAGCAGAAGCCGAAACAGAAGCGCAAAAATAATGTGACGAAAGTGTGAACGGGGACGTAGACCTTTGCAAAAGGTCTACGTCCCCGTTCACACTTTCGTCACATTTTTCCCCAGCATTCTGCCAGTATTTCTGCTGCCTCCCGGATCTCCTGCTCTGACAGATTGGCATATCCCAGCAGGATGACCGGTTCTTTTCTGGCGGGTTGACAGATCCTGTAATCATTCAGGCCATAGACTCTGATCCCTGCTTCTTCTGCCTGGCGGATCAGATCTTCTTCTTTTCTGTCTTCCCGGAAATGCAGCAATAAGTGTACGCCTGCGTATTCTCCGGAAATCCTGCATATTCCGGATAAAGGCTTTAAGGCATCGATCAGTGCGTCGTGCCTGCTCTTATAAAGCGCTCGGGTCTTGTTCAGATGTCTTTCATAATACCCCTCTTCCAGAAAGCGCTCCATGATACGCTGATCTACTTTAGATACGGTGGAATGGATGAATCGATTCTTCGCCTCGTATTTTCTTAAAAGCGCGGGCGGCAGCACCATATAACTTAAACGGATCGCAGGCGCCACAGATCTGGAAAAGGTTCCCAGATATATCACCTTCCCACGGGCGTCCATTCCCTGAAGGGCCGGGATCGGTTTCCCTTTATATCTGAACTCACTGTCGTAATCGTCTTCGATGATGTACCTTTCTTCTCCGCCATCCGCCCATTTCAGCAGCTCCTGCCGGCGCCCCACAGGCATGACCGCACCGGTGGGATACTGATGAGAGGGCGTCACATAGGCAACCTCCGCATCCGTAAGCATCAGCGCTTCCACCTGCATTCCATTTTTATCTACCGGTACCGGAACGGTTTCATAAGACAGGCAGGAAAAAAGGCGATACGCCTGCATGTAAGCCGGATCTTCAAACGCCAGCTTTTTCCCGGTGCCAAGTATGGCGCAAAGAAGCATCAGCATATAATCATTTCCGGCGCCGATCACAATCTGATCCGGCGCACATTCCACTCCCCTTGCCTGATAGAGATAACTGCAGATCGCCCGCCGGAACCCTTCTTCTCCCCGGGTGTCTCCGGCCCGGAACAATTCTGTCCGGTCATCCAGGAGCACATCTTTCGACAGTTTCCGCCACACCTGGTAAGGGAAGCTCCCCACATCCACCCCGTTGGGAGTAAAGTCATAATGAAACTTTTTTTGCTCCGGCGTTTCTCCTGCCGTCTGCGGCAGCCGGACGTTCTCCTCCCCGGCCGGATTTTTATCCACATCCAGACAATACAGGTTCTCAATCCGTGCGGCAAAATACCCCCTGCACGGCTCAGACTCCAGATATCCTTCCGATAAAAGCTGTTCATACGCCAGCTCTACCGTACTTCTGCTCACATCCAGATGCCTGGACAGGGCTCTGGTAGAAGGGAGCTTTTCCCCACAGGGGATTTTCCCCTGCCGGATATTGCTTTTAATATAATCATAAATCTGTTCATAAAGAGGGATCTTGCTGTCCGTCTTCAGGCTGATGGTCAATTCATTCATAACGAAACTCCTGGGTCAAATGGAGACGCTCACCCTGTGTACCCCATTATGATTTTGGAAGCTTAAAGGAACTTTTGAGTGATACGATCCGGTTAAACACCAGGTGCTCCGGCGAGGAATCCCTGGAATCAATGCAAAAGTATCCATTTCGTACAAACTGGAAGCTGTCTGCGGCTTTCGCATCCGCAAAACTGTCTTCTACATAACAGTTTTTCCGCACTTCCAGGGAGTTGGGGTTCAGATTCAGAGACCCGTCTTCCTTATTGTAAACGCCTTTTTCTTCATCAACCAGATTCTCGTAAAGGCGTACTTCCGCCTGTTTTGCATGGGAAGCTTCCACCCAGTGAATGGTTCCCTTTACTTTTCTTCCGGTAAATCCGGTGCCGCATTTAGTCTCCGGATCGTAAGTGGCGTGTACCACCGTTACATTTCCGTTTTCATCTGTCTCATAACTTTCACACCGGACAAAATACGCGTTCATCAGACGTACCTCATTGCCCGGGAACAGGCGGAAATATTTCTTCGGAGGCTCGATCATAAAGTCTTCTCTCTCGATGTACAATTCTCTTCCAAAGGGGAGTTTACGGGTGCCAAGCTCCGGATTCTCCAGGTTGTTGTCCGCATCCAGATATTCCATCTCTCCCTCCGGGTAATTGTCGATCACCAGCTTAATGGGATCCAGGACAGCCATCATTCTTGGCCTTTTCAGCTTCAGATCCTCCCGGATACAATATTCCAGCATGGCATAATCCACCGAGCTCTGACTCTTGGACACACCACACAGTTCTACGAACATCTTGATGGACTCCGGCGTAAATCCCCTCCGCCTAAGGGCGGCGATTGATACCAGCCTGGGATCGTCCCATCCGTCCACGATGCCGTCCATGACCAGCTTTTTGATGTAGCGTTTTCCGGTCACCACGTTGGTCAGATACAACTTGGAAAACTCGATCTGCCGGGGAGCCGGATCAAACTCACACTCTCTTACCACCCAGTCATAGAGCGGCCTGTGATCCTCAAACTCCAGAGTACAAATGGAATGTGTGATCTTTTCCACCGCATCTTCAATGGGATGAGCAAAATCATACATGGGATAAATGCACCACTTGTCTCCGGTGTTGTGGTGAGTCATATGCGCCACACGATAAATGACCGGATCCCGCATGTTGATATTGGGAGAAGCCATGTCGATCTTCGCCCGCAGAACTTTTTCTCCGTCCTGATATTTTCCATCCTTCATCTCTTCAAACAGACGCAGGTTCTCCTCTACGGACCGGTCACGATAAGGGCTGTTTTTTCCCGGCTCGGTAAGCGTGCCTCTGTATTCCCGCATCTCTTCTGCAGAAAGGTCGCAGACAAAGGCCTTGCCATTTTTGATGAGCTTTACCGCGCACTCATACATGATATCAAAATAATCAGAAGCAAAATAAAGATGGTCCTTCCAGTCTGCCCCCAGCCACTGCACGTCTTCCTTAATGGACTCTACAAACTCCATATCCTCTTTGGTAGGATTGGTATCGTCAAACCTAAGATGAAACGTCCCGTGATACTTTTGGGCAAGTCCATAATTCAAAAGGATCGACTTGGCGTGTCCGATATGCAGATATCCGTTGGGTTCCGGCGGAAACCGGGTGCACACTTCCTGGTAAACCCCCTCTGCCAGATCCTTATCTATTTCCTGTTCTATAAAATTTTTGGAAACCACTTCTTCTCCCATATTGTTCCTCCTCGTTCTACGTCGCTGTACCTTATATTATCATAATTTTTTTTCTGAAACAAGCCATTCTCTCATGCACAACCAGACACGGATTTACCTACAAAAAAAACTCCCTGAATCAGGGAGTCCTAAGCTGCCGAGCGGAATCGAACCGCCGACCTCCGCCTTACCAAGGCGACGCTCTACCGACTGAGCCACGGCAGCAGGCATATATCTGTCATATGCAACAGTGATAATATACACTAACTAATGCCTGTTTGTCAACAACTATTTTCGCATTTTCTCTGTTCTTTTTACACTTTTTCCTGCTCCAGGATTTTCTGGGTCTTTGCTTTGATCCTCTGAAGCGCATTATCCACAGTTTTGGGACTCTTGTCCAGAAGTCTGGCAATGGTCTTGTAATCCGTGCCCCGCAGATGCAGATACAACACCCGCTTTTCCAGATCACTTAGCGACTCCTCCAACCGTACTTCCAGCTGTTCCGCATATTCCCGGCTGACCAGAAGTTCTTCCGGGTTGGTCTCCTCTGCAGCGGTGATGGTGTCGATCAGAGGCGCCTTTTCCCCATTGTCTTCATAAAACGATATATAAGTATTCAGCGGCGAATGCTTTTTTCTTCTGGACGCGGCAATGGCGGAATACATCTGTCTGGTGATGCAAAGCCTTGCGAAGCTGAAAAAAGAAGCTTCCTGGCGCACATCATAATCCTGCACAGCTTTGAATAATCCGATCATCCCTTCCTGGATCAGATCTTCGTTTTCTCCGCCCAGAAGATACATGGCATTGGCTTCTTTCCGCACCTGATCCTTATATTTTTCCATGATATGATCCAGGGCGTTTTTATCTCCTTCCCTGTATCTGCGGATCAGTTCTTCATCTGTCATCTTCTCATACTCTGCCACAGCGCGCCTCCTGTTTTTTGTCGCCGACCCGTCCGGTTCCCCTACCGTCGCTGTCTTACGATCTCATAAGCCAGGACGCCTGCCGCTACCGAAGCATTCAGGGAGTCAATATCCCCTTTCATAGGAATGGACGCCGTAAAATCACAGCTTTCTTTCACCAGACGGCCCACGCCCTCTCCTTCGCTTCCGACCACCAGTCCAATGGGACCCTTCAGATTCAGGTCATACATAGGCTCGCCGCCCATATCCGCGCACACAAACCACAGCCCCTGTGCCTTTAATTCTTCCATGGTCTTTACCAGATTGGTCACCTTTGCCACCGGTGTATAGTAAAGAGCGCCGGCCGAAGTTTTGGCTACCGTGGCCGTAAGCCCTGCCGCCCGCCTTTTGGGAATGATCACACCGTGTGCTCCCGCCAGATTGGCGGTACGGATAATGGCTCCCAGATTGTGCGGATCTTCGATGTTATCCAGCAGGATCAGAAATGGATCTTCTCCTCTTTCTCTTGCACGCTCCAGCATGTCGTCCACGGTAGAATAATGCCAGGAAGCGATCACAGCGATCACACCCTGATGCTTTCCGCTTTCAGATAACTGATTTAACCGTTCTTTGCTGACAAACTGGATCATGGTGTCCTGCTTTCTGGCTTCTCTTATAATAGACTGTACCGGCCCGTCCTTACAGCCGTCCAGCACATAGAGCCTGTCTACGGTTTTCCCGGAGCGAAATGCTTCCAGCACCGCATTTCTTCCCTCGATCCTGTTTTCATTTACTTTCTTTTCTTCCTGCATGCGACCTTCATTCCTTTATCAATCTATCGTCTTCCAGACTTTCTAATCCGTCACGGATCAGTTCCAGCATCCGCTTCCAGTCTTTTTTCAGATACAGATACCCCATCAGCGCTTCAAACCCGGTTGCCCTGCGGTAATCTGTCACAGACTGGTTTTTGGCAGGGGAAACACTTTTCGCGTTTCTTCCTCTTTTATAGACTGCATGTTCTTCTTCGGTAAGCCTGTCCTGGAGAACCCGCATCATCCGCGACTGCGCGGACGCCTGCACCAGGGCGCTGGTCTCCTGGTGCAGTTTCTGCACCTGTTTGTTGCCCCTGTTGATCACCAGCGTGCGGATCACCAGGTCATAGATGCCGTCCCCGATATAGGCCAGTGTAAGAGGTGAATATTCCTGGATATCCACCTCTTTTAACTGAAAGATTTCCTGCAGATATGAATCAAACTGCCACTCTAAGCCTTTTTCCATTTTACTCCTTCCCGGGTATCCTCCAGGATAATGCCTCTGGAGAGAAGTTCATCCCGGATCGCGTCTGCTTTTGCAAAATCCTTTGCCTTTCTGGCAGCCTGACGCTCTTCGATCATCTTTTCAATATCTTCTGCCAGCATCTCTTCTTTCTTATCCACGATCAGCCCCAGTACATCCGTCAATGTCACCAGACGTTTCAGAAGGGCGTCCAGATATTCCCCTGAGCTTTCCTCCGAAGTATTGGTATTCAGATATTTTACCAGATCAAAGACTGCTGCCACCGCATCGGCCGTATTAAAGTCGTCATCCATGGCGTCTTCAAACTCTTTTACGAATTCTTCTGTCTGGGCATATGCGCTCTTTTCTTCCTCTGTCATGGCCTCTGTCTTTGCATTTTTCCTCTTATACTTCAGATTCTCCGCCGCATTGACGATACGCTCCAGACCATTTTTCGACGCCTCCATCAGATCCGCGCTGAAGTTTAAGGGGCTTCGGTAGTGAGCGCTTAACATAAAGAAACGGAGCACCTGCAGATCGTACTGCTCGCTGATCTCCCGCACCGTGCGGAAATTGCCAAGAGACTTGCTCATCTTCTTATTGTCAATATTCAGGAATGCATTGTGCATCCAGTATTTCGCAAATTCTTTGCCATTGGCGGCCTCGCTCTGCGCGATCTCGTTCTCGTGATGAGGGAATACCAGATCCTCTCCGCCTGCATGGATATCGATCTGCTCGCCCAGGTATTTCTTGGACATCTCTGAGCACTCAATATGCCAGCCCGGACGGCCCTCGGACCAGGGAGACTCCCAGAAAGGCTCTCCTTCTTTTTTCGGTTTCCAGAGTACAAAATCCAGCGGATCTTCCTTTTCATCTTCTCCGGTCACCAGAAGAGAACGCTCTCCGGAACGGAGATCATCCAGATTCTTGTGGGACAGCTTGCCGTAATCCTGGAACTTTCTGGTACGGTAGTAAACCGTTCCGTTCTTCTCATAAGCATAGCCCTTATCGATCAGCGTCTGGATCATATCCACCATACCGCAGATCTCCTCTGTTGCCAGCGGGTGCTTTGTGGCCGGCTTGATGTTCATGCCTTCCATATCCTTTTTGCACTCCGCGATATACCGCTTGGAGATCTCGTCCGCAGTCACGCCTTCCTCGATCGCCTTTTTGATGATCTTGTCGTCCACATCCGTAAAATTGGAAACATAATTCACGTCGTATCCCTTGTATTCAAAATACCGGCGCACCGTATCAAATACTATCATAGGTCTGGCGTTTCCGATATGGATGAAATTATAAACGGTCGGTCCGCAGACGTACATCCTGACCTTTCCCTCTTCCAGGGGTACAAACTCTTCTTTTTGCTTTGAAAGGGTGTTGTAAAGTTTCATTTGCCGTCCTCCTTGCCTTTTTCTATTTCTCGCGGTCTATTGGATCCTTTGCCTGATAACAAAATACTTCGTCTCCTGCATGCAAGAGACGAAGTATATCCGCCATTCCACGTCTTTGTCATATCGGTTCTATCATATGTGAAAATCCCCGATTTGTCAACACGGATCTGGAAACCTGACCTCCGCTTTAAAGAGGTCTCCGTCCGTGTCTATCACAAACTCCCCTCCCTGAAGTTCGGTAAAGCTTTTTACGATGGCAAGGCCAAGGCCACAGCCTTCTGTATTTCTGGATACGTCTCCCCTGACGAAGCGGTCCGTGATGTCCTGTCCATGAAAATTCAGCTCCTGCGCAGATACATTTTTCATCCGGATCACCGCCGCTTTTTCCTGCTTCTCGATCTCCACATAGACCCGTGTATGAGGAAGGGCATATTTCACGATATTCATAAGAAGATTCTCAAAGATCCGGTAGGTTTTCTGACTGTCCAGCCGGACAATCAGCTTCTCTTCCGGAACGGTACATTTGAATTCCAGATCCGCGTCTTTGATCTTATCTTCCAGCTCCAGTTTCACCTGTTTTAACAGGTTCACGATATCTACATCCATCAGCTCCAGTTTCACATTGTCCGTACTGGCTTTGCTCACTTCAAAAAGATCTTCGATCAGCACCTTCAGCCTCTGGGATTTGCCTTCCAGCACCTGGATATATTCCTTTTGCTTTTCCGGATCTTCTTCCTTCTTTAAAAGATCCACATAGGTGATGATCGCTGTCAGCGGAGTCTTCAGGTCATGGGACACATTGGTGATCAGCTCCGTCTTCATCTTCTGGCTCTTCACCTCTTCCTCCACTGCCTTGTCAAAACCCTGCCGGATCTTCTCCAGGCCTTCCGCCACAGGAGCAAAGACGCCGGTCTCCTCCGGGATCTCTGTCTTCAGGCTTCCATCTGCGATCGCATTCACCGAATGGAGCATCCGGTCGTATTTTTCCCGGATCTCATTCAGATATTTTTCCAGGAAATAAAACAGAAGGATGGAGTAAAGCGCCAGTAAAATGATCCCATAATACCAGGTACAGCAGATCACGGTCAGGATCACAAAGTTGACGCCCACCACCTGCAGAACCTGCCGGTTGCTGATATCCGAAAGCTTCAGATCCGAAACCGACTGATAGATTTTTCGGATAGAATCTCCTGTTATCTGCCTGGCTTTTTGGATCCCCGTCCGCACGCGGCTCTCCGGAGCAAAGAACAGGCTGTGATTCCGGACGTATGTTTTGGACCGGAAACGGATCAGATTCCTTATGTTTCCTGCACACCAGTAAGTGGCTCCTGCATACAGAGCCCAGACGGCCAGATCCAGGATTCCGGTCCTTCCTTCGCTTTGCCAGATCATCCTTCCGGCATTCACCCATACCCCGATGACCACAACAGCCGTCCCGGCCGTCACCGCTTCCAGAGGCGCAAAGAACACTTTTTCTTCCCCTGTTCCAAAAGAGCGGATCAGCGGATAGAGACAGGCAGCCAGCGCCGCCACCGCCGTCAGGATCAGGATGTGAGATACTGCCGCTTTGGGAAGCTGATCGCTGTCCATGTAAAAGATTTCGCTTAGATAGGTCTGCAGATTCTCCTCCGACATGGCAAACGTAAACGAGCAGTCTTCCGGCATTGCGTAATACAGATCCTCCTTTGTATACCTGCGGTAAGATCCATTTTCCAGCCGGTTCAGAATTTCACGGAACCCTCTCTCAAGCTCTGTCCGATGGTCCTCTGTCGCAATCTCCACATCTGCCTTTCCTTCCTGATCGTAAGTAAGAGTCAGGCCCACAGCATAAGTGGTGATCCGGTAGCGCCCAAAGTCCCCGCTGTTGTTTCCCAGGCTGGTGGCCAGCACGTCTCCCTTCCCGTCCTTCATCACATATTCCAGATAGGGATAAAAGATTTCATACTCTTCCTGGATCTCCGCCGGAAGAAGACTTTCTCCCCGCAGGCCGTCCCCATTCGGGCGGTCTTCGTCTTCCCTTTCATAAAGGATCCAGGAGGCCTGCAGAAACTGCCCCAGAAAATCTTCCGATAACAACATCTGTTTTTCCGTCTCTTCCTGGTTCTCTTTCATCATCTGATCATAGATTCCATAATAAGATGTGATATGATACGCCAGCAGCACGATGGTTGCCGCGATCAAAACCACTGCAATCTTATGTCTGCTTTTCAATCTTGTATCCAACTCCCCACACCACCTTCAAATATTTCGGTTCCTTCGGGTTGATCTCAATCTTTTCCCGAATATTTCTTACATGTACCATAATGGTGTCTGTGCTGACAGCCCTCTCCTGCCAGACCCATTCATAAATCTCTTCGGCGGAAAACACTCTCCCCGGATGTTTCATCAAAAGCAGCAGGATCTTGTATTCCGTAGGCGTCACCTTCACCGGCTCCCCGTCCACGCTCACGGTCACCGCATCCTCATTCAGCTCCAGTCCTCCGACCACATGGATATTCTCACTTTTTGCATTCTGATCCAGCTTCTCCAGAAACCGTTTATACCGGCGAAGCTGGGAATTTACCCTTGCCAGAAGTTCCATGGGCTGAAACGGTTTGGTCACGTAATCGTCGGCCCCGATGTTAAGCCCCAGGATCTTGTCCACCTCTTCTGATTTGGCCGATAAAAAGATAATCGGGAAATCATATTTCTCCCGCAGCTTTTCCGTCATCCGGATCCCGTCCATCCGGGGCATCATCACATCCACGATGGCCAGGTGGATCTTTTCTTTCTCCGCGATCTCAAGGCCCTCGATCCCGTCTGCTGCCTGAAACACCTGATAGCCCTGGCTTTTTAGATAGATCTCGATCCCCTGGCGGATCTCTTTATCGTCTTCCGCCACCAGTATATGATCCATATCCCCACCTCCTTGTCTTCTTGTGTATAAGCATAGCTTATATTTCTAAAGAACGTAAAGACATATTTCAAAAGAAATTCTAAAGAAAAAGATGCCAGCTTTTGATAACTGGCATCATAAAGAACAACTACAATCTTTTGCTTCATTTTACTCCTTAAAAACTTTTAGCTCTGCCTCCTGGGTGGAAGGATTCGTATCAATTTCAAACTGATGTCCGCGAATAAACTCTCTCCGCGCTCTCGCCTCTTCAGAAAGCGGCTTTCTCTTACTTAAATCTTTCGTTGTAACAAAAGGTTGATCTGATATGCAAGCGTAGTTCATGACAATCCTCCCTTCCGATTTGTTTTTTCAAGTATAGCATTCCCAAAACGAAATGTAAAGATTACGATGTAGATAATGAAATATGGCAACGATGTAGATAATGAAATATGGCATTTTGCCAAAATATCCCAGGCAACCACACTATATAAAACCACCAGGATATCAATAGGATTATCTTGTTAATTACCTGTAGATTTTTCATACGTACAAAAAAACGCCGTGGCTTTTGCCACGGCGCATTCTATTCCTCTTCTCTATTTTTATACCACTTCATTCAGATACATTCCGGACAACGGAATGATCTTTTTCAGTTCTTCTTCCATCCGGTCTGTCATCTCCACACCGGGCGTCTTCCGCAGTTCTTCCGGCGTCTTCACGCCGAATATCAGATTCGTCAGCGCCCGGATCGGTAAAATTCCTTCACTGTTCTCCGGCTTTGCGTCCATCAGCATGATACCGGAAAATTCCGTGCCTGTCAGTACCAGGCAGCGGTTGTTTTCTTCAATCAGGGGATCGGTCACGGTAAAACACACGCCAGTCAGATAGTTTAGGCGAAGAGACATCAGCATCCGGCGCACATCCAGGATCCGGACCATGATCTTTGGCTTTTTCTCTTCCAGCTCCGGCACCCAGATAGCAAAATCCTTTACCGTCCCATCTTCTGCTTTCTTTATCAGCAGCTTGCCGCCGTCGCTTTCATACTCTCGCAGCATCCGGTGATAATACTTCGCGTCACGAACGGCATATACCTGATACTTCTGCCGCAGATACCTGTCTGCCGCATCAGCAAGAGCCGGGCAATCCGCTTCCTTTACCTGCATCCAGCCTTCCACGCTGTTAACATAAGGTCTTTCCTGTTCCAGAACAGTCCGGAAATCAAAGGGCTCGTAAATCTGTTCGGAAGCTGGCATCAGAAACGTGAAGATCTCACCTGCCTGATACAGATCCTGAAGCGCTTTCTTTAACACTGCCGCCATATAGCCTCTTCTCCTGCAGTCCTCTTTTGTCGCCACGGCGACAATATAGTGCGCTTTCTTTTCATTTCCGTTCACTGCCAGCGTATAAGGATTCAGATGTGCCATAGAGGCGATCCCCCCGTCTTCTTCCAGCACATAGATCTGATTATCCGCCGTCTTTTCTGTATAATAGTAATCCACAAACTCCTGACTGTCTTCTGAAAATGCCTCTTCATAGAGAGCCCTGGTCAGGATGTGTTCCTCTGGACTTAATCTTCGCACCTGCATCTATTCGTCTGCCTCTTTCCTTTTCTAATCATGGCCTGCCTGAATCTGGCGTTTCCTTTCCCGACACCCGCATCTACTGCGCGTGTCCGGGACAACGGGCGCATCCCTGGCATCCTTCTTCACTGTCAGCGGCCAGAAAGCTGACGTCCCGGAGCGATTCCAGCGCAGCCACAGCCTGGGAGGATATTCCTTCTCCGGTTCCGGTAAAGCCAAGGCCTTCTTCCGTGGTTGCCTTAATATTTACCTGGGAAATATCTATGCCAAGAGTTTCTGCCACGTTTTTTCGCATCTCTTCGATATGCGGCGCCATTTTGGGCCTCTGGGCAATAATGGTGGCGTCGATATTTCCCACCACATATCCTTCTTCTCCGATCAGTTCTCCCACCCGGGCAAGCAGCTGCAGACTGGAAGCTCCCTTATAAACAGGATCTGTATCCGGAAAATGTCTGCCGATATCTCCCAGAGCCGCAGCGCCAAGAAGAGCGTCCATAATCGCGTGCAGCAGCACATCTGCATCCGAATGGCCCAACAGTCCTTTCTCATAGGGAATCCTGACTCCGCCCAGGATCAGATCCCGTTCTTCCACCAGCCGGTGAACATCATATCCCATTCCGATCCGCATGTTTAGTCCTCCCTGTCCTTCCGCAATTCTTCATCCAAAGTTCTGTCCGTTAAGGTCTCTTCTGCCTTCTCATTGTCTGTGGCTGCATCCGCTTTCCGAAGCGCGCGCTCAATCTCGTCCGCATCATCATCCAGCATTTCTTTGTAATTATGTGTGACCAGATTTTTCACTGCCACAATCCCCCAGAAAAGCCCCAGGATCCCGAAAATCACGCCGGCCAGCGCATAGATCATATAATGTTCCGGCTGCTCTGCCAGAGACGAACGGATCAGGTTTACACCAAGATAAATAAGGGCTGCTCCCGCGATCACCCGAAAAATCAACGACTTTTTCTCCAACATAGTTTGTCCTCCGTCTGTTTTCTCAATCTGCAATCATTATACCTGATTTGCTTTTTTTTGTAAATCGAGATCAGAAAACGGACGTATTGTGTTTGAAACAATACGCCCGTTTTCTACTTTTATTTTTAATTGGAGGAAATCATTCTTCCGCGATCAGGATCAGCGCCACATCGTTTACATTGGTTCCGGTAGGTCCTGTCAGGATCAGACCGTCTGCTGCTTGAAGGGCATGGTAGGAATCGTTCCTTTTTAATGTCTCAAAAATAGAAATACCTTTTTCTTTGAGACATTCCCTTGTGGTTCCATCTACGATCCCGCCGGCAGCGTCCGTAGGGCCATCGGTTCCGTCCGAGCTGGCGGAGGCAACTACCACCCGTTCAAGCCCTGCGATCTCTTCCGCCGCAGCCAGCGCGATCTCTTGATTGCGGCCGCCTTTTCCAGTTCCTTTCAGATGGACAATGGTCTCTCCTCCGGCAACAAAAGCCTTTCTGACGCCCTTTTTTACCTGAAAAGCAGCGACGCTTCCCAGGAACGATCCGGCCTCCCTCGCCTCGCATGTCAGAGTATCTGTAAGGATCTCTGTCTCATAGCCGGCCTTCCTGCAAAGCTGTGCCGCTGACCGGCATAGCTGCCCTACACCTCCGGTCACATAAGTCTCTACATGGTTTAACGTCGTCACCGGATCTTCTTTCAAGGCCTTCATCACAGTCTCTGAAAATGACAGATCATATTTTTTTATGATCTCCAGGACTTCTTCTTCCGAAGCAGAGTCCGGATACGCAGGACCGGAAGCGATCATCTCCGGATGGTCTCCTACTACATCGGACAGGATTATCGCCGTCACCCGCGCCGGTTCACACAGCTTGGCAAAACGTCCTCCTTTTACCATGGAGAGTCGTTTGCGGATCTGATTTATTTCTCCGATATCCGCGCCGCAGGCCAGGAGGCTCTGATTGATCTTTTTCAGTTCTTCCAGAGGGATCTTCGGTTTCTCAAACAATGCCGATCCACCGCCCGAGAGCAGAAATAAGACCTGATCCTCCGAAGAAAGACTCTGTACAGCTTCCAAAACCGTTTCTGTGGCTTTCACAGAATTATCATCCACCACCGGATGCCCTGCCTCCATGATCTCGATCCGGGGGATCTCTCCTTTGAAATGTCCGTATTTTGTAATTACATATCCCTTTTCGTAACGATCCCCGAGACAATCTGCCGCCGTCTTTGCCATCTGCCAGGCCGCTTTTCCTACGGCTACGAGAATGATCTTTCCTCTGCCAGGGGAAATCTTCTCAAGGGCCCGCCGCACTGCCTCATCCGGACGGGACAGCCAAAATGCTTCCTCTATGATCCTAAGCGCATCCCTGCGAAGCTGCTCTCTCCCCATATTCTGTCTCCTATTTTTCATTCTTTTTTATCTCAACAGCTACTTGTTCTACCTCTGCATCATACTCCTCCAGAAGCCAGGTTGCAAGATCTGCGGCAAGCTTTTTTGTGCCTTCATCTGCCCCACATACTGCAATCTCATCTCGCAAAATATTAACTTCCAGATGATTTCTGAATAAATATTGATAAGTCTTTACGAGTGATTCAACGTCCCTGTCCTTTGGACACACCAGCACCACCTTATGTTCAGCGCAGTATGCTTTCAGTTTTTTCATTTCCGGGTAGTGTTCATCAGCATTCCACAATTGTAGATATCCCATTTGTAATGACGGAGATCTCCTCCGTCTCTCCCACACAGGCTCTTGCGTCGCTTAGCGCCGCCTCAAGCGATCGCTCATAGGTCATCTTCATTTCTTCAATCTGCTGCTTCAGGGATGGATTGGTCACAAAAAAAATCTGATATTTTTCAATCGTCTTTGCCAGAATCTGGTACTGCCACTGATCCGGCAACGTCTCATCCATTGGTGTGGAACGGATTTCTGCCAGAAGGTCCTGGATAGTCTCACACTCTTTTAACTTCTCATAGAACACATCCCCACAGATGCCGTCCCTGCATTCCGCACAGATAATGATGGCTCCGCCCTCGCTTACCGCACGGGCAGCTGTGGAAATCCCCTTAACCGCCTGATACACGTTCTGGTCTGTAGGATATCCCCCGTTTGAAGTTATGATGATCTTACGTTTGCGGTCAGGCTTTACCTTACAATACTTTCCGAGATATTCACAGCCTGTCAGATGTGCTGCTATCGCATCTCCTGCAAATGCCGCCACTATCTTTTTCTCCTCATTAATTACCACATTTACAATATATTTAAGACATGCCAATCTGACGGCAGCCAGCATATCCCTGTGGACAGGATTATCTTCCAAACTGCCCGCCACCGCATAAGGGCTGTCAATAAACTTGCTGATAACCTGATCCTCTCAACAGATATCAGGCATTAAAAAAAAGCCCGTAAAAACGGGCTTTCAGTAGCGGGAACTGGATTTGAACCAGCGACACCACGGGTATGAACCGTGTGCTCTAGCCAACTGAGCTATCCCGCCATATGGTATGGGGCCTATAGGGCTCGAACCTATGACCCTCTGCTTGTAAGGCAGATGCTCTCCCAGCTGAGCTAAGACCCCATATCCTGCGGGTCCGTATCTCGAACCCGCTTTGCTATTATACTATTAACTTCTTTCAAATGTCAACACTTTTTTTCAATTTTTTTAGACGATTCCCTGAGCGGTCATAGCGTCCACTACTTTTTCAAATCCGGCAATGTTTGCTCCTGCCACATAGTTGCCTTCCATGCCGTAGCGTTTTGCCGCATCCACCATGTTGTGGCAGATGTTGACCATGATTCCTTTCAGCTTGCTGTCCACTTCTTCAAAGGTCCAGCTTAAGCGCTCGCTGTTCTGTGACATCTCCAGTGCGGATGTTGCAACACCGCCGGCATTCGCTGCTTTTCCAGGTGCGAACATCACGCCGTTTTTCTGCAGGTATTCGGTTGCCTCAATGGTAGTCGGCATATTGGCGCCTTCTGCCACGATGATGCATCCGTTTGCAACCAGCTGTTTTGCATCCTCCAGAAGCAGCTCGTTCTGGGTTGCACAGGGAAGTGCGATGTCTACTTTTACAGACCATACGCCGCGGCCCTCATGGTATTCGGAATTCGGACGATACTTCTTGTACTCGGTCAGACGGGCGCGGTTTACTTCCTTGATCTCTTTTAATGCAGCCACATCAATGCCTTCCGGATCATAGACCCATCCGGTAGAATCGCTGACTGTCACTACCTTTGCGCCCAGCTGCTGTGCTTTTTCTGTTGCGTAGATCGCCACATTTCCGGAACCGGATACAGCAACGGTCTTGCCTGCAAGTTCAATACCGTTCAGTTTCAGAAGTTCTTCTGTCAGATACAGAAGACCATATCCGGTAGCTTCTGTTCTTGCCAGAGATCCGCCGTAGCTTAATCCTTTTCCGGTCAGCACGCCTTCGTACAGTCCACGGATTCTCTTGTACTGGCCGAACATATAGCCGATCTCTCTTGCGCCGGTACCGATATCTCCAGCCGGCACGTCTGTGTCAGCGCCGATATATTTACAAAGTTCTGTCATAAAGCTCTGACAAAAAGCCATGACTTCTCTGTCAGATTTGCCCTTCGGATCAAAGTCAGAACCACCTTTCCCTCCTCCGATCGGAAGGCCTGTCAATGAATTCTTGAAAATCTGCTCAAAGCCGAGGAACTTGATAATTCCAAGGTTTACAGACGGGTGAAGACGAAGACCGCCCTTGTAAGGTCCGATGGCGCTGTTAAACTGTACTCTGTAGCCGGTGTTTACCTGCACCTGCCCTTTATCGTCTACCCACGGAACGCGGAACTTAAACTGTCTCTCCGGCTCTACCAGACGTTCCAGCAGTGCGTCTTTTCTGTACTTTTCTTCATTTGCTTCGATCACAACTCTCAAAGACTCCAGAACTTCTTTCACTGCCTGGTGAAATTCCGGCTCTGCCGGGTTCTTTGCTACTACTTTTTCCAAGACTTCATCCACATATGACATACTTTCTTCCTCCTTGATGCTTTGATTCCTGTATAGAAAAAGGAGCAGACAAACATGTCTGCTCCTTCCTACACCGTTGACACCTTTGTCTCTTTAACAGAATAAAGTATCCCGGCAAAAAACACAAGTATTTTTTTGCATTTTTATTGATTTTTTGCAACTATATAAATTTTTTCCTGCATTTTAATTGATTTTTGTTAATTTTTGCAGATGGAAATGCAACTTATTTGCTTGTAAAATTCACTTTTTATCTGAAATATGCAACTCCGGACTCAAAGATCTTCATATCCTGCTCTCCGTAAATATTTACGGCAACGCTGCGGCCTCTCCGCTCGGAATGAGCCATCTTGCCAAGGACTCTTCCGTCCGGGCTTGTGATGCCCTCGATCGCATAGTAGGAACCGTTCACATTCCACTCTTCATTGTCGGTGATATTTCCTTCCGGATCACAGTATCTGGTCGCCACCTGACCGTTTGCGAAGAGTCTCTGGATGGTCTCTAGGGGCGCAACAAATCTTCCTTCTCCGTGAGAAGCCGGATTGACATAAACGCCGCCAAGTTCAGCCTGTGCAAGCCACGGGGACTTGTTGGTAACAACCTTTGTATAAACCATCTTGGAAATATGACGTCCGATGGTATTATAGGTCAGCGTTGGGGAAGCCTCGGTCTGTCCGGTGATCTTTCCATTCGGTACCAGGCCAAGCTTGATCAGCGCCTGGAAGCCGTTGCATACGCCAAGCACCAGTCCGTCTCTTTCATTCAGCAGTTTTTCTACTGCTTCTTTGAGCTTTGCATTCTGGAACGCAGTCGCAAAGAATTTCGCGGAACCGTCCGGCTCGTCGCCTGCGCTGAAGCCGCCCGGGAACATAATGATCTGCGCCTGTGCGATGGCCTGCTCAAATACCTGGACAGAATCCACGATATCCGCAGCGCTTAAGTTCTTGAATACTTTCGTCACAACCTTTGCGCCTGCCCGTTCAAAGGCCTTTCCGCTGTCATACTCACAGTTGGTTCCCGGGAATACCGGAATAAATACTGTGGGCTGCGCGATCTTATGACTGCAGATATGTACGCGGGACGCGTGGAAACATCCGTCTGCCCTAAGGCTTCCTTCCTCAGTCTCTGCCGGTTCCAGCGTCCATGTTCCGGTCTGATCTTCTGCGCCGGATCTGGTGGCAAATACCTTCTCCAGTGTACCTTTCCATGCCTCTTCGGCTTCGTCAAGCCCGATGACGCAGTCTCCATAGGAGAATCTGCCGTCCTCTGTCACTTCTCCGATCACAGTATAGGTGATCTGAAGATTTCCAACCTGTCCGTCCGGAACCTCTGCAATGATATCGCCAAATCCCGGCGCAAAGAAATCTCTGGGATCCAGATTGTGCTCGATCTTTACGCCAAGCCCGTTTCCAAACGCCATCTTGCTGACTGCTGATGCGATACCGTGACGGTCAAGCGCGTATGCGGACAGGATCCTGCCTGCGCGGATATCTTCTGTAAATTTACCATACTGCTCCATCACTTTTTCGTAGACCGGTACGTCGTAATCATCGGTCTCGATCCGCAGCCATACCAGCTTGCTGCCGGCCTTCTTAAGCTCCGGTGTGATGATGTCTTTTTCTTTTGCCACATCCACGGCAAAGGATACCAGTGTAGGCGGCACATCAATATCCTCGAAGGTACCGGACATACTGTCCTTTCCTCCGATGGACGGCAGCCCGAATCCAAGCTGTGCGTTATATGCTCCAAGGAGCGCCGCAAAAGGCTGGCTCCATCTGTGCGGATCTTCTGTCATACGACGGAAATACTCCTGGAAGGTAAATCGGATCTTTGAGTAATCTCCTCCGGATGCCACGATCTTTGCAACGGATTCTGTCACAGCATAAATGGCTCCGTGATACGGGCTCCAGGTAGAAAGGTAAGGATCAAATCCGTAACTCATCATCGTCACGGTGTCGCAGTCTCCTTTCAGCACCGGAAGTTTTGCCACCATAGCCTGGGTCTCTGTCATCTGATATTTTCCGCCGTGGGGCATGAAGACAGATCCGGCACCGATCGAACCGTCAAACATCTCCACCAGTCCCTTCTGGGAGCATACGTTCAGATCTTTCAGCGTATTCATCCACTGCTCTTTTACGTCTTTTACTTCCTGTCTGGTAAGAACCGTATCCTTCCGGTCCGGAATATCAACAGCCACCGTTGTCTCCTGATGAGCGCCGTTGGTATCCAGGAACGCGCGGGAAAGATTGACGATCTCTTTTCCTCTCCAGCAGAGCACCAGTCTGGGTTCTTCTGTTACAACAGCCACTCTGGTAGCCTCCAGGTTTTCTTCGGAAGCATACGCCATAAACGCATCGGCGTCTTTGGGGTCTACCACGACCGCCATACGTTCCTGGGATTCGGAAATGGCGATCTCGGTTCCGTCAAGTCCTGCATATTTTTTCGGCACTTTATCAAGATCCACTCTCAGGCCGTCAGCCAGCTCTCCGATGGCAACGGATACGCCGCCTGCGCCAAAGTCGTTACATTTTTTGATCAGCCTGCTGACTTCTTCTCTGCGGAACAGTCTCTGGATCTTGCGCTCTGTAGGCGGATTTCCCTTCTGGACTTCCGCGCCGCAGGTGGTGGTGGACTCTTCGGTATGTACCTTGGAGGATCCGGTCGCTCCTCCGCATCCGTCACGGCCGGTGCGTCCGCCCAGCAGGATGATGATATCTCCCGGATCCGAGGTTTCACGGATCACGGCTCTTCTTGGAGCTGCGCCAAGCACCGCTCCGATCTCCATACGTTTTGCCACATAGTTGGGGTGATAGATTTCTTTTACCGCGCCGGTGGCAAGGCCGATCTGGTTGCCGTAGGAACTATAGCCGTGGGCCGCCTCTCTTACCAGTTTCTTCTGGGGAAGCTTGCCCTTCAGGGTGTCTTTTGCAGAAACAGTGGGATCTGCCGCTCCGGTCACACGCATTGCCTGATATACATAGGTTCTGCCGGACAAGGGATCACGGATGGCGCCGCCAAGACAGGTGGCCGCTCCACCGAAAGGCTCGATCTCTGTCGGATGATTATGGGTCTCATTTTTAAAGTTTACCAGCCATTCTTCTTCCACACCGTCTACTGTTACCGGCACAACGATACTGCAGGCATTGATCTCTTCGGATTCTTCCTGATCTTCCAGTTTTCCTTCTTTTTTTAATTTCCGCATTGCCATCAGGGCCAGATCCATCAGGCAGACAAACTTATCCTCTCTGCCTTTAAAAATCTCGCTGTGATCCTTCAGATACTGACGGTAGGTTTCCTGGATCGGTTCCTTATAGTCTCCTTCTCCAAAGGAAACGTCTGTCAGTTCCGTGGAGAAAGTAGTATGACGGCAATGATCGGACCAGTAGGTATCCAGAACCCGGATCTCTGTCATAGACGGATCTCTGTGTTCCTCATTCCGGAAATAGTTCTGGATATGAAGAAAGTCTTTGAATGTCATAGCAAGGCCCAGAGAATCGTACAGTTCTTTTAATGGCGCTTCTTCCATGTCTTTGAAGCCATCAAAGATCCGCACGTCTTCCGGCTCCTCAAACTTTGTCACCAGAGTGTCCGGTTTTTCCATGCCGGTCTCTCTGGAATCCACCGGATTGATGCAGTGCTTTTTCACTGCCTCAAACTCTTCATCCGTAAGATTCCCCTCTACCACATAGGTCGTGGCGGTATGGATCACCGGCTGCTCGTCCTCTTTGATAAACTGCACGCACTGCACCGCGGAGTCCGCCCGCTGGTCAAACTGACCCGGCAGGAATTCTACAGAAAATACACGGCTTCCTTCGGCCATCGGAAATTCTTCTTTATAAAGGATATCAACCGGCGGCTCTGAAAAAATGCCATTGCAGGCCTTTTCAAAAGTCTCGTCGGTAATGTTTTCCACATCGTACCGGATCAGCACCCGGACATTCTTCAGATCTTTGATCCCCAGATATCCGTGAAGCTCGTGATACAGATCCTTTGCCTGAACCGCGTACTCCGGCTTCTTTTCCACATATACTCGTTTTACATTGCCCATAAAACTTCCTCCATCTTGTTTCTTCATAATTAAGTGATTTCCTTCTTCTCATCATACCACAGGAAGGGGAATTAGTAAAACCCCGGCTTCCTATTTTTCTGCTGTTTTTCCCCGAAACTTCCAGAAAGCTTTCTGCCTTGCCGCCATCATCACTGCAAACAGGATCACCAGACCTCCCACAAAGAAAGCGCCGATCCGCATGACCATGTCATAGAAAAATCCTTCCGGCAGCATCTGGATCATATAATCTTCCGCCGGATCAAACAGCCACAGATCATTGGTAAAGAAGATCTCATGAAATAATGTAAAGCTTGCCGTAAAGTCGATGGCAAAGGAGATCAGAAGAACCACGATCAGAACTGCAAAAACTGCCAGCGCAGCAAAATACCCTCCGGTCAGCATCCTCCTAAGGTCTGCTTTTGTCAGGATCAGAAAAAGGACAAGTCCAGCCGCCAGGATCAGCATGACAGTGCGAAGTTGCAATCCCCCCAGAAACAAATGTCTCACGTCCTCCATATGAAGCCGGTCCTGTTCATTGAAGAAGTCCTGTGTCTGCCCCTCCACTTCTGTTTCAATAGAAAGCACATCTTCTTTTCCGATCAGATAGTCCATCATATAGGATGTAACTTCCATCACGTCCTCTATTTCCATAGAAAGGGATTCCGTTACCTGGTATCTTTCATATTCCTTCTGATAAAAACGATACTCCGGATCTCCGTATATGGCGATCTGGAAGCTGGTGATCAGCATGGCGATGATCACGCAGAACATAGCGATAAAGGCCGCCGCCCTCTGTATTGTTTTCAACTGGTCTCTCCTCCATTCTTTTTCTCCCAGAACCCGGCAACCTGCTCAGTCACATTTTCCAGACTGCATCGGCCGCGGGACGCCCATTCTCTGGGGAATATTTCCTGGCAGCGGCGTTCCTGGAACCGGTCGTCCAGAAGAAGGATCACTCCCTGATCTTCGTCTGTACGGATCACTCTCCCCGCCGCCTGGAGCACCTTATTCATTCCAGGATAGAGATAGGCATAATCAAATCCCCGAAGTCCTCTGTCGTCAAAATATTGTTTCAGAAGCTCCCGTTCCCGGCATACCTGGGGAAGTCCTGTTCCAATGATCACAGCGCCGATCAATTTGTCTTCCGAAAGGTCGATGCCCTCCGAAAAGATTCCGCCCAGCACGCAGAATCCCATCAGGCTGCGAGTCCGGACGTCCTCAAAATTCTCCAGGAAGATCTCCCTTGCCTCCTCGGACATATACTGTGACTGCATGACATAGTCGATCTCTTCCCTGCTTTCTTCCAGGAGCTCCAGAAATTCTTCACACACTTCCTCCATAAAACGATAAGAGGGAAAAAAGGCTATATAATTTCCAACCTTCGCCCGGGCCACGGCAAACAGATACCTGGCATACTTCCGGTACATATTTTTTCCCCGCAGTTTATACTTCGTACTCACGTCACTTCCCAGCAGCAGCAAACGATGGGACGGATCGAAGGGAGACTCCGCGTAAATTGCATAATCGTCGGATGCGGTACTTAACAGCTTTTTATAATAATGGATCGGCAGCAGCGTCGCGGAAAAAAAGACGGCGCTCCTTCCCCGGTCCAGATATCCCTGCAGTTTTCTTGCCGGATTGACACAGAAAAGATGGAGATAAAAATGCCCCTCCTCGCCAAGTTCGGAATAGATCAGATAATTTTCATCCAGATCCTCATAGACTCCCAGAAACGAACGGACGGAAAAATAAAGCTCCAGCACTTCCGTACGCACTTCTTCTTTCCTGCATTCTTCAAGAAATCGCTCCATCTCTCCCATCAGGGACACAAGTTTCAGATAGACATTCCCCGCATTTTCAAGAACACGGCAGCCGTCGCACTCCCGCTTCAGGATCAGAAGCTGCTTATTGCAGTCTTCCAGTTTTTTCGACAATTTCGGATCATCTTCTTTGACCAGCTTTTTGATCCGGAGGAACTCCTCCTTACAGATGACGGCGCTGTACATTTCTCTGCCCCGCTCCACCAGATTGTGGGCCTCATCGATCAAAAAGAGGTAGTCTCCCTTATTTCCCTCTCCGAAAAAACGCTTCAGATGAGCATTGGGATCAAAAACATAATTATAATCGCAGATCACAGCATCCACCCAGCTTGACACATCCAGCCCCATTTCAAAGGGGCATACCTGCCATTTTCTGGCCTGTTCTTCGATCACTTCCCGGCCAATGGCATCTGTGGTGGTCAAAAGCTCGTAGACTGCGTCATTCACCCGGTCGAAATGTCCTTTCGCATAGGGACAGGCATCGGGATTACACTCTGTTTTTTCACAGAAACATATTTTCTCCTTTGCCGTCAGCACGATCACTTTCATTCGCAGAGCCTGCTCCCTCAGGGTCTCAAAGGCCTGCCAGGCCACGGTGCGGGTAATGGTTTTGGCAGTCAGATAAAAGATTTTTTCCCCCAGCCCTTCTCCCATGGCCCGGACGGCCGGAAAGACGGTGGCAATGGTTTTTCCAACGCCGGTAGGCGCCTGGATAAACAGGTTCTTTTTCTGCTCGATGGTACGGTAGACTGCAGCCGTCAGTTTCTTCTGTCCTTCGCGATAAGCAAAGGGGAACTGTACCTCCCTGATCGAAGCATTTCTCTTTTCCTGCCAGCGGATCTGAAAACGGGCCCATTTCTCATATTGGCCGACCACCTCCAGGAACCATGTTTCAAGCTCCTTTGTCCGGTATGCGCTCTGAAATCGACGGATCTCTTCCGTATCCATATTGCAATAGGTCATCTGCACGCCCATTTCTTCCAGGTCGTGCTGAACCGCGTAAATATAAGCGTAACATTTTGCCTGGGCCAGATGGACCGGTACCGGTTCTTTTAAAACGTCCAGATCCATAAACATCCCTTTGATCTCATCAACTACCACTCCGGAGGGCGTCTGCAGAATGCCGTCTGCCCTTCCCTCCACGGACAGATTGAATCCCTGACAGGGGATCTGCATCTTCAAAGACACTTCCGCCTGGTAATCTGCTCCCATACTGCGTTGAATCTTCCGGTGGATCTTGCCCCCCAGCAGCATGGCGTCTTTATCCGCCCCCGAAGTCCGGTTGTCAATATCTCCGCTTCGCAGGATAAATTCCACCAGATTACGGACCGAAATCCGGATCAGCGGCCTTTCTGTATCCATAGACATCTCTTCCTTGTGCGATCATTCTGTCTCACACTCCGGAAAGGAAACAGCGCCAACACCACATTCCTTTTCCGGGTTGTGATTACTTTCCTCATCTTACCACACCCGGAAACTCTTCTGCAAGAAATTCTGTCATCCCGTCCCGGTATCTGAATGGCAGATGCTGAAGCTGGCAGGCCGGATTGCGTCTTTCTTCAATGCTGATCGCCCGGCAGAACCCTCTCCACAGCCGCGCATACTGCCGTTCCGCATCAGAAACCTGTGTCAAAAATTCCTCTTCTGCATCTCCCCGCCCCTCCCGGTTCTTTCCTTCCGGCTCCTGCTGCACCATCACCCAATTTTTCCCTGCTTCATGGATTACATACTGTCCATGCCGCTGATCGTGGATCATCCAGTTTTCTCCCGGGAGGCGATCCTGAAAATGCGGGGCCAGGCAGGGAAGCACCCGGGCCCTGGGACGGATCGCAGCGTACAACACCCCGTTTTCCAGTTCCCGAAACCTTAGAAAGCCCTTGAAGTTATGTGCTTCTCCACCCACTGCACGACTTAATTCAAACACTTTTTCCACCATGGGATGACTAAGGTGTTCCATGATCTTTTGACTGTCTGCAATAGTTCTTGCCGCAAACATGGTTCCAAGCACTGCATTTCCCTTCTCCGGATCCTCTGACAGCAGCGCGTAAGAAAAATCCCGCCTGGCCCTCTCTCCCATGTTTTTCCAGATCAGCCGGTCTACTGCTGCCGCTTTTTTCAGATCTTCCTCCACCTCCGTGTATTCGCAGAACAGCTCCTGCTCCACCTGGCCTTTCAGCGCGATCCCGCAGCCTTCCTGCCGGTTTACCACTGCCTGCTTCCAGGCGTCATAAATTCCCGAATAGATCCCTGGCACGGAATCTGTACAAATATAAATGGTCCTCACACGATCACATTCTCCCTGAATCTTACATCATCAAACAGTGACAGCTGCCGGTATCCCAGATTTCTCACTTCAGCCGGCAGTTTTTCCTTTGTTTCCAGAAGATTTCTTGCAATGTAGTCCTCTTCCATCCTGACGGGATACATCATCTTACCCTGGCAGGTAATGAAATACAGAGCCCGCTTCAAAACCACGCCCATTTTCTTCAGATCCTGAAACCCAAGGACTCCCAGTCTTCTGGCCTTCACGATCCTGGAGGCAGACTTGTATCCGATCCCCGGAACCCGTAAAAGCGTCCGGTAGTCCGCCCGGTTCACCTCCACCGGAAACTGCTCCAGATGATTCAGCGCCCAGTTGCATTTCGGATCAAAGTGAATATTAAAATTCGGCTGATCCTCAGACAGAAGTTCCTCTGCTCGGAAATGATAATACCGCAGCAGCCAGTCCGCCTGATACAGCCGGTGTTCCCTAAGAAGCGGCGGTCCTGCGTCTGTCCTGGCAGGAAGCGCCGCATCGTCATTGACATGGACAAAGGCGGAATAAAACACCCTCTTCAGATCAAATTTGTCATAAAGGGACTGGGCCACCCGGACAATCTGGTAGTCCGTCTCCGGCGTGGCCCCGATGATCATCTGCGTACTCTGTCCTGCAGGGACAAACTTTGGCCCGCCCCGGTACAGCTGGATCTCCTGCTTATTTTCCATCATTCTTGTCTGCACCAGACGCATAGGCTCCAGGATCTTTTGCCGGGTTTTATGAGGCGCCAGCATCTTCAGCCCTTCCGCTGTGGGAAGCTCCAGATTGATGCTCATCCGGTCAGCCAGAAATCCCATCCGCTCCACCAGTTCCCGGCTGGCTCCCGGGATCGCCTTCACATGGATATACCCCTGAAAACGGCACTCCCGGCGCAGTTTCCACAAAGTAGCGTACAAAAGTTCCATAGTATAATCCGGGCTCACCAACACCCCGGAACTTAGGAAAAGCCCTTCAATATAATTCCTCCGGTAAAACTCCATCGTAAGCGTACACACCTCATCCGGCGTAAAAGAAGCCCGGCGCACATCGTTGCTCCGGCGGTTGATACAATATTTACAGTCATAGATACACTCATTGGTGAACAGGATCTTCAAAAGAGAAATACACCGCCCGTCCGCAGAAAAACTGTGGCAGATCCCCGCACGCTCACAACTGCCCATGCCGGCGCCGTCCCCCCGCCTGTCCGCACCGCTGGACGTGCAGGCCACATCGTACTTGGCCGCATCCGTCAGAATCTCCAGCTTCTCATACAGATCCATCGATTCCTGGAGCCACATAGTATCACCTCCCGAATGGGGACGCGGTAAATGCAAAACCAGACGCGGTAAAATGCAAAAGGTCTACGTCCCCAACACACTGCAAAAAGAACATTTGTTCGATATATTTATTATACAAACAGACGTTCTTTTTGTCAACTCCCTTCTCTTTTAGCCATTTTCTGTTTTTCGTATTGCATAGGCATGGGTTTTGGCAACAGGGTACGGGTACACCCCTAATGCCAAAAAGGGACACCCTGAAATGCAATTTGGGACACCGCAAAACGCAATTTGGGACGTAGACCTTTGCAAAAGGTCTACGTCCCAAATTGCGTTACATCTTATTCACTACTCCGGCCAGGTATTCATTGCTGACCTCATAAAATTTTTCTTCTTCCACAGCCTGTGCAAGTCCCGCGTCTATGGGCATCTTGCCAAGCACCGGAATTCCGAGCTTTGCGGCTGCTTCGTCTATATGACTCTCGCCAAACACGGATATTTTCTTTCCGCAGTCCGGGCATACCAGATAGCTGTAATTTTCTACCACGCCCAGTACCGGGATGTTCATCTGCACTGCCATATTGTAGGCTTTTTCTACGATCATCTGTACCAGATCCTGAGGGGATGTGACGATCACTACGCCGTCTACAGGCAGAGACTGGAATACGGTCAGCGGCACGTCGCCGGTTCCCGGCGGCATATCTACGAACAGATAGTCCAGATCGCCCCAGATCACGTCAGTCCAGAACTGTGTGACAACGCCTGCGATGATCGGCCCTCTCCAGATCACTGGGTCGGACTCGTGCTCCAGAAGCAGATTGACGGACATGATCTTTGTCCCGTCCTTTGCTTCTGCCGGAAGAATCTCTTCCCCGTTTCCTCTTGCTGTCTCATGGATCCCATACATCTTCGGGATGGACGGGCCTGTAATGTCTGCGTCCAGGATGCCCACGGAAAATCCCTGCTCCCGCATGATCCTTGCAAGAGACGCTGTGACCATGGATTTGCCCACACCGCCTTTCCCGCTGACCACCGCGATCACTTTCCCGATCCGGGAATGAGCGTTGGCCGGCTTCTTAAAGTCGACAGGCTTACTGGTACAGCTGTCCGCATGTGCACATCCGGCGCAGTCGGATGGAGAGCATCCATTTTGCTGTTCTGCCATTTCTGATAACCTCTTTTCTTTGCTTCGTTTTCAGACTCTGCTTTTATTCTTCTACCGCCGCGATCACTTCGATCTCGCACAGCGCGTTCTTCGGAAGCGTCTTAACTGCCACGCAGCTTCTTGCCGGTTTGGAAGTGAAATATTTAGCGTATACTTCGTTAAATGCAGCAAAATCTCCCATGTCTGCCAGGAAGCAGGTAGTCTTTACAACTTTATCAAAAGAGGTTCCTGCCGCTTCCAGTACAGCCGCCATATTCTGGCAGGCGCGGTCAGCCTGTCCCTCGATTCCCTCTGCAAGATTTCCGGTAGCCGGATCTGCTCCCAGCTGTCCTGCGGAGTAGAACATTCCTCCGTGGATATATCCCTGTGAATACGGTCCAAGTGCTGCAGGCGCTTTTTCTGTTGCTACGATTTTCATAATTACCTCTCCTTTGCTATCTCTAATATTTTTTGTGCGATACACACATCAAAAAGGCCCATTCCAACGGATTTGAAATATGTGGTCTTTCCATTTCCGGATTCTTCCCGCTCATCGGAAGCCAGGTAATCGCTCATCAGCACCACCCGGTCTCTGGTAAGCCTTCCCTCCGCCAGCGGCTGACTCAAATCGCCGCTTTCCTCACAGGCATAAGGAAGCTCAATATATACCCGTTCTGCCACGTCCCAGATTGCATCCGGGATCTCCCGCATTTCCGGCGTATAAGAACCGATGGCAACGATACATTTTCCTTTTAACAACTCCCTGTCGTCAGGAAGCACCGGCACAGTCGAAGGCGTGGCCGTACAGATGATCTCGCTCTGTCTTACCAGTTCCTCCGCTGTCTTACATTGTACTACCTTTACACCCGGATTATCAATAGCTTTTTTCAGCCTCTCCAGATATTCCGTCAGGTCCCTGCCACTGTGATTGTACACCGACACCTGCCGGATCTCTCTGGCCGCACAGGCATACAGAGCCTGGTAAAATCCCTGGGTCCCGGCGCCGATGATCCCCACCGTATGCGCGTCCTTGTCTGCCAGATGCCGGATAGCCGTCCCGCCTACGGCACCTGTCCGCCAGGCAGTCACAGACTGCCCGTCCAGAACCGCCAGGGGCGCTCCTGTTTTCTGGTCATTTAAGATCACCAGCCCATCGATGGAAGGCAGTCCCAGCTTTGCATTCTCCGGAAACATGGTCAGCATCTTTGTCCCGATGATCTCCTCTGTGTAGCAGGGCATATAGATCAGCGTCTTATTGTCGTGCTCGATCACGGGTCTTGGCGGCATATAGTAAGTCCCTGCCCGAAAGATCCGGTAGCATTCTTCAATCTGGTCCATCATCATGTTACAGTCCATCAATTCCTCGATCTGTTCTTTTCCTAATATAATCATCTTTCTTTCCTCTCATCTGTTAATATCATAACGGAACGCGCTCCGGCCAGGACCCGGTCATTGCGGATCAGAACCGGTGAATCCCGAAACTCCTTTCCTTCTGCGCTGGTATTGACCTTCATATACCATTTCCTCCCGTCCGGAAGCCTGGGCAGCCATACTTCCACTGCCTCCCAGTACGGATTGACGACCACATAAACAATGTCGTCCTTCTTTCGTTTCGGATCATACCCTGCAAACAGAACCGCTCCCACCTTACTTCCTTCCGAAGGAGCCATCCAGGGCGTCTCACTGTGAAAACTGATTTCCGGCAGACCACAGACCGCCGGAGACACGCTTCCCCGAATCGCCGGATGTGCTTTCCGGAAACGGATCATCTGGCGGAAGAACCGGTGGATTTCCGGAAATAATTCCAGTCTCCCCCAGTCCAGCCAGGAAATCTCGTTATCCTGGCAGTAGGCATTATTATTGCCAAACTGGGTATTGCAAAATTCATCCCCTGCCAGGAACATAGGCGTTCCCCGGCTGGCAAACAGGACCGCGCAGGCATTGCGGATCAGTCGCATCCTTAACTTCATAACCGCAGGATCTTTGGTATCCCCCTCCCAGCCGCAGTTCCAGCTGCGGTTGTCGTTGGCGCCGTCGGTATTTTCCCAGCCGTTGGCTTCGTTGTGTTTCTGGTTGTAAGAATACAGATCATAAAGCGTAAATCCATCGTGACAGGTCAGAAAATTCACAGACGCATGTTTCCCCCGGATCGCCGGATCATACAGATCCCCGGATCCTGCAATCCGCTCCAGCGCCGCGCCGGCGCACCACAGTCCGCCTTTTAAGTATTCCCGCAGGTCGTCCCGGTAACGCCCGTTCCACTCACTCCACCGGTGAAATGCCGGAAACGCCCCCACCTGATAAAGTCCGCCCGCATCCCAGGCTTCCGCGATCAGCTTGGTATCCGCCAGAATGGGATCACAGGCCAGGGCCTGCAAAAGCGGCGGCTTTTCCATCGGTGATCCATCCTCATTCCGGCCCAGGATCGAAGCCAGGTCAAACCGGAATCCATCCACCCGGTAGGTGGTGACCCAGTAGCGCAGACAGTCTGTGATCATCCGCTGCACCACCGGATGATTACAGTTCATGGTGTTTCCACAGCCGCTGAAATTATAGTAATACCCCTCCGGCGTCAACAGATAATAGATATTATTATCAAAACCTTTAAAAGAAATAACCGGCCCGTCCTCGTTTCCCTCCGCCGTATGGTTAAACACCACATCCAGGATCACTTCCATGCCGTTTTCATGGAGCGCCCGGACCAGCTGCTTGAATTCCAGCCCTTCCTGATTATACTCCACCGCCGAGGCATAACTGGTGTTAGGGGCAAAAAAACTGACTGTATTGTATCCCCAGTAATTCAGTACTTCTTTTCCGTCTACGATCCTTCGCCCGGCCAGCTCGTCAAATTCAAAAACCGGCATCAGTTCTATGGCGTTGATCCCCAGCTCTTTCAGATACGGGATCTTCTCCCGGATGCCAAGAAAGGTTCCAGGCGCACTCACATCTTTTGCAAGCTTCGTAAAGCCCCGCACATGCATTTCATAAATGATCAGATCCTCCATGGGGATCCTGGGCTGTCCCTGGGTTCCCCAGTCAAAATTACTGCGGACCACCCTGGCACGGTATCCTTCGGCGCTGATCTTTTTCCCCCAGGTACTCTGCCCTGTCACCGCTTTTGCATAAGGGTCCAGCAACACATGGCTTTTGTCAAACAAAAGCCCCTTTGCCGGATCATAGGGGCCGTCCACCCGGTAGGCATATTCAAATTCTTCCACATTCAGCCCAAATACGATCATGGAATATACATCGCCGATCCGGTAATTTTCCGGAAATGGCAGCACCGCATAGGGCTTCGGCTCCTTTCTGTGATAAAGAAGAAGCTCGCAGGATACCGCCCCGTGGGAATGTACAGTAAAATTCACCCCGCCGGGGATCGGCGTCGCTCCCTCATAACTGTAAAAACCGGGACGTACTTCGTATCCGCTGATCCGGTCCAGCGGGATCATGTGTCTGATCTCATCTTCCCCCAAAACGTTCTGTGCATCTGCAGCCATATGCTCCTCCTTTCCGGCGCTGTTTTTTCCGCCAGTTTCCCCTGCGGATTTTCGCATCCCTGCTTATCCCAGGACTCCCGAAAACTTCAGTGCATTGTAAATGTTGATCAGCACGATCACCGCCATCAGGAAGATAAACAGTTTGTCCACCCCGTGATCGCTGATCTTCTTATTGATCCGGCTTCCGATCGTGCCGCCCATAATGCCGCCGATGATCATGAATACCAGATATGCGATCTCCATCTCCGGAATATTTCCAGAGGCAAATGTCTGTACCAGGCTGGTGATCTGGGAAAACATGATGATATAGAGAGAACTCAATGCCGCATCTTTGGTGCCCATGGAAAAGAAATATCCCAGCACCATCAGATTGATGGGGCCTCCTCCGATTCCCAGAAAACTGGACATGACTCCAAGCAAAAGTCCGATTGCCACGCACACCCAGATCCGGGTACAGTGCCGGGTGTGAATCTTTTCTTTGCAGACCGTATAGATCAGAGTGGCCAGCGTGATCAGGATCAGGACCACCGCCTGGGTAAATCCCACCAGATCTTCATTCCCTGCAGCTTCTTTTAAAGATTCAAACATGGCTTTTCCGATCAGGCCGCCCACAGCCGCCCCGACTGCCAGAGCGGTAGAAATCTTCAGATCGATCTTTGCCGTTCCGGACTTCATATTCCGGTAAACAGACACCACCGTCATGCACAGCACCGTACACCCGGAAAGGAAACTGATGCTGCTCACACTCATGATCCCCGTTGCATCCAGCACAGGCTTAATGATCACCCCTCCGCCAATCCCGCAGATGGATCCTGCCCCGCAGGAAATAATACTCACTATAAAAAAAATCAATACCATACCCATATTTCCCCACACACCCTTTCTTCCAACTTCCAATTATTATACCTTTTTTTTCTTATTTCATCTACCCCGCAGCTTGCTTTTCCCTTCTGATTGTATTATTGTGTTACTAACAGAAGCAATGTACAGTTCTTTACATTTGTGAAAAATCAAAAGGAGTCAGACTATGAAACAGCCTAATATTATATTGATCATGACCGACCAGCTCCGGGGAGACGCCCTTGGCTATGCCGGGCATCCGGACGTAAAAACGCCTTATCTGGATACGCTTGCCTCCAGAGGCGTGGTCTTTGACCGAGCCTACAGCGCATGCCCCAGCTGCATCGCCGCACGGGCAGCCCTCCACACCGGCATGGAGCAGAGCCATCACGGCAGAGTCGGCTACGAAGACAATACCCCATGGAATTACGCCCATACGATGGCAGGAGAATTATCCAAAGCCGGATATTATACCCAGTGCGTCGGAAAAATGCATGTACATCCCTTAAGAAATTATCTGGGATTCCACAATGTGGATCTCCACGACGGATATCTCCACTGTGCCCGTTATGCCAGTGTTCCGTATCAGGAATCCCAGTTTGTGGCTGACGACTATTTCCACTGGCTTAAGCAGGAACTGGGCGCAGACGCCGATGTGACCGATACCGGCATTGACTGCAACAGCTTTCTTGCAAGGCCCTGGACCCATGAAGAAAAATACCATCCCACCAACTGGGTCACTGACCGGAGTCTGGATTTCCTCCGGCGCAGAGACCCCAGGAAACCTTTCTTCCTGATGGCGTCCTACCTAAGACCTCATCCGCCTTTTGACGCGCCCTCTCATTATTTCGACCTTTACAAAGACAAGGATCTAAGAAAACCATTTGTCGGCAGCTGGGAGACCGAAGAAGACCTGCAGAAAAACGGCCGGATCTTTGATTCCAAGACCGGGCCTTCTGATCCGGAACTGATCCGGCAGGCACAGATCGGCTATTATGCCTGCATTACACATCTGGACCATCAGATCGGCCGCCTGATCCTGGCTCTGGTAGAACAGGAACTCTACGATGACTCCGTTATCATTTTCACTGCGGATCACGGAGAAGAGCTCTGCGACCATCACATGTTCCGCAAGTCCAGGCCCTATGAAGGCAGCTGCCGCATCCCCCTCCTGATCGCGGCCGGAAAAAATGTGCTTCCGCAGATCAAAGCCCAAAGCGTCTGCCACAGTGTGGTGGAATTAAGGGATGTCATGCCCACACTGCTTACCATCGCCGGCGCTCCCATCCCTGAAAGCGTTGACGGCCACGAATTACTTTCCCTGGCTGTTGATCCCAAAAAAACTGTACGCCCCTGGCTTCACGGAGAACATTCTTACGGGGAGTATTCCAACCACTGGATCGTGACCGGATCCGACAAATTCATCTGGCACTCTTCCACCGGGCAGGAACAGTATTTTGATCTTGCACAGGATCCCCATGAACTGACCGACCGGATCCAGGATCCATCCTGCCGGGACCGCATTGACACACTCCGGTCCTGTCTCATCCAGTCGTTAATAGACCGGCCGGAAGGATTTACAGACGGCAGCGTCCTGATTGCGGGACGGCCCTATCCTCCCACCCTGGATTCTGCCACCAGAGCCTGATCCTTCCTGTAAACCAATCTACTAATGCAAGGAGAACGCATATGAGCCACAGACAATATTCCGTCCAGACCTCAGACGTAGAAAAACTGAATGTCCGCCTGTTATCCATTTCTTTTTCCAAAGATGAGAAAGACTGGAGAAGTGTTCTCCACACCCATCCTTTTACTGAACTTTTCTTTGTGGTAGGCGGAGAAGGAAAGTTTCTCTTCCGGGACAAATCTTATAAGATCAGGACCGGCGATCTGGTGATCGTGCCTCCCTATATGGAGCATACAGAACAATCCACGCTGAATACTGCGCTCCAGTATTATGTGATCGGGCTGGAAGGTATTTCCTTCCAGCTGGAATCCGGCAAAGAGCACGCCCAGGTTTTCTGTAATTTCAGCAACCAGTCGCTAATCTCGGATCTCTTTGCCCAGATGCTCTATGAGATCCGCAACCGGTCCTATGGTTCTGACAAGATCTGCCAGAATCTGCTGGAAATCCTGATCCTTCGGATCATCCGCTCCCAGCATCTGATCCCGGTGCCCATCGCCCCTACACACATGACCAAAGAATGCGCCCAGATCAAAGAATATCTGGACGCCAACTACGCCGATTCCATCACCCTGGATACTCTGACGGAACTGACCCATATGAACAAATACTATATGGCTCACTCTTTTGCCAAGTATACCGGCCAGTCTCCCATCCAGTATCTGAATCAGCGTCGTCTGGAGGCTGCCTGCACCCTTTTACGGGACACCGATCACTCAATCTCATCCATTGCGGAATCCGTTGGATTCTCTTCCCAGTCCTATTTTACACAGGCGTTCCGCAAAAGCTATAACATCACGCCCATTCGCTACCGCCGGGAAAATGCTTCCTCTGTCCAAAAGGAAACGATCAATGACTAAGAAAAGCCCGGCTTCCTCAGATCAGCCCTTTTTCCCGGGCATGTGCAAGCTGTTCCATGCGGCCGATGGCAGAAGCAAAAAACCCCTGATACGCTTCGCAATAATAATTGGTATATCTGCTGCCGTCCCGGATACAGTCTCTTTTGCAGCCGCCCCGGCACAAAGGATACCACCGGCAGTCCGGGCAACGGTCATCTCTCTTCTTCGCATCTGCAAAAAAAGAATCCCGCTTCGGGTGTTCTGCCATATTCTTCATTGTTTCAAATGTCACATCCGGATCTGTGATCTTACCCATCTGATATTCGTCCAGCGCGTAAAAATCACAGGGGTATACCGTCCCGTCACTCTCGATCACATTCTGCATGCTGCACTGTCCGTACATGCTGCAGGCCTCCGGCTGTCCGCCCAGCAGCATATCCACATAATTTTCAAACTGCCTGAGATACACAGGCACTCCCTTTACCTTGTCCTCATACCACAGATCGAACAGTTTTTTCAGCGCTTCTTCATAAAGAGCCGGCGTCAGCGAATAGCTCTGTCCTCCCCTGCGCCCGTCAAGCGGATCCAGGCAGGGGATATACTGCTGATAGAGATACCCTTTCCGCATAAAAAACCGGTAAATGGCCTCGATCCTGGCGGCAGTCTCTGCGGTCAGCACGCACAGGATATGAAAAGGAATCCCTTCCTGCTTCAGTCTCTGCGCCGTATCAAACACTTCGGAAAAGGTTCCCTCTCCGTCTCTTCCTCTCCTGTTTGCATCGTGGGTTTTCCGGACACCGTCCATGGATAATCCCACCAGGGTACGGGTCTTTTTTAAAAATTTCATCCACGCTTCATCAAGAAGCGTGCCATTGGTCTGCAGCGTATAATACACCTGCTGGTCCGGCTTTTTCAGCTTTTCCACCCAGGCATAGAACATTTCAAAAAAAGGCAGACCTGCCAGTGCCGGCTCCCCTCCCTGGAAGCCGAACACGCAGGTCTGCGCCGCTGCAAGTGCTTTTTCTATTACGATCTTTGCCGTCTCTTCTGTCATACGCCCGCAGTCTCCCATCTGGCGGTGCCCGGCCTCATCCATATAAAAGCAATAACGGCAGGCCAGGTTGCAGGCAGAAGAAACCGGTTTGATCAGCAATTGCAATTCTTTCATTGGATCCCTCTTCTTTTAGATCTCATACCAGTAGATCCCGTTTGCCTCCAGGTCAAGGTCAAAGCTTGTGCCGTCTCCCTTGTACACGGTCGTGCTCTGGGGCTCATAGGTATTATTTACTACACAGTATTTTCCGTTCTTTACATAAGCGTGCACCTCTACATTGTAGTTGGTGCTGAACCACTTATGAAGGTTGTCTTCATCATGGGAAGCCCAGAGGATCGCCCGGTACAGCACACGGCTGTTTTCAAAGCTGTAGGGCAGTCCGCTGATGTATACGCTGCGGCCGTCGCCAAAATCTTTTACTGCCATCTGCACTTCTTTGTCTTTCTGGGACAGGATGGTCGTTCCTTCGTAGGCGTAGATATTTTTCTTGCCTTCTCCAAAATCCACCTCTCCTTTGCAGTCCTCGGTGATAAAGTGTGCATGTTCCTCCCAGTTGTATTTATCCACATTCAGGGTGAATCCGTTTTCTTCTTCTACACCCATCACGGTAGCAAGCTGGAAGAAATGTCCTTCGTGCTGATGTGCCGCCGGCTCCCCGACGCCGATAAATCCGCCGCCGTTGTAAATAAATTTCTTTACTGCAGTAACAATGGTCTCATCCGTCCAGTTCTCCCCGCCGGAGTATGCGGTATCCGCATCTCCCACGTTCAGGATCACATCGATATCGTCCAGGATATCCGGATTCTTACGGATATCGTCAAAACTGATGAACTTCACGTCAAAGGGCGCGCCGCTTAAGGCCTCAATGATGCCTGCGTAAGAATAGTTCTGTTTATAATAAATAGCGTGGTGCACCATGTGGTTGCCCCATGCCCGCATCTTGCCCCAGCAGTTTAAGACTGCCACTTTCTTGATGCAGTAAGGGGTGGTTCCCTTGATATTATCATACAGGGTCCGGAACTCATCGCAGACGCTCTCTACATAGTCCACGAACTCCGGGAACTCCATGGCAAGCTTTAAGTAACCGCCATATCCGATCCGGTCGATGGGCTTTCTAAGGATCGCCCTTCTGGCCGTTACCCAGTTCACCTTGGCTTCTTTCACCGGATCTCCGCCTTCATGGAACACATCCGGGAAGAAGTACGGAAGGAGACGTCCTTCTGTATATTTCACGCCGTCAATGTCGCTGATCAGGCGAAGGGTGGAGCCGTTGCCCACACTTCCTACCACTGCGTCCAGGCCGACGTTTTTAAACTCGTCCATAAACGGCTCCATACCGATCCAGTGGTCGCCCAGGAACATCATGGCTTCTTTACCGCACTCATGAGTGATATCCACCATCTCTTTTGCCAGCTTTGTCACTTCTCTTCTCTGGAAATCCTGGAAATCCCGGAATTCTTTGGAGGGGATACGATAGGTATTATTCATATATCCCTGGTCGATGATATATTCCGGACGGAACTTATATCCCACTTCCTTCTCAAACTGTTCCAGGATATAGGGACTGACAGAAGCGGAATATCCGTACCAGTCCACATATTTTTCCCGCGCCAGTTCATCAAAGATCAGTGTAAACTGATGGAAAAATGTAGTATAGCGGATCACGTCCACATGCGGATTGTCCGCGATAAATTTACGCAGACGCTCCATAGAATATTTGTGCGTCTTTGGCTGGCGCACATCAAAGGTGATCTGCTTTTCAAAATTCGTCCAGCCATTGGTCACTGCATTGTACATATGCACCGGATCCCACATGATATATGCCAGGAAGCTGACAGTATAATCGTGGAATGCTTTTGCCCCGTGGATGGTCACATTTCCGGTCTCCCCGTCGTAAGTCCACTGGGATGCCGGGACAACTTCGCCTGTGGTGCGGTCGATCACTTCCCACCATCTTGTAATGTCATCCCGGTCATTTACCTTTAACATGTCGGGATACAGATGATCCATCAGATGAACGGACAGTTCATCTTCCACAGCGGTATAAAAAGGTGTCATAATATACATCTGCTGTATCTCATCCGGATTAGCTTTGGCCCACTCATTATCCTTTCTTGTTGTATAGTAAGTAGAGTAGACTTTCGCATCCACGTTTTTGAGTTCCTCCGGATAGTCGGTTCCGTCGCAGTCACGGATCGCGTCCGCTCCCCAGCGCTCTACCAGTTCCAGAGTCTCGGGCACCACATCTACGTCTGTTGGAATTGTAACTCTGCCTTTAGTCTGTGATTTCACATTGTTCTCCTTTCAATCTTGTATTCCGCCATTACTTATATCTGCGATTATAAATAAACAACAGGACCAGAAGTCCCACCAGGCCCAGGAGCTCCATTCCAAGTCCGGTAGCGCTGATGTTTTTCTGTCCGATAAAGATCAGGGCGAGACAAGCGATAAATACGATGATCATGATCACATTTCTTACAACATTACTCATTCTCTTCTCCTCCTAACCTTTCAGTCCGCCAAGCGTCATACCCTTGGTCAGCTGTTTCTGTACGCATACATACAGGATCAGTACCGGGATCATAACGATAACAAGACCTGCGTACATGATACCATAGTTGGTGGCCGTCCTCTCTACCGCCATCAGGTTTTTCAGTCCTACCGCCAGTGTGCTGTTCTCGTCCATCAGGGTAAATGCAATGATATACTCATTCCAGAAGGACAGGAACTGGAACAGGATGACTGTGATGATACTGGGTTTTGCCATGGGGATCATAATCTTCACCATGGTCCTGAAATATCCGCATCCGTCAATGTATGCCGCCTCTTCATATCCCTTGGGAAGCGTTTTAAAGTAACCGCTTAAGAGGTAAATAGAAAACGACAGGGAACTGGATGCATAGATCAGCGACAGGATAAACCGGTTGTCCAGGAAAAATTCCACGCCCAGCATCCGATTGGCTCCGGAGAGCATCAGGAAGATCGGTACTACGATGTAGTTTACATTTACAAAAAGTCCTGCCATAAAGGCAATATTTAAAATTTTCTTTCCCTTAAAATCAAACCGGGACAGCGCATAGGCTGCCGGAAGGGCGATCACCAGAAGAAGGACCAGAGACAGCGCGGTGATGATCACAGAATTGAGGAAGAATTTTCCCATTTCCGCATCCACAAACGCGGTCACATAGTTCTGCCACTGAAGCTGCTCTGGCAGCGCCCAGGGATTTGTCCCTTTCCCGATAAATTCCGCATTCCGTTTAAAGCTGGCCATAAATACCCAGGCCACAGGAATGATGATCGAGATGGTCATAATAATCAACGCGGCATAAACGATCACTTTAAACAAAAGCCTCGTTGCCGGATTCTGCTTTTTCATACGTTCGGCCCTCCTTTCTAAAATTCCAGAACTTCTCTGTCCGTAATCTTATTGACAACTGCCGCAAGTACAAACGAGAAAAGAAATACCACTACGCCAATGGCCATACCATAACCATATACGCCTGCGCCATATGCCTGCTTGTACATATAGTTCAGGAATACTTCCGAGTGGCCGTTGGGGCCGCCGTCGGACATGATCTGTACGAACTGGAAGCTTAAGTTGATCGTACTGATGATGTAGAAAGTAAGGGTTGTCCGGATGTTGCTCCAGATCAGCGGAAGTGTTACCTGGAAGAACATCTGTATCTCCGTTGCTCCATCCAGGGAAGCCGCTTCATAGAGATCTTCCGGAATTGCCGCCATACTGGCCATATACATAACCATGTAATAACCGATTGCCTGCCATACCAGTGCAAAAATGATGGAATACAGTACGATGTTCTGGTCTCCCATCCACTGGTGCGCCAGAGGATCCAGACCGATGGCTCTTAAAAACGTATTAAGAAGTCCGGTACTGGGATTATAAATCGCGCCGAAAATACCGGCGATAACTACGATACTCAAAATATTCGGCACATAGAAGATGACACGGAAGAAGTTTTTCCCCTTAAACTTTCCGCGGTGTAAGATCGCACCGAACAAAATAGCAAAAAAGATGGTAAATAATGTTACAAGTACAATGATTGCGATCGTATTCTGCATGGCCTGCAGGAAATTATCGTCTCCCATCAGGGATTTGAAGTTGTTAAATCCAACGAACTCTTTTCTGTTGGTGATACCGCCCATCCGGTACAATGACATTCTGAACACGTTGATCGTCGGAACAAAGATGAAGAGTGTAACAAGAATGGCAGCCGGCGCTATACAGCAGAATACGAACCGTCCCTGCGCCTTCTTTCGATTCATACCATTTCTCCTTTCCTTTGAAAAACGGTGAGCAGATCACTCACCGTTTTTCCACACAAATGCTTTCGCAGTTTAAATGTTTCTTATTCCATTGCATCTGCACACTGTGACCAAACATCAACCAGCTGCGCCTGCCACTCGTCAACGCTCATATCGCCTGTGCTGACAGAATCGATGGCTCCGTATACAGAACCTTTCATATCAAGACCTTCGATCGGAGCTGTGGTTGCCCATGTTCCTGTTACAGCCACAACATCGTCGCCTGTCTGGAAGCTTGTCTTGATTACGCCTTCCGGAAGCTTGTCAGCTGCGCCCTGTACCGGTACTACGATCGGTGCGTCAGACTCTTCGCCGGTTTCAGCGTTTGTTGTCTTATTTGCAAGGCAAAGATCAACAACAGTGTCAGAGTACATAAACTTGATGAATTCTTTTGCAAGATCCATGTTCGGTGCATCTGCAGGGATCCACATCTGCTCGGTGAATGTGTATACAGACTGTGATTCGTCTGCGCTCCACTTCGGAACTCCCATTACGCCCCACTCATAATCAGAAGGTGTGGAGTTCGCCATCTCGCCAACTACCCAGCTTCCGTTCGGCATAAAGAGTGCATCGCCGTCGATAACTGCCTGCTGGTTCACCTTGAATCCGCCGTCTGTGTTAGCGTTGGATACGGTGTCTGCCCACAGGTTGTCAGAAGATACCAGTGTTGCGATGGTATCAAGAACCTTCTTTCCTTCATCAGAAGTCCAGGTGTTCTCATCATAGGTCAGAGCGTTGTTGTAGAAATCTGTTCCGCCTGCCTGTGCCAGCATTGCATACATGGTAGCATCAAAGTATCCCGGCTGCGGATAGGTGAACAGGGATCTTCCGTCTGCCTTTGCCTGCTCGCCAAGAGCAAAGAATTCATCCCATGTGGTCGGTACTGCATATTCTTTTCCTTCACCAACCAGTGTTGCATTGTACCAGAAACCAGTCTGTGTGTAGAAGATCGGCGCCAGATAGATCTTGCCATCGCCATACGGCTGTGCTGCAGTACCATCCAGGATACCTTCTACCATTTTCCCTTTCAGCTCATCATCAAAGACGTCTGAAATATCGGCAACTGCCTGCTCCTTCAGCATAGTCTCTGTGAATCCGCTTTCCTGACCCAGGTTGTAGTAAACAACGTCCGGAACATCTCCGTTCTGGATCTCTTTTGTCAGAACCTGATCAAGCTCAGAAGAAAGCTCCAGCTCTACTTCGCAATCGAACTCCTCTTCAAAAGCTGCTGTGATCTTTTCCCAGATGTCAGCTCCGTTTCCGCCTTCAAAAGCTGCCACCTTCAGAGTTTTGCCGTCTCCGCTTCCGCTCTCGTCGCTTCCGCTGTCTTCACCGCTGTCGCTTCCACCGCCGCAGCCTGCAAGAAGAACTACGGTCATAGCTGAAACCAGAGATACTGACAAAAGCTTTTTGACTGTTTTCTTTTTCATAAACTTACCTCCTTTAAGTTTTATTGTAACTTCATTGTATTCTTTTTCCGTGTCCTTTTCCATATGAATCTTGGTTTTTCTTTTATAATTCTTGCTATTTTTTCGCTTTTTTTAACGAAAACATCACAATTTTTGTTCTATCTATTGAACTGACTTCGGAAGAAGTTTTTTTCTTTTATGCAGATTGCATAATATTGTTTCCCATATTCTTTATAATTCTTGCTCTCAACACGCAAACGGGGACGTAGACCTTTTGCAAAGGTCTACGTCCCCGTTCACATTTTGTTCACATTTATGATTCTTCAAAAGCTTCTTTCACTTTATCCATGAATCCTTTTTTCTTTTTCCCGTTTTTGGGATTTTCCTGTTTTTCTTCCGGGCTTCCCAGGCTGTTCCCGGCCAGTTCATCGAATTTACGCAAGGCTTCTTTTGCCTCTGGGCTTAAATGCTCGGGTGTCTGGATCACCAATGTTACATAATGATCGCCTCTTACCTGTGAGTTTCTCACGGATGGAACGCCCTTGCCTTTCAGGCGCACTTTGGTATCTGTTTTTGTGCCCGGCTTTACCGTATAAAGTACTTCTCCGTCTACGGTCCGGATCCGGATATCTGCGCCGAGAGCCGCCTGTGCAAAAGAAATCGGCACTGTCGAGAAAATGTGCATATCCTGTCTCTGGAAGATCGGATGCCTGGACACCACTACCTCCACCAGAAGATCGCCTCTTGGTCCGCCATTTACGCCAGGCTCGCCTTTTTCGCGGATCCGCACGCTCTGACCGTTGTCGATACCTGCCGGAATCGTCACAGATATCTTCTTGCGGCTGGATACATAGCCGGTGCCGCCACAGTCCGGACATTTCTCCCGGATGATCTTGCCGGTTCCGTGACAGTCCGGACAAGTCTGTACGTTCTGTACCGTTCCGAAGAAGGACTGCTGTGTATAGACCACCTGGCCCTTTCCTCCGCATTTCGGACAGGTCTCCGGGGAAGTTCCCGGCTTCGCGCCTGTACCTCCACACTTGGGACAGGGATCTTTGAGCACTACATCCAGCTCTTTTTCACAGCCAAACACAGCTTCCTCAAAGGTAAGCCGCACGCTCTTGCGGATATTCATCCCTTTCATCGGCCCCTGGTTTGCCCGGCCTCTGCGGCCGCCGCCAAACAGATCTCCAAAGATATCTCCGAAGATATCACTGAAATCCGCGCCGCTGAAGTCAAATCCGCCAAATCCGCCTGCGCCTCCTGCACCGCCCTCAAAAGCAGCATGACCAAACTGGTCATACTGCCTTCTCTTGTCAGGGTCACTTAACACCGCGTATGCTTCCGAGGCTTCTTTAAACTTTTTCTCCGCCTCTGCATCTCCGGGGTTCATGTCAGGATGATACTTCTTGGCAATCTGTCTGTATGCTTTTTTCAGAGTTGCCTCGTCAGCATCTCTGCTGACGCCAAGCACCTCATAATAATCTCTCTTTGCTTCTGCCATGATTTATCCCTTTTCTAGTAATTAGACTTCTTTATAATCTCCATCGACTACGTCATCGCCCTGGAATCCGTCCGGAGCCGGTCCCGGATTCGGGCCTGCACCTGCACCCGGGTTCGGGCCTGCGCCCTGTCCTGCTCCTGCAGCAGCGCCTGCCTGCTCATACATCTTGGTGAACAGCTTCTGCGCGCTTTCTGTCAGTTTCTCTTTTCCTGCCTTGATCTCTGCGATCTGGGCGTCTGTCATGTCTTCCATGTTTACTTTCTCAAGCAGCTCTTTGAGTGCTTTGCAGTCCGCCTCTACCGCGGCTTTGTCTGCGCCGTCCAGCTTGTCGCCTACTTCTTTCAGCGCCTTCTCTGTCTGGAATACCATAGCGTCGGCCTCATTCTTGGCGTCGATGCCTTCTTTCCGCTTCTTATCCTGCGCCTCGAATGCAGCTGCTTCTTTCACAGCTTTATCAATTTCTTCATCGGACATGTTGGAGCCTGCGGTAATGGTAATATGCTGTTCTTTTCCGGTTCCCAGATCCTTGGCGGATACATTTACGATACCATTTGCATCGATATCGAAGGTAACCTCGATCTGCGGTACTCCACGCGGAGCCGGTGCGATGCCGTCCAGTCTGAACTGTCCGAGGGACTTATTGTCTCTTGCGAACTGACGCTCGCCCTGTACTACATTGATATCAACCGCTGTCTGGTTATCTGCAGCTGTAGAGAAGATTTGGCTCTTCTTGGTCGGGATGGTGGTATTTCTCTCGATCAGTCTGGTTGCCACACCTCCCATGGTCTCGATAGACAGAGACAGCGGAGTTACATCCAGAAGCAGGATGTCTCCTGCGCCGGTATCACCGGCCAGCTTACCGCCCTGTACAGATGCTCCCAGAGCCACGCACTCATCCGGGTTCAGAGACTTGCTGGGCTCTTTGCCTGTCAGACGTTTTACTTCTTCCTGTACAGCCGGGATACGGGTAGATCCGCCTACCAGAAGTACCTGGCCAAGTTCAGATGCTGTGATGCCTGCGTCAGACAGCGCTCTTTGTACCGGCTCGGAAGTCTTCATTACCAGGTCGTTGGTCAGCTCGTCAAATTTTGCTCTGGTCAGATTCATATCAAAATGCTTCGGTCCTTCTGCAGTTGCAGTGATGAACGGAAGGTTGATGTTAGTGGTAGTTGCGGAAGACAGCTCTTTCTTTGCCTTCTCTGCCGCTTCTTTGAGTCTCTGCAGAGCCATCTTGTCATTGGAAAGGTCTACGCCCTCCTGTTTCTTAAATTCAGCGATCATGTAATCGGTCAGCTTCTGGTCGAAGTCATCACCGCCCAGACGGTTGTTTCCGGCTGTGGAAAGAACTTCAATGACGCCGTCGCCGATCTCGATGATCGACACATCAAAAGTACCGCCGCCAAGGTCATATACCATGATCTTCTGCTCTTTCTCATTGTCAAGTCCATAAGCCAGGGCTGCTGCCGTAGGCTCATTGATGATACGTTTAACATCCAGGCCCGCGATCTTTCCTGCGTCCTTGGTAGCCTGACGCTGTGCGTCGTTAAAGTATGCAGGTACAGTAATAACTGCCTCTGTCACCTTTTCTCCCAGGTATCCTTCTGCATCTGCTTTCAGCTTCTGCAGGATCATTGCGGAAATCTCCTGCGGAGAATACTTCTTGTCATCGATCGTTACTCTGTAATCAGAGCCCATCTCTCTTTTAATAGAAGAAATAGTTCTCTCTGCGTTGGTAACAGCCTGACGTTTTGCAGGCTCGCCCACCAGACGCTCGCCGGTCTTCGTAAATGCTACGACAGACGGTGTGGTTCTTGCTCCTTCTGTGTTTGCGATTACTGTAGGCTGCCCGCCTTCCATAACGGCTACGCAGCTATTTGTAGTTCCTAAGTCAATACCAATAATTTTGCCCATTTTGAATTCCTCCTGTAAAATGAATTTCTATTTTTTATGTTAGTTTGCTACTTTTACCATACTGTGTCTCACAACAGAGTCACGGTACAGGTAACCTTTTTGAAACTCTTCGGCAACAATGTTTTCTCCCAGGTTTTCATCCTCCACATGCATCACTGCATTATGGAAATTCGGATCAAACTCTTTGCCGACGGCCTCGATGGGTTTCACCTCGATTCCTTCCAGTGTTGTCATCAGTTGTTTGTAAACTTTTTCCATGCCCTGTACAAAGGCATTGTCTTTTTCTTCTTCGGTCACAGCGGCAAGTCCCCGCTCAAAATTATCCACGACCGGAAGAATCTTTTCTATGATATCTTTCGCGCCTACTTCGTACATCTGGGATTTCTCCTTTTCCGTACGTTTGCGGAAGTTATCAAACTCTGCCATCTGACGGGTCAGCTTATCCGTCAGTTCCTCGATCTTTTCCTCTTTTTTATCTTTTTTCTTTTTCCCGAAAAATTTCTTCTTTTCTTCGGATCCTTCTTCTGCTTTTTCAGAATCTGCGGCTTCTTCCGAAGCTTCTTCAGAAGTTTCCTGTGCAGTCTCCTCTGCGGTCTCTTCAGCTGCCTCTTCCGCAGTTTCCTGTGCAGTCTCTTCTTCCGCGGCCTCTTCCGCCGCTTTTTTTGCCTCTTCCACGGCTTCCTTTACCATTTCTTCCTGGCTCTTTTCCTGCTTATTTTCCAAGGGTTCTTCCACCTTTCTTTCTTTACTTCCTATGTTTCTTCCTTATGAAACATCTGATCCAGTTCATTTTGAAGCCGCTTCATGGATTTGAGTACGTGTTCGTAATCCATGCGCTTCGGTCCGATAATTCCTATCGTTCCCTTCATGCCCTCGCCCAATTCATAGGTTGCGGTCACTACGCTGCAGTCTTTCATATTCTGGACAGGAGTTTCATCACCGATGTATACCTGGATCCCGGTGTTGTCCTCTCTGGCCAGCGTCTGGGTCACCAGTTCATTTAACTGCTGCTTCTCTTCAAACGCACTGATGATCTCCTGGGCGCTCTGCTTATCGCTGAGCTCCGGGTACTTAAATATGTTCGTGGCACCGCTGGTATAGATATGCATCTCGTTATCCACCTGGATCACTTCCGCCACAGCGTCCAGCACATTGCCCACCACTTCACTGTGGATTCCGGCCTGTTCTTTCAGCCTGGCGATCAGCCCCAGATTGATCTCCTCGATCGGCATTCCTGTCAGCGTCGTATTCAGAAGCATATTTAACTTCAGAAGATTTTCATTGCTTAAGGGCTCCTCCACATTGATGATCTTATTCTTGATCACATTGCCTCCAAGCACGATGACCGCTATAATCTGCTCTTCATCCACCATGGATAGCTGGATGAACTTCAGCTTATTGGCGCTGCTTACGGGGGTGGAGACCATGGTCGCGTAGTTGGTGCTGCTTGCCAGCACCTTCGCAGCCTGGCTTAATAGCTGTTCCATGCGGTCTGCCTTTTCCAGCATCTGCTCCTGCATCTCCGTAAGCTCCTGCTCCTTCTCCTCCATCAGCATATCTACATAGAGGCGATAGCCCTGGTCCGAAGGGATCCGTCCGGCGGACGTATGAGGCTGTAAGATGTAGCCCAGTTCCTCCAGATCCGCCATCTCATTTCTTATGGTGGCTGAACTTAAATTCAGATCTGTGTACTTGGATATGGTCCTGGATCCTACCGGTTCTCCGGTCTCCAGATAGTTCTGGATGATCGCGTGCAGAATCTTTAGCTTCCGCTCGCTCAGTCCGTGGTCCGCTACCATCCGCGTTCCTCCTTCCTTCGGCTTATTAGCACTCTTTAAAATTGAGTGCTAACATCTTCGACTATTAATTTAGCACTCTGCCATTTGTTTGTCAACACCATTTCCTCATTTTTTTCTTTTGAATAAAGGATGCCCGCCCGTGCGAGCACGGCGGCCGCCCTCCCGGGCGTATCACGCAAAAAGAGCATGTTATATATGAAACCATTCTTTCACACATAACATGCTCTGCTGTCATTCTTATCAGAAAACGATCCGCAAATTACTGCTGTTCCTTCTGCGCTTTACGGGCTGCACGTTTTTTTCCGTACCAGAGGATCGCTCCGGCATATACGGCCGCAGCCGCGATTCCAATCGCGTAGGAAGCCGCCCAGGGAAGGTTAAAGCCTATCTTGGCGTTCACGATATATGTAACCGTCACAAATGCGTACCACGCTCCCGGGATCAGCGGGATCCAGACAAACTTTGCCCGGTTGTTCTCAAACATCCAGATCGAGATGGCCAGGAACGCGAACAGGGAAAGGCTCTGGTTTGACCACGCAAAATAACGCCACAGGATATTGAAGCCTTCCGCGTTGCTCTTGGCAAACACCAGGATTACCGCAACCAGTACAAAGATAATCGCAGCCAGGCTCAAGCGCTTCGCCACATTTTTCTGATCCAGATGCAGGGCGTCCGCCACTGCCATACGAAGAGACCGAAGCGCGGTATCGCCGGAAGTGATCGGAAGCACGATCACGCCCAGAAGAGCGATGACTCCGCCTACCGGCCCAAGGATGTCCTTGCAGACTACTCCAATGGTCGCTGTCGCAAGAGACGCGTCAGCCGCCTGCAGTCCGAGATTGTAGACGCCCATGGCTCCTGCCGCCCATACCATGGCGATAAAGCCTTCCAGGATCATCATATTATAGAATGTCATACGGCCCTGGCGTTCACTCTTCATCGTACGGGAAATGATCGCCGTCTGTGTGGAATGAAAACCGGACAAAATACCACAGGCCACTGTGATAAAGAAGATCGGGATAAAATGATTTGCATCAAAATAATCCCCGTAAGACACCAGCGCGCCGTTCCAGTTGTCCCAGATATTGATCAGCGGGTATCCTTTGATAAACAACCCGGCAAATACACCGATGGCAGAGAACAAAAGAATCGCTCCGAAGATCGGATAGATCCGTCCGATAATTTTATCAATCGGAAATACGGTCGCGATCAGATAATACACAAAGATCACTCCGTATATCACCCAGGTAGAAACCGAAGTGGCAGCTCCGTCAAAGCCAAACACCTGCGTTGCCGCGATGTCTCCCGGTGTATAGATAAATACCGCGCCGACCAGCAAAAGCAACAGACTGCAGAAGATCTGATAAAAGGTATAAACACCCTTATTGCTGTACCTGCGGATCATATCCGGCATCTGCGTCCCGCCGTCGCGAAGACAGATCATACCGGAAAAATAGTCATGCATCGCGCCGCCGATCACATTTCCGATGGGAATCGTGATAAAGGCGATGGGACCAAACAGGATACCCTGGATCGGCCCAAGGATAGGGCCTGTTCCCGCAATGTTCAGAAGATTGATCAGACTGTTTTTCCACTCTCTCATAGGAACATAATCCAATCCGTCCTGTTTCGTGTAGGCAGGAGTCTTCCTGTCGTCAGGCCCGAATACATGCTCGCAGAACTTGCCGTAGATCGCAGCTCCCACAAACAGGATTACAAGACCGATAATAAAAGTTTGCATGTGAATTCCTCCTTTTCTCTCATCCTGATACGCATAAACATTTGCACAACACAATATTATATTCCTTCATATTTAAATGTAAATGAAGTATCTTAACCAGTCTTAGCCCTTTCTTAACTTGATCTTTTTTAATGTCTCCACAAAAAAAGAGCTGCCAGAGAAAATCTCTGACAGCCCTGTCCGCTTCCATAAGAACCGGAACCATTAGCTCAGTTCTACTTTTGCAGCCTCTTCCGGCTTAAAATCATTCGCCAGATCGTAGATGTTGTGTCCGGTAGATTCGCTCAACACTCTTCCCTCCAGAGAGTAGCAGCGGATAAATCTCTTGCCGTCAACACTGGACCAGTGCTCTACATCCCAGGACATGTATCCGTCTTCGTCAGACTTTTTCTCCTTCAGATACAGATCCACCTGACGTCCTTCCTTCATCTTTTCGATCAGTCCTTTGGTTCCGTCTACTTCTACTTCTGTCTTATTTACAGAATCATAAATGGTCATGATAGGTATCCTCCTGTTTCCTATAAAATATTTCTACAGTAAATTATAGCTTCTGAAACAGAAAATTACAAGACAGTTGCATAATTAAAAAAGTGCTTACAGGCCGCATAAAGCCTGTACTTTTTTTGTCAAGTTTTTCGTTTTGCTATCTAGTAATATTTAGTGATATATGAATTATTACAGAGGTGATTATTATGCGTGTCACAACATCTAAATCAAAAAATTCCGAATCCTTTTACATTACAAAGTCCTATACAAATGCCCAGGGTAAGAGTACTTCTACCACGATTAAAAAACTAGGTACTCTGGCCGAATTATCGGAACGGCTTGGCACTGATCGTGATGGTGTCATGGCATGGGCAAAAGAACAGGCAAGAATCGAAACGGAAAAATATAAAAAAGAAACGGAAGATGCAGTTGTTACGATCCCCTTCCATTCCAACAGGATTATGGACTATAGTATGTTTCGGTTCCGGTATGGAGGCGCCACTGAGCCGCCGGTATTATGAAGCCATCCACAGCAGATATATGGATAAGATCAACCGGCTGATGGCGGAGCACCGTGCAAAGCCTTATGGTCAGCGAGATCTCTGACTGATGGTCTGCTTTGTGAAAAATATCCACCCTAAAGAAACACCGGAGAGAGCAGGCACCCCCGCTTTCTCCGGTGTTCTTCTTTCTCTGTTCTGTTTTATAGAATGTCAGAGTTCCGTATGATTTATCATTTCTCTGCTTTCTTTCTCACAAGCTCTTTTCCTGAAGTGACCACGATCGTAACTCCCAGGATCAGAAGCAGGATCGCCACGATCAGCTGCAGCCCTTCAACCATAAATACAGCTGTTCCTGCGGAAAACGCCTTCACAAGGGCAATGGATCTCTGGACCAGTGCCGTAAATGTCACGATCAGCATGATCACGAACGGAGGCACCAATGTTTTCAGTGTTCTTCCCGTAACTTTCAGGAATACGCACAATGTGATCAGTACCAGGGCGCTCAGAAGCTGGTTCGCACTTCCGAACAGCGGCCAGATATTGGAGTATCCGACCTGGGTCAGGATATATCCGAATACCAGTGTGATGACCGTTGCAAAATATTTATTGCACAGGACTTTTCTCCATCCTTCCGCGTGCTCCATGTCATCCTTGCTGAACAGCTCCTGGAATGACATACGCCCGATACGAGCAACCGAATCCAGTGTTGTAAACGCCAGGGCAGACACGCACATGGTCATAAAGCTCTGCGCCACATAGACCGGGATACCGAACATCTCAAGGAATCCTGCCACTCCGGACGAGAAGATCTGGAACGGCGTTCCCACTGCTGCAGTTCCGTCCGCCCCTGCTGCCGCACCTGCAACACAGAGCGCGATCACTGCCAGAAGGCTTTCCAGCACCATCGCTCCGTATCCGACTTTGAGCATATCCTTTTCGTTGGAGATGGTCTTGGACGAAGTACCTGACGATACCAGGCTGTGGAATCCGGATACCGCACCGCAGGCGACTGTTACGAACAGGATCGGGAACAGTGTTCCCAGACTCTCATTCTGGAATCCGGTAAATGCCGGAAGGTTCATCGTCGGATGCGCAAACAGAAGCCCCAGGACTGCACCTGCGATCATACCGATAAACATAAATGTGGACATGTAATCCCTCGGCTGCATCACAAACCACATGGGCAGCACTGCCGCGAGGAAGATATAGATAAATGCGATGTATACCCACATCTCTTTGCCCAGGATCACCGGGAAGTTCATACCGCATACAAACGCCAGCACGGTACATACCAGCCCGAACACAACTTCTTTCCATCCGGTCAGCTTCACTTTGTGCTGAACCACACCGAATACCACAGCAAACAGGATAAAGAACAGGGAAATGCTTCCCGCTGCTCCGTTTACCTGTGCATTCTCAGAAAGAGTCTGTACTCCGTCTGTCACCACATATGCGTTGAATGTATCCGCCACCATATCGGCAAATGCCGCGATCACGATCAGGCAGAACAGCCAGCAGAATCCCAGGAACAGCTTTCTTCCCGCTTTTCCGATATATTTCTCGATCAGCAGCCCCATTGATTTTCCATCGTTCTTAACACTTGCATACAGAGCGCCGAAATCTGTAACGGCTCCAAAAAAGATGCCGCCCAGGATGATCCACAGAAGGACCGGCAGCCATCCAAACGCCGCTGCCTGGATCGCTCCGGTGACAGGGCCCGCACCTGCTATGGATGAAAACTGATGTGCAAATACAGTCCAGCCGTCCGTCGGTACATAGTCCTGTCCGTCATTGTGAACGACCGCAGGAGTCTTCGCTTTCGGATCGATTCCCCACTTTTTCGCCAGCCAGCGTCCGTACAGCGCGTATGCCGCGATAAGGCAGACGGCGGCGATCAATACGATTACCAGTGTGTTCATAATTCTCTACTCTCCTTTTTAATGTAAAACTGAGGTGTCAAACACCTTTTTCAAGGCATCTTCGGATCAAAGCCAGCTTTCTCCATCCGGAATCTCCTCTGTAGACATTTCCTCCGGAAAGTTCTCCTGCAGGGAACGTTTTCATCTGTCCCACGAAAAAGAAAAACGCCTCCCGACAGATCACTCTGTCAGAAGACGAAGTATATTTTCTCCGCGTTACCACTTCTCATTACCGATCATCTCGGTCACTCATTCCCGTCGTCCGCTTTGTCTGCGTCCTCAGCACTTTCCAGGTTTCCTCCCCGTCTCTTGGGTTCATCCCCGGAAGGTACTCTCAAATCCTGGCGGATTAACAGGTTTCCTGATAACGGTGGAATTCCGGTCCGGGCTACTTGGCGTACCGCGTTCGTCCCGACTGCTCGCAGGGGATGGCTTCCTCGCCGTGCTGTTCCCTCACACCAGCCGGGAACTCTCTGATAGCAGCTGAACTTCGGAAGTCCTGTCCTGTTCTTCGCATTGGCTTTTTTCAATCCTGTTTCATTATAACTCAGCTGTCTCCAAAGTCAACAAGAAAATAGAACGCACTCTGTTTTTTGTTAATATTTTATAAATTCCCCTTTTGTTCGGGAACAGATTTGTTTGATTTTACCGTAGTAAAGCGTTCCATTATCAAAGTTTCCAGCCAATGATCTTTGTTTTTCATCGTCCGGTCCGGTTTACTTCTACCCTTTCTGATCCGGCAAAGCGAAGGCGCCCTGGCGCTCAACATCTGCTTTCTGGAATTTGTGTCTCTGTTTGCCATACTCGGCGAAATGCTGGTAAAAAAGCTGACCGGAAAGGAGTTTCCAGAAGCGGGACATCAAATAGTTTTTGGCCCTGCCATTTACAGAAGCCAGAATTCGCTTCTCTTATAATCCAGTACCCCTTCCCGGCGGAGCTTTGACAGCTCCGCCGACATGGCACTTCGGTCCACACAGAGATAATCTGCCAGTTCCTGCCTGTTAAAGGGGATCACAAAATGCCGCTTCTTTTCTTTTTTTGCGGTCTCCGACAGATAGGACAACAGCTTCTCCCTGGTACTCCGGCGGGACAGGCAGGTAATCTTTTCACTGAACGCCACGTTCTTTCCTGCCAGGATCGTCACCAGATTGCGAAGCATCTGCTGATGGCAGGGACAGGCCGCCGGACAGACAGAAAGCACCTTTCCGATATGCATCCAGCAGATCTCGCAGTCTTTTTCCGCGATCACGCTGACCGGACTTTTTCTGACTCCCGCGCAGGCAAAAGCCGCTCCGAACAGACCGCCCTTCTCCAACTTCTCTACGATATTCCGGTTTCCAAACACGTCATCCTGGACCACCTGTACACTTCCCTCCAGCACGATCCCGATCCTGTCCGGGATCTCTTCCTCAGACAGGATCATCTCCTGGCGGCGGTACTTCTTCCTCGTACTGTCCATACAGACAAGAAGTTTTTCCAGTTCTTCGCCTTTGATGCCCCCAAAAAGAGTCGCCCGGCTTATCACTTCTAATTCTTTTCTCATTTTTCTCTCCTTTGTTGGAAATCCAACATACAGTTTCTTATGAGTGTAGTAAACTACAGCCATCAAGTCAAGGAGGAAATCAACAATGATCCGAAAAATTATCCATATAAATGAAGAAAAATGCAACGGCTGCGGCGCCTGTGCCTCTGCCTGCCACGAAGGAGCCATCCAGATGATAAACGGCAAAGCCGAACTGATCCGCGAAGATTACTGCGACGGCCTGGGCGATTGCCTGCCCGCCTGCCCTACCGGAGCCATCACCTTTGAAGAACGGGAGGCAGCCGCCTACGACGCCGCTGCCGTCCAAAAACATCTGGCCGCAAAAGAAGCCACGGCCTCCAAGGCACATCCTGTGTTTTCCGGCTGTCCCGGCCAGCAGGCACGTCAGATGACCAAAGGAAACGCTTCGTCTGCTCTTACAGACCCGCAGGCCGTTCCCGGCGAACTGACACAATGGCCGGTCCAGATCCAGCTCGCCCCGGTAAATGCGCCCTACTTTTCCGGCGCAAACCTGCTCATAGCAGCGGACTGCACCGCCTATGCATACGGTGATTTTCACCGCAGATTCATCCGAGACCATATCACATTAATCGGATGTCCCAAACTGGATCCTGTTGATTATACCGAAAAGCTGACCCAGATCATCCAGGCCAACGACATTCAAAGCCTGACCATCGTACGCATGGAAGTCCCGTGCTGCGGCGGAATCGAACGAGCAGCCACAAACGCCTTAAAAGCCAGCGGAAAATGGATTCCCTGGCAGGTAGTGACCATCGGTATCGACGGAACAATCAAAGAATAATGTGACGGAAGTGTGAACGGGGACGTAGACCTTTTGCAAAGGTCTACGTCCCCGTTCACACTTCCGTCACATTTTACCGCTTCCGTATATACTCCATCCACTCCCGCATCTGCTTTTCCCGTCCATTCTCTCCGGGCTCGTAAAACCTGGCTCCCAGAATCTCATCCGGCAGGTATTGTTGTTCCACATAGTGGTGGGGGTAATCATGTGCGTATTTATAGCCGACTCCGTGTCCCAGATTCCCTGCTCCTTTATAGTGAGCGTCCTGCAAATGGGCCGGCACGCTGGTCTTCGTGCTCCGGACGCTTTCCATGGCTGAAAAAATGGCCTTCGTAGCAGCGTTGCTTTTTGGTGCGGCCGCCACATAGGTCACTGCCTGCGATAAGATGATCTGGGCCTCCGGCATGCCGATCCTTTCTACTGCCTGTGCTGCCGACACTGCCAGCGTCAGCGCCATGGGATCTGCGTTCCCTACATCCTCAGAAGCACAGATCATGATACGTCTGGCGATAAACCGGATATCTTCTCCGGCATAAAGCATTTTTGCCAGATAATAGACCGCTGCATCCGGATCGGAGCCCCGCATGCTCTTGATAAAAGCGGAAATTGTATCATAGTGATTGTCTCCGGATTTGTCATACCTGACCACCCGTTTCTGGATACATTCAGAAGCCACGGAAAGCGTCAGATGAATCTTGCCGTCCTCGCTTCGCCCGGTAGTCAGGATCCCCAGTTCCACCGCATTGAGCGCACTCCTTGCATCCCCTCCGGAAATATCCGCCAGAAAATCAAGCGCTTCTTCTTCTATCACCGCTTCGTAGCTTCCCATGCCTTTCTCCCGGTCAGAAACTGCCCGGCGGATCAGCGTCTTAATGTCTTCCGGCTCCAGCGGCTTTAGCTCAAACACCACAGACCGGGACAAAAGCGCCCCGTTTACCTCAAAATAAGGATTTTCTGTGGTAGCGCCGATCAAAATGATCGTGCCATCCTCCACAAAAGGCAGCAGATAATCCTGCTGGCTTTTATTAAACCGGTGGATCTCATCAATAAACAGAATGGTTTTCTTCTGATACATTCCCTGCAGATCCTGTGCTTTTTTCACCACCTCTTCCATATCCTTTTTCCCTGCCACAGTGGCATTGATCTGAGTGAATTCCGCGCTGGTGGTATGGGCGATGACCTTTGCCAAGGTTGTCTTTCCTGTGCCGGGCGGCCCATAAAAGATGACGGAACTTAACTTATCGGCGCGAATGGCCCGGTATAAAAGCTTATCCTTTCCAATGATATGCTGCTGACCCACCACCTCTTCCAGAGTCACAGGTCTTAACCGCGAAGCCAGAGGAGCTTCTTTTTCCATGTTTTGTTCCCGCATATAGTCAAATAAATCCATAGCTTCCTACCTTTCTTTCCATCCAATGATGTCCCGGATCACTTCGCCTGCGATCAAAAGTCCCGCCACCGGCGGCACAAAAGAAATACTGCCGGGCAAAACTCTGCGGTTCCCTTTTTCCTCTCCGGTATCCCTTCCGGATATATCGATGGGCTGTTCCCTGGAATAGAGCACCTTTACCCCCCGAATCCCTCTTGCCTTCAATTCCCGCCGCATCACCTTACAAAGGGGACAGACACTGGTTTTGCTGATATCCGTAATCTCAAAAAGTTCCGGGTGCATCTTATTGCCGGTTCCCATACAGCTGATCACCGGGATTCCTTCCTGCCATGCCTTTTCAATCACCGTAAGCTTTGCCGTCACCGTATCAATGGCATCTACGATATAATCCGGCCGGACTGCAAAGATTTCCTCCCGGTTTTCCGGCAGCACAAATGTCTCATAAGTTATCACTTCCGTGGACGGACAAATGTCCCGGATCCGCGCCTTCATCACCTGGGTCTTGTATTCTCCCAGTGTGCTGTGACAGGCAATGGACTGGCGATTGATATTGGTAAGAGAGACCTGGTCATTATCCACCAGGATCAGCCTTCCGATCCCGCCTCTTGCCAGAGCTTCGATACAGTGAGAGCCCACGCCTCCCACACCCAGCACCATCACTGTGGCCTTCCGCAGCTTTTCCATCCCGTCCCTTCCGATCAAAAGTTCTTCTCTGGCAAACTCATGCGCTGTTTCCTGCGTTCTGTTTTCCTGCATCCTTTCCCTTCTCCTGTCTGTTCTTAAGAAAAACTGCGGGATTTCCGCAGTTTTCCTATTTTAAATCTACGTTCGCATCCGGCTTTTCCATCCGTCTGCTTATTTTTTCTTTACACTAAAGCCAAATCTTCCCAGATCCTCTCCCAGGCTGAAATATTCCCCGTGAGAATATGCGATCAGTCCGGTTTCATTCAGTTCAAATTTCCCATTCTCATTCATGTACGCCTCGTCCGCCTGAACAGCCAGGATACGGGCCAGAAACATATGATGACTTCCCAGTTCTTTTACCTCTGTTACCTGGCACTCCAGGTTCACCGGGCTTTCTTCAATAAGAGGCGCGTAGACAAGCCGGCTGGCTCTGCCCTTCGTAAGCCCGGTTTCCTCCCATTTGTCGACGTCTCTTCCCGAACGCACTCCACACCAGTCCGTGACCCTGGCCAGCTTCTTCGTAGTCAGGTTTACCACAAACTCTCCGGTCTCACGGATCATGTGATATGTATAGCGTTCCGGCTTTACAGAAATATACAGCATCGCCGGGTTGGTGCAGATCGTGCCGGTCCAGGCCACAGTCAGGATTCCGGCTTCTCCCTTTTTATCCGCTGCACTCACCAGCACAGCCGGAAGCGGATAGAGCATATTTCCTGGTTTCCATATCTGTTTTCCCATAGCAATCCTTCCTTTTCTTTACTGCTGCATAAAGCTGACCAGCGTCGGGATCAGCTGTTTCTTTCTGGACACAACCCCCTTCAGGATGATCGGATCCGTATCCTCCCTTAGATCAAACGCCTCCAGTACCCGCTCTTTCGCGCCTGCGCCGCAGCAGATCAGTTCGGTAGATTCATCCAGGATATCAGTCAGCATGAAATAGATCATCTGCAGATTATTGGCTTTGAGCACCTTCGGCAGATGGGGCGTAAGCTTCTCACGGATCTCCGAAAGCTCTTCCCGGTTCATGGAATTGATCTGTCCCACGCCAAACACGATCTCATTTACTGTAAACTGTTTGAAATCCTGGAAGCAGATCTCCTCGGCGCTCTTACCCTGCAGGTTGCTGCCTGCCCGGAACATTTCTCCTGCCAGCTGCTCCAGATCAATCTCCGCTGTCTTCGCCAGTTTCTTTGCTGTCTTTTCATCCACCGCAGTACAAGTGGGAGAACGAAACAGAAGGGTGTCGGATATGATCGCAGAACACAGAAGGCCTGCGATGGTTTTGCTGATCTTGACTCCCGCTTCCTGATACATCTGATAAATGATCGTAGCAGTGCAGCCTACCGGCTGATTGCGAAAGAACACCGGACCTACCGTCTCGATATTTCCCAGCCTGTGATGGTCCACGATCTCCACGATCTCTGCTTCTTCGATGCCGTCCACGGCCTGTGATTTTTCGTTGTGGTCCACCAGGATCACTTTTTTCTTGCTCACGTCCAGGAACCGACGTCTGGAAATAAATCCCCGGAACCTTCCGTGACGGTCCAGGATCGGGAAATCACGGAACTTCTTTTTGGTCATCACGTCTTTGATATCGTCCACATAATCCGTAAGCTGGAAGGTGGTCAAAGGCATTTTCGTCATAAAATATTTGACCGGAATGCTCTGATTGATCAGCCTGGCCACCGTAAAGGTATCGTGGGGCGTGCGGATGATCACGATGCTCTGCTCTTCTGCCTTTTTGATCAGTTCGTCCGGAATCTCCGCATTCTGACAGATCACCAGGCAGCTGGCGTCAATGTCCACCGCGCATGCCTGGGACTCATAGCGGTTGCCCAGGATCACCAGGTCATCTTTCTCAATAAACCGCTCCATCAGATCTGGATTGGACGCGCCAATCGCCACTTTCCCTTTGGTAAATTTCCCATGTTCATTTCCTGTCACCAAAGTGCCGTCCAGTGTCTTGATGATATTTCTATATTGGGTCTTGGCCGCGGACAACACCCGGTTGTCATAAACGTCCATATAGGATGTGGCGATATCTCCGGTAGAGATCACTCCCACCAGCTCTTCATCCTTCAACACTGGAATGGTTTTCACATTATTTTCTTTCATTTTTTCCCAGGTATCCTTGATGGAGAACTGGGGATCCACGCCATCGATCTTGTGGATATCAATATCCTTTACCTGAAGCTTTACATTTTGCAAAAGCGGCGGCGCCTCTACGCCAAACCGGTTCAGCACATAGGCTGTCTCCTCATTGATCAGACCTGCTCTGCGTGGAACATACTCCTCCCCTGTCACCTGCTTTTTCAGATATGCGTAAGCAATGGCCGAACAGATGGAGTCCGTATCCGGATTCTTATGTCCCACCACATAGACTTTTCCTGCTTTTCTACTCATATAATCCTACACCTCACTCGCCTTCCGGGACGGAAGGACTTACTTTAAAATTAAGCTTGCCATCTTTTTTCTGGTTCGTCAACCACAAATTTGGATAAAGAATTGATTTTTCTTTGAACATCTGCGCCAAACTGTGCTATACTAAGAGAAACGTGCATACACATTACAGTTAAATGAAGAAAGGAAAAAGATTATGAGCGAAGAATTATTACAGGAAGAGACAACGATGGCTGACCTGGAGGAGCATTTTGATGATGCCAATCCGTGGAACATTGTTCAGTCATATATGGAAAATAAGACCATCCTCCCGGTAAAGGTAGAAGGGATCGTCAACGGCGGAGCCATTGCCATGGTAGAAGGCCTGCGTGGATTCATCCCCGCATCCAAGCTTTCCCTCTCCTACATCGAAGACCTGGAAACTTATCTCTTAAAAGACATTGAAGTCCGGGTCATCGAAGCCAATCAGGCAGAAAACCGCCTGGTACTCTCTGCACGGGAAATTTTAAAAGAAAAAGAAAAGAAGGCGATGGAGGAACGGATCGCAAATCTGAAAGTCGGAACCGTTCTTACCGGCACCGTAGAAAGTCTGCAGAACTACGGCGCGTTCGTCCGTCTGGAAGACGGGCTGTCCGGTCTGGTACATGTATCCCAGATCAGCCAGAAGCGGGTAAAATCCCCCAAAGACGTGCTGAATGTGGGCGATGAGGTACAGGTAAAAGTCATCGGCATCAAAGAAGGCAAGATCAGCCTTAGCATGAAAGCACTGGAAGAAAAAGCAGAAGAGCCGGTTGAAAAGGTAGTGATCCCCAAATCCGAAAATATCGGCACCAGCTTAGGCGATCTCTTTAAAAACCTGAAACTCTAATATTTTTTAAGGTGGCCTGGTATCTGGCCACCTTTCTTTATGCCACCATAGGAAGCGATCAACTCCCATTTCTCCATGACGCGCAGTCTAAAGCCTGTTATCTTGCGCATTCGCCGCCGGTTCCCCGCAGGATATCCAGCCCGTGATCCAGCTGGGGCAGAAGAAACTCCAGCGCTTCCGCCACTGCCTTTGGGCTTCCCGGCAGGTTAATGATCAGAGTCTTTCCCCGGATCCCGGAGACTGCCCGGCTGAACATGGCCCGGGGCGTGATCGTCATAGAATAACCCCGGATGGCGTCCGCGATGCCGTTTGCCATCCGGTCGCAGGCCTGGATGGTGGCCTCAGGCGTCAGGTCCCGTTCGGAGAATCCAGTGCCGCCGGTGGTGAAGACCACATCCATCTGCCGCTGGTCCGCCAGGCGGATCAGCTGGCTCTTTAACGGCTCGATGCCGTCTGCAAGGAGCAGCGTCTCCCGGATCTGATATCCGGCCGCTTCTGCCAGTTCACAGATCTTCGGGCCGCTTTTGTCCTCCCGCTCTCCTTTTACGCCCTTGTCACTTAAAGTGATGACCGCAGCTGTGTAGGGCCGGTCCGGGGACGGCGCCTCCATTTCTACCGCGTCTCCTTTACAGATCCGCCCGCCTTTTACCACCTCCGTAAACACGCCTTCTCTTGGCATGATGCAGTCTCCCATTTTCTTATAGATCTCACAGTGGCTGTGGCATTCTTTGCCAATCTGCGTCAGTTCCAATACCGCCTCGCCAATCCGGAACCGGGTTCCCACCGGAAGCCTGCGAAGATCGTATCCCTCCACGATCAGGTTCTCTCCAAAGGCTCCAAAGTCCACATCCGCTCCTTTTTCACGAAATGCCTCGATCTTTTCAAAGGACAGAAGGCTCACCTGGCGGTGCCAGTCTCCGGCATGGGCGTCGCCCTCGATCCCCCAGTTCTCTTTTAAAACCGCTTCGTTTACCTCTTTTTTCTGTGTGCCTCTCTTCTCGCTGACACAGATTCCAAGTACCTTTCCCATCGTATCCTCTATCCTCCTGCTCTATTCTTCCAGACAGGACAGATGCGCCCTGCACTCTGGATCTTTTTCCACCTCAATTTTATCAAATTCACCGTTTAACCCGTCGTACTGCAGCATTGTCCCCAGAAGAAGTTCCTTCCTCCCAAGGATCTTTTTCACCGCCTCTACCGCCTGCAGACATCCGATCACCCCGGCTGCGGCGCCAAGCGCCGGCACAGGTACTGGACTTTTTCCCAGATGATACCCGAGACATTCCAGGCAGGCCGTTTCCCTGGAAATGTCCATCACATACCCGTAGAACCCCTGCACAGCTCCCTCCACAAGGAAAATATCCTCTGCAAGGCAGGATCTCCCGACAATACATCTGGTTGCAAGGCTGTCCACACAATCCACCACGACATCTGATCCTTTCAGGATCTGACCGGCATTTTCTCCTGTCAGAGAGCAGGCAAATGTCTCCACACGGATCCTCCGGTTCATTCTCCTTAACTTTTCCGCCGCCAGATCCGCCTTTTTCTTCCCGATGTCTTCTTCCCGGTAAAGAAATTGCCGGTTCAGATTGGTATCAGAAACAGTATCTCCGTCCACCAGGCGTATCGTCCCCACACCGGCTTGTGCAAGATAGGTGAGGACCGGCGAGCCCAGGCCGCCGCAGCCGATCACAGTTACCACAGCACGTTCCAGTTTTTTCTGTCCCTTGATCCCGATCTCCGGCATCAGGATCTGCCTGTCATATCTCATACACATTCTCCCCGTCCTTATATCAGGATGATTTTTCCGGCATTCTCTGCGCCATATCCGCCTGCTTCCTTTACCCGGGACTTAAACGGCTCTGACTGGAGCGCCTGAATAAAATCCTGGATAAAGGGAAGTTCCAGATTCTTCTTTTCAATGGCAAAATCGTATTCTTCTTTTCCCACTTCTATAAAAGAAAGATCCATGGCTTTTGCCGCCGCATAGATTCCCATCGCAGCATCCACTCCCCCGTCCTTCACAAGGGCTGCCGCAGCCATATGGGTCGCTGCCTCCAGCTCATACCCTTCAATCTGCTCCGGCCGGATGCCAGCCTGCTTCAGAAGATGATCCAGAAGCACCCGGGTACCCGCGCCGCGCTGCCGGTTGGCATACCTGCATCCAGGCAGATCTTCCACACCGCAGATTCCTTTGGGATTACCTTTTTTTACCATCAGCCCCTGGATCCGGCTCACACCCTTGATCAACGCCATCTCCCGATCCGGAAAGATCCGTTTCAGATAGGCAATGTTATAAACGCCGGTTTCTTCATCCAGAAGATGCGTAGGCGCGATGTGGGCTTCTCCCCGCTTCAGCGCCATCAGTCCGGCCATGCTTCCAACATGCGTACTGGAAAGATGTACGCCCGGAAACAGATCCGGCAAAAGATCTGCCAGAAAGTCCATGATCAGATCGTGACTTCCCACGGATACGATCGTATGGCGGATCTCATCCTTCGGCCGCCACAGTTCCACCTGCACCTGCTCCCCGGCCTCATAGCCTTCCAGATTCTGATCGATGATACATACACCGTCCGCCTTTACCAGGCTGGTAGCCGCGGCCGCTCCTCTTGCCAGGGGCGACGCCACCAGGCGTCCGTTCACCTCTCCTACCTTTACCCGTACATATTCCTTATGCTTCAGAGACGAGACAAGGCGTTTGGATATAACTGCCTGTTCCAGTGGACGCGCCTTAAGACTGCTGCCTGTAAAAAGTTCTATGACCGGCTTTACAAAAGTCTCAAAATCAATATATGCCGACACCGGATACCCGGGAAGTCCGATAACCGGTTTGTGATCCACAATCGCCAGAATCACCGGCTTTCCAGGCTTAATGGCAACCCCGTGGATCAGAACCTCCCCCAGTTCCCGCAGTACATGCACCGTATAATCCTCCGTACCCGCGCTGGATCCGGCGTTCACGATCACCAGGTCATCCCTGGATACCGCCTCTTTTACCGTTTCCCTGATCTTTTCATAATCATCATGGATGATCGGGAAACGGTCCGGCTCACCTCCATACTGCTGTACCAGCGCCGCAAACATCCCGGAATTAGAATCTATGATCTGTCCGTCTTCCGGTTCCTGCCCCGGCGGGATCATCTCTGTGCCTGTGGGAATGATCCCGACACGGGGAGACGCATGAACCCTGATATTTACGATCCCTCCGCCAAGAAGCACGCCGATATCCACCGGACGGATCCTATGATGACCGGGCAGCAGCATCTCTCCGGCCACAATATCTTCTCCGATTGGTCGGATGTGATTCCAGGGCGCGACAGCAGCCATGATCTGCACTGTGTCATCATCCATTTCCAGCAGATCCTCCGCCATGATCACTGCGTCATAAGGTTCTCTGATCGGATCCCCGGTATCTACCACCTGAAAATCCTCTCCCCGCCTTAAGACCATCGGATGTTCTTCGCTGGCTCCTCTTGTCTTCTTTGCTTCTACCGCGATCCCGTCCATCGCAGACGCATTAAACAGCGGAGAACAGAGCCTTGCATAAACCGCTTCCGCCGTAACTCTCCCAAGACTCCTGTCAACAGGAATTTCTTCCGTTCGAATGGAAATACATTCTTTCACTGTCCTGTAATACCGTTCTTTTGCCTCCTCTACAGGCGTTGTATGCAGATATAGATTTCGCTTCTCCATCTCTTCACCTCCTCAAATCAGGAACACTTCCACCATTTCTCCCTTTTTCAGACCTTCCTGATTCTCCGGGATCACAATATATCCGTCTGCTTTCGTCAAAATACTGATCAGTCCGGATCTTCCAAACACCGGTACTGCTTTTGTCCTGCCATCCTCTCCGCGAAGGAGCTGTACCGTCTGACAGACAGCTCTTCCTGGCGCCGCAGGAACATTTACGGTAAGCTCTGCCGGCACAGGCCATGACTTTTTCCCACCGTTTATATCTTCCCACAGCCAGCCGATCAGAAGCTGAAATACGATCATTGCCGCGGACGGATGCCCGGGCAGGCCTAAAAGGATCGTTCCGGTCGGCACATCATATCCCAGGATCGTAGGCTTTCCCGGCTTCAATGCCAGGCCCTGTGTCAGGATCCCCTCACTGGCAAGTTCCCCGATCACAGACGCTGTCTCGTCTTTTTTCCCTTTGGAACTTCCTCCGGAAACAGCCACGATGTCACTTTGCCGCATCGCACTGCGTACCGTTTCCTCCAAAAGCCCTCTTTCGTCTTTTAAAAGGAAGCAGCCGCTCACGTCAAACCCCATTTGTCTGGCAATCGCCTCCAGGCCGTAATTATTGATATTGCGTACTTTTCCCGGTTCCATCCTGTCGCCCGGCGCGATCAGTTCATCCCCGGTTGCAATAATGGTCACACTCCAGGGTTTTACTACCGTTACGCTTTCCTCTCCGACAGCCGCCAGAAGACCGATCTCCTGCGGTCTTAAACGGGTTCCCTTTGTCAGGACTTTTTCGCCTTCCTGTACATCATCTCCCGCGTGCACAATATTTCCTCCTGCCGGAACCGAATGACAGACCGCAGTCTCTGTTTCAGAAAACAACTCGCAGTATTCTATCATAACAACTGCGTCAGCCCCTTCCGGAATCATGCCGCCGGTCGGAATGTACATACATTCTCCCGGACGGATCCCGTGTTCCGGCACACGTCCCATCTCTATTTCCCCTGTGATCTGAAGGAAAGCAGGGACACTGTCTGAGGCGCCTGCTGTATCTGCACTTCGCACTGCATATCCGTCTACCGTAGATCTGTCAAATCCCGGTACCGGCTCTTTTGCGTGCACATCTTCTGCAAGGATCCCGCCAAGCGCCTCTTCAAGCGGAACTCTCCGCTTCTTTACTTCCTGATCCTGCACAGCCTTCTTTAATTTTTCTCTGGCCCCGTCCACGGTGTCTACCTGAAGCAGTTTCATTTTTCCACCACTCTTCCTTTTTCCATATGATGGACGACCTCACACAACTGGTGGACCGCCTCCATCTGATGACTTACAATGACCCATGTGATCGGATCTTTCTTCTGGATCTCCCGGATCATTTCTGTAAAGAGAGCCTCGCTCTCCGGATCCAGATTGGAAAATGTCTCATCAATCAAAATAATCCTGGGGCGGAAAATCACAGCCCGCAGGAAAGAAAGCTTCTGTCTTTCTCCACTGGATAAGGATCTGGCATACTGTTTCTTCTGTGCCAGAAGCCCTGCTTTTTCTAACAGTTCATCTACTCGCCCTTCTTCAGGCCGGATCTTTCGAATCTGCAGTGGATAGATCAGATTTTTATATACGGTTGTGTCCATCAGATAAGGACGCTGGGACATCATCGTGATCTCCCGGGAAGTCACCCCTTCATAATCGATCCTTCCCTGATCCGGCTTATAAATTCCCGCGATCGTCTTAAGAAGAACCGTCTTTCCACAGCCGTTAGGGCCGATGATCCCATGGATCCGCCCCGGTTCTATATCCAGGTGATCGATCTGAAGTCTGAATGTTCCTATTCTTTTTTCCAGATCAGTAATTTTCATCTTCCTGTTCCTCCCTCTGCAGCATATCACAGATCCACTGAAGGACAAACGCCATCAAAAGAAGCAGAATGCCAAGCGCTACGCCTTCTGTAAATATCCCCTGACTTTTCAAAAGAGAAATCGTTGTCGTCATGGTACGGGTACGTCCCCGAATATTTCCTCCCACAAGCATGACCGCGCCCACTTCACTGATGGAGCGTCCAAACCCTGTCACCATGCAGAAATAAATCTCTTTTCGCAGTTCTCTTATGATAAGCCGGATGGTCTGCCATCTGTCCGCTCCCATGGTTACGGCAAATTCCCGGATAGAAGGAGCAGATCTTCGAAGATAAGAATAGATCATGCCGCAGATAATGGGGGTGATGATCAGCGTCTGGGCGATCACCATCCCCTGGATCGTAAACAACAGCGACAGAGGACCAAGCGGTCCTCTACGCATCAGCAAAAGATAAACGATCAATCCGACCACTACAGGCGGAGAGCCCATCAGTGTCCGGTTGATGCGGATCACGATCTTTTTCCCCGGAAAGCGGAACCGCTCCAGCAGGAGCCCGAACGTGATCCCCAGTACAGAAGCAATCGCAGTGGAGCAGACTGCCATCGTAAACGTCACTCTCACAGCACTCAATATATTCGGATCCGACAGTACGTTTTTCAGCCAGTCTGCCATCTTCACTACCTCCTGTTACGCGTCTGTTCCTGCGTTGGGTGTAAACAGAGCCTGTCCGTACTCTTCTACCCCGTATTCACCGATCAGTTCCTGCACTTCATCAGAACAGATCCACTCGATAAAGTCATTCGCACCTTCATTGTTCACTTCCGGATATTTTTCCGGATTAACAGCGATCACGCCATATTGATTCAGCAGACTGTCGTTTCCTTCACATACAATGTCAAGCTGATAGTCAAGGGTTGCATCCTGGCTCTGCTTCAGCCATGTGCCGCGGTCGGTCAGGCAGTATGCCTGCTGCTCGTCCGCCATGGTAATGGTAGCGCCCATACCCTGTCCGGATTCTACATAATTCGGATCTGTTGCCGGGTCAAGTCCCAGTTCTTCCCAGATTCCCTTTTCCTTCTTATCCGTACCGGAGTCATCGCCTCTGGATACAAACGGAAGCTGATCGTTTATGATCTGCGTAAAGACTGCATTGATATCATCCGTCTTCTCAATCGGTGAAGAAGGTCCTACCACGATAAAGTCATTGTACATAACCGGAAATCTCTCGACTCCGTATCCCTCTGCCACAAATTCTTCTTCACTGGATTTGGCATGTACCAGCACCACATCTACGTCTCCGCTCTCACCCATGGCAAGCGCTTCACCGGTACCGACTGCCGTCCATTCCAGATCCCATCCGGTATCCTCTTTGAACAGAGGCTGAAGATAATCCAGAAGGCCGGTATCCTCTGTACTGGTAGTCGTTGCCATCATAAGCGTTCCCTTGTCTTCCGGCGCCGCTTCTTCTGCCTGTTCTTCCGTCTTGGCATCGGTATCTTCGCTTTCCGCAGACTCTTCAGACTGTCCAGCACAGGCTGTCAGTCCAAGACACATCACTGTTACCAAAAAAGCTGCTGTTAACTTCTTCATAAAAATCTCCTCCTTTTCAGTCAGCTGTTTTTTTTGTTTTGCCATTTTTCCAAAAGAAAATGGCCTCTGAAAAAGAAGACCACACAAAATGAACCTGTTCCATTTGCGGATATTCTTTTCAAAACCGGAAGGCATCTTCTTTTCAAAAGATCCCCTTTGGCCTGCTGCCATGACATGTTCAGTTTTAGGCAGACAGGCTCGAATTCCTGCAATCTGTATGAAATTGTATGCCGCCTGCAAATGCCTTCTTCTTTTTCCCCCTTTCTTCCTGTACTTATCCTCCGATCTCAAACATATCTTTCTGTTCAAAATCCAGAGAATCCTTTTCTTCAAAATGATGGCAGGCCGGCTTGTAATAAATCGCTCTTTCTACCGCCTGTATCAGTTCTTCTTCCGAAACCTCCGCGCGTACAAGTTTCCTTAAATCCTCCCCTGCCGCATACTGAAGGCAGGGTTTTAAGAACCCCTCCGCTGTCAGACGGATCCGGTTGCACTCTGAACAGAATTTATGAGAAAGGGCGCTGATAAACCCGATCTTTCCTGCAAACCCTTCAAACCGGACGTATTTCGCAGGCCCGTTTCCAAAATGCCCGCTGGCTGTCTGCTCCCGGCCAAAAGAGGATCTTAATCTTTCCAAAACCTCTTCTTCAAAACCAGTCTGAAATTTTTTTCCGAGCCCCACCGGCATCATCTCAATAAACCGGACGTCCACAGGGCGGTCCTTTGCAAGTTCTGCGATCTTTGTCCACTGGCTCTCATTGATCCCGGGCAGCAACACACAATTAACCTTCACCTTCAGACCCGGGCAGGCGATCGCCGCCTCCAGGCCCTCCACTGCCGACGCAAGCGCATCTCTTCTTGCAATCTGTGCATACATTCCGGGATCCAGCGTATCCAGACTGATATTAACCGCGCTGATCCCCGCTGCCACAAGATCCTCCAGCTGTTCTTTCAACAAAACGCCGTTTGTAGTAACGGTTACTTCCTCTATCCCTGGCAGGGCTTTTATATCTCCTGCAAGCCCTGCCAGATTCTTTCTGACAAGGGGCTCTCCCCCTGTCAGTTTGATCCTGGTAATCCCCGCTGCAGCAGCTGCATTTACGATCCTTGTGATTTCTGCATATGTGAGAATATCCTGGTGGGACACCTGGTCCACTCCTTCTTCCGGCATACAGTAAATGCAGCGCAGATTACAGCGGTCGGTAACCGACACTCTCATGTAATTGATCTGTCTTCCGTATTGGTCTTTCATGAGTCGGCATCCTTTCTTCCTTAAATAAAACGTGATCGAAACACTACCTCTATTCTACACGATTCCATAGGTATGTGCCATGATATCTGTCATTTTTTTCTTTCTGCATGTAGGACAGAGTTCCTCCGGCTCTTCTCCCGCCCTTCTGGCGGCAAGTGCAATCTCTTCCCTGGTGCCTACGGGCGCGCCGCACTCGCGGCAGTGGACGATCTCAAAGGTCCGTCCCCACACCTCTCTTGTCTGCCCGTCATCCTTAAAAGTAATGGCTTTTGTCGGGCAGATATAGGCGCAGCTTAAGCAGCCCACACAGTCTTTGGAGGGTTCGTCATAGGGCGTGGAGATCTTCTTTGCCGTACCCCGTAGCACGGTGGAGATAGCTCCCGTCCCCAGCTTTGCACAGGCCCCTGCACAGAGACCGCACATGATGCATTTCTCCCCGTCGATTGCCGCAAACCGGCTTCCGTCCGCCGCGCCGTAAGCTTTACACAGCGCGTCGATCACGTCGCTTTCCGGCGCTCTCTCCTTCAGGAGCATAAGCACCACGGCCCGGTCTTCTTTGACACGCTCGCTGTCGGTATAGACTTCACACGGCCGCTCCACCGGATACACGCAGGATACTACGATCTTACTCCTGCCCTTTTCCACAACTTCCACCAGACACACCCTGCAGCAGGCCTGTCCGGAGATTGCAGGATGATGGCACAGCGTCGGGATATAAAAACCATTCCGTCTTGCCACATCCAGCAGGAACTCGCCTTTTTCGCAGGTGCATTTTTTTCCGTTAATGGTAATCTCTATCATGCTTCCTGCCCCCTTCCCACTGCTTTTACCGCGTCAAACCTGCAGGCCTCTCTGCAGCTTCCGCAGGAAATACATTTTGAAGGATCGATCCTGTGCGGCATCTTCTTTTCTCCACTGATGGCTCCGGCCGGACATCCCTTTGCACACATATCACAGCCGATACACTTCGCCTCATCGATCTCAAACCGGGTCAGATTCTTGCAGACGCCTGCCGGACATCTCTTTTCCCGGATATGGGCTTCATACTCATCCCGGAAATACTTGATCGTCGTAAGGATCGGGTTAGGCGCGCTCTTGCCAAGACTACACAACGATGCGTCCTGCACGGCGTGGCCGATCCGCTCCAGCAGTTCAATGTCTCCTTCTCTTCCTCTGCCCTCGCAGATATCTGTCAGGATCTCCAGCATCCTCCGCAGGCCTTCCCTGCAGGGCGTACACTTGCCGCAGCTCTCCTCACAGAGGAAATTCGTATAATACCTAGCCACTTCCACCATACAGCTTCTGTCATCCATAACGATCATACCGCCGGATCCCATCATGGCGCCGTACTTTGCCAGAGAATCAAAATCCACCTTCAGATCCAGCATGCTCTCCGGAATACAGCCGCCGGAAGGACCGCCTGTCTGTACCGCCTTAAAAGGCCGGTCCCCGATGATCCCGCCGCCGATATCAAAGATCAGATGCCGGAGCGATGTTCCCATGGGCACTTCCACAAGGCCGGTTCTTTTTACCTTTCCTACCAGGGCAAATACCTTGGTCCCTGTACTCGTCTCTGTACCGATTTCGGCAAATTTCTTTCCTCCGTCCCGGATGATCAGCGGAATATTCGCCAGTGTTTCTACATTATTCAGAACGGTAGGCTGGTCCCAGAGTCCTTTCTGGACAGAACGGATATACTTTGCCCGGGGTTCTCCTACCCTTCCCTCGATAGATGCCATAAGAGCCGTGGATTCTCCACAGACAAAGGCTCCTCCTCCACGGACCACAGACAGATGCAGTCTCTTTGACGAACCCATGACAGATTCCCCGATGATCCCCCGCGCTTCTGCGTCTTCCAGCGCCTTTTTCACATGCTTCACTGCCAGGTCATATTCATCCCGGATATAGAAGAATCCTTCTTCCGCCCCGATGGCAATGGCTGCGATGGCAAGGCCCTCGATCACCGCATGGGGATCGCCTTCCAGGATCGACCGGTCCATGAATGCGCCCGGGTCTCCCTCGTCGCCGTTGCAGGCCACATACTTGGGGAAGTTATCATAGGAAGCCGCTGTGCGCCACTTCCTTCCGGCAGGGAATCCGGCCCCGCCCCGTCCCCGCAGTCCGGACGCTTCCACTTCTGTGATCACTTCGTCCGGCGTCATCTGCAGGGCTTTCTTAAGCGCCTCATAGCCGCCCAGTTCCAGGTAGTCCTCAATATTCTCCGGATCGATCTTTCCAATATGACGGAGAGCCAGTTTCTGCTGATGTGCGTAGAAAGGGTTTTCCTCCTGGGAACGAACCCGGTTCCCCTCATTATCTTTATACATGAGCCTAGGGATCTCCTGATCTTCCAGCACACTCTTCTCCAGAATTTCCGGCACATCTTTTGGTTTTACTTTATAGTAGACCAGATTATCCGGCATGATCTTCACGATCGGACCATTTTCGCAGAAACCGTTACATCCCGTTGTCTTAATCTGCGGAATCACATCGGCGTCCGCGCCGTTTTTTTCTATTTCACTGCGGAAGGCTTCTACCACGTTCATACTGCCGTTTGCCCGGCACCCGGTGCCGCAGCAGATCAATATCTGTTTCTTCATATTACTCAGCACCGCCTTCCTTCACTCCCTGAATAATTTCCTTTAATTTTTCCAGGGTAACCTTTCCATAATAGACGTCGTCCACAACCAGAACCGGGGCCAGAGCACAGGAGCCCAGGCAGTTGACCGTCTCCAGGGAAAACATGCCGTCCTGCGTGGTCTCCCCCGGACCGATCTTGAGTTCTCTTCGGATCCCGTCGATCAGAGTCGACGCACCCCTGATATGGCAGGCCGTGCCGTCGCAGCATTTAATAATATGTTTTCCCTTGGGCACCAGACTTAATGCCTTATAAAAGGTTGCCATGGCATAAAGGGAAGACACCGGGCACTGAAGTTCTTCTGCCAGCGCTTCCATTCCCTCTCTTGGCACATACTGGAATTCCCGCTGCATATCCTGCATGATGGCAAGTGCATACCGCCGGTCCGGCTGGTAAGAATGTATGATTTCTTCAATCCGCTTCTCGGATACTTCCATCCTGATTCACCACCTTATCCTTAACCGCCAGCCACCACAGGGAATATAGATACGGTATCCGTCGGAAGCAGCTTCGTGTCGATCCCTCCAAGATGCTCCACATGCCTTCCGTTTACCAGGATAATGATCTCTTCACCCAGATCCGTTCCGTCGGGGGTCAGCAGCTTTTCCCGCAGTCTGTTCCCGTAAGTCTCACTCAAAGCCTGGGTCAGCTTCCGGACATCCTCCTGATACGGAAAGTCCACGATCTTGCAATTTGTATATTCCCTGAGATAGGCAAAAAATTTAACAGTCATTTTCTTACTCCCTGCAGGCGGCATTTGCCGCCTGCATCCTGTAATCCTTTATAATCCAAGTTCCCTGTCTTTTTCCGGTGTGGGGATGCCTTCTGTATCCCATCCTCTCAGCTGATAGTATTCCTGAAGCATGGTGTGCAGTTCATTGACCTTTCCCTGCGCCGGACCGTCCGGCAGCTGCTCTCTTAAAAGTCTTGGCGGAAGGGTATCTTTTTCCACGCCGGCTGCAATATTAAACTTCTTCTCCAGGTTCCAGACTCTCTCGCCTTTCAGCAGGATCTCCGCGTCGCTTTCATCGCTGCCCACCGCTTCCCTGTACTGCGCCGCAAATTCCGGCAGTCCAAGAGCAAAAGAGGTAAACAGGCAGACGCCTGTAGAATCGATCAGAGCCGTCAGATCCTGGAAGGTCTTCAGCATGGAAGCCTTTCCTTCTGTTACCAGAGGATCCATCTTAACCGGCAGTCCAAGTACCTCCGGAGAGGTCATGTAACCACGCACATGACATCCGCCCCGGTTGGAGGTGGCATATTCCAGTCCGATGCCCTGCAGGGCACGGCCGTCATAGGCAGGCATCTCCTGCTTCTTTACAGACATGGACAGTTCCGGATGTCCGTATTTTTCCGCCAGCCGGTAGGAACCCATGGCAAGCTGCTTTCCGAATCCCTCGTTCTTTCCTGTCATCTCTGCCAGCTTCACCATGGTCGCTGCATCGCCGAAGCGTACCGGGATGCCTCCTGTATCTTCTTCTGTCAGATAGCCTTCCTCAAAGAGTTCCATGGCACAGGCAATGGTCGCTCCCAGAGTGATAGGGTCGAATCCATATTCATTACAGAGAAAGTTTGCCTTGCAGACCGCTTCCAGATCGTCGATACCGCAGTCCGCGCCAAAGGACCATCCCGCCTCGTACTCCGGTCCCTCGCCCCTGGACTTGAAGGGACCGCTCGGAATATCCACCACGCGTCCGCATCCGATACAGCATCCGAAGCATCCTTTGTTCCGGATCAGGTATTTCTCTGTCAGCGTCTCGCCGGAAATATTGTCCGCTTTTTCATAAACCGCTCCATCACGGCCGTTGCGAAGCGGAAGTCCGCCGCTCTCATTGATGATATTGACCAGGATCTCTGTTCCGTAAGCTGCCAGTCCTGTTCCGGTTACCGGGTGCGCCTTTAAAGTCGTCCTTGCGTTCTCGATGGCCTCCATAAACTTCTCCGGTCTGGACACATAGATGGATTTTGTTCCTTTCACAACGACTGCTTTCAGCTTTTTGCTTCCCATCACAGCGCCCAGGCCGCCCCGGCCTGCCGCACGGTGTTTATCGTTCATCACGCCGGCATACAGGCAGAGATTTTCTCCGGTCGGTCCGATACAGGATACCCGGAAGGACTGTCCGCAGATCCGGTTCAGCTCATCCGTGGTCTCATAAACCGTCTTGCCCCAAAGTCCGGAAGCGTCTCTTAACTCCACTTCATCGTCATTGATATAAAGATACACCGGATGATCACTTACTCCTTCAAAAATGATCCCGTCATATCCCGCATACTTCAGTTCCGGTCCGAAATGTCCTCCGGAGTTTGCCGCTCCGATGGTGCCGGTAAGCGGCGCTTTTGCCACCACTTCAAACCGGCCGCTGCAGGCTGCCGCCGTTCCGGTCAGAGGTCCTGTCATAAAGATCAGATTGTTATCCGGCCCCAGAGGATCGATCTTCGGATCCACCTCATCACAGAAATACTTGGTTCCCAGGCCTCTGGCTCCTACAAAATCTTTTGCAGCCTCCATATTGAGCGGTTCCTTTTTTATCGTTCCCTTAGAAAGATCCACGCGAATGATCGTTCCCATATATCCGTTCATCATGCCTTTGCCTCCTCTCCGAATACGTCTTTAAAACGGTCGGCCACAGCACGTTTTCTGTCCATTCCTTCATCCGGGTCCTCAAATGTGATCGCTCCGGTCGGGCAGAATTTTGCGCATTTGGGTTCCCCGCCGCACAGATCGCACTTATGTACCTGTTTTTTCTCTTTGTTAAAACTGATATTGCCAAGCGGACAGGCATTCATACACATCTTACAGCCGATACATTTCGCATGGTCCATAACAACCGCGCCGATCTCATTCCTGCTGATCGCTCCTACCGGACAGACCTCCAGGCAGCAGGGGTCTTCACACTGCAGGCACATAACAGGAATATTGATGGCTGCTTCTTCGTATGCCATGACTGTCACATTGGCATTTCTCGGATTGAACGCCTGATCATGTCCGAACGAACAGACCAGTTCACAGGTTCTGCATCCGATACATTTTTCGGGCTTGATCATCAACTGTTTTCCCATTCTACACTGACCTCCTTTACATAAAAAAATCCACTATCGTATCTTCCGATACAATAATGGCCCCTTCGCAATCAGGCAGGCGGCCCCGTTCCCGGTGCCACCCATTGGTCCGGTCTTCCCGCATGCAAATCGGACACATGCGTCGGAAGCACAGGACTCGGAGTTTGTCTAAATGTTTCTTTTTATCATTATATTACAAATCTCCTTATTATTCCATATTTATTTCAATCTTTTTGAAATTATTCAAATTTGTCTAATAATTCACACAATCGCCGACCCGGATTCTGCCATCACTAAGGCTGACTGCATACCAGCATTCTTTCTTCAGAAGGCAGGGAAGTCCTTTCTGCACTCTTGCACACTCCTGAAAGCACCGGCTCTTCCCCCGCCGGATCTTAAGGCTTGCTTCGCCGCATCTGATCTGCATTCCTTTTTGAAAACCAGACGGCTCGCCCTGCGTCTCAATCCAGATATTTGCTTTAAATCTCTGAAAGCAGAGTCCCTCAACCTCCTGCCGCTTCATCCATTCCTTTACAAAACAGGTACAGATGCTGACAGGGGCATCCGGATCTTCAAAATGAAGATCCCCCCGGATGCCCCTTCCTTTCTTTACCTGTACCTGTTCCTCTCTCCGGCCAGGTTTTCCTTTTTCTTCAAAAACATACAGATCACTGATATAGGATTCTTTCATGATACCCTTCCCTATTCTTCGGATTCTTCCTCCGCCTGCTGCTCCGCCACGTCATCGGTCTGCACCTGATCTGCGTAGTCCTCTGTCTCGTCCTGCACAGCCGTCACTTTCAATGTCTTAAAGTCAACCTTGTCCCACACATTGTCATGGACGGTGATATTCACATCATTTCTCCATCCTTCGCAAGTCTCATTATAAAGATCGGTCTTTCGCTGTGAAATGATAGTTTCCTTTTCCGCATCCGTGGCTTCCTGATCAAACAGGCTGGTGACTCTTGCCACATAATAGCCGCTGTCCGTCTCGATCATCCCTGTGGTCTCGCCTTCCTTAAGCTGATCTGCAGCCTCTACAACCTCTGCCGCAGGGCTTAAGGAATCTGCGTCAAAAGTAGCTGTCTTTGCTTCCAGTCCCTGTTCGGAAGCGTAAGCTGCAAAATCCGCCTGATCCTTAACCGCGTCCGCAAAGGTCTGGGCCTGGACTTTGGCAGTCTCTTTTACAATTTCTTCGTCCGCACTGTCCCCGTCTTCTGCAGCATCCTCTCCGGATGTGTCCCCGGAATCGGTTGTCTGCGAAGAAAAGAATACATACTGCATACTCTTCTGCGCGGCTTCCTCATCGGACACCTCAGTATCCACATCCGCCTGGATCGCTTCCATCATTTTTTCCTGGATCGCCAGCAGGGTCATGACCCGCTCAACGGTATCCACATTTCCGGACACCTTTTCTTTTTCTTCCAGGCCATTCTGCTCATCAAACTTTTTCGCTGCATCTTTGATGGCCTGTTTCTCCCCGTCAGACAGGGAGACCTCATACTCGTCCATGTGCTGTTCCAGGAGCACCATATCCTCCAGCTGGACCAGGACCGCGTCCTTTACATATTCCTCATAGGTCTGGCCTTCTTCCGCCTCTGTATCCCACATATTGTCTCCCATATATGCCGCATAATAGGTCTCGTACTGCGCCTGGTTATACCTGGCAAAGAAATTGGCCACATCGCCTGTGATCTCAACATCGCCCACAGTAGCGACAACGTCATCTTCCCCGATGGAAGAACCGCATCCGGTAAGGGAGGCCATTGCCAGGGCTCCCGCCAGTACATAGATTCCTGCTTTTCTTTTCATGGTTCTCTGTATCCTCCTTTGCGCCATTAACTGTTATATTATAGCCTTTTTTCAGGCTTCAATCAATCCTTTCAGGCCAATTAATACATTTTTCACAGTCTCCAGCACATCTTCGCTTTTTTCCTTTCCGCTTCGCCCCTTCTTTTCATAAATAAAGCAGGGACATCCTCCTTCTGTACGGACGCTTAAGTCCCCGTGGAAAGATTCCACCAGAGAAGGGATACGCTCCGGCGCCACCTTTGCCTTTTCATACATTCCAAAAAAGAACCTGGATCCCTTCTGTTCTACTGAAGTGACATAAGCCTGGTGTGCAAGCGTCTTTAATGCCGCCACCTGAAGAAGCTTTTCCACCTTCTTTGGGATGTCTCCAAACCGGTCCAGAAGTTCTTCTGTCATGTCTTCCATCTCTTCTTCATTCTCAATAGCCGCAATCCTCTTGTATACATCCAGTTTCTGATATTCATTGGAAATATAAGTATCTGGAATAAAAGCGTCCACATTCAGATCCATGGTCGTGGTAAAATCTTCCTCCTGAATCTCTCCTTTGAGGAGACGGACCGCTTCATTCAACATCTTGCAATACAGGTCGTATCCCACGGCCTCCATATGGCCATGCTGTTCTGCCCCCAGAAGGTTGCCCGCTCCGCGGATCTCCAGATCCCGCATGGCAATCTTAAAACCACTGCCCAGATCTGTAAACTCCCGGATAGCGGCCAGGCGCTTCTCTGCCACTTCCTTAAGCATCTTATCCCGGCGGTAAAGCAAAAAGGCATAGGCCATCCGGCTGGACCTTCCTACTCTTCCCCGCAGCTGATAGAGCTGTGAGAGGCCGAGCCTGTCGGCATCGTGGATGATCATCGTATTGACGTTAGAAATATCAAGCCCCGTTTCGATGATCGTGGTAGAAACCAGCACGTCAATTTCCCCGTTGATAAAATCATACATGATCCGCTCCAGCTGATGTTCCCGCATCTGACCGTGGGCATAGGCCACAGACACCTCCGGCACCAGCTTCTGGATGTGGGCTGTGATCTCCGCAATATCCTCCACCCGGTTATACACATAATAAACCTGTCCCTGGCGGGCACATTCCCGCTCAATGGCCTCCCGCACCATTTCATCGTTATATTCCATCACATAGGTCTGGATGGGGAGCCGCTCCTCCGGCGCTTCCTCCAGTACGCTCATGTCCCGGATCCCGATCAGACTCATGTGAAGCGTCCTTGGGATGGGCGTAGCCGTCAGTGTCAGCACATCTACATTTTCCTTCATCTTTTTAATCTTTTCTTTGTGCTGAACCCCGAATCTTTGCTCTTCATCAATGATCAGAAGCCCCAGATCTTTAAACTTTACATCTTCGCTTAACACCCGGTGGGTGCCGATCACAATGTCTACCAGCCCCTTCTTCGTATCGGCCGCCGTCTTTTTCAGCTGAGCCGCCGTCCGAAACCGGCACATCAGATCGATCCGCACCGGAAAATCCTTCATGCGCTGAACAAACGTATTATAGTGCTGCTGAGCAAGGATCGTGGTCGGCACCAGATACACCACCTGCTTATCTTCCTGCACTGCTTTGAAAGCGGCGCGGATGGCAATCTCTGTCTTGCCGTAGCCTACGTCCCCGCAGATCAGCCGGTCCATGATCTTCGTACTCTCCATATCCTTTTTTACCGCCTCAATGGCAAGGAGCTGGTCTTCTGTCTCTTCAAAAGGAAACATTTCTTCAAATTCCTTCTGCCAGACCGTATCTTTTCCATAGGCAAATCCATCCTGCTCCTGCCTGGCTGCGTAAAGCTCCACCAGATCCCGCGCGATCTCCCGGACCGCTCCTCTGACTCTGGTTTTGGTCTTCGTCCACTCCTGGCCTCCCAGACGGTTCAGCTTCGGCTTCTTTGCATCTGATCCTGCATATTTCTGGATCAGATCCAGCTGCGTTGCCGGAATATACAGATTGCCGCCCTGAGCGTAGGAAATCTTCATATAATCCTTGGTGATCTTATCTACCTCGATCTTCTCAATGCCCTGATAGATCCCAAGTCCGTGATTTTCATGGACAACATAATCCCCCGGCTTCAGTTCGGAAAAGCTCTGGATCTTACGCCCCTCATAGGTTTTTCGTTTCTTTTTCTTCTTCACCTTTCCGAAGATATCAGTCTCAGAGATCACTGTAAACTTCAGCATCGGATACTCATAGCCCTCTGCCACATGACCGTAGGCCGTCATGATCTCTCCCGGCTCTGCCACCCGTTCCAGATCGTCGCTGAAATAACTGCTCAGATCGTAGTCTCTTAAATCTTCCGCCAGACGTCTGGCCCTTGTCCTGGAGCCTGATAGCAGAATCACCCGGTATCCGTTTCTTTTCAGCCGTTTCAGATCACGGGTCAGAAGTTCAAAACTACTGTTATATGGATTGATATTTTTGGCATGGATATGAAAAGAATCCCTTACCAGAAGCCCCTTACACCGCATATCCAGGGCGTAAAATCCGATGGAACTGTAGCGGTTGATCTTTTTTAAGATCTCCTCTGCAGGATAAAGCCGGACCTCCCCGTCCTTCATCTCATACCCGCTCTCCACCCGTTTTTTCTGTGCCTCTATAAACTCATCTTCCACTCCCTGGCCTTTTTCCAGCAGCCGGACTGGTTCGTCCAGAAATAAAAGCGTAGATTCCGGGGCAAAATAATCCAGGAAGGAAACGCCTCTTTGTTCTTCCCCGGGAAATTCTATGGCAGGGCAGATGGCAATCTCCTGAAGATTCTCCACGGATCTCTGACTTTCCACGTCAAAGGTCCGGATAGAATCCACCTCATCCCCCCACAGCTCAATCCGCACCGGCATCTCTTCTGTCAGCGGAAAAACATCCAGGATCCCTCCTCTTACAGCAAACTGACCCTTCCCCTCGATCTGTACCACTCTCTCATAGCCCAGCAAAGAAAGCTGTTTCTCCATTTCAGCCAGATCGAGGCTGCTGTCATAACGGATCCTTATGGTCTGTGCGAGCAGCGTCTCCCTGGGGATCAGCGCATCCATCATGGCGTCAAAGCTGGTGACAACCGTCAGGGGTCCTCCTTCTGCCACCGCTTCCAGCACTTCCATCCGCTGGCTTACCAGCTCCCGGCTCCTTAGATCTGCCTGATAAAACAGCAGATCTTTGGCCGGATAAAGCAATACTCCCGGATCCAGAAAGCGGTACTCTTCAAAGATCTGCCTCGCCCTGGACTCGCTGGAACATATGATCACCTTGTACGGACATCCTTCGCTTAGCCCGTACATCATATGGGTCTTCTGGGAATTGACGCACCCCAGGATCCGGATCGTCCCTGGGGCTTTTGTTTTCTCTTTTTCAATTACTTCAAAGTCCGCAAGCTCCTGGAGCGGACGGATCAGCGCCTGCATCTATTCTCCGGCCTCCTTCGGTTTCACCTTTTTGTTAAATGTATTCATCGCTTCATCCAGATTTCCGTCCAGGATCATCTCTACAGCCCGGACCGCATTCTGATAACCTTCTTCCATCAGGACCTTCTCTCCTTTGGAAAAATGCCCCAGTACATAATCTGCCAGATCATATCCCTTTGGCTTCTCCCCTACGCCGATCTTGATCCTGGGAAAGACGTCCGTGCCAAGATGGGCAATGATGTTTTTGATGCCATTATGACCGCCGGCGCTCCCCTTTCTGCGGATCCGAAGCTGTCCCACATCCAGGCTCACATCATCGTAGATCACAAGAAGTTCCTGTTCTTCATCAATTTTATAATAATCTGCCAGCGCTCCGATGCTTTCTCCACTTAAGTTCATGTAAGTCTGTGGCTTAACCAGAAGAACCTTATGTCCGCCGATCATCCCTTTTCCAGTCAGAGCCCGGCTCTTTCTTATCTCTACTGGTATATGATACCGTTCCGCAATGGCATCTATGACTGCAAATCCCACATTATGTCTGGTACCCTCGTAGGCCAGTGTGGGATTGCCAAGCCCTGCTATGATAAACATATCGCATCACTCTCCTTATATCCTTATTCATTCTACAGGAAGCGTTTTCGTTTGTCACGCAAAATGTCAGGAATAATTTTTCCCTTTTTTACATACATTATAGAAAAGTAATCACCAAGGAGGTCTTTATGAGTTCCAAGACTAAAATTATCGTACTGCATATGAAAGAGATCATTTATACCCTGGTTTTCGCGGCCCTGGCAATCCTTCTGATCCTTCTTCTGATCGTTATGTTTCGCCCGGATCCGAAAAAAACTGCTGCGGAAACCTCTAAATATATTCCCGGCGTCTACACCTGCGCGCTGACAGTCAACAACACCGACCTGGAAGTGGAGGTTACGGTTGATGAATCCCGTATCAATTCCATCCGTTTTGCCAATCTAAGTGAATCGGTTGCTGCCATGTACCCACTGATGCAGCCGGCCATTGAAGAGATTGCCGGACAGATCCTGGAGCGCCAGTCCCTGGACGACATCCGGTATTCTTCTGACAGTCCCCATACCTCCCAGTTGATCCTGGACGCCATAGGATCAGCGCTTAAAAAAGCCCGGGCTTCTTAACAAAGCCAGGGCTTTTCTTCTCTGCTTTGACCTTACCCTTCTACAATCAGGTACCGGCCGTCCGGAAGCGCAAAGATTTCAGAGGCTTCCTCTATCTCTTCCGGAGACATTCCATCCACATCCATCCCGTCTTCTTCCAGATATTTTTTCACTTCATCCAGGCTGTCTGCCACAACCGCCATACAATCCTCCAGAAAGGCTTCTGCTTCTTCCAGAGTCTCTGCCACCGGTTCGTCAAACAGCTGTCCCTGCTGCTTCAAAAACGTCTTCAGACATTCTTCATCATACTCATACATCTTCCTTCCCTCCTGTCCTGTGTCTTTCTTTTCTTTCGTGTCTACCGGACATATGCAGACAGCTCTGCCGGACTGTCTATCACAATCCCGGCGCCGGCCTGCCGCAGTTCTTCGCCGGTGCGAAATCCCCAGGATACGATCACAGTTTTAACCCCTGCGTTTTCCCCGGTCTTTATGTCTACTTCCGAATCCCCTACATAGAGGCAGTCTTCTTCCGGAACAGACAGTGTTTCGCAAATGTGCCGGATGCCTGCAGGATCCGGTTTTCTCCTGATGTTCTTCTGCTGGCCGGACACATAGTCAAAGACGCCTTTTCCAAAAATGTCTTCCACTACTTTTACCGCCTGCTCGTGAGGTTTGTTTGACAACACTGCCAGCCGCACATCCTCTTTTTTTAATTCGTCCAAAAGAGCGGTGATCCCCGGATAGGGTACTACATGATATGTACAGTTCTCATCAAAAATACGCAGATAAACCGCAAGCGCTTCTTCCAGCCTCTGTCCACTCTTCTCCCCGACCGCTTCCAGCGTCCGCTCCATCAGCATTCTGGCGCCGTTTCCCACATATCTGCGGCACTGCTCTTTGGTGATCCCCGGAAGTCCCAGCTCTTCCATCGTAGCGTTCACAGAATAAACCATGGAATCCAGGGTGTCTGTCAAAGTTCCATCCAGATCAAATATACAAGCCTTCATTTGTGTGTATCTCCCTTCTGCATTTATCATAGTATGGCGCTCCTGAAATTGCAAGGAGATTCTTCCGGCAAGTCTTCTTCTGCCCGCAGGCAGGATCCCCTGCGCCTAATCCGCCAGATACTGGCGCATCACGCGCAGGGCGTGCTTTTCCAGTCTGCTGACCTGGGCCTGGGAGATCCCGATATGATCCGCCACTTCCATCTGGGTCTTTCCCTCGAAGAAACGCAGCCGGATGATCAGCTGCTCCCTTTCATTCAGATGATCCATGGCCGCCTGTAAAGACAGATCTTCCACCCACTTCTCTTCCCGGCTCCTGTTGTCGCTGATCTGATCCATTACATAGAGGGCGTCCCCTCCATCGTTATACACCGGCTCCTGCAGGCTCATGGGCACCTGTATGGCGTCCAGCGCAAATACGATATCCTCTTTGGAAATTCCGATCTCTTCGGCAATCTCCTGTATGCTTGGCTCCCTCAGGTTGTGTTTCAGATAGCTCTCTTTTGCATGGATCGCCTTGTACGCCGTATCCCGCAAAGATCTGCTCACCCGGATCGAGCTGGTATTGTCCCGCATGTACCTCCGGATCTCCCCTATGATCATGGGTACCGCATAGGTGGAGAACTTTACGTCCAGCTCTGTATTAAAATTATTCACCGCCTTGATCAGTCCAATGCAGCCGATCTGAAACAGGTCGTCCGGATTTTCCCCGCTGGCGCCAAAACGTTTGATCACGCTCAACACCAGACGCAGATTCCCCTTAATGTACTCCTCTTTTGCCTGACTGTCTCCTGCCTTAATACGGACAAACAAAGCTTCCTTTTCTTTTTCATCCAGAACCGGAAGCTTTGCTGTATTTACCCCGCATATTTCTACTTTTCCCTGTGCCATTTTCTAAGAACCTCCTGCCAGATCAAGATAATATCTAGTAGAATGATTCTCCATATGGCATGTTGTTATTCCGTTTTCCTTTGAAATAAAAAAACTTTTAGTCCTTGACAGATCCGGTCCGTCCGGACATCAACGATCCCATTTGTCCGCAAGATTCTGGATCTGACTTTCAAATTTCGCCAGTTCCTTATTGGCAAGCCCTTCGTTTTTATACACCACTTCAAGCAGCCTTTTTGCAGCGGCAACCACCCGGTTGAAGGCAGCCTGCGCCTTGCTTCTTGCCGGCTTCTCCACTGCTTTCTTTGGCGCTTTCACGCCTTCTGTCAATATCTGATTGGCTGCCAGGTCTATGGTTCCGCCGGAGTAAGGAGCAAAGGCGGGACACCCAATGGTCTCCTCCACCAGAGACGCAAAAGAATCTGTCACCGTATCCTCCCCGTGTACCACGATCACACGGGAAAGCGGAGTCTCAAATCCCTTCAGCCATCCCAGAAGCCCGTTCATATCCGCATGTCCGCTGATGCCGTTTAACACTTCAATCCTGGCATTTACCGTAATACTCTCGCCAAAAAGCTTTACACTTTCCGCTCCTTCGATCAGCCTGCGGCCAAGCGTCCCTGCCGCCTGATACCCTACAAAACAGACCGTACATTCCGGACGCCACAGGTTATGTTTCAGATGGTGGCGGATCCGTCCTGCCTCACACATACCGGAAGCCGACAGGATGACCTTTGGCTTCTCATCAAAGTTGATCATTTTGGACTCCTCGCTGGTGATAGTCGTCTTAAGTCCCGGAAATACCAGCGGATTGATCCCCTGCTCGATCAGGGCAAGCGCCTCCTCATCAAAACAGGACTTTACATTTTTATTAAACACATTGGTGGCCTCGATCGCCAGCGGACTGTCCACATAAACTTCAAATCCCGGATACTCCGGCAAAAGATCCTTTTCCTTGATCTCCCGGATAAAATAAAGAATCTCCTGAGTACGTCCCACCGCAAAGGAAGGGATCACCACATTTCCTCCCCGGGCAAATGTTTCCCGAAGGATCCTTGTAAACTCACTGACATAATCCGGCCGTTCTTCCCCGTGGGTCCGGTCTCCATAGGTAGATTCGATCACCACATAGTCCGCTTCTTTTACCGGCGTCGGATCTTTTAAAATAGGCTGGTCTGTGTTCCCCACATCTCCGGAAAATACAATCTTCCTGGAAACGCCCTCCTCTGTGATCCATACCTCAATACTGGCCGATCCCAGGAGATGGCCGATATCCTGAAAGCGCACTTCGACCCCCTCACACAGGGTGATCTTCTGATTGTAATCGCAGGGCGCAAGAAGACGGATCGCCGCATCCGCGTCCGCCATATCATAGATCGGCTCATAGAGAGGATCGCCGCTCCTCCTTGCCTTGCGGTTGCGCCACTGTGCCTCTGACACCTGGATGTGGGCGCTGTCACGAAGCATAATACTGCAAAGATCTGCAGTTGCAAACGTGGTAACAATATCACCGCTAAATCCATGTTTGCACAACAGTGGAATATTCCCCGAATGATCAATATGGGCGTGGGTCAGAAGGATAAAATCAATATCCCCCGGCGAAACAGACAATTCCTGGTTCTCATAGAGATCCGGGCCCTGTTCCATGCCGCAGTCGATCAAAATATTTTTCCCGCAGGCTTCCAGCAGGTGGCAGCTCCCCGTCACTTCATGTGCCGCTCCAAAACAGCTAAGTCTCATATACCCATCCCCTTTTTCTTTTTATTGTAACATGCTTCCCGGGGAACGCGCTATGAATATTTTACCATCTCTTTTTTCAGCCTTGCCATAATCTTTTTTTCCAGTCTGGAAATGTAGGACTGTGAGATTCCAAGAATATCCGCCACTTCTTTCTGGGTCTTCTCCTTCCCGTCATAAGTGCCAAGACCGAATCGCATCTGAATGATCGCCCGCTCCCTTCCAGACAGGCGGCCGACTGCCACAAGCAGCTGCTTTCGCTCTGCCTCTGTTTCCAGATCTTTATAAATAGAGTCTTCCTCCGTGCCAAGAATATCCGAAAGCAGCAGCTCATTTCCATCCCAGTCCACATTCAGCGGCTCATCTATGGACACCTCCATCCGTGTTTTGTTGTTGCGCCTTAGATACATCAAGATCTCATTTTCTATACATCTGGACGCATAAGTAGCCAGCTTTATATTTTTCTCCGGATTAAAGGTGTTGATGGCTTTAATAAGGCCTATCGTCCCGATGGATATCAGATCTTCCACCCCCACTCCCGTATTGTCAAACTTCTTGGCAATATACACCACAAGACGCAGATTGTGTTCGATCAAAAGCTTCCTTGCTCTTTCATCTTTTCCGCCTCCAAGATCCCCAATCGCAGCCGCCTCCTCTTTTGTATCAAGAGGCGCGGGAAGGATGTCTGCTCCACCGATATAATGGATTTCCCTAAGATCCGGAAAGAAAAATGTATACAGATCAGACACAATCTTTGTTTTCAGCCGGCGCGGAGCCGTCAGATTCAGCAGCATGATAGCATTCCTCCCATTCAGATATTTACGTTTAAAATAATGTCGCAGAGGTCTGTGACACTCTCCTGTTCACAGACCGCAACCACCGGACGGCGGATCGTTATGACACGCCTCCTTCTTCCTGCTCCTGTACAGATTTCCATCTGGTCCAGTTCCAGAAGCGGCATCACTCCTCTCTCCTTTCCCACAGAATGGAATACAACCACACGTCCTCCCGCAAACGCTTCCTCTCCCGCAAGCGCCCTGGCAGCTTTTCTGCCAATAATATGTACCGGTTTCCCGGTGCCGGGATCCGTAAGTCTGTTGCCACTGTCCAGCATGCCTTTCAGATGCAGTGTCTTTTCCCCTTTTACGACTTTCACAAGACATTTGTATTCCCCTCTTCCACACAGTCTTACCGCCAGATCCCACACACGCGACACCAGAAGATACGCCGCCACGGCAAGAAACAGGAACAAACTAAGGCTGCGGGCAAAGGGCCGGAGCACATACAGGACTCCGCCCATCAGAAATCCGCCAAAATAAAGAAACAGCCAGGAAAGAAGGATCTCCCGCTTCTCCTCTGGTTGGAAACAGATCTTCAGCATCACAAAATTGACAAAGACATGAAAAAGAATCTTCTTCAGCCAGGGCATAAGATCTGGCGCAGCCAGGATCACACAGGTAAGAAAAGCTCCCGCAAACGCCCCCAGAAAAACCCGGCCGATCCCCGCATGAAGCCTGACAAGCCGTCCGGTGAGCAAAAGGAGAAAAATGTCCATCATAAAATTTTCCAGAAAAAACACATCTATGTACAGTTCATAGTACACGGCACACCCTCTTTCCTCTTTGGATCAGAACGAAAGGTCCGAAAGGCAAGCTCTATTATAAAGATTCGGGGATAAAGAATTTGTCAGACGGTGGAGCATAATTCCACTTTTTTTCGACATGATTTTCATGCGAAAGAAAGATATTTCTTTGATTTTCGGATAATCCGACAGATTTTGTCGTTTAGAAAAAAGATGATGGGATAGAAAAAAAGACCAGACGTACACGATCCTGTGCGTCTGGTCTTCAGACTTGTCTCTTATCTCTTGAAGAAATCCGGAATCTTGATGGACTGTTCCTTCACTTTACTGGTCGGTGTCTTTGGAGTCTCCAGTGTGGGAACCGTTCCCCCGGCAGGTCTTCTTGTCCCACCTGTCGTTCCGCCGTTCTTTGTAGGAGCCATGCCAAAGTCCAGTCTGGATGAACTTCCCTGAGATGCGGATGTATTCGCTGCCGTATGCGGTCTCTCATAAGTCTGTGCATGCTGCGGAGCATGAGAAGATGTATGTGCCGCGCCGGAAGCATTTCTTGGATTTTCCAGTCTCGACTTCAGCTTGGAAGCGCTGCCGTCTACGTTATGCAGACCTGTCGCGATTACCGTAATAGTCGCTTCGTCTGCTCTGGAATCATCATACATAGCGCCAAAAATAATACTTGCCTGCTCGCCCGCCAGCTCCTGTACATACTCTGCCGCATCGGAAGCATCCATCAGGGTGATATCTCCGGATACATTGATGATCACATGGGATGCGCCTGCGATCGTCGTCTCAAGCAACGGACTTGCAACCGCCTGCTTGACAGCCTCCAGCGCCTTGTCGTCGCCGCGGCCCTGGCCAATACCAATGTGCGCGATTCCCTTGTCTGTCATAACGGTCTGTACATCTGCAAAGTCCAGGTTGATCAGAGACGGAACATTGATCAGGTCTGTGATTCCCTGGATACCCTGCTGCAATACCTCGTCGGCTTTCTTGAGAGCCTCCGGCATGGTGGTACGTCTGTCTACTACTTCCAAAAGCTTATTATTCGGGATAACAATCAGGGTGTCAACGCTTTCTTTTAACTTTTCAATTCCTGTAAGAGCATTGTTCATACGGATCTTGGACTCAAAACTGAAGGGCTTGGTTACAACGCCTACAGTCAGAGCGCCCTGCTCCTTTGCGATCCTTGCCACCACAGGTGTGGCTCCTGTACCGGTACCGCCGCCCATACCGCAGGTGACAAATACCATGTCCGCGCCTTTGAGAGCGGCTGAAATCTCTTCTGCGCTTTCTTCTGCAGCCTTTTCGCCGATCTCCGGCCTTGCTCCTGCGCCAAGTCCTTTCGTGATCTTATCCCCGATCTGCATCAGGGTCGGAGCTTTACATAACTGAAGTGCCTGTTTATCTGTATTAATAGCAATAAATTCAACGCCGGCAATCTGCTCGTCGATCATGCGGTTCACTGCGTTATTACCGCCACCGCCGACTCCAACAACAATTATTTTTGCCGCCGCTTCTGATTCGTTCGTCTTAATCTCTAGCAAGGGTTTCTCCTCCTTTGTTATCCTTATTATATATTATACATCCCATATACAGGCAAAGAAAAAAAGTTCACTTTGCCATATATAGTATATAATATAGACTTTTATCTAAAATAGCAATAGACTTTATCCATTTTTCTTAATTTTATTCGTTTTTTATTGCGGAATTTCTCCCACATCGAAGGTAATGGTATCCCCGGACCTGGAATAGTTTTCCAGATGCAGCGTTCCCGACTGATCTCCCAGTTTCTCCAGTATGGGCCGGATCTGGGCAACCTGCTCTGAAGACACCTGGCTTCCGAGATTAATACAGACATTGCCAATGTACAGAAAGATCTCATCCTCCCGGCAGACGATCTTGTCCACGGTCAGATCCTGGTTTACCACCTCCCGGGATGTTTCCAGGATTTCTTCAAAGATCTGGCGGTCGTCGCTTTCCAGATGGCCATAAAGTTTTATCCCCTTCATATCAATGCCTTCAATACTTGGAAGTCCCTCAAGCAGCGTCTGAGACATGGACACTACCATTCCTTCTTTGTCAAAATAGGCATAATTATCCTGATTTTTTACATATCCGACAATGGGCTTCTCCTTCACTGTCACCTTCAGAGTCCAGGGCGCCGACAGCCCCACATGGATGCTGTCAAGGCAGGGAAGCGATTCTCCCTGCCCCAGCGCGTATTTTGCAATGATATATAACGTATTGATCGAATATTTATCATTCCTGACCGTATCTGCAATCTGCTGATCGGTACAGTATTCATTTCCTTCTACCTCAATCTCCTGCACATAAAAAAGAATCAGTATCCCAAGCGCAAGAATAGCCGCAGCAAGCAGCAGTACCACAAAGGCGTACAGCCGATGCGTCTTTCGCTTCGTCTTTCGCTTTTCCATTTACGATATACTCCCCTTACAGTTGTTTTTTCTATTTTACCAAAGATGAGACGCTAAATACAAGCCCCATTTCCACCATCAGAAAAAGGATCGAAGTCCCTCCATAACTGACAAACGGCAGGGTAATGCCAGTATTGGGAATGGTATTTGTCACCACAGATATATTCAGGATCACCTGGATCATCATATGCGCCATGGCTCCCGAAGCGATCAGAGACCCGAAGAGATCCGCAGCTTTTGACGCTGTCACATAAAACCTCCAGATCAGGATCAGAAAGAAAAAAAGCAAAATGCCGGCGCCAAATAGTCCCAGTTCCTCACAGATGATTGAAAAGATCATGTCATTCTGTGCCTCCGGAACAAACCCCAGCTTCTGGACGCTGTTTCCAAGCCCTCTGCCGAACAGTCCTCCCGATCCTATGGCGTAGAGTCCCTGCAGCGTCTGATATCCTTTTTCATAGTCTTCCGGATTTCTCCAGATAGCGATCCGCTCCAGCCGGTAGCTTTCCAGAGCCAGAAAGATTCCCAGAAATCCGGCTCCCAGAACTCCCATAAAGACAAACTGGCCATATTTCGGACTTGCAATAAAGATCAGGATCACGGCAATCCCCAGAATGATGATCGCGGTGCTTAAGTTGCTGGCGCCCACCAGTCCTACAATCGGAAGGATTGGAAACAGGATTTTGAACATAACGCGCCATTTCCCCATTTCCCTGCTGTTCTTTGTGATCATATGGGCAAGAAAAATAATCACCGCCACCTTGGCAAATTCCGAGGGCTGAAAAGAAAGCGGGCCCAAAGAAAGCCATCTTTTGGACCCGTTATACTCTTCTCCTATCAAAAGCACAGCCGCCGACAAAAGGATCGCCGCCAGGTACCCTGGCACCGCCAGACGCCGCCATACATGGTAATCGATCCTGAAGGCTGCGTAAAACCCCGCCATTCCGACCGCAGTGGCAAACAGCTGCTTTTTCAGATAATAAAAAGCATCTCCGAATTTGATCTCACCATTATATGCGCTGGTGCTGTACAAGATCACCAGACCAAGGAGCAGCAGCAGTCCCAGCGCCGCTGCCATTGTCACATCCACGTTCCGCTTTCTGCCCAATCCAAGTTTCTCCTTACAGGGAATTTACGATTTCTTTAAATTTCTCTCCTCGTACCTCATAACTTGGAAACATATCCCAGCTTGCACAGGCCGGAGACAGGAGCACCGCCTCTCCCGGCAAAGCCTCTTCTACCGCCATCTGCACCGCCTCTTCAAAGCTGTCCGCAAACCGGTAGCTGGTAAATCCGCACGCCCGGGCGTCTCTTGCGATCTTTTCTTTTGTCTCTCCAAGAAGGATCAGTGTTTTTACTTTCCCGTCAAAACTCCGGATCCATTCTGTATATTCCGAATCCTTGTCATAGCCCCCGCCGATCAGGACCGTGGGGCGGTTCATAGCCTGGATCCCTTTGATCGCCGCATCCGGATTGGTTCCCTTGGAATCATTGTAATAGACCACACCGTTCTTTTCCGCCACATATTCGATCCGATGCTCCACGCCCCGGAACGCCAGGACGCCTGCGCGGATCACATCCGTTGGAACACCGTACACATAAGCCATGCCGGCGGCAGCCATCACGTTTTCATAATTGTGCGTACCAAGGATCTGCAGCTCATCCACATGGCAGAGCACCTCTTCTGTGCCGGACATCCGGATCATAATGCTGCCGTTCTCCAGGAAGATTCCTTCTTCCAGTCTATGCCTGCTGCTGAAATAAAGAACCTTTGGCCGCAGTTTTTTTCCAAACTCACGGGTCACGGGATCTTCATAATTCAAAATACAGTAATCTTCTTCTGTCTGGTTTTTTGCAATGTTTTCTTTTGCCTCAATATAGGCTTCCATGGTATGATGACGGTTCAGATGATCCGGCGTGATATTCAGGATCGCACTGACTTTCGGGCGGAAACTCCGGATTGTTTCCAGCTGAAAACTGCTCACTTCCGCAACGGTAACCGCCTTCTCTGTCATCTCTCCTGCCACAGCTGTGTAGGGATTCCCGATATTTCCCACAACATAGACCTCTTCTCTGGCCTTTTGCATGATCTCTCCAAGCAAAGAAGTGGTGGTCGTCTTCCCGTTTGTTCCGGTGATCGCCAGCACGTCCCCCTTCCCGGACTGATATGCCAGCTCAATCTCCCCGATCACATCTGCTCCTTTTTCCCGGATTTTCTGAACCACCGGAAGATCTGTCGGGACTCCCGGACTTAAGACCGCCATGGCAAGGCTGTCCAGCACCGGTTCCGTAAGTTCTCCCAGGATCACTTCCGTCCGCCCGTCTCTTCCCAGCTGTTCTTTCAGTTTTTCCGGATCCAGCCCGGTATTTCCGTCATAAAGGATGACCTCTGCCCCCTGTCCGCTCAAAAGCCCTGCGGCTCCGATCCCGCTTTTTCCGGCTCCAAATACCAGTACCTTTTTATGATTCACATCCATCTTTTGTTTCCTCCTACATTGCCATAAGTCCGATCAGGCACAGAAGCGCCGTGATAATTGAAAACACGGCCACGACTCTGGTCTCAGACCACCCGCACAATTCAAAGTGATGATGTATCGGCGCCATTTTAAAAATTCTCTTGCCGCCGGTTTTCTTAAAATATGTGACCTGGATCATAACAGACAACACTTCCACCAGGTAGATCAGCCCTACGATAATGATAAACACAGGCATCTGCAGCATATACGCCGTGGACGCCACAAAGCCTCCCAGCGCCAGCGATCCGGTATCTCCCATAAACACACTGGCCGGATATACGTTAAACAGGAGAAATCCCAGAAGCGCTCCTACTACCGCACAGGTAACCGGAGAAATCCCGCTGTCTGTCCCGATGGCAACAACAGTAAAGAAAGTTGCCACCAAAACCGTCACGCTGGACGCAAGTCCGTCCAGACCATCTGTAAAATTCACACCGTTTACCGTTCCGATCACCGCAAAGAACAGAAGCGGGATGGCAAGCCATCCGATATTCAGGTACTGTCCGCCGGAAAACGGGATCAGCATCGCCAGCGAGACATCGGTGAACTTCACAAGATAAACGGCAAACACCGCAGTCACCACGATCTGAAGCGCCATCTTCTGCTTGGGATACAGACCGTCAGACCGTTTCATCACCACCTTCAGATAATCGTCCAGAAAACCGATCAGACCAAAGCCCAGTGTAACAAACAGGATCGGGATGATCTTCGGATATCCGGGAATATAAAACACAGAAGTGATCACTACGCTTAAGAGAATGATCACGCCGCCCATCGTAGGCGTGCCTGCTTTTTTCAGGTGAGACTGCACGCCGTCCACGCGTTCGGTCTGTCCCATCTTCAGTCTTCTTAATATCGGAATGATCACCGGTCCCATGACCACACTTAATGCAAATGCGATCAGCACCGGCATAAATACTGTATAATCCATAGTCCACCTCTTTATCTTTCTGCATATTTTCACATTTTAACCTTACATAGTATACTGCATTTTCTATTGTTTTTCAATGCCAAGATAGGGCAATATATTCTTGAAGATATCACCGATCACCGGCGCAGCGATCGTCCCGCCGTAATAAATCCCCTGCGGGTCATAGATGACGCAAAGCGCCAGTATATCCGGATCATCGGCCGGGGCAAACCCAAGGAAGGATGAGATATATTTCCCGGCGCTTCGCGGAAGCGTCTGGGAGGTGGCCGTCTTCCCGCCGATCCGGTATCCCTCCACATAAGCGTTTTTCCCGGATCCTTCTGCCACCACACTTTCCAGCAGCGCCCGCATCTTTGCAGACGTTTCCCTGGAAAGGATCCGTCTGCCCTTTGGATATGAGAATTTTTTAACCGTCTTTCCCTGTGTGTCCAAAATCTCCATGCCAAAGTGCGGCGTAACCCGCTCCCCTCCGTTGATCAGGGCGCTTACGGTGGCCGCCAGCTGAATGGGCGTGATCTGGAAAGACTGTCCGAAACTCATTGTAGCAAGTTCTACCAGACCTACGTTTTCTTCTTTGTGCATGATCGTCCCTGCTTCTCCCGGCAGATCCACGCCGGTAAGCTCCATCAGACCAAACTTGCGGAAATAGTCAAAAAAACGCTCGCTTCCAAGCCGCAGGCCGATATCAATAAACACCGGATTACAGGAATTCCGGATCCCGTCCGCAAATGTTTCCGCTCCGTGCCCGCCGACCTTGTGGCACCGGATTTTCCGATCCTCCACCTGGCGGTACCCGGGACACTGAAAAGAATCCTCCAGATCCACGACTCCTTCTTCCAGACAGGCAGATGCTGTAATGATCTTAAAGGTAGATCCCGGCTCATAGGTGTCATTGATACATCCGTTTCTCCACATCTGATTCAACGCCTCCTGCCGCTCTTCTTCTGACGAAGCTTCTTCCCCGACATTCAGTGTAAAAGGGTCATTCAGATTAAATTCCGGTACATTTACCATGGCCAGGATTTCTCCGTTGTCCGGATCCATCATCAGGATCCCGACTTTTTCCGCCTGCTTTTCTTCCATGATCTTCTCTGCCATCTGCTGTGCGTAGGTCTGGATCTTATAATCCAGACTGATCCTTAAGGTGTTCCCGGTCACCGGTTCCGCCCGGTCCTCTGCGACTCCCTCAAGTTCGATTCCCCTGGCGTCCGTCATCGTCAGGATCTTGCCATCCTTTCCTTTCAGATACGCTTCATACTTCACCTCCAGGCCGATGATCCCCTGATTATCGCCGCCGGTGAATCCCAGTACTTTGGATGCCAGCTCCTGAAACGGATAATAGCGTTTAAAATCTTCATCCACTTTTACGCCGTCAAGGGAAAGTGCGCGGATCTTTTCCCCGGTCTTCTGGTCCACGTTGGAACGGATCCTTTCCATAGATGAATTCTTTTCCACCCTGGCTCTGACCACAGCTTCTTCCATTTCCAGGATCTCGCTTAGAGAACGGATCACGCTTTCCGGATCCGTAATCTGACTGTGGATCACTGAAACCGTACACACGGTCCGGTTGGCTGCAAGAACTGTTCCGTTCCTGTCCAGGATCTCCCCTCTGGCCGCTTTGATCGGCCGTTCTCTTTCGTGAAGGTCCTCTGCCTGCCGCTGATAATATTCTGCCTCAAACACCATCAGATAGATCAGTCTTCCCATCAGCCCCAGAATCATCAGAACCGCACAGCAAAACACCACCAGCATCTTCCGTTTTTGAAATGTCTGATTCCGCATCATAAAATAACCCTGTAAAAGCCGTTTTTATAATTTATTACTGCTTTTACAGGGTTATTCTGCTTAGTTTCCGGACGATTCCTAAGAATCCGTCCCGGCATCCGCTTTGGGGATCCCAAGATATGGGAAAATATCTTCCATAATAGAGGACGCCAACTCTGTCGCATAGCCGCTGGACGCCTGGGCCGCCACATTCGGCTCATCGATTACTACATAGACCACTGCCTGTGGATTTTCCTGGGGCGCGTAGCCGATAAAGGATACCAGATACTTTCCGTTGCCACGGGGAAGCTTCTCTGCCGTACCTGTCTTTCCTCCCACATCATATCCTTCTACTCCAGCTGAAGCTCCGGTTCCCTCTTCCACGACTCCCAGCATATAATCCTTGATGATCGCGCTGGTCTCCTCGGAAATAGTTTTCTTAAGAAGCACTGGTTCGATATTTTCCTTTACATTGCCATTGCTGTCCTGAATCTGTTTTACCACATGAGGCTCATAATAATTGCCGCCATTGACCAGAGAGCAGAACGAAGCTGCCAGCTGCGTCATGGTCACGTTAAAGTTCTGTCCAAAAGAATTGGTGGCAAGACTGGCCGGATCCATGTTTTCCGGCGTATATAAAAGTCCGGCCGTCTCTCCTTCTCCCGGAAGGTCGATCCCGGTATATTCTCCAAACCCAAACAACTCCTGATACCTGCAGAACTCTTCTGCTCCAAGAGCTTCTCCGATCTCCATAAGCGCCACGTTGCAGGAATTTTCCAGCGCCTGCTTCAGTGTCTGCGTGCCGTGCCCGTTCCGGTTGCTGCAATGAATGTCATGGTCTCCCACATGGAGCACGCCGCCGCAGTAATATGTCTCCTGTCCTGTCAGGATCCCGGTCTCCAGACCCGCCGAGACGGTAAAAGGTTTGAAGGTAGAACCCGGTTCATAAGTATCGCTGACGCAAAAATTATTCCACAGAGAATTCAGAGTGTTCAAAAGCTCCTCATCGGACATTGCGTCCAGCGTCTCCTGGGAATAGTACCGGGTCAGATCCCGCGGCTGGTTCAGATCATAATTCGGATACGAAGCTTCCGCAAGAATCTCTCCATTTTGTGGGTTCATAACAATCACTGCCGTGTTCTTACTTCCTTCCCCGGCAGACGCTCCGTTTTTATGAAGTTCATTAAACTCCAGAATGTGCTGTTCCACAATGCTCTGTACCTGAAGATCGATCGTAGACACTACCGTATCCCCGTTTACTGCTTCTTTTACAGTCCGCTCCACGGTGGCGCCGTCATCCAGATATCCGTATTCTCTGCCGTCTGTTCCGTTCAGGATCTGATTGTAGGACGCCTCAATCCCGTTGCTTCCCACATTTCCGTCTACGGTAAACCCGATCACATCACTGGCCAGTGTATTGTAAGGATAAGTCCTTACATAATCCTCCTCCAGCCAGATCCCCTCCACGTTCGGGTATTTTTCCTTATCTTTCTCAATGGCTTCAAATTCTTTATACTTCTCGTAATCCACTCCTTTTTGCAGTACATTATATCTGCTAGTTGGCTTTTCTTCGATCAGTTCCTCTACCTCTTTCCCGTCAATCCCAAAGCAGTCTTCCAGGACCTGTATGGTGGGCCTGATATTGTCTTCATCACTGGTCATTACTTTCACATCCAGGATCACATTATAGACCCGCTCGCTCGTGGCGATCTTCGTGCCGTTGCGATCCACAATATCCCCCCTCTTAAAAGGGATCGTTCTGCTGTCATACTGCTGCTGGTCCAGGACGATACGTGTGTACTCCTCGCCATTTGAAGCATTAATATATGTAATTCTTCCAACTAAGAAAACAAAAGCTAGTACAATTGCCACAAAGAGCATGACTAGCTTTTTTTGCATATTTTTGGAAAATTTTTTCCGAAAGAAATTTTTTGTCTGTTTCGCCATTTTTTCACCTAACCCGCATTATGATCTGATTGGGCCAGCATTCCGCTCTCCGGGATATTCTGATACTGTTTCACATAATCAGTAGCCGGATCCTCGTATGTAATGATCTGATCCTGTGTCGCGTACACCATTCCCAGTTCATTCTGCGCTCTTTGCCGTACTTCATCAAGGTTTACGGAATCACGCACCGCATTTTCCCTGGTAGTATTTTCTTCCTTAAGATCCGCCAGTTCTTCCTGCATGGCTGTAATCGTCTTGGAATGCTCCGTGATCGTAGCCTGAAGCTGAATGTAATTGATGCAGATCAGAAGTGCAACGATCGCCGCTGCTGCAAGGAAAATCACATAAGCCGCGTTCATGTGCATGGCCTGTTTTCTGTTTCTGCGGACCTGGACGCTTGTCCTTTTTCTGATCCGCTCACGGCGCACTCCCCTTTCACCAGGTTCATACACCGGTTTTGCCACGGTATTTCCATATACATAAGCAGAGGATCTTGTTTCCCCCGCACTTGTGTACTCTTCATATCTGGAATTTGTCCTGGTATATGATCTGGCTGCTGCCATAGAGACGTGCCCCTTTCCTGTTATCCTCAATTATGCCCGTTCAAAAATCCGAAGCTTCGCACTTTTAGAACGGCTGTTATACTCCTGCTCTTCTTTTCCGGGAAGGATGGGTTTCTTTGTGATCACCTTCCCCTTTGACACTTTTCCGCATACACACACCGGGAAATCCGGCGGACAGGTACACGGATGTTCGTTTTTTCGGAACGCACTTTTCACAATGCGGTCCTCCAGCGAGTGAAATGTAATGATACAGATCCTCCCGCCGGGTTTCAACAGATCGATCATATCGTCCAGCGAATCCCGGAGTACATCCAGTTCTCTGTTCAGTTCGATACGGATCGCCTGAAATGTTCTTTTCGCCGGATGCCCTGCCATTTTCTGATATTTCATCGGAATGGACTCCCGTATGATCTCACAGAGCTGCCCGGTTGTTTCTATGGGCGCTTTTCCGCGTGCCGCTACGATATGTTTCGCAATGTTTTTTGCAAACTTATCCTCCCCGTAGTCCCGGATCACACGGTAAAGCTCCATCTCTTCATAGTTATTGACGATGTCCCTGGCCGTCGTCGTCTGACGGGTATCCATCCGCATATCCAGAGGCGCATCTTCGCGATAGGAAAATCCACGTTCTGCCGTATCTAACTGATAAGATGATACGCCCAGATCAAGGATGATTCCATCGACCCTGTCAATTCCCAGTTCCTGGAGCCGCGACTTCATATCACAATAGTTGCTCCTCACTATCGTGACCTTCTCCCCGAAGTCTTTTAATCGGATGCCTGCAGCCTCGATGGCCACCGCGTCCTGGTCTATTCCTATAATACTCCCTTTGTCCCCGAGGCGTTTTGCTATCTCATAAGCATGTCCGCCCCCACCAAGCGTTCCGTCCACATATGTGCCGTCCGGCCTGATGTGCAATCCTTCGATTGTCTCGTTTAGCAATACTGACTTGTGCTGGAATTCCATATCTTCTCCCTCTAGATACTGAATCCGTTTGCTTCCATATCCGATGCGATATCTTCAATGTTCTCTTCCACTTCAGTATTCTTTTCCACCCATCTTTGCTTGTCCCAGATCTCGGCGCGCTTCCCCATGCCGATAAACACAACTTCTTTATCCAGCTGTGCAAATTCTCTAAGATTCGCCGGGACGAGTGTTCTTCCCTGCTTGTCCAGTTCCCCGTCTGCAGCGGTTCCCTGAAAAAAATAAGCAAATGCACGTGCTTTTTTATCAGTGGTGGTGGGTAAGGCATTCAGTTTCTCTTCAAAGGCAGTCCATTCGTTTTCCGGATAAATGTACAGACAGTTTTCCATTCCCTTGGTAATGACGAAATGCTCCCCTAAATCGTCACGAAACTTCGCGGGAATGATAAGTCTGCCCTTGGCGTCTATATTATGACTGTACTCTCCTTTCAACATAGAACTTCCCTCTCTGCCAAATGGCCTCCACATTTCTACCACTTGACTCCACTTTCAACCACTTTCTACCACTTGCCACCATTGTAAACTAGTTTTTCTATGTTTTCAAGCCTTTTTTTAAATAATCATTGAAATATTCTGTAACTTTTACAAAAGGCTTTGCCTGGTTACAGGCATAAAAAAAGACCGCCGCACCTTTTTCAAGGTACGACAGTCCTGCTTCTCTTATCTTCTATACATTCCTGATTGCCTCTTATTCTGTCTGCGCTCCGTCTGCCTCCCGGGCTGCGTCCAGATCTGTGGCCAGTTCGTTCACCGCCGTATAATCAATCTGCACTTCATCCACCGGTCTGTTGCTGGTATAAGAGTTGTACGCGGAATATCCGATCCAGCCGATCATGACCAGCCCAACCGCTCCCACGGCACATTTCCGAAGAGCATTCTGGAATTTCTGCTTTTTTACTATATTTTTACGATTTGCTTTTTCTCTTTTATATTTATCTACCTTTTCCTGGCTCATGTTGCTGTACTCCTTTTACTTTTCAGAATTACTCTGAAAAACATTCTACCACAAACAGGGAAATTATACAACCACTATCACGCCTCCGTCAGCAGCATACATACTGCTGATCCCGGCCGTGTCCAGTATGATCACATCTTTAAACTGGGCTCTTTCTTTTAACATATCTCTGACATACTCTGCCCGCTTCCGGCAGTTGCAGTGAGAGATCGCAAGGATCTTTTCCCTGGAATTTTCCAGATTTTTCACCACTTCATCCACTAATTTGACCAGCGCCTTTTTAATCCCTCTGGTCTGTCCAAGCTGGCAAATGGTTCCTTCCGGCGTAGCGCCCATAACCGGCTTAATATTAAGGACGGTAGCCACCACCGCCTTCACACCGGTCAGCCTTCCATTCTTTCTTAAGATATCCAGTGTCTCCAGTACAAAGTAAGTGTCCTGTTCCTGAATGTATGCTTCCACCGTATCCACCACTTCCCGGAAAGACATTCCCTGTTCTTCGCACTCCTGGATCTTCAGGGCGATCAGGGTCTCTCCCACAGAGGCAGATCTGGAATTAAACACATAAATATCTTTTTCTCCGTATTCCTCCAGATAAAGATCCCGCCCCAGTACGGCGCTGTTATAAGATCCGCTTAGCTCTGCAGACAACGTAACCGCATAGACTCTGTCCTCTCCACACTTGTATCCTTCCAGATATCTCTCCGGAGAGGGGCAGGAAGATTTGGGACATTCCGGAGACTCTGCCACCAGTTTTAAAAACTTTGCCTGGTCGAACGTCTCATCATCCGTGATCCGATGCCCCGCCACCTCTATCTGCAGGGATGCCGTTTCAAAATGCCCTGATGCTTTCATCTCTTCTGTCAGCTCGCCACAGCTGTCTACAATAATTCTGTAACTCATATTCACCCTCCCGGCATGTGTTTTTCTGTATTTCACAGCCCGTCTTTTGCTTCTATTATATGTAGTTTTAAATACTACATTTTTAATCATAGCACATTTATGCCGGGTTGAAAAGGGGTTATTCTTTTATCTTAATCTTTCCGGATATTCCAAGAGCCACCCCCATCTCTGCCATCAGAAACAGTATGGATGTTCCCCCGTAACTGATAAAGGGAAGGGTAATACCGGTAGTAGGGATCAGGTTGATCACAACCATCACATTTAAAAGAACCTGCAGCGCAATATGCGTAAAAATGCCGGTCACCACCAGTGAGCTGTAGACATCCGGCGCATTCTGTGCAATAAACATCAGCCGGTACAGCAAAAAGCCAAATAGCACCAGTACGATGATTGCTCCAAACACTCCCAGTTCCTCACAGATAACGGAAAGGATCATATCATTTTGCACTTCAGGGATTACCATTTTCTGCGCGCTGTTGCCCAGTCCCTTCCCAAAGAACCCTCCGGAGCCGATGGCATAGAGTCCCTGCATAACCTGATATCCTCCCTCCGAAGCATATTCTTCCGGATTAAGCCACACCAGGATCCGGCGCAGCCGGAAACTTTCGCTGGTGGACAATATCGCCCCCAGGATCTGTACGCCGATCAGGATCAGCACAAGTCCCGCCACAGCAAGACCGATAAAAAACTTTGTCTTTGGATGAACCACAAAGATCATGACACAGGTGATTCCCATAACGATCACCGCAGTACTTAAATTTTCCGTCAGCAGATACACACACCCCGCCGCGAATATGCCCCAAAGCAGAACCTTCCCCCAGCCCTCCAGCTTGCGGATATCTTTTCCCATCCGGCAGATCAGCACCGGAATAAACAAAATAACAGCGATCTTGGTCAGCTCTGCCGGCTGAAACTGCTGCTCCAAAGGCAGTCGGATCCATCGCCGGGCGCCATTGACCTCAACACCAAGCGGAGTCTGAACCAGCGCCATCAAGACCACCGCCAGATAAAAGATAGCCCTTCCATATTTGATATAGTTATGGTAATCAATCCTGGAAACCACATACATCCCGATAAATCCAATGACACAGAAAAAGATCTGTCTCTTAAAATAGTACATGCTGTCATTATTATTTACCAGGGCGCTGTACGCACTGGAACTGTACAACATCACCAGACCGAAGCAGACCAAAAATACCAGCACCGCCAGCAGACTGTAATCAAAATATATCGTTTTATTTACTCTCTTCTTATTCTTAGAGGTACGGTTCTTTTTACGCATCTGTTCTTACACTCCCATCGTATATATTTAATCAGATATAAACACAAAATGCAACCTTTTCTCGCCGCTGCAGGCTTCGGAAGTGCACAGTTACGCCCGGATTCCATACAATATTATTGAAAATAGTTTGACGCGATCTCCGGAACCTACCGGAATTGCGTGAAAAGGAGCCTGAAAATGTCTACCTATCGGTCTTATACTTCCGGTCAGAACTGCCGGAACGGATGCACAAGACAGGTCACGCCGGGCGCCGCTCCGGCTGCAGACTGTCCGCTTCCGGCGGAAGCTTCCTGTAAAGTACGTCCGGAACAGGGCGACCTTGCAGATCTCCCCATCGCCATGGCCTATACCCCCTGGCAGGAATGGAAAAATATTTACAAAGCGGAAAAAGCCTTTCAGCGTGGAACCATTTTTGAGGAGCTTGACAAACCGTTTTGTGGAACAGGAGGATGCTGCAATGGAAGATCGTAAAAGGCCCTGCCGGCGGGAACTGTTAAACTGGATCAATGTGGTAAGTTTTGCCGCCGATGACACAAAATTGTTTCTGGACACCCATCCTTACAATCAGGAAGCGTTGCAGTGTTTTGACGCCCTGAAAAAGCAGCGCGCCGACAGCCTGCGGGAGTACGCCAGATATTACGGACCGCTCACACTGGACACCGCCGCCTCCGGTGCCGACTGCTGGCGCTGGATCAATGACCCGTGGCCCTGGCAGGAAGGAGGATGCTGATTTATGTGGAATTATGAGAAAAGACTGCAGTACCCGGTGAAAATCACCCGCACCAATCCGAAAATGGCCCAAATCATCATTTCCCAGTTCGGCGGGCCGGACGGAGAGCTGGCCGCTTCGATGCGCTATCTCTCTCAGCGGTATACCATGCCCTACAAAGAAGTCACAAGCACACTGACAGATATCGGCACCGAAGAACTGGCGCATATGGAAATGATCTGCGCCATCGTCTATCAGCTGACCAGGGATCTGACTCCGGAAGAAATCGAAAAATATGGCTTTGACAAATACTATGTGGACCACACGCTGGCTCTCTGGCCCCAGGCAGCCGCCGGCACTCCCTGGACGGCCACTTACTTCCAGTCCAAAGGCGATCCCATCACTGACTTAAGCGAGGATATGGCCGCCGAGCAAAAAGCACGTACCACTTATGACAACATCTTACGGCTGATCAAAGATCCGGAGATCTGCGATCCTATCCGTTTCCTAAGAGAACGGGAAATCGTCCACTACCAGAGATTCGGTGAAAGCTTACGGATCGTTCAGGAACATCTGGACAACAGAAATTTCTATATGTATAACCCGGAATTTGACAAGAAAGACAAATAGACCACTTTCACAAAAAGAAGAGACCGGCGCCTTTTCAGGCATCGGTCTCCTTTTTTCTTTTATTCTCCAACTATATTACCGGAAAAACAGCATATATGCGATCAGTGCAGCCACCACAATGATAGCGATGGCCAGGACGATGATCGGCGCCTTGGACATTTTTTCCTCTTCTTCAAGATCGTCAAACAGCTCATCATCCAGCTCTTCTTTTTGCCGGGTCTTTTTCTTTTTCCCCTTCTTGCCCTCTTCTACCGCAAGCATCTCATCATAGGCTTTCCGCATCTCGGTCTCGCGTTTTTTACGCACATGCTTCGGCGGGATATTAGAATAAGTCTGTTCCTTTTCTTCTGTATGTTTTTTCTTCTTTACAGACGAGCTTTCCGCCGCAGCCTTTGAGCTCTGGGGAACTTTAAATTTCTTTTTGCACTCATAGCAAAGAAAATAGTTTGGATCTTTTTTACTCGGCCGTAATTCCTGACCGCAAATTGGACATTTCATCAGAATGTGTCCCTCCTCGTTTCGTAATATATGAAAGATTATACTACATCCGACGAGAAAATTCAAAATTTTCTTTATATTTTTAAGATTTTTCTTTTATTTTGTCTTTTTTCTTGCGTCGTTGAAGAACATTACTGCACAGATGACCATGACTACACATACCAGATAAGTCAGAATGGTCAGCGGCAGACTGGTTACAATAAATCCGGCAATCAGTACACCGATGGATCCACTGATGATCATAGGGATCGTAGAAGCCCGGTTGTATTTTCCTTCTTTAATAAATGTAATACCGCAGGCCGGGCAAAGATAGGCGCAAGATCCCATCATAACCGGGAACGCCACATCCGCGCTCATGCCAAGCAGAAGCACGACCGCCATACAGGGCGCGTAAAGACCGATGCCGGCCGTCATCAGAATCCCCAGGATAAAGTTGGCGATCACGCCGGCTGCCAGAAGTCCTCCGGACAGTCCTCTTGCCGTCCCCAGGATGCCAAATGGCCCCACACCATTGATCTTGCACAGGGTGATAGCTGCTACAAGAAGAAGCGCTACACCCATAACGACACGGATCTTCATGATATCCATCCGGGAAATGATCTTCGCACCAATGACTGATCCCACAATTGCCGCCGCGATCATCAGCACCAGTGTTACAGAGTCCATCTCAATCCTGGTCATGGTGATGGTCGCCTCCACACAGATCGGAATACCAAACGCCACGTTCAGTGTTCCCGGAATCAGATCATCCTTGATCGCTTTGTTAAACTTCCATGCGGAAGTTGCGATGGCATAACTTCCGATCCCCAGCGTATCAAAAAAGTTTGCCACCATACTGACGATTACATTGTACCCCATTTTGCTCTTATCCAGCTCCTCTTTGTGTGCCAGAACATCTTTTACCAGCACCACAAAGAATACTGCCGCAAAGAGCCACATAATTACCAGTAGAATTGTTGCTGCGCTCATGAAAAAACCTCCCTTGATCAACCTTTTTGAGCAATACATATTTTTTTTGCGGTACAGAAGATTATAATCTTTTGTTAAAAAAATGTCAAGGCGTTTTATCAATAAGCGCGATTAGTATTTCTTATTTTGTGATAAGCGTCCCTTATTCTGCGCTTTCTCCCAATGTCACTTCTACATCCGTTGTCTTGTATTTCCCTCCGTCGCCCGGAGCAGCCACAGTGAGAGTCACGGTCTCTCCGACCCGGTAATACTGAAGCTGTTCCTGCAGGGTCTGCATACCGTCCACACTGGTCCCGTTAATGGCTGTGATAATGGATCCTTCTTCAATCCCGGCTTTGTCTGCTCCTCCGCCTTTGACCACCTCGGACACATAGACGCCGGTAGGCATGTTATACATTTCTGCCAGATCTGCGCTGACATCCGCTTCGCTTAAGATTCCGATATACCCCTGTTCATCTGCAGGCACTTTTGTCCTGGTTTCCTGATTCATCAGATTAGTAATGGTTTCGCTGGCATCAGAAATCGGGATGGCATAGCCCATGCCTTCTACGGTATCAGCCGCCACTTTTGCGGTATTGATCCCGATCACTTCCCCGTTGGCGTTCAGGAGCGCTCCGCCGCTGTTTCCCGGATTGATGGCCGCATCTGTCTGGAGAAGATTCCCCTCATGGCCCTCCATGGTACGCTCTTTTGCAGAAATAATCCCGGTAGTTACAGACTGCCCGTATCCCAGAGCATTTCCGATGGCAATCGCCGGCTCTCCGACCTTCAGTTTATCCGAATCACCCATAGTGGCAACCGCGATCTGATCCATTGTGGATTCTTTGATGTCGTCAAGATTTACCGCAACCACTGCCAGATCCTGTGCCGCGTTGGTTCCCTTAACATTTGCCTCTACGCTCTCTTCATCAATAAAAGTAACTGTCAGGGTGTCATTTCCCTCCACCACATGGTTATTCGTGGCGATCAGAAGCTCCGAATCATTCTGGCCGATGATAATCCCGGATCCGGCGCTTTCACTCTGCCGCTCCTGGATCCCGCCAAAGAAACTCTGTACTTCTTCCACGCTCATGTTGGTGATCGAAACGATAGACGGCATGGCGTTTTCAGAGATCTCTGCAATATTGGCCGAAACCGTGCTTCCGGAAGAAGTGGTAAGCTTTGTATCACTGGAAGTGGACGTCTGCTTCACAGACCCCTGTGTCTTTTCTTCTGTGCCAAAAAGCTTATTTCCGACCACATTGACCGCCTGGAACGATGCTCCCGCCACCAGGCCAAATGCCAGGCCGCAGCACACGGCCTTTACCCAGGCCGGCGTTTTTTTGCGCGGTCTTTGATGGGGCGCCTGCTCCGGTCCGCCAGAGTGGAATTGATTGTCTCCTGTATTCTGATAATTGTAAGAATCCGTATTCTGTTCCGGATCATAATAGTTATATTGGTTATCCATTATTGATTTCTCCTTTCATTGGTTCATTTCATTTCTATGACTGTAGTGTACCTTGAAATTGTGTTAAATGTGTGATGAAAGAATAAGAAAATCATGAATTCCTGTTTATGATCCCAGAGTGTGACGGATCGCGGCTTCTGTTCCTGTAAGCGATCCCTGTATCATCTCTTTTTTTCCGCCGCCTCTTCCGTTAAATGCCTGATTCAGCATTTTCCCGACAGGACGCACATCCTCGCTGCGGCTGCCGATCACATAGCGATAGCCTTCCGTGTCATTTCCTGCAAATACCAGGGCGATTTTTGCTCCCCGGTTCAGAAGAAGGTTCATCAGCTCCCTTGGACCGTTTCCGGAAAGTCCGCTGTCAAAAACCAGCGTATGTTCCTCCACCTGGATTTCATCCGCCTGATAACGCAAAAGCTTTTGCTGCAGAGAAGCCAGTCTCTCTTTCTGTTCTTTGTGCTCCTCTTTCAGGCGAGACACCGCCTCTGCAGTCTCTCTTTCCTTTGCACACAACAGAGCGGAGATTTCTTTGACATTCTTCTCTTTTTCTTCGTAATCCCGAAGAGCCCGGATCCCTGCCAGCATTGTGATCCGCTCTCCACCTTTGTAATGATCCATATGGACCAGTTTGATCAGCCCGATCTCACCGGTTTTCTTCATATGCGGAGCACAGCAGGCACACACGTCGTATCCGGGAATGGTGATGATCTGCACCGGTCCGGTCAATTCTATTTTGCTGCGGTACTCCATCTGGCTTCGCTCCTCTTCAGACGGAAAAGACGAGATCACATCCAGATCCTGAAATACCGCTTTGTTGGCCATCCGCTCGATCTGTTTTAACTCTTCTCTTGTGATGGGGCCGTTAAAATCCATGGTGCAATAATCTTCCCCAAGATGAAACCCCACATTATCATACCCAAATTTCTGATGTACCAGCCCGGAGACAATGTGTTCTCCCGTGTGTTGCTGCATCCGCTCAAACCGCACGTCCCACAGGATCCTTCCCTTTACTTCCTGCCCCGGCTCCAGCGGCTCTCTGGTATAATGATATACCACCCCGTCCTTTTCATGCACGTCCGTTACTTCCACCTGATCCAGAAATCCGGGATCTGCATACTGGCCTCCTCCTTCCGGAAAGAACACCGTCCGGTCCAGCACGATCCGGTATCCGTCTTTTTCCTGCTCACAGGAAAGCACCTTTGCTTCAAAGGTGCTTCTGTGACTGTCCTGATAATATAATTTTTCTGTTCTCATATTTCTTTACATCCTCTCTGGCGCTTCAAATCCCAGCACATCGATACATGCTTCCAGTACCCGCCTGGTGACCAGAAGAAGCCCAAGGTAACTCTTCTTCTTTCCTTCGTCTTCTTCTGACAGGATCTTTGTCTCATGGTAGAACCTGTTAAAGGCATTGGCAAGGTCATAGACATAAGCGCAGATCTTATGAGGCGCCAGTTCTTCGTATGCTGTCTCCATGATCTCATTGTACTTCAGCGCTTCCAGCATCAGAGCCTTTTCACAGTCGCTGTCCGCAGGAAGGATTTCCAGATCGTCCAGGGAATTTCCTTCTTCCTGATACTTATTCAGGATAGACTTGATCCGGACGATGGTATACAGGATGTAAGGCCCGGTGTTCCCTTCAAAAGAAGTGAACCGGTCTACGTCAAATACATAGTCTTTGGAAGCCTGGTTAGAAAGATCGCCGTATTTGATGGCCGAAAGGCCTACGATCCCTGCGGTTTCCCGTGCTTCTTCCTCCTCTACCGTGCGGTTGTCCATGATCTTTTTCAACATTTCTCCCCGGATCTCGGCGATCAGATTTTCCAGGCGCATTACGCCGCCTTCTCTGGTCTTAAAGGGCTTGCCGTCTTTTCCGTTCATCGTGCCAAACCCAAGGAAAGTCAGCTTCGTATCTTCCGGCACGATCCCGGTTTTTCTTGCTGCCCGGAACACCTGCACAAAATGCAGCTCCTGACGTTTATCTACCACATAAATGATCTGATCCGGCCTGTAATCCTGGACTCTCTGTACCAGTGTGGCCAGATCCGTGGTGCCGTAAAGAGAGGCTCCGTCCGACTTCTGGATCATACAGGGCGGGATCTCCTTGGTGTCAGACTCCTCCTGCACATCGATCACCAGCGCGCCCTGATCCTCATGGGCATAACCATCTTCTTTCAGACGCATGATCATATCCGGGATATAGGCCTGCGCGTCAGACTCACCCTTCCACAGATCAAACTCCACATGAAGATTTGCATAATTTTTCTTCAGATCGCTGACAGACACCTGCATAATATGGTTCCAGACAGCCCGGTATCCCCGGTGGCCGTTCTGCAGAAGATAGGTGGCCTGAAGGGCCGACTCCCGGTACGCCTCATCTTCTTTTGCCTTCTGGCTGGCGGTAGGATAGATTTCCTCCAGTTCTGCAATGGTAAATGGCGCCTCCTTCGGATATTCTCCTGCAAAATCTTTCTGAAAATAAGGCAGGTCCGGCTGACGTTCCTTTAATTCTGTAATGATCAGTCCCATCTGATATCCCCAGTCTCCCAGGTGGATATCTCCCAGCACCTTGTGCCCCATTTTCCTTGCGATCCTTTTCACGCTTTCTCCTATAATGGCAGACCTAAGATGCCCCACATGGAGAGGCTTCGCCACATTGGGGCCGCCGTAGTCCATCAGGATCATCTGTGGATGTTCTGTCCTGGAAAGCCCCAGCTCCTGATCCTGATTCATCTGGTTCAGATAATCTGCGACATAAGTTTTATGAAGCCGCAGATTGATAAATCCAGGCTTTACCACAGTTACTTCCTCAAAGCAGGAGCGATTTTCCAGCACCTTCGCCACGTCCTCTGCAATCATAAACGGCGCCTTTTTGTAAGCCTTCGCTCCCGCCAGCGCTCCGTTGCACTGATATTCACAAAGATCAGGCCGGTCAGACAGCGCCGCCTTCCCATAAGAAGCATCATAACCCGCCTGAACAAATCCTTCTTCCAGTTCCTTTCCGATCAAATCTATTATCTTCTTCATAGAATTCCTTCCTTCCCAAATTACACTTACCTAGTTATTTTATCACAAGCCCCTGCCCGCAACAACCACATCTTCAAACTCTTCTCTGAAATCTGCTCCCAGATTCCGGAATCTTTCCTTGCAAACACCTCCTATTTATGGTATTATTTTAGTAACAATTACTATTATTAAATCTTTAGCACGATCATCTGAAACAGGAGGTGCCTTATGAACAAAAAAGTATTCCGAAATCTGTCCTATGGAGTCTATGTCGTATCCACACTGGACGAAGAAAGGCCTGTCGGCTGTACCGCCAACAGCGTCATGCAGATCACATCCGATCCGGCCACTGTCGCCATCAGCATGAACCATGACAACTATACCAATGCCTGCATCGCAAAAACCGGAACATTCGCCGTGTCCATCCTGTCCGAATCTTCAGATCCCGGACTGATCGGCACCTTCGGATTCCAGTCCGGAAAAACCGCGAATAAATTTGACGGCGTATCCCACAGTATCCGGGACGGCATGCCTGTCCTTAACGACTGCTGCGGCTATATCGTCTGCCGGGTCATCGACAAAATGGAGACCTCCAGCCACACCGTATTTTTAGGAGAAGTGACAGACGGCGACGTCCTCTCCCCGGCGCCGGCAATGACCTACGCTTACTATCACAACGTCATCAAAGGCAAAAGTCCCAAAAATGCCCCCACCTATCTGCCGGAAGAAGATACAGCACAGGCAGCCGCCCCGGCAAAATGGGTCTGCAGTGTATGCGGATACGTCTACGATGGAGAGATTCCCTTTGAAGACCTGCCGGATGATTATACCTGCCCGGTCTGCCGGCAGCCCAAATCCAAATTTGTGCGGAAATAAATTGTGAACAGAATGTGAACGGGGACGTAGACCTTTTGCAAAGGTCTACGTCCCCGTTCACATTCTGTTCACAATTACATCACCCGGATCAGCACCATATACAATACCGTTCCTGCTCCGATGCTTAACAGATTGTTGCGCTTCCAGACGTGGAGGATGGCTGTCACTGCCACAGCTGCTGCTTCCGGCGCTCCGTAAGGCGCAGCCAGTATTTTTGTGGAGCGCAGGCAGTAAACTACCAGCATCCCGATTACTGCCGGAGTCAGCACTCCTCCCAGATATTTCACTACATCCGGGATCTCTTTCCCTTTTGGGAACACCAGAAACGGAAACACTCTGGTTCCAAAGGTAGTAGCTGCGATCAGTAAGATGATCAGAAATGAGGTCGCTGCATTTAACGGCATGATTTCTCCACTCTCCCTTCCAGTTGCTTTCTCCCCGCGAACAATACCAGTATGATCAGCAGCATTGTCGGAAGTACAAACCCGTCCGCTCCAAAAATAATCAGGCAGACAAGGGCCGAAGCCACGCCGATGAGCTCCGGGATCCGGTTTTTTGCTTCCATCCACTGTTCTACGAAGATCACCACAAAAAGAGCGGTCATGGCAAAATCAATCCCTTCTGAATCAAACGGCAGCAGTCCTCCGGCGATCCCGCCGATCATGGAGCCGATCACCCAGTAAGACTGGTTCAGCACCGATACGGCAAACAAGAACTGATCTGCCTCCACATCTTCCGGGATTTTTGTCGTACACAAAAGTGAATAGGTCTCGTCCGTCAGTCCGAAGATCATATACCACCGCTTTTTCCCCATCCTGTGAAATGTCTCCAGAAGCGAAATCCCATAAAAAATATGGCGGATATTCACCATCAGAGTCAGGAAGACCACCTGGAGAAAAGAGACTCCCGGCACAAAAAAATGAACGGCCAGATACTGTCCGGAACCTGCATAAACCAGCAGACTCATCAGGCCGGCCCACAAAAATGAATACCCTTTTTCCGCAAACATAACGCCAAATGCAATCCCGATAAACAAATACCCCGTCAGCACCGGAATGGTATATGGAAATGCTTTCTGAAATGCTCTTCTGTAACCTTTCATCTTTTTCTCCTTCTTTGCCCCTGCTTTTTTACAGCTCCTGGCCGAAAAAAGAGTCAGCTCCACAAGCTGACCCTTGATTTCCCTCTTATTTCTCTCTAAGAATCCTCATACGTCTCCTGCAGTTCCTGCAGGGCCTCCAGAAGGAGGGCATCCGACTGCACCGCCTGCTGATATGCCGTTTCTGTTTCCTGAAACAAAGTTTTAACATCCTCATGGCCTGCAAGCGTCTCTACACACGCCAGCGCCTCCGGGTCGTCCACCTCCGGCTCCACCAGACAGCCGCCTTCCTTTTTCTCTGTGACATACAAGGTGCCAAGCCCGGGCACCGGTGTATAAACGTCACGGATCCTCATATCGTATCTTGCAAATGCTACATAAGTCCCCTTTTCTTTTCCAAGCTTGGTGTACACCTTCAGATTCTCATAATCTTCTACAAAGCCTGTCTCATCGCCAAGGGTCCGATAGTAATCCTCCACTGCGGCAGACACCTCCCCAACCTCTCCGGCAAGCAGCGGATTCGTCTCCATCGCCTCCCAGCCCGGGTTCTTTGTGTCCTGCACCACAGCATTTGTCATTTGTGCTTTCTGGGTCTTATCTTCTGTCAGAATCCATCCGGCTGCTCCCACCACAAGAACCAGACCGGCCATAACAGCCACTGTCCTGATCCTGCCGGCCGGGAAACCGCCTTTTTGTCTTCTTTCCATAAGACTACCTCCACACCTGGCACATGCTAAAATTGGATAAAAAAAGTACACACCCGGGCGGATTCGAACCGCCGCTCCCGCCTCCGGAGGGCGGTGCTCTATCCCCTGAGCTACGGGTGCATATCTGTGGCTTTCAAAACAGCCATGGTTATATTAACACATATTTTTCATAAAGTAAAGGAAATGATGTCGACAAATCTCACATTTCCTTTACTTTTTCTTTCTCAGAATCAGAAACAGGTCAGTTCCCTGCGGACCATATCGTAAAAATAGGCATGGTCAGACAACACTTCCTCCGGATCCACCTGAGTCTCGTTGATCTCTTTCACCATCTCGCTTAGTCCCTCATAAGAAAAGCCTCTCCCCTCTGGTATAATGATTACTTCATGGACGCTGCTTGGCAGAACAAAAAATCCGGCTGACAGCTCCCTGGCGATCCGCTCCAGACATCCGTCATATAATATGCACGCCGCCCCATGACTTCTTAACTGGTTGGTCAGCACATACATCACGTCCACCGGTTCCGGTTTTTCCTCCCGCTGCCCGGTAAGATCCCTGATCACAGCCTGCATCGTGGCGAACTCTTCCGGAAATATCCGCCTGGTATTTCTGCAGGCGCACCGGTAAAGCATCTCCTCACTGACATCCCAGACAGCCATGTGTTCTTTGCGGATCATAACTGAGGCCATCCCGTGTTCTCCGGCCTCCAGCACCACATAATAGACCACTGCCAGATCCAGAAACGGCCGGTTTGGCAGATCCTTCAGCATCTCCTCATTGGCCTTTTGATCCACCAGGCGGTAGACAATGCGGTCTTTTACCGTTGCAAAATGCTTCAGACACTCTACCTCGCAGGGCTGTTCAAACCGAAGTTTTCCATACAGGTCCACCACTTCTTTCACCAGCCGTTCTTCCGAAACGCCCAGAGAAAATCTCTGATAAAATTCCTCCAGAAAGATGGTCGGCGCTATATTCACTCCTGGCTCCTTCAGCGTAAGACCGGTTCGCCTGGTCCCGTTATTCTTGGTCTCCTTCTGGATGATCACCGTTGTGGATCCCGGCACTCTTTCTGCCACCTGTTCCCGTATCCTTAATACAAATTCTTCATATGTCATAATACTCCTTTCCTGCTGCAGTTTTTATTCTGTGGAAATATCGGCAGAACTGCCGAAATGAATGTATGACGGCCGGCATAGATGCCGGCTCTTCAGGATAGATGAATTTATTATAAAAAAGCCCTGCAAAAAATGCAAGGCTTTTCTCTCCGATTTCAGATTAAAATACAGGTTCCCAAAAGGGAATATACAGACATTACACTCTGGACAGATACTCTCCGGTACGGGTATCGATCTTGATCATCTCTCCCTGATCCACAAACAGCGGAACCGCTACCTGCGCTCCGGTCTCAACGATGGCCGGCTTGGTCGCTCCCTGTGCAGTATTCCCCTTGAATCCCGGCTCTGTCTCTGTCACCTGCAGTTCCACGGTAAGCGGCGGTTCGATCGCAAACGGCTTCTCCTGGTACAGGCTGACAGTTACTTCTTCATTTTCCTTCACAAACTTTAAGGAATCTCCTACGTCCTCTGCGCCTACAGCGATCTGATCAAAGGTTTCATTGTCCATAAAATAGAAGAGATCTCCATCGTTATAGAGGTACTGCATCTTCTTTCTCTCGATGAATGCCTCCTGGAAAGACTCGGTAGGACGGAAGGTAGTCTCAACCACGCCGCCGTTGATGATGTCTTTTAATTTTACACGCACGAAAGCCGCTCCTTTTCCCGGTTTTACATGCATAAATTCCATGACCTGACATACCTTTCCATCGATTTCCAGAGTCATGCCGTTTCTAAATTCACCTGCTGACTTTGTTGCCATTCTATAATCCTCCTTAATGATGCCTTTGCGGCACTTTTACCTTTTATTCACTCTTAACATTCTATAATATATTACGCCTATTTTCAACCATTTTTTCGCCTGCCGCCCTCTCTTCTGTAAAAGAACAGCACGATCTTTTCCAGATAACGCTTCAGCACGATCTGAATCTCTTCTTTCGGATGCAGTGGTTTCACCAGGATATTGCGGATCCCGGCCCTCTTTGCTCCCCAGACATCCGTAAAAAGCTGATCTCCGATAAAGATGGTGTTGCTCCGGTCGGTTCCCATGATCTCCATGGCACGGATGTAATTCCTGACAGATGGTTTGTGTGCGTTATAAATATACTCCACCTGGATCTTTTCATTAAACATCTTCACCCTGGGCTCCTGATTGTTGGAGATCAGACAGCACCGGTAGCCGAGCGCTTTGAGTCTGGCAAAAAGCGCAATGGCCCGTTCATCCGCAGGCGCGTTGTGGGGGACCAGGGTGTTGTCGATATCAAAGATCAGCCCCCGGTACCCTTCTTTATAAAGTTTCTCAAAATCAATCACATAAGTGGACGCCAGATACTGGTCCGGATAAAATGTTTTAAACATGCTCTTCTTCCATTTCCATCAGCCGCTGCACCAGTTCTTCGCAAACCTGGTGCACAGATTTTTGATCTGTCCGGACTACGATATCCGCAGCCGCCTCATATTTTTCTCTGCGTTCTTCCATCAGCTTTGTAATGCTCTCTATGTCCTTTCGGCCCTTTAAGACGGGACGGTCGTCACTGTCTTTCACCCGGTCATAGATCGTCTTCGGACTTGCGGTCAGTAAGATCACCCTGCCGTTTTTCTTCATCTCTTCTACATTGCACCTGCGAAGCGCCGTACCGCCTCCGCAGGAAATGATCAGATTTTTCTGTTCCTTCAGCTCCCGCAGAAGCTCCGTCTCCCGGTCTCTGAAATATTCTTCCCCGTAAGTGGCAAAGATGTCCGGTATGCTCATCGCCTCCCGCGCTTCGATCACCTGATCCATCTCCACGATCTCCATGGCAAACATGGTGCTTAAGTAATCCGATACCGTGGTCTTCCCTGCTCCCATAAAACCAATCAGTACAATGTTGCAATCAAACAGTTTCCTCGCCTGGATCCGCTTGCTGTTCTTCATGATCTGGCGAAAAACGTCATGGATCTCTTCCTGATACTTGTTGTGCAAAAGCTTTCTGTCCAGCCGCTCCGCCTGCTTTTTCTCCTGCAGAGGCTGAAAGATCGGCATCCCGTACTCCTCTTTATAAGCCATGATCTTTTCCACGATGGTGTTGCGCTCTATCAGGGCGTCAATAATCCTGTCATCGCACAGAGCCAGCTGCTCCCGGTACATTTCCAAATCATTCATGAAGTATTTCTCCTCTTACTCTACATTTACCTGTACAATCATATCAGTAATCCAAATCTTTCGCAAGAGCTTCCTTCACATCAGCCCGGAAGTTTTCCCAGGCATCCTCATTCTCTACAAAATATCTGGGACATTCTTTCCCCGTCACATCATAGTGACGGATCACATCCTCCTCGTCCAGATCAAACTTCAGACACAGCCAGGCGCACAACTCCACCACAGACCGATAAGTAGCGTCCGTAAACTGCCCGGTCTCGTCGGGATGACAGCACTCGATGGATACCGTGTCGATATTTCGTTCATTGGACGCATAGGCCACCTCCCAGGTGGGGACACACTGCACGATCTCCCCTTCGATCCCCACTACAAAATTGCTGCTCACCCTGGTCTCATGAGTGTCTTTAAGATTTTCAAAATAATTCCGGTTCTCCAGGGCTGTTGACCCCGGATTGGCCGTATAATGAACCACGATCCCCCGGATCTTTTCCGTGGCGGTCCCGGGTCTGGAATAGGGGTTCACGGTCAGAAGCTCCACCTCCATGGGCGGCCGCAGCGCATCGATCTTATCACCGGTCCGCTCGGTATATGTATGTGAGAAATGTCCTGCAAAACGTAGAACGCCCACGATCACAAGCAGCAAAAAAAGCAGCAGGAAGCTCAGGCGGAGAGTTCGGATCCTCCGCCTTTTCTTCCGTGCTGCCGCTCTTTTTTCGATCAGATACATCTGTCTGTCCAGATCTCTCCGGGTTCTCATTGGTACAACCTTCTTCATTCTTACTGCTTTTCCTTCATCTTATCACAGAAAGAGAAAGATTTCCTGAAAAGAACCTTAGGAATTTATGAATTTGCAGAAAAACGATAAACCGTAACAGTCTCATAGGTCTCCCCGGCCTTCACAACCGGCGAAGGGAAGTTCTCATGATGAAGGGCATCCGGATAATACTGGGTCTCAAAGCAGGCACCCTGATGCTTCTCATAGACAGCTTTATCCTTGCCCTCCTCATGGTCCACAAAATTGCCTGTGTAAAACTGGATACCCGGAAGGTCTGTGTAAACCTCCATACAGATCCCGCTTTCTGCAGAACACATCTTTGCCGCCCGGCGCATACCGGCGCCGTTCAGTACATAGTTGTGATCATACCCTCCTGCCAGGACAAGCGCCTCGTAAGATTCTCCAATATCCCTGCCAATGGCCTTTTCCTGCCGGAAATCCATGGGCGTCCCCTCTACGGGCAGGATCTCTCCGGTGGGGATCAGCTCCCCGTCTGCCCGGGTATATCCGTCTGCCTCAAGGACAACCGTCTGCTCCAGCACATCTCCCGCACTGTGCCCGTTCAGGTTAAAATAACTGTGATTTGTGAAATTTAACGGCGTATCCTGGTCCGGTACTCCATGGTAATGGATCTTCAGTTCTCCTTCATCGTTCAGCGTATACGTCACTTTCATCTCTACGCTTCCCGGAAATCCCTGGTCTCCATCCGGACTGGAAATGACAAATACTATCTTCTGGCTGTCTGCGCTTTCCACCTGCCAGAGCCGCTGTCCGAAAAAGTCTCTGCCTCCGTGGAGCGTGTGTTTTCCATTGTCATTGGGCGTAAGTTCATAGATACGCCCGTTCAGGGAAAAACTTCCTCCCCCGATCCGGTTCGCCACCCGGCCTACTGTAGCGCCAAAGTATCCGCTGCCCTTTTCATACCCTTCTGCCGTATCATATCCCAGCACCACATCCCGTAGGTTCCCCTGCCGGTCCGGTACCAGAAGCCTGACCAGGGTCGCTCCAAAGTCTGTCACATACGCCTGCATCCCCTGTCTGTTTTCCAGAAGATAAAGAGAAGCCTTCTCTCCCTTCCGGGTTATTCCAAATGTCTCTGCCATAAATATCCTGCTCCTTTTCTTATGATTTCGTGTATTCTGTATCGTCAATGCCATATTTGCTTTCGGCTTCTTCTTGCGAAAAGCTATGCTTTTTGAATGGTAAACCTTACAATCCTGTCTTGTTCTGCCCCGAGCAGATACTCTTCGTGGACCGGCGCTCCCCAGCTGTCGTCTCCGCCTACGCCCATCTGCGCCTCCAGGATCCGCACAAACGTGTAATGGGGAACCGGTAGCTCTTCCAGATGCGTGGCCGCCTCCAGTTCATATTCGCTGTAGGGAAGCACGCTGTTTTCAAAGGGCGCTCCTTCACAGGAAAACCGAAGTCCTGCCCCGTCCTGCCTCGTAACCTCCACCCAGCGCACGCCCATATGATTGCCGCACTCCTGGGGGAAGAGATAACCGGACACATTATCCTTTGCCTGGCAGGAGAACACGCCAAGCTTTGCGCCTTCCATCCGGTCACGATAATTTTCTTCCGGTCCGTATCCGTAATATCTTACCTGATCATACTGTGATTTTAACTTTATATCCATGCCAAATGCCGGCATCAGAGGCAGGCCTTCTCTTCCCTTGTATCTGGCCTCCACATGGATCTTCCCATCGCCTGTCACGGTATAAGATACATGCGCCGTCGTATCCAGCGGAGATGGCAGCTGATAGGAAAAGGTAACGCACACCTGATCTTTTTCTTCTGTTACTTCGGTTCCTGTAAGTTTCTGGAACAGTCCTGCCGTCATCCAGGGCGCTGCGTCGAACCCGAACTTCGCTCCTCTGTCATTGTCCGTCATCGCTCTCCAGAAGGTAAGCTTCGGCGCTCTGGGAATGTATTCCACCCCGTCATAGCGAAGAGATGAGATCCCTCCCTCTGTGCGGGAGAACATGGCGGAAAAGCCGGGGCCCCTCACACCGATATTGACGTCTCCGTGTATGATCTCCAGTGGTCTAATGACCTCTTCTTCTTCAAGAACCGCCGGGCGCACATACTGGCCGAACGCGATTTCATATCCCTTTTGCGCCCAGGGCGTCTCTTCGGAAAGCTGCATGGCCACTTCATACACCAGCTCCTTATCCGCAGAAAATTCCGGATATGCGACCGGCACAAAAGCTTCTTCCCCGGCCGCCACGTCTGCCTGGAAAAAGGTCTCAAAAAGACAGATACCCTCCTGGCAGACCGATGCCCGGAAAATCTCACCCGCAGTAGACCGGAACAATCTGTCATTGACGATCCGCACACCGGTGTCGTCCGCATACAACTTCACATCTCCGTACAGCGCCTTAACCTCCTGCGCCTTCGGTGAAGGCTCTCTGGTGGCATAGACAATGCCATTGGTACAGAATTCGTAATCAGTAGCCCGTTCATCGTGATCGCCGCCGTAAGTCAGGACTTCCTCTCCCAGCTCATTGATCCGGTACAGCGACTGATCCATATAATCCCAGATAAACCCTCCCTGGTATTTGTCATATTTCTTTTCCAGATCTGTGTAAAGTTTCAGTCCGCCGGCAGAATTTCCCATGGAATGGACATACTCGCAGCTGATATACGGCTTGGCCGGATCCTTTGCAAGATACTCCTCGATCTCTGCAGGTTTGGCATACATCCGGCTCTCCATATCGCTGATATGATCAAACTTCCGGTTCCAGAATACCCCCTCATAATGCACCAGTCTGGTGTCATCCATCCGGTGGAAATAATCAGAGATCGCCTCCAGACCGGTCCCCGCGTAAGACTCATTTCCACAGGACCAGATCAATATCGACGGATGGTTCTTATCCCGCTCAAACATAGACGCCGCCCGGTCTACCACAGCGTCCCGCCACTGGGGAAGATCCCCCGGCACATTCCAGGACGGCTCTGCCTCTCCCAGTTTCTGCCAGGAACCGTGACTTTCCAGGTTGGTCTCATCGATCAGGTAGATGCCGTACTCATCGCAAAGCTGATACCAGAGGCTCTGATTGGGATAATGGGAAGTACGGACCGCATTGATATTATAGCGCTTCATAAAACGGATATCCCACAGCATGTCCTCTTCTGTGATCGCCCGCCCTCTTCTGGCATTGAACTCATGGCGGTTGACCCCTTTAAACAAGATCCTCTTTCCATTCAGACACATCAGCCCATCCTTCATCTCAAACCGGCGGAACCCGATCTTCTGAGGCACAGTCTCGATCACTTCTCCCTGCCGGTCTCTAAGGCGGATCACCAGCTCATAGAGATTGGGCTCTTCCGCGCTCCAGGGTCTGACACGGAACCCTTCCGCCTCTATATGAAGACGGGAAGCTCCCGGCACACTGGTCTCCCAGATCGTCTCGCCACTAAGATCCTGCAAAGTGACGTCAGCCGTTACACAGACATCCTCCGCTCCCATAAGTTCCAGATCCGCACTTAAGGTTCCGGACTGATAAGAATCATCAAGTCCCGCTTTTACGAACAGATCCCTCACATGAACTTCTGGTATGGCATAGAGATACACCTCCCGGAAAATACCGGAGAATCGGAAAAAGTCCTGATCTTCCAGCCAGCTTGCGCTGCTTCTTTTGTAAACCTCCACTGCCAGTTTATTTCCTGTTTCTTTTAAATATCCGGTAACATCAAACTCCGCCGGAGTAAAGCTGTCCTCGCTGTACCCCAGAAATCTGCCGTTCAGCCATACATAGAACGCCGTCTCTACCCCCTGAAAGGAGAGAAATGTCTGCCTGTCCTTCCATCCGGGATCCACATCAAAATATTTCACATAACTCCCCACCGGATTGTAGCGGCGGGATACCATCGGCGGGCGGAGAAACTCCTCTCCATCCCACGGATACATCGTATTAATATACTGATTTCTGTCATATCCCTGTGTCTGGATATGGCCCGGAACCTGGATATAGCCAAAGCCGCTGATATCAAAATCTTCTCTGTAAAAATCTGTCGCACGCATGGACGGATTCTCCGCATAAGAAAACCTCCAGGTACCGTTTAACGTCTGCTTTAGCGTGATCTTGTCGTCTGCATTCTTTTCATAAAAAATGTGGTCGGAATGAGCCGGAATCCGGTTCACTTCAAAAACCTCCGGATTTTCCAGCCAGGAAAGGTCTGCATTTGTTGCCTTCATGGTATTCTCCTTTTTTCTACATTTTCTGTCAATGAACGCCGGGCGCACAGGCGCCCGGCGTTTACTGTCTGGGTTGGATCCTTTATTCGTCTACGCTGTAGTTCGGCGCTTCTTTTGTAATATGAATGTCGTGAGGATGACTCTCTCTTAACGCTGCTGCGGAAATCTTCATAAACCTGCCGTTCTTCTTCAGGTCCTCGATCGTAGGAGTTCCGCAATAACCCATACCGGAGCGTAAGCCGCCCATCAGCTGGAATACGGTATCTTCCACAGAACCCTTGTAAGCCACGCGTCCTTCCACGCCTTCCGGCACCAGTTTTTTGGCATCGGTCTGGAAATAACGGTCTTTGCTTCCGTTCTCCATAGCAGCAATGGACCCCATGCCGCGGTATACTTTATATTTTCTTCCCTGGTACAGTTCAAAAGTTCCCGGGCTCTCGTCGCATCCTGCGAACATGCTTCCCATCATACATACATTGGCTCCTGCAGCGATGGCCTTCGTCATATCGCCGGAGTACTTGATACCGCCGTCTGCAATGATCGGGATCCCGTACTTGTCCGCCACTTCATAGGCGTCCATAACCGCGGAGATCTGCGGTACGCCGATACCTGCAATAACACGGGTCGTACAGATGGATCCCGGCCCGATACCTACTTTAACAGCGTCTGCGCCCGCCTTGATCAGAGCCTCGGTTCCGGCTCCTGTCGCCACATTTCCCGCGATCACCTGCAGATCCGGGAATTTGGACTTCACCATATCTACTGTCCGCAGCACATTGGCAGAGTGGCCGTGAGCAGAATCCATAACAACCACGTCTACCTTTGCGTTCACCAGCTCCTGGGCCCGCTCCAGACAATTTGCCGTAATCCCCAGCGCTGCTCCACACAGCAGACGTCCCTGGGCGTCTTTTGCAGACAATGGGTACTTGATCTGCTTTTCTATATCTTTGATCGTGATCAGACCTTTCAGATTAAAGTCCTGATCAACGATCGGAAGTTTTTCTTTTCTTGCCTTTGCAAGAATTTTCTTTGCTTCCTCCAGAGTAATGCCTTCCGGAGCTGTGATCAGTCCTTCGGAAGTCATGACTTCTTTGATTTTCTTTGAATAATCTTCTTCAAACTTCAGATCACGGTTAGTGATGATGCCGACCAGCTTTCTGCCTTCTGTGATCGGTACGCCGGAGATGCGGAATTTCGCCATCAGGTTGTTGGCGTCCTCCAGAGTGTTTTCCGGGGAAAGATAAAATGGATCTGTGATTACCCCGTTCTCTGATCTTTTTACCTTGTCTACTTCTTCTGCCTGCTCCCGGATCGACATGTTCTTGTGAATGATGCCGATACCGCCCTGGCGCGCCATGGCGATCGCCATGCGGTGTTCCGTAACCGTATCCATTCCCGCACTCATCATCGGGATATTCAGTCGGATCTTCTTTGTCAGATATGTGGACAGGTCCACCTGATTCGGGATCACTTCTGAATAAGCCGGCACCAAAAGAACATCATCAAATGTAATTCCTTCTCCGATAATCTTACCCATGATCTTCATCCTCTCTTTCAACATTCACTTTTTTATATTTACCGGCAATCATACCAAATCCTGCCGTAATTTGTCAACTACTTTCTGATCACTTTCCGGGGCGCCAGCATAAAAAATCCCTCGATGATCGTCTCATTGGGCTCGAAAATAATTTTCTTCTGTTCTCCTCGTTCAGCCACGATCAGCGCATATTCTCTGGCCTGTCCGGTCCCGGAACTGAAATCAAGCGTCCTGGCCTTCTGATAAAGGCGCAGCTCCGGCGCATCCACAGGCGCCAGCAGTTCCAGTTCAGATACGTTCATAGAAAAAACTCTCTTTCTCTTCGCCTGGTTCATGATCTTGTCAATATCCAGATCCCCGTTGACGTACAGATATTCATACTCTACGTTCAGTCTCCGGAACATAAACACATCCAGCACGATTGCCAGGATCGGCAGGATCAGGCCCACCGGAAACAGAAAGACGATCAGCACCGTGATCACGGTAAGCAGGATCAGGCCGGCTTTTATGGCCATATCTTTGGAATCCGGTTTTTTCTTTACCAGTTGTTCTGTATAGTAGTCGTTCATTTGCTTTATCCTCCAGACTCTGATATATACTCTTTTGCTATTGTAACATATTTGAGTATAAAAAGAAAACTCCTCATACGAGGAGTTTTCAAAAATTTCATATTTCGTAAAGCGGAGCTTTCCCGGAACTTACATCATTCCCATTCCGCCGCCTGCCGGTGCAGCCGGCGCTTCTTCTTTGATATTTGCAACGGCAGATTCTGTAGTCAGCAGAGTGGACGCCACGCTGGTAGCGTTCTGCAGCGCGCTTCTGGTAACCTTTGCAGGATCCAGGATGCCACATTCTACCATATCTACATACTGTTCGGTCAATGCGTCAAATCCGATACCCGGCTCTGACTCATAGACTTTATTGATGATGACGGAGCCTTCCAGACCTGCGTTGGCGGCAATGCGGTACAGCGGAGCTTCCAGAGCCTTTAAGACTACATTTGCGCCTGTCTTTTCGTCGCCTTCCAGATCAGCCACCATTTTAGATACCTGCTTTGCAGCATGGATATATGCGGATCCACCGCCTGCGATAATGCCTTCTTCTACAGCAGCTCTCGTTGCTGCAAGGGCGTCCTCCATACGAAGCTTTGCTTCCTTCATCTCTGTCTCTGTGGCTGCTCCCACACGGATCACAGCTACGCCGCCGGCCAGTTTTGCCAGTCTTTCCTGTAATTTTTCTCTGTCAAAATCAGAAGTGGTCTCTTCAATCTGATTCTTGATCTGAGCCACACGGTCTGCGATCGCCTGCTTGTCGCCAAGTCCGTCTACGATCACGGTGTTTTCCTTCTGTACCTTTACAGATTTTGCACGGCCAAGCTGATCCATTGTGGTGTCCTTCAGCTCCAGGCCAAGTTCTTCAGAAATCACTTCGCCGCCGGTCAGAATGGCGATATCTTTGAGCATTTCTTTTCTTCTGTCGCCGTATCCAGGTGCCTTTACAGCTACCACATTGAAGGTTCCGCGCAGCTTGTTGACGATCAGAGTGGTCAGAGCCTCGCCCTCAATGTCCTCTGCGATGATCAGAAGTCTTGCGCCGGACTGAACGATCTGCTCCAGCAGCGGAAGGATATCCTGGATATTAGAGATTTTTCTGTCTGTGATCAGGATGTACGGATCCTCCAGGTTTGCTTCCATTTTATCCATATCGGTTGCCATATATGCGGATACATATCCACGGTCAAACTGCATACCTTCTACCAGGTCCAGCTCTGTCTTCATAGTCTTGGACTCTTCAATGGTGATCACGCCGTCATTGGAAACTTTCTCCATAGCGTCTGCAACCATCTTTCCGACTTCCTCGTCACTTGCGGAAATAGCGGCAACTTTTGCGATCTGATCTTTGCCCTTTACTTTGCTGGACATTTCCTTGATGGCCTCAACAGCTTTATCTGTAGCCTTCTTCATACCTTTCCGGAGGATGATCGGATTCGCGCCTGCCGCCAGGTTCTTCATTCCTTCGTGTACCATTGCCTGCGCCAGAACGGTCGCTGTTGTAGTTCCGTCTCCGGCCACATCATTGGTCTTGGAAGCAACTTCCTTGATCAGCTGTGCTCCCATATTTTCATATGCGTCCTCCAGCTCGATCTCCTTTGCGATGGTCACACCATCGTTAGTGATCAGCGGAGCTCCGAAAGATTTATCCAGAACTACATTGCGTCCCTTGGGTCCAAGTGTAACTCTTACGGTATCTGCCAGCTTATTTACTCCTGCTTCCAGCGCGCTTCTTGCTTCTGCGCCGTATTTGATTTCCTTTGCCATAATAATGAATGCCTCCTAAATTGAATTGACTTAATATTTACAACTTCATTCTGCTTTATTCTACGATTGCAAGAATATCATCCTGCTTTACGATGATATACTCTTCATCTTCGATCTCAACTGTAGTTCCAGAATATTTGGAATAGATGACCTGCTGTCCTACGGACACATTCATCTTTACTTCTTTTCCATCTACCGTTCCACCGGGGCCTACAGCGATCACTTCTGCCTGCTGCGGTTTCTCCTTGGACTGTCCGGGGATCACGATCCCTGACTTGGTGGTCTCTTCTGCGATTAACTGCTTCAATACAACTCTGTCGCCTAATGGTACTAATTTCATACTGGTATGCCTCCTTAGATTAAATCTATTTGTTAGCACTCACTAAAAGAGAGTGCTGAAAAACTCTAGGTATAAAATAGCACTCTCTTTCTGATTTGTCAACACACTTTTATTTAGTTTACAAGATTTTTATAAAATCCATTTTGAATCCGGAATTTTAATATATTTCCGATCTCGTTCCAGTAACGCTCTATCAGCATTCCCGTACAGGCAACCGGTCCGTCCGGTCCGTCGATGCGGCATTCGTAGATGCCGTCCAGTGAAAATACATGAAGTTCTTCCTCTGTAGATAAGTATATGTATTCATCTCCGGGAAGATACCTGGCGACACTGCATGGATAGGTGGACTCGTCCATATATCCGTCTTTTAAGATTACCCGCACCATACGAAGAGCGGCCGTACATTTTTCATACATACGATCTCTCCTAATTCTTCATGCGTTCTTCTTTGATCCGTTCCAGCTCTGTAAATACATAATCATTGACAACTTTGATATAAGTGCCCTTCATACCGGAGGAGCGGGATTCGATCACGCCGGCGCTCTCAAATTTTCTAAGAGCATTTACGATCACGGATCTGGTAATTCCCACCCGGTCGGCAATCTTACTTGCCACGAGGATGCCTTCTGTCCCGTTCAGCTCATCGAAAATATGGATGATCGCTTCCAGTTCGGAATAAGACAATGTGCTGATCGCAGACTGGACAATGTGTTCTTTTCTGCTCTCTTCTGCATTCTCCTCATTGACAGAGCGAAGCATCTCCAGACCAACTACCGTTGTCCCGTATTCACTTAAAATAATATCGTCGATCTCATAAATCTCGTGAACCTTGTAGATAAACAGGGTGCCCAGCCGTTCTCCGGCGATATCAATGGGCGTAATAATGGCCTGGTATCCGCTGACTACTTCCGGTGAAAATCCCAGGGTTTCCAGATTCACATTTTCTTTGGTCGAAAGGATGCTAAGGAGACGCTCATTGAGCATCGCGTCCACATGGGTCCCCACCTTCTGTTCGATCAGTTCCCGGATCAGCGGGACGCCTTCGCTCTGGCTGCAGCCAAGCACCTTTCCCTTTTTACTGATTACTACCACATTGGAAGCCAGGATTTCTGTCAGCACTGCACAGATATCATTGAATACTACTTTACTGGAATTGTTATTGTGGAGTAACTTGTTAATTTTTCTTGTTTTGTCTAATAATTGTACACTCATTGGCAGACCTCCATCCTTATGAAGTTATATTATCATATGTTTTCTGTATGTTCAATAAATTTTCTAAATATTCTTTACATTTCTCGTATTTTCCACATAACCGCACTTCTGATCGCTGCACAGCAGTTTATTTCCTCTCTCTACCATGTAGCTTCCGCAGCGCGGACACTTCTTCACAGATGGCTTCTGCCATGACATAAATTCACAATCCGGATTGTTTTCACATCCATAATACTTTCTGCCCTTCTTGGTCTTGCGAAGGACCACATCTTTGCCGCAGATCGGGCAGGGCACGCCGATCTTTTCCAGATAGGGTTTGGTGTTGCGGCACTCCGGAAAGCCCGGACAGGCCAGGAACCTTCCGTGAGGGCCGTATTTGATCACCATGTTCCGGCCACACTGTTCACAGATCACATCCGTGACTTCGTCTTCTATTTTTACCTTTTCCTGTTCTTCTTCAGCCTTTTTTACCGCCTCTGAAAGATCTGGATAGAAGTTCTCGATGATCGTTTTCCAGCGCACCTTTCCTTCTGCCACTCCATCCAGAAGTCCTTCCATATTTGCCGTAAAATTCACATCCACAATACTCGGGAAAGACTGCTTCATAATGTTGTTGACCACTTCCCCGATTTCTGTCATATAAAGGTTCTTGTTTTCCTTTGCCACATATCGCCTGGAAATAATGGTCGTAATGGTGGGCGCGTAGGTACTGGGCCGTCCAATCCCCAGTTCTTCCAGCGTCTTTACCAGCGCAGCTTCTGTATAATGCGCCGGCGGCTGTGTAAAGTGCTGACTGGTATCAAACTGTTCTTTCGTCAGTTTTGTATCCTGATCCAGTCCGTTCAAAAGCACATTGTTTTCTTCTTTTTCTTCGTCTGCTTCTGTATACACACAGCGGAACCCTTCAAATACAATCCGGGAAGCCGATACGTTGAACCTGTATTCTCCTGCCGAGATCCGGACAGAAGTAGTCTCATATCTGGCAGGCTGCATCCGGCTTGCCACAAACCGCTTCCATATCAGCTGATACAGGCGGAACTGGTCTCTGGTCAGGGAATCCTTCATGGCCGCAGGCGTGCGGGTTACATCCGTGGGACGGATGGCCTCGTGAGCATCCTGGATCGACCGGCCTTCTTTGACTTTTGCCGCAGTTTCCATGGCCACGAAATCTTTTCCATAAGTTCCGGAAATGTAGGTCCGCACATTCTGCTCTGCTTCTTCGGAGACGCGGGTAGAATCTGTACGCAGATAAGTGATAAGACCCACGGTCCCGTTTCCTTTAATATCCACACCCTCATAGAGCTGCTGCGCGATCCGCATGGTCTTGGAGGTGGCAAAATTCAGCGCCTTGGAAGCCTCCTGCTGCAGGGTGCTGGTTGTAAACGGCACCGGCGCCTTTTTCAGGCGTTCTCCTTTGCGAACCTCTTCCACACGATACTCGGCTCCTTCCAGATCATTTAAGATCTGATCCAATTCTTCTCTGGAACGTATAACAATCTTCTGGTTTCCTTTCCCGTAAAACTTCGCCCGCAGCGGTTTTTTCTCACCTTCTGCCCTAAGCTCCGCTTCCAGAGTCCAGAATTCTTCCGGAATAAATGCGTTGATCTCGTCCTCCCGGTCTGCAATGATCCGAAGCGCAACGGACTGTACACGGCCGGCGCTCAATCCCCTCTTTACCTTTGCCCACAAAAGAGGACTGATCTTGTATCCCACGATCCGGTCAAGGACCCTTCTTGCCTGCTGTGCGTCCACCAGATTAATATCAATATCCCTCGCATTTTTCAGGGATGCTTTCACTGCGCTTTTGGTAATCTCATTAAAACTGATCCTGTATGTTTTCTTCTCATCCAGTTTCAGAGCCTGACTCAAATGCCAGGAAATCGCCTCTCCTTCCCGGTCCGGGTCGGTCGCAAGATAGACTTTATCTGCTTTCTTTACTTCTTTTCTCAAGGATGCCAGAATCTCGCCTTTCCCGCGGATCGTAATATATTTTGGCTCGTAGTCATGTTCGATGTCTATCCCCAGCTGACTTTTGGGAAGATCTCTGACATGTCCGTTTGACGCCATGACCACATAATTGCTTCCCAAAAATTTTTTAATAGTCTTCACCTTTGCCGGTGACTCCACGATTACAAGATAGCGTGCCATATCTTTCCTCCGTTATTACACTTTCCCGTCAGTCCTTTTATCGGCTCTGACATAATGATTTCTTGAAATTTCTCTGGCATATCCTTCAAGCACCAGGGAAACCAGAGCTTCCACAACCCTTCCTGGGCTTAACCCTGTTTCTTCTATTATATGGCTGGTACTCTTTGGAAATAAGCCGAGACAACTATACACCATATTTTCGGGACTTTCAAGCACTATTTTTGTTTTGTCAGATTTTTTCATCAGATGAACCTTCTCCATCCCCAATTCCGCCAGAAGCTCTTCCGGCGACAACAGGATCCCTGCTCCCTGTCGGATCAGCTGGTGGCACCCCTCGCTCAAAGGACTGTTTACAGGCCCCGGCAGCGCATAGACGTCTTTTCCCTGTTCCAGCGCCTGGTCTGCAGTAATGAGGGAACCGCTTTTCACCTTCGCCTCCATCACCAGTATCACGTCTGCAAGCCCGCTGATCACACGATTCCTTTCCGGAAAATAAGCAGGCAGCGGTGGCTCGCCGGGGCAGCGTTCCGAAAGGATGCCGCCCTGCTTTATGATATCCATATACAGACCGATGTGTTCCCTGGGATAACAGACATCCACCCCGCAGCCAAGGACTCCATACGTCTTGCCTCCCACGTTCAGGGCTCCTCTTTGTCCGGCTCCGTCCACGCCTTTTGCCATACCACTGATTACCGCGATCCCGGCCGCTGCCAGAGCCTCTCCGTAAACAAGCGCCATCTCCTCCCCGTAAGGTGTACACCGCCTGGCGCCCACGATCGCGACAGACGGCTGATCGTCCGGCGGAAGCTCCCCGCGGACAAAAAGGGCATACGGCGGATCTGGAATCTTAAGAAGTCTTTTGGGATAATCCGCTCCTCCAAAGGTTGTCATAGTGATCCCGCTCTCTTGGATCTTCTCCCATGCCCGGGCGGCTGCTTCTCTTCTTTCTTTATTGATCAGGACGCAAATGTCCTTCTCCGACAGAAACGCCTTCTCCTTCAGTTGCTTTTCTTCTATATAATAAATATCCTCTGCATTTCCAAACACCTCTGTCAGCATTCTTTTTTTCCTGGCAGACAAAGGGCTTAAGGATGCCAGCCAGTAATCATAGGCTTTTTTCTCTTCTTTCATTGATCCACCTTTCTTTTACCTTCCCCAGTATTGCTTGTCCACCGTCCGGTATCCTGCTGCCTCTTTTAAATGAGGGAGAAGGATCTGGCTGCTGTTCTCCAGATCCGCGATTGTCCGCGCAACCTTCAGGATCTTGTGATAGGTTCTTGCCGTCAGATTCAGAACCTGAAACGCCCGTCTCATAAATCGTTCGCCGTCCTGGTCCAGCAGACAGTATGTTTCCACTTCACGGCTTCCCAGAAGGGCATTGGAGCGGATCGCCGTCCCCGCATACCTTCTGGCCTGCAATTCTCTGGCCGCGCAGACCCTTTTACGGATCTCCCTGGAACTTTCCGCCTGCATAGCTCCGCCCTTCAGATCTTCATAAGAGACCCTGGGCGCTTCCACACACAGATCGATCCGGTCCAGAAATGGCTGACTGATCTTCCCCAGATATTGCCGGATCTGATTCTGCGTGCAGCTGCATTTCCCAAGATCCGGATAATTCCCGCAGGGGCAGGGATTCATCGCTGCAACCAGCATGAAATTTGCCGGAAACCGATACGTCCCGTGATTTCTGGCAATACAGATCTGTCGTTCCTCCAGAGGCTCCCGCAGCGCTTCCAGCACCGGTTTCTCATATTCGGTCAATTCATCCAGAAACAGAACCCCTTCGTGAGCCAGGCTGATCTCCCCTGGCGAGGGCGCCCTTCCGCCTCCGATCAGAGCTGCCTTTGTCACCGTGTGATGTACTTCCCGGAAAGGGCGCTCCGTGATCAGCGGATGCGTTTCTTCCACTCGCCCAAGCACACTGTACACCGCTGTCATCTCCAGACTTTCCTCTTCGCAGGGAGGTGGAAGGATCCCCGGGATCCGTCTGGCGATCATGGATTTTCCGCTGCCCGGAGGCCCCACCAGCAAAAGATTATGGCCGCCAGCGGCCGCCACCTCCGCCGCCCGTTTCACCCCGCTTTGTCCGCAGATTTCTGCAAAATCCGGTTCTTCTTTTCCTGGAAGACGCACGGCTTCTTCTCTGTCTCGTACAACCGGAGCAATGGTTGCACTTCCGTCCAGATATCCGCAAACCTGCCGGATGTGAGACACGCCGATAATACAGATGTCGTCCACCAGCGCCCCTTCCGCTCCGTTTCCCTCTGGCAGGATACAGGTTTTCATCCCTGCCTCCCTGGCCCGCCTCACGATAGGAAGGATCCCCGGCACTTTGCGTACCGATCCGTCCAGCCCCAGCTCGCCAATCAGCAAAACCCCATGCAGACTTTCTTCCGGGACAATTCCCAGCGCCGCCAGAACCGACACCGCCACAGCCAGATCAAAAGAAGCCCCCTTCTTTCTAAGCGTCGCAGGCGCCAGATTTACCATAATCTTCTTTGCCGGAAGCCGGATATTTGCATTGCTAAGAGCCGTCCGCACCCGCTGCGCCGCCTCCTTTACTTCCGACGAAAGATATCCGACCATATGAAACACCGGAAGGCCATTGCTGATATCCGCCTCCACCCGGATCAACTCTACCTGCATTCCCTGAATACAGGCAGAAGCTACTGCGCTAAACGCCATACACACACCTCATTTCCCCAAAACAGACATCATCCACCTACAACAAATTCCTTTCCCTTGTGAACACCGGCCGAAATGGCCAACAGAACAATAGATCATTCAGAATCTGCCAGAAAAATCGATTCCAAAAAGACAATTTTATCATAACACCATCCGCAGGAAACTGTCAATCGGGTACAGGGTAAATTCCATTTAGGTACAGGGCAAATGGCAATTTGGGACGTAGTCCTTTGCAAAAAGTCTACGTCCTGATTTCCATTTCTTTCCGCAGTTTTCCAATAGCGCTTTTTTCAATCCTGGAGACATAGGAGCGGGAAATCCCCAGCTGTTCTGCTATTTCCCGCTGGGTATATTCTTCTTCGTTATAGAGCCCGTACCGCATTTTCAGTACGATGCGTTCTCTTGGCGACAGGATGGATTCTACCTTTTGGTACAGTTTTCGGATATCTTCCTGTAACTCTGCTTTTTGATGAGCATTTTCTTCTTCTGTTTCAATGATATCAAAAAGGTGTATTTCATTTCCTTCCCGGTCTGTACCGATGGGCTCATAGAGCGAAACCTCTCTTGCCGTTTTCTTTTTGGCCCGCAGGTGCATAAGGATCTCATTTTCGATACATCTTGCCGCGTAGGTCCCAAGCCTTACGCATTTTCCCGGGTTAAATGTGACTACCGCCTTGATCAGCCCGATCGTGCCTATGGACAGCAGATCTTCTGCCTCTTCTTCATATGCCTGATACTTTTTTACGATGTGCGCCACCAGGCGCAGGTTACGTTCGATCAGAATATGCTTCGCCTCCAGGTCACCCTCCGTATATTTTTGCATGTATTCCTTTTCTTCTGATGCTGTGAGGGGTTGCGGAAATGACTTCAAGATGAGCACCTCTTGGCGTATTTGATATACTCTATGTCGTTTTTTCTTTTTTTGTGCTTTTCCATGCAATTTTCTCTATGCAAAGGGTTCACAAAGGCTTTGGAAAAAGTTATAGTAAAAGTAGAAACCCGGTAAAAATGGAGCTTTTTTATGAATAATAAAATGAAAACCCTGGTTTTCTCATGTCTGCTGATGATTCTGGCTGCACAGTTCAGTGTAAATCTTTTTTTTGCAGATTTTGAGATTTCCGTTGCCGTGATCTTTCTTCCGGTTTTTCTGTTCTTAAAAAAAGATTTCCCCATCCTGCCCGCAGCCCTTTGCTCCGGCACAGGTGTATTTCTTGTACGGCTTTTTCTTTCCTGGCTGCGAAACGGCGATCTGAGTGTCGCCTGGTCTTTCTATCCGGAGATCCTTTTTTATTTCTGCTACGGACTTCTGCTCTTTGCAGGATCGCGGCTCCTTCCGAAAAAGGACGGAACCTTCCGGTTTTTCTTTCCCTACCTGGCGGTGATCGACTATCTGTCCAACCTGGCTGAACTTCTTCTCCGGGAAGGAAGCGACGCCTTTCTTTTCCCGGCCCAGGCCGCTATTTTTCTGGTAGCTGTTTTAAGAACAGGACTGATCTGGTGCGTTCTTACCACGCTTGATCAGTATCGTCTTCTCCTCCTTCGCAGGGAGCACGAAAAACGATATCGAAATCTGCTGCTTTTGATCTCCCGTCTCCACGGGGAAGTCCTCTGGATGGAAAAAAACACTCATCTGATCGAGTCTACCATGAATACTGCTTACCGTCTCTATGAAGAGCTAAAAAAACAGCCCGGACAGGAGTCTTTTGCCCGGTCCGCCCTTGCCGTGGCCGGAGACATTCACGAGATCAAAAAAGAATATCTTCTGATCATGCGCGGCATATCAGAGGTGCTGGACCAGGAGCTGAAAAGCAGCGGAATGTATATGGAAGAAATCTTAATATTAATGAAAGACGCCCTGATCCGCCTGGGGAAAGAAAAAGAGAAAGATGTAACCGTAGCCCTTCACTGCTCCGGCCGCCTGTACACCACCCGCCATTACGCCTGGATGTCTGTATTCCGCAATCTGTTTACCAACGCTTTGGAGGCGGCGGACACTCCTTTTGTCCGGATTGAAGCAACTCAGACATTTACCGAACAAACATGCGTTTTTACCGTGACCGACCACGGCCCCGGCATTCCGCTCCAGAATCAGGAAGAAATCTTTCACCCCGGCTTCTCTACAAAAATCAACTATGAGACCGGCGAGATCAGCCGGGGACTCGGCCTGAATCTGGTCCGCGGCCTGATCACAGACCAGTTTCACGGATCCATCTCCCTGGCCTCCCGCCCAGGAGAGACCACATTTACCATCGAAGTACCAAAGACGGAATTTGAAACAGAAACCACAGAAGAAAGGATGATACCATGAATTTTTATCTTCTCGATGATGACAGAAATATCCGGCGGATCCTGGCGCAGATCATTACAGACCGGGAGCTTGGAAACGTATGCGGATACGGAAGCAACGGACACGAAGGCCTGGACGAAGTCTTTGACCTGAAACCAGATATTATTATTGTGGATCTTCTGATGCCGGAAATGGACGGGATCACCTTTGTAGAGCACGCAAAGCCAGGACTTCCTGACACTGCCTTTGTCATGCTTTCTCAGGTGTCGTCCAAGGAAATGATCGCTGCCGCCTATGAAGCGGGGATTGAATTTTTTATCCAGAAACCGATCAACAGTATAGAAGTGGAAACGGTGATCCAGAAGGTCCGCCAGAATCTGTCTATGAAGCGAACGCTTCAGAAAGTACAGGAGCTCTTTACCGAGGATATCCCCGGAACCCTGGACCGCGCGTCTGCCCCGGCTTCTGAAACAGAAAACGAAAGCCCCCTTGCCTCCTGCCAGGAAGCCGTCGCATCCTTGCAGCTCATCCTTCAGCGTCTCGGGATTGCCGGCGACATCGGCAGCCGCGACATCATTTCTGTTGTAGAGTACATGATACAGAACCACTCAGAGGCTGCAGATCTGACGCTTAACGAGCTGTGCAGCCGCTTCAGCGAGACTCCCAAATCCATGGAACAAAGGATCCGCAGAGCTGCTGCCGCAGGACTTTCCAATCTGGCGCATCTGGGGCTCGAGGATTATGGAAATGAAATTTTTACCGAATATTCCAACACCCTCTACAACTTCGAGCAGGTCCGCAGGGAAATGGATTTCATCCGGGGAAAAAGTGAAAAACGCGGAAACATCAAGATCAAAAGTTTTTTAAACGCTCTGGTTATGTACTGTGTGCACAAATAAGGTCTGAAGAAGAAAGTGACGCATCCCCTAAAATTTGTGAACAATCCACAAATTTTAGAGGATGCGTTATTTTTTCTTGTCTGTTCTGACACCATTTGAAACCATCTGAAACCTCTCCATTATATTTGTTTTATCAATAAATCCGTTCATTGATTCAAAAATCAAACAAGAAAGAGAGGAACAAATATGATCACGATTTTATCTGGCGTAGGATTGTTACTGGTGGCGCTGGCCGGCTTTTCTTTATTCAGCCTGAAAATGCCCAAAGGCCAGCTTGCCATGTCCGGCATGGCAAATGCAGCTGTTGCCACATTTCTGGTGGAAGCGATCCACAAATATATTACCGGCGATCTTCTGGGGCTGGAATTTTTCCGGATTGTGGGCGAAACCTCCGGAAGCCTTGGCGGCGTGGCCGCTGCCATCATGGTCCCCCTTAGCATGGGCGCCAACCCGGTTCTTTCTGTTGTTGCCGGCGTAGCCGTCGGCTCCTATGGCATCCTCCCCGGTTTTCTTGCCGGTTATCTGGTAGGCATGGTTTCTCCCATCCTGGAGAAAAAGCTGCCGGAAGGACTGAACATCATCCTGGGCGCTCTCCTGATCGCCCCCTTTGCCCACCTGATCGCCTGGGCCTCGGACCCTGTCGTGACGGTTGTGCTGACCCGCATCGGAGGAACCATCACGGCAGCCACCGAACAGTCGCCTGTTGTAATGGGCTTTCTCCTTGGCGGCATCATGAAAATGATCTGCACCTCGCCATTAAGTTCTATGGCTCTTACCGCCATGCTGGGGCTCTCCGGACTCCCCATGGGGATCGCTGCCATCGCCTGCGTGGGCGGATCCTTTACCAATGGTCTGATCTTCGCCAGATTAAAACTGGGAGACAGAAGCAAAGTGGTCGCTGTGATGCTGGAACCTCTGACCCAGGCAGATATCGTAACTTCCAATCCCATCCCCATTTACTGCTCGAATTTCTTTGGAGGCGGACTGGCAGGCATCTCGGCCGCAGTCTTTCAGATCGTAAACAACGCGCCCGGCACGGCGTCTCCGATCCCGGGGCTTCTGGCGCCCTTTGCCTTCAATCCACCGCTTCAGGTAATTCTGGCTCTGATCTTTGCCATTGCAGGGGGAAGTCTGGCCGGCTTTGTGGGCAGCCTGGTATTCAGAAGCCACAAAAAGCGCGTGGTGGAAACAGCCGGTTCTGCCGTGACCGCAGGAATTTAACTGCCTTAAGATCAGGGGAAGCTTCCGGAAAACAAAGGAGCAGAGGACATTTAGCCCTCTGCTCTTCTTAAAATATCATAACGCTGCGCGTTTCCGGACAACTCCACATACAGGGTCTGTCTGGAATGAGGCGCGCTTTCCATATCTTCCCCATCCTCATTTAAAATCCTCTGCACAGTCACTTCTACATTTCTTCCGTCCGGCTTCATAATTTCTATCCGCTCTCCCACAGAAAACTTATTTCTCTGTTCGATCCGATACCGGCCATCCGTTTCTCCGCCGATGATCCCCAGATAAGTGTACTCTTTGATATAAGTATTATTATCATAGATCTGTGCGGACTCATCCGGTTTTCCAAAATAAAATCCAGTGGTAAACTGCCGGTAGGTGCAGTCTTTGATCTGATCCCGATACCAGGACATGTTGGCATAATATTTTTCCGGGTCTTCCAGATAATCGTCAATGGCCTTTCGGTAGGTTCTGGCCACCGTAGCCACATAAAGCGCCGTCTTCATCCTTCCCTCGATCTTGAAGCTGTCAATCCCCGCGTCGATCATTTCCGGAATATGCTCAATCATGCAGAGGTCTTTGGAGTTAAAAATAAAGGTGCCCCGCTCATTTTCATAGACCGGCATATATTCTCCAGGCCGGGTTTCCTCAACCACCGCATACTTCCACCGGCAGGGATGGGTGCAGGCGCCCTGATTGGCGTCCCGGCCGGTAAAATAATTGCTCAGAAGACACCGGCCGGAATAGGAAATGCACATGGCGCCGTGAATAAAGCTCTCAATCTCCATCTCCTCCGGGATCCGCTGCCGGATCTCCCAGATCTCCTTTAATGATAATTCCCTGGCGGAAACCACCCGTCTGGCTCCCTGTTTCCACCAGAACAGATAGGTTCCGTAGTTGGTATTGTTGGCCTGAGTGCTGATGTGCCGTTCTATTTCCGGGCAGATCTCTTTCGCCAGCTCAAAAATGGCCGGATCGGCGATGATCAGCGCATCCGGCTTCAGATCTTTCAATTCTTTTAAATATTCCTCCACCCCCGGAAGATCCGCGTTGTGCGCCAGGATATTTACGGTCACATGCACCTTCGCTCCATGTTCGTGGGCAAACGCAATGCCTTCCCGCATATCCTCCATCGAAAAATTTTTAGCCTTGGCCCGCAGGCCAAACGCCTCTCCCCCAATATACACCGCATCTGCCCCAAAGATCACAGCCGTTTTTAAAACCTCAAGACTGCTGGCAGGTATCAGTAATTCCGGTCGTCTCCTTTCCATGGTTCCAACTCTCCTCTCCGTTCATTCTTCTGCCTGTCCGTTTCCATGTATCAGCGCTGTCTTTCCCGCATCAACACTGTTTTTCCCGCATTTCCCGTATCAGCAGGGCCGCGTCAGACTTTTTTCACTGTCAGAGCCACCCCGTCTCCCAGTGGAAGGATGCTGGTCATAAGCTCCTCCCTGTGCTTCAGTTCATAGAGATACTCCCCGCATCCGGCTGTGAATGGTCCGATCCCGCCGTTCCACCGCAAAGCGGGACTCGATCAGACTGCCGTCCTGCAGTACATTATCAGACATCAGCACGCCGCCTGGTGTCAGGATCCGCAATACTTCAGGCAGATAATGGATATACTGGCCCTTGGCCGCATCCATAAACACAAAATCATAAGTCCCCTCCAGAGACTTCAGCACCTCCATGGCGTCCCCTTCGATCAGAGTGATCCTATCTTCCCGCCCGGCTCTTCGGAAGTTCTCCCTGGCGATCGGAATCCTTTTTTCATACTTCTCAATGGTGGTAATATGGGCTCCCGCCGGCAGATATCTGCTCATCAGAAGCGCAGAAAAGCCCACAGCCGTCCCCACTTCCAGCACGCGCATCGGCCGGATCATCTGTAGCAAAGTTTTCAGAAGACTCTGCGTCTCCTTGCGGATGATCGGCACATAAGAAGCCAGCGCCTCCTGCTCAATCCTCTCAAGCAGCGGATCTTCCGGGCTCTCCAAAGACCGCAGATAGACTGCAAGACGGTCATTTCTATCCATAAAGGTACACCCCATTTCGCAATTTGGGACGTAGACCTTTGCAAAAGGTCTACGTCCCTGTTCACATTTTGTTCACATTTACACATCCATGATGATGGGCAGGATCATGGGTCTGCGCTTGGTCCGCTTCCAGATGAATTCGTTCATGGTGTCACGGATCACCAGCTTGATCTTGCTCCAGTCTGCGTTGCGCTGATGTGTGAGGCAATCTTCTACCGCATCGGTCAGCACATGTCTGGCTTCTTCCATCAGACCCTCGGATTCACGCACATAGACGAAACCGCGGGATACGATATCCGGACCGGCCAACAGCTGATTGCTGCCTTTTTCCAGGGTCAGGACTACGATCAGGATCCCGTCTTCCGCCAGATGCTGCCGGTCGCGAAGTACGATATTTCCCACGTCTCCGACGCCAAGACCGTCTACCAGGATGGATCCTGTGTGGACTTTATCTGCCACCTTTGCCTCCTGGCTGCTGACCTCCATCACATCTCCGGAATGGAGGATGAATACATTTTCCTTCGGGATCCCAAGGCTTATGGCAAGCTCTGCATTCGCCTTCAGATGTCGGTATTCTCCGTGTACCGGAATGGCATATTTGGGCTTCACCAGCGAGTAGATCAGTTTTAACTCTTCCTGACAGGCATGCCCGGATACATGGACATCCTGGAAGATCACATTCGCACCCTTTGCCGACAGTTCATTGATCACCCGGGATACGGATTTCTCATTGCCGGGGATCGGATTGGAACTTAAGATAACGGTGTCTCCCGGCATAATGGTCACTTTTTTGTGGATATCCGCCGCCATCCTGGACAGAGCCGCCATGGACTCGCCCTGGCTGCCTGTTGTGATCAGCACCGTCTTTTCCGGCGGATAGTTCTTCATCTGATCGATCTCGATCAGTGTTTTATCCGGTACGTTCAGGTATCCCAGCTCCTGGGCAACCTGGATGATGTTGACCATACTGCGGCCTTCCACCACAACTTTCCGGTCATATTTGCAGGCTGTATTAATGATCTGCTGCACCCGGTCTACATTGGATGCAAAGGTGGCAATGATCAGCCTGGTATTCTGATGCTCTGCGAAAATATGGTCAAAGGTCACGCCCACCGTCCTTTCAGACTGGGTAAATCCCTTTCTCTCCGCATTGGTACTGTCACTCATCAGCGCCAGCACGCCCTTCTTTCCAATCTCCGCAAATCTCTGAAGATCAATGGCGTCCCCGAATACCGGCGTATAATCCACCTTAAAGTCTCCGGTATGGACCACGATCCCCGCCGGCGAATAAATCGCAAGAGCCGCCGCGTCCTGGATGCTGTGATTGGTCTTGATAAATTCAATCCGGAAATGTCCCAGATTGATCGACTGTCCGTGACGCACCACTTTTCTTCTGGTGCTTCTTAACAGATTATGCTCTGTCAGCTTCCGCTCAATGATCCCCATCGTCAGCTTGGTGGCGTAGATCGGAAGGTTCATCTCCCGAAGCACATACGGCAGCGCGCCGATATGATCCTCATGTCCGTGAGTGATCACAAAGCCTTTCACCTTCTCAATGTTGTCTTTCAGATAAGACACATCCGGGATCACAAGGTCGATTCCCAGCATATCCTCCTCCGGAAATGCAAGCCCGCAATCCACCACAATAATACTGTCTTCATATTCAAAGGCAGTAATGTTCATTCCGATCTTTTCCAGTCCTCCCAGCGGAATGATACGCAATTTTCCATTGTTTTCTTTTTTCAAATTTACACCTCCATGTGTTGCTCCGTACTGTTTTCCTTTTTCTGGCACTCCCGGCATTGTCCATAGAACTTTAATTCGTGGTCTAACACATGGAAACCGGTCTCTTCCTCGATCCGACCCTCCAGCTCATCCAGAAGATCGTCATGAAACGGAAGTATTTTTCCACAAGTCTTACAGATCAGATGATGATGGTGATGCTTTCCTTCGTCTCCCGCTGCTTCTCCGATTTCATAGCGCACGCATCCGTCATCCAGGCTGATCCTGTCCACCAATTGCATTTCCAGCAACAACTGCACCGTCCGGTAAATGGTGGCAAGCCCGATCCCCGGGCATTCCGCCTTCACCATTTCATAGATATCCTCACAGGTCATGTGTTTATCGCGATGATCTGCCAGGGTCTCTAAAACAAGCAACCTCTGATCGGTCACTTTTAATCCTTTTTTTCTCAGCATTTCTTTGAATGTTTCTTTACTGATAGACATTCGTGCCTTACCTTTCAATCTCTACGTCTTCCAGGAGTTCTTCAAACACCTTTGATACAGCAAACAGCTCTTCTTCGTCTTCCACAAACTCATAAAAACTGTCATCCTCCAGGCCGTCTCCCGTCTCCTTCAGCATATAGCACTCTGCGTCATCCTTCTCAGAATCCGTCACCAAAATGTAGTCCACGCCATTTACGGTTGTCTGTTCCAGCACAAAAAACTCAAGTTCCTGCATGTCTTCAGACATGAATTTGATTTTTTCCATAGATCCTCTACCCTTCGAAATCCTTCCGGTGGGCGAGCGAGTCCAGATATCCCTGCAATATAAAAACAGCCGCAATCTGATCAATATATTTCTTGCGGTTCTCACGTCTCACTTTATTTTCCATCAACGTCCGTTCTGCTTCCACTGTAGTCAGACGCTCGTCCCACATCACGACCTTAAGGCCGGTCCGCCTTTCAAGCATCTGACCAAATTCCAAAGATTTTTCCGCCCGTTCCCCGATATCGTTATTCATATGCCTGGGAAACCCCAGCACGATCTGCTCCACCTGGTACTCTTTTACCAGCTCCTCGATGCGCGCGCAGGTCTTCCGAAGCTTATTTTCTTCTTTCCTGGTAATCGTCTCCACAGCCTGGGCAGTGATCTTCAGCGGATCACTGACTGCAACGCCTACGGTTTTAGAACCGTAATCCAATCCCATGATTCTCATTGCTTATTCTTCCCAGCCATTGTGTCTGATATACGTCTTAAGCATCTCTTCTACCAGTTCGTCCCTCTCCATCTTCATGATCAGGCTTCTGGCGCCGTTATGGCTGGTGATGTAGGTGGGGTCCCCTGACATAATATATCCGACCATCTGATTAACCGGGTTATACCCTTTTTCTCTTAAAGCCTTGTACACAATCTCAAGAATATCTTTTGCCTGAATCTGTGGACCGCTTTCTACCTGAAAAAACTGGGTGCTGCTTAAATCTTTCATATACTCACGTCCTCCAATCATACTTCAACCCTATTCTACATGAATCTTTTCCAAAATTCAATGAATTATTTGAAAAGGATTCTCTATTTCTATCTCAATCAGGCGGTTGACCAGGTTTTCCTCTGTCTGGATCCCGACTTTTACATATTCCCTGGTATGTCCCACCTGCCAGATCTTTCCGTCTCTTAGAACCTCCTCCTCGATCAGCACCTCCTTCGTGGCGCCGAGTAGTTTTTTCTCATAGTCTGCCTGCTTTCTCCTGCTAAGCTCCAGCATAAGAGCGCTTCTTTCCGTTTTCAGAGGCTCTGGCACCTGATCGGGCATGGCGGCCGCTTTGGTCCCTTCCCGTCTGGAATACTTGAAGATATGGGTCTCATAAAAATCCACCCGGTCCACAAATGCTCTGGACGCCTCAAACTCTTCCTCTGTCTCTCCGGGGAAGCCCACGATCACATCCGTGGTCAGCGCAGGATCCCGGAAATATTTCCTAAGAAGTACGCACTTTTCATAATATTCTTCCGCCGTATACCGCCGGTTCATCCGTCTTAGCGTCTCCGTACATCCACTCTGAAGGGAAAGATGAAAATGCGGGCACATTTTCGGAAGACCGGAAATCGTCCGTACAAATTCTTCTGTGATGATCCTGGGTTCCAGAGAGCCCAGACGGATCCTCCGGATCCCTTCCACTTCATGGACCGCCAGGATCAAGGACAGCAGATCCTCTCCTGTGTCAATACCGTAAGAACTTAAGTGGATGCCGGTCAGCACCACTTCCTGATACCCGCTTGCCGCAAGCCGGTTTACTTCTTCCAGTACCTGATCCTTCTTCCTGCTCCTGACCCTGCCTCTGGCATAGGGAATGATGCAGTACGAACAGAACTGATTGCATCCGTCCTGCACCTTGATATAAGCCCGGGTATGTTCCGCCGTCCGGGACAGGCTTAGTTCTTCATATTCCCTGGCATGCCCGATGTCTGCCAGCTCCTTTACCGGCTCCCTGGAACCCTTAAGGCTCTCCCTTCCCGGCTCTTTTCGTACGCTTCCAGGATCGAAACAATCTCCTTTTTACGGTTATTGCCGATCACAATATCCACACACGCGGCTGCCTCATCCGGTTTTTCCTGGACATAACATCCGCAGGCCGCCACGATGGCGTCCGGGTTCAGCTTTCTGGCCCGGTGGAGCATCTGCCTGGACTTGCGGTCCGCCATATTGGTCACCGTACAGGTGTTGATAATATATACATCTGCTTTTTCCTGAAATGGAACGATCTCATAGCCTGCATTTTCCAGAAGCTCCTGCATGGCCTCTGTCTCATAAGCATTCACCTTGCATCCCAGATTGTGAAGCGCTGCTGTTTTTTTCATGAAACAATCCTTTCCTGCGAACATTTATTTAACCAAAATCTTCCTTGACTTTTCTTTTCCACACTCTTAAGATAAATATGAAAAGAAAACAACAAGGAGGAATCTCAAATGAAAACCGTAAAAGTTTCTTTAAATACGATTGAAAAAGTAAAATCCTTTGTAAATGCGATCACAAAATTCGACTATGACTTTGACCTGGTATCCGGAAGATATGTGATCGACGCCAAATCCATCATGGGAATCTTCAGCCTGGATCTGGGGCAGCCCATCGACCTGAACATCCACTCCGATAATGCAGCGGAAGTTGAGGCTGTCATGGATGTGATCGCTCCTTTTATCTGCGAAGAGAAATAATCCGATATCTCTGACATGATATCACAGGTCAGGCCCGGAACCGGGCCTGACCTTTTTTGTACGTTTTGTACTTTTGCTGTTTCCCTCTATTCTTCTACTTCCAGCACTTCCTCCGAAGCGATGGCCTCCTGCACCAGTTCCTCGATTTTTTCGGCAAGCCTTTCTTCCGAGCGGCGGATCACCTCTACATTGGGCTTCGTCACCGGGTGCTTTGCTACAAAAATGGTGCAGCAATCTTCATAGGGCTGGATGGATGTCTCAAACGTGCCGATCTTTTCGGATACATTCACGATCTCCTGCTTGTCATATCCGATCAGAGGACGGTAGACCGGCATGGTACATACATCATTGGTGGCCGCAAGACTCTGCATAGTCTGACTTGCCACCTGTCCGATGCTCTCCCCTGTGATCAGTCCCAGACAACCGTCTTCTTTTGCAAAATGCTCTGCGATCCGCATCATGTACCGGCGCATGATAATGGTCAGCTCATCGTGAGGACACTGATCATAGATATACAGCTGGATCTCCGTAAAGTTCACTACATGAAGCCGGATGGGTCCTGCATATCTGGATACGATCTTTGCCAGATCCACCACCTTTTGCTTTGCCCGCTCGCTGGTATACGGCGGCGCATGAAAATAAGTCGCCGACAGCCCCACCCCGCGTTTGGAGATCATATAGCCGGCCACCGGGCTGTCGATGCCGCCGGATAAAAGAAGCATCGCTTTTCCGTTGGTGCCCACCGGCATGCCGCCCGCTCCCGGAAGGATCAAAGAGTAGACATAAATCTCATGGCGGACTTCGATGTTGACCTGTACATCCGGATGATGCACATCAACGCGAATGTCCGGGAACGCCTCCAGAATAGCCTCGCCCAGATCTCTGCTGATTTCCATAGAGTTCATGGGATAAGACTTTTTCGCCCTTCTGGACTCTACTTTAAAAGTCAGATGCTTATCCGGATACATCTCATCCATATAAGCCACCACATCCTTTTTCAGCTGTTCAAATCCCTGGTCTTCCAGCCGCACCACCGGACAGATCCCCACCAAGCCAAAAACTCTCTGCAAATGCTCTACGGTTTCTTCGTAGTCATACTCCCCCTCACAGTCCACATAAATGCGGGCCTGAGATTTGTACACCGAAAACTCCCCGTCCACATCTTTCAGCGCGCGGCGCACCTGGCGCACCAGCGCGTCCTCAAACAGATACCGGTTTTTTCCCTTAATCCCGATCTCTCCGTATTTTAACAAAAATGTATGAAATCTCATCGTCTGCGAATCTCCTTCGTCTCATCTTTCTATTTTCTGGTATATCTGCGAAGCATTGGCACTATATTGTACAGCGCCTTCAGCGTCTCGTCAATCTCTTCTTCTGTGGTAAATTCTGACAGGCTGAACCGCAAAGTTGCGTCCAGAAACTGCTGCCCTGCGCCGATCCCCTTTAATACACCGCTGATCTGCGGATGATTGGAGGCGCAGGCCGATCCACTGGACACGTAGATGCCTTTCTCTTCCAGGGCATGGAGCAGCACCTCGCTGCGGATGCCTGCAAACCCGACACTGACAATGTGTGGCGCGCTGGTCTCATCATACAGACCGTGGACCGCAGTATCCGGGATCTCCTGAACCCCCTCGATAAACCGGGTTTTCAACTCCCGCATCCTTGCAACCTTCCATCCAGATCCTGGTAGATCATTTGAGCCGCCAGTCCAAGACCTGCGATCCCGGGTACATTCTCCGTACCGGAACGGATATTTCTCTGCTGCTCTCCGCCAAACACGATGGGCTCGATCTTCACATGTTCGTCAATGTACAAAGCTCCGATCCCCTTGGGTCCGTGGATCTTATGGCCGCTTAAGGATAAAGATCCACCTTCAGCCGTTTGGGATAGATCCGGTATTTTCCAAATCCCTGGACCGCGTCCACATGAAACAGGATCTTCTGATCAAAGGCCTTGACAAGGGCGGCCGCTTCCTGCACAGGCTGCACAGATCCCACTTCATTGTTGACATACATCATGGACACCAGGATCGTCTCCGGGCAGAGCGCCTCTCTAAGCGCCTCCAGACTGGCCCGCCCGTAGCGGTCCACAGGGAGGAAGGTTACGCGAAACCCCTCTTCTTCCAGATGGCGCATGGTATTCAGGATCGCCGGATGTTCAATACCGGTCGTGATCAGATGATTCCCCCGGCGTCTATGCGCCCTGGCCGTACCCATCAGGGCAAGATTATCGCTTTCCGTTCCTCCGGAGGTGAAAAAGATCTCCTTTTCCTGTACTTTCAAAAGCTTTGCAAGCCTCTCTTTGCTTCTTTTACATAGCGTTCTGCAGCCACGCCTTTCGCATGCATGGAAGACGGGTTCCCATAGTCCTCGCACATCACCTTGCGGACCAGATCCCCGACTTCCGGTACGCCATTGTGGTTGCAGAATTATCCAGATATATTTCTTTCATGATTTCACTTCCTGAACAATCATTTTGTCATTATCAATATATGTATGACCCCTGCCGTCTGCGCTAAGGCTCCAGGTGGTACATCAGGATCGAAAGCACCGCCATCCCCGCCGTCTCTGTACGAAGGATCCTCTTTCCCAGGGTAACAGGAAGGGCGCCTGCCTGTCTGGCTCTTTCCACTTCCTCTTTTTCAAATCCGCCTTCCGGGCCGATAAAGATCCCGATGGATTCCCCGGGGCGGATCTTGCCGATCACAGAACGGGTATGATCCATCGCTTTCGCCAGCTCATAGGGGATCAGACGCACGTCCAGCTCCCCTGCCAACTCCAGCGCTTCTTCAAAAGACATTACCTCCCGGATCCTGGGAATATAGCCTCTTCCCGCCTGCTTTGCCGCGCTTTCGGCAATCTGCTGCCACCGCTGCACTTTTTTGGCCGCTTTCCTTAAGTCCAGCTTCACCACACAGCGCTTCATCTCCACCGGGATTACCTGGCAGACGCCAAGCTCCACCGCTTTCTGTACGATCAGCTCCATCTTTTCCTGTTTGGGAAGCCCCTGAAAAAGATAGATCCGGGAAGGCAGCTCCAACACGCGATCTAGTG